>NZ_CP080623.1:2422500-3022500 GCF_019599045.1 Roseovarius sp. SCSIO 43702
CCCTCGCCGCGCGCGATATCGACGATTGCATCCGTGCCCTCTGGCGCGCGTGGTGGCTTTTCCTGGCCTGCCTTGCGGTCATCGCGGTTGTGCTGGGCTGAGCCCGCCCTTACCTTCGGCCCGCTGATGACCTGCAAGGAGCCGTCCCATGCGCCTCGTCCCCTGCCTCGCCGCGCTTCTCGGCCTCGCCACCACCGCCGGCGCCCAAAGCTGCGGCGGCAGTTTCCCGGACTTCGTCGATGGCCTGAAGACCGAGGCCGTCTCGCGCGGCCACGATCCCGCCACCGTCGAGCGTTTCTTCGCCTCGGTCCGGCAGGACCGCGCGGTGCTCGAGGCCGACCGCCGGCAGGGCGTGTTCCAGAAGACCTTCACCGAATTCGCCCGTCATCTCATCTCGTCGGGCCGGCTCACCACGGGCCGGGCGAAGGCGCTTGAATACGATGCCGTCTTCGAGCGGATCGAGGCCACCTACGGCATAGATCGCGGCGTCCTGCTGGCCTTCTGGGCGTTCGAAACCGATTTCGGCGGCTTCCAGGGTGATTTCAACACGCTCGACGCGCTCGTCACCCTCTCGCATGACTGCCGCCGCCCCGAGCTTTTCCGGCCGCAGGTCTTCGCCGCGCTCGAGCTGCACGAGATGGGCGATTTCGATCCCCGCACCACCACCGGCGCCTGGGCGGGCGAGATCGGCATGGTCCAGATGCTGCCCCGCGACATCATCGAGAACGGTGTCGACGGCGATGGCGACGGGCGGGTCTCGCTCAAGACCTCGGCGCCCGATGCGCTGATGTCCGGCGCCAGGATGCTCTCGTCCCTGGGCTGGCGCGCGAACGAGCCGTGGTTGCAGGAGGTCACGATCCCCGACACGCTCGACTGGTCGCAGACCGGGCTCAGGACGACGAAACCCGCCGCCGAATGGGCCGCGCTCGGCATCGCGCCCCGCCACGGCGAGATCGCGGGCGACCTGCCGGCATCCCTCCTCCTGCCGCAGGGCCGCGACGGCCCCGCCTTCCTCGCCTATCCGAATTTCCGCGTCTATTTCGAATGGAACCAGAGCTTCACCTACGTCCTCACCGCGGCCTATTTCGCCAACCGCCTCCAGGGCGCGCCCGTCTTTCTTCCGGGGGATCCCGATCCGGGCCTTTCGGGAAACGACCTCAAGCGCTTGCAGGAAAAACTCAAGGCGCGGGGGCATGACGTGGGCGAGATCGACGGCATCCTCGGCGCCGGCACCCGCGCCGCCGTGCAGGACGTGCAGAGCGAACTCGGCCTGCCCGCCGACGCCTGGCCCACGCGCGACCTGCTGAACCGCCTCTGATGGCCGCGCCCGACCCCACCGGGATCTTCCTCACCGCCCCTCCCGGCCTCGAAGGGCCGCTCGCGGACGAGGCGCGCGCGGCGGGCTTCGCCGAGGTCAAGTCGCACCCGGGCGGTGTCGCCGTGGCGGGCGGCTGGCCCGAGGTCTGGCGCGCCAATCTCAGCTTGCGCGGCGCCTCCCGCGTGCTGGCCCGCATCGGCGAGTTTCGCGCGATGCACGTGGCCCAGCTCGACAAGCGCGCGCGCAAGTTCCCGTGGAGTGATCACCTCCGCCCCGACATCCCCGTCCGGGTCGAGGCCGCCTGCAAACGCTCCAGGATCTACCACGACCGCGCCGCCGCCCAGCGCGTCGCACGCGCCATCACCGAAGAGCTCGGCGCACCCGTCACCGCCGACGCAGCCCTGCGGGTCATGCTCCGCATCGAGGACGATCTCTGCACCCTCTCGCTCGACACCTCGGGAGAGCCGCTCCATCGCCGCGGGTTCAAGCAATACGTGGGCAAGGCCGCCATGCGCGAGACCATGGCCGCGCTCTTCCTGCGGCAATGCGGCTATGACGGGACCGAGCCGGTGCTCGACCCGATGTGCGGCTCCGGCACCTTCCTGCTCGAAGCCGCCGAGATGGCGACGGGCCGCGCCCCCGGCCGCGCCCGCCGCTTCGCCTTCGAGGACCTGGCGAGCTTCGACGCGGAAGGCTGGACCGCCCTGCGCGAGGCCACCGTGCCCCGCACCACGGCCCTCACCTTCCATGGCCGCGACCGCGACGCGGGCGCCATCAAGGGCGCGCGCGAAAATGCCCTCCGCGCCGGCGTCGCCGATCATTGCACCTTTGCCCAAGGCGCGATCAGCGACCTCACCCGCCCCGAGGGCCCGCCGGGCCTCGTCATCGTGAACCCACCCTATGGCGGCCGCGTCGGCAACAAGAAGATGATCTACGGCCTCTACGCCGCGCTCGGCAGGGTGCTGCTGGACGGTTTCTCCGGCTGGCGCGTGGGCCTCGTCACCACCGAGGGCGGTCTCGCCCGCGCCACCGCGCTCCCCTTCGCGCCGCCGGGACCGCCGGTCGCCCATGGCGGGCTCAAGGTGCGCCTCTGGCAGACCGGCCCGCTGCCCTGACCGTGCGCGAAAATCTTTACTTTTTGGCAGGAAATGACTAGTATCAGGTCATTGCGAAAGTTCGTTTTCAGAAGAATCACTGAAAGCAGTTGACCCTGCCGAGCGGCTACTCGGCAGGGTCTTTCCTTGTCCCGCACCCTAGGATGCGATCCAAAGTCGCAGAATGGTCACGATGAGCGTCGCCGCCGCGATCCCGACCATCCATTTGCGAAAGTTTCTTTCACTCAGAAGAATCACCTCCTCACACTGCGAAGGGTCGCAGCGAGAGGCACGCTATCCGTGCAATTGTCTGCAAATCGTTAAGGCTCGTGCGCGCGGTGGGTTAATCACGGCCCTTCCGGCTGCGCGCACCGACGCAATACCGACGTGGATACCGACATGGATACCGACGTCCGAAATCCGCCGATTTCCCCTGTTAACCGTGCGATCCGACCACCGATTCGCGCATCGGCCTCACCCACAGGCCGTACCGCGCGTTAACCACCCGGTCACGCGACCATCGCCTCGGCCTTCTTGAGATCGACCGAAACAAGCTGGCTCACCCCCTGCTCGGCCATTGTCACGCCGAACAGGCGGTCCATCCGGCTCATCGTCACGGCGTTGTGCGTGATGATCAGGAACCGCGTCTCGGTCCGGCGGCACATCTCGTCCAGCAGGTCACAGAACCGCCCCACATTCGCATCGTCAAGCGGCGCGTCCACCTCGTCGAGCACACAGATCGGCGCGGGATTGGCCAGGAACACCGCGAAGATCAGCGCGAGCGCCGTCAGCGTCTGCTCCCCCCCGCTCAGCAGGCTCAGCGTGGCCAGCTTCTTGCCCGGCGGCTGGCACATGATCTCGAGCCCCGCCTCCAGCGGATCGTCGCTCTCGACCATCACGAGATTTGCATCACCTCCGCCGAACAGATGCTTGAAAAGCAGGCCGAAATTCGAATTCACCTGCTCGAACGCCGTGAGCAGCCGCTCGCGCCCTTCGCGGTTGAGAGAGGCGATCCCCGACCGCAGGGTCCTGATCGCGTCCTCGAGATCGGTCTTCTCGCTCACCAGCGTGTCGTGCTCGGTCTGCACCTCGCGCGCATCTTCCTCGGCGCGCAGGTTCACGGCCCCCAGCGCGTCGCGCTGGCGCTTCAGACGGTTCACATCCGCCTCGATCGCATCGGCACCGGGCATGTCCTCGGGCACGGCATCCAGCTGTTCCAGAAGCGCCTCGGGCGTGGTCTCGAGCTCTTCCTCGATCCGGTGTGCGGCTTGCGCCCGGGTCTCGAGCGCGCCCTCGCGCCGCGCCTCTGCCGCCGCCCGCGCCTCGCGCGCTTCGCCCGCCGCGCGCTCGGCCTCGCGCTCGGTTACCGCGGCCTGCCGCGCGGCCCCCTCGCCGGTGCTCAGCGCATCCGCCGCCGCGGCCCGCCGCGCCTCGGCCTGCGCGATCTTGCCCGCCAGGTCCTCGCGCGTGCGGGCGATCTCCTCGGGCTGTGCCCGGGCCGTGCCCAGTTCTTCCTCCGACGCGGCCTTCCGCTCGGCCAGCTCGGTGCTTCTTTTCTCGGCGGTTTCAAGGCGATGGCGCCAGCCGCTCAACTCCTTGGCGACCTCCTGCGCGCGCCGCGTCCGCGCCTCGCCCTCGCGGCGCAACTCGTCATGGTCGGACCGGCGCGACATCATCGTGATCCGCGCGGCCTCGACCGTCAGGCGCACGTCCTCCACCTCCGCGCGCGCGGCCTCCAGATCGCCCAGGTCCTTCAGGCCCCGCTCCGCCTCCTGCGCCTGCGCGCGCGCCGCCATCGCCTCTTCCTCGTGGCGCGTCACGGCAAGGCCCAGCGCCTCGAGCCGCGACTGCGCGAGGTTGCGGTCGGCCTCGGTCCGGCTCAAGGCACGGCTCGCCTCGTTCAGCGCCTGGTCCGCCGCCTTGCGCGCCCGCCGCGCCTCGGCATCCTCCTCGTTCAACGCCTTCAGCCGCGCGGTCAGCGCCTCGTGCGCGGCCCGTGCCCCCTCGGCCCGCGCGGTGGCATGGGCCAGCAATTGCTTCAATTCTTCCAGCCGGTTGAGCTGCTCCAGCCTCAGCGCCGCCGCCGAGGGCGCCTCCTCGCCCCAGGCGCGATACCCGTCCCAACGCCACAGGTCACCCTCGCGGCTCACGAGGCGCTGACCGGGCCGCAGATCGGCCTGCAGATGCGCGCCGTCCTCGGCGTCGACGACGCCCACCTGGCTCATCCGGCGGGCCAGCACATCGGGCACCGAGACGTGATGCGTGATCGGCTGCACCCCGCCCGGCAGCGGCTGATGCGTGTCGTAGTCCGGCAGCACCAGCCAGCCCGACGCGCCATCGGGTGCCACCTCGGGCGCGCGCAGATCGTCGGCCAGCGCCGCGCCCAGCGCCTTCTCGAACCCCTGCTCCACCTGGAGCCGGTCGAGGATCTGCCCGCCCTCGCCCGTGTCCCGGTCCACCAGCCGCGCCAGCGCCGTCACCTCGGCGGAAAGCGCGTTGACCTCGCCCTCGGCCTCGGATCGCTCGGCGCGGGCATCGGCCTCGCGCGCCTGGGCCTCGGCGCGGGCGTCGTCGGCGCGGGTCAGCGCCTCGTCGGCCGCGCGTGCCTGCGCCTGCGCCACACGCTCGGCCTCGGTCGCCGCCTCGAAGCCGCGCGCCGCCTCCTCCAGCGCCGCGCGCGAGGCTTTCGCCGCCTCCCGCGCGCGCTCCGCTTCCCCTTCACTCTTCGTTAAGGTCTTGCGGCTATCGTCGAGCAACCTCTGGGCCGACTGGTGGCGCGCCGCCAACCGCGCGACATCCTCGGTCAGGGTGGACAGCGCGCTCTCGCGCTCCTGCAACACGCGCGCTGCCTCGCTTGCGGCGTCGCTGGCCTCGGCCAGCCTGTCGTCATGGCCCTCGCCCGCCTTCGCAAGCTCGCGCGCCTCCCATTCCAGCCGCTCGATCGTCTCGCCCGCGTCGCGGTTGAGCGTGGCCTCCCGCTCGATATCCTGCGCAAGCTGGCCGATCCGCTTCTCCAGCGTCTCGATCCGGTCCCGCGCGCCCCGCTCCTGGTCGGCCAGCGTGTCGTTCTGCACCTGCAACCGTTGCAGGACCGCCCCCGCGATGGCCTCCTCCTCGCGCAGCGCCGGCAGGGCTGCATCCGCCGTCTCGCGCGCCTTCGCGGCCTCCCGCGCGGCGCCTTCCGCACGCGCGGCCTCGGTGGTGCGCTCGCGCAGGGCAGCCTCCGCCCGCGCCACCGCCTCGTCGGCTTCCTTCCACCGCCGGTAGAGCAGCATCCCCTCGGCCCGGCGCAAGTCCTCGCCGATGGCGCGGTAGCGTGCGGCCTGCCGCGCCTGCCGTGCCAGTTGCGACAATTGCTGCGCCAGTTGCTCGATCACGTCGTCCACGCGGGTCAGGTTCGCCTCGGCGCCCTTGAGCTTCAGCTCCGCGTCGTGCCGGCGCTGGTAGAGCCCCGAGATCCCCGCCGCTTCCTCGAGGATGCGCCGCCGCGCCTTGGGTTTCGCGTTGATGAGCTCGCTGATCTGCCCCTGCCGGACCAGCGCGGGGCTATGCGCCCCGGTCGAGGCATCGGCAAAGAGCATCTGGACATCGCGCGCCCGCACGTCCTTGCCGTTCACCTGGTAGGCGCTGCCCACGTCGCGCGTGATCCGCCGCGTCACCTCGAGCGTGTCGGCATCGTTGAACCCCGCGGGGGCCAGCCGGTCGCCGTTGTCGATATGAAGCGCCACTTCCGCGAAGTTGCGCGCGGGCCGCGACGCGGCGCCGGCAAAGATCACGTCCTCCATCCCGCCGCCGCGCATGGCGGTGGGGCGGTTCTCGCCCATGACCCAGCGCAGCGCCTCGAGCAGGTTCGACTTGCCACAGCCATTCGGCCCCACCACGCCGGTCAGCCCGTCATGGATGATGAGGTCCGTGGGATCGACGAAGCTCTTGAAGCCCGTCAGCCTGAGCCGTGAGAAATGCACCCTGTCCCCTTGCTGCCCGATGGCCGCTGATTCCGGCCTCTTTGCCCTAATGTGACGAGGGCCGCGCGGGCCTGTCAACGCAAAACCCCACGATATGGCGCGGGACGGGCAGTTATCCACAAGATATTGCGCAATTCATCGCCGATCGCCCCGCCTCGCGCGGGGCTGGGCGCGCGGCCGCACCTGCGCTAGGCTCGCCGCACGTTCCTCCATCGACAGCCCCGGACCCCGCCCATGTCGAAACCCGCCGCCTTCCTTCTCATCGGCCTCTTCTTCGGGGCGGGCGGCGGCTATCTCGCCGGGCACGCGCTGGCGCCCGAGGCGCCCGATCCGCCCGCGACGGTCCATGACCATTCCGCCCACGATCACGGCGACGGCGCGCACGACACGGCCCATGACCGCATGGTCGAGGCCGGGAACCCCGCGCCGACGCTCCGCCTTGCGCTGACACCCGACGGCCCCCAAAGCCGCAACCTCCACATCATCGCCCGGAACTTCACCTTCGACCCCGAGGGGGTGAACGGTCCGCACGAACCGGGCCACGGGCACGCGCATGTCTACGTGAACGGCGTGAAGGTGATGCGCGCCTACGGTCCCCACGTCCACCTCTCGGCCCTGCCGCGCGGCGATCACGAGATCCGCGTGACGCTCACCACCAACGACCACGCGCAGCTTGTCCGCGACGGCACGCCCATCGCCGCCACGCTGCCCCTTGTCATAGAGTGAGGCCGATGCTCATCGTCGAACCCGCAGATCCCCTGGCCCCCGGTCCCCGCGCGCTTCTCGAGGCGAGCCATGCGCTCATGGCCGAGACCTTCCCGCCCGGGGACATCTACGCGCTCGACCTCGCCGATCTCACCGGCCCCGACATCCGCTTCTTCACCGCGCGCGACGGCGCCGAGGTGCTGGGCACCGGGGCGCTCGCCATCTGCCGGGGCTACGGCGAGGTCAAATCGATGTTCACCGCACCGCAGGCGCGCGGGCGCGGCGTCGCCGCCGCCCTCCTGCGCCGGATCGAGGACGAAGCGCGCGACCTGGGCCTGCCGCTCCTGCGGCTCGAAACCGGCGCGGCACTGGCGTCGGCCGTGCGTCTCTATGCCCGTCACGGATTCGTGGAATGCGACATTTTCGGCAGCTACGAACCCAACGGCACGAGCCTCTACATGGAAAAGCGCCTCGCCACGTGACCGCGCGCCGCGTTGCGCGAAAATCCCGCCCCACGCACCCGCCATCCCGCGACCCGAAAGGACACGACCATGCCCACCACCGGCCATTGCCTCTGCGGCTCCGTCACCTACAGCTTCGAGGGGCAACCCGGCTGGACCGGCTATTGCCATTGCGAAAGCTGCCGGCGCAACTGCTCGGCGCCCGTCACCGCCTTTCTCACCGTGGCCGCGTCGGGCTTCCGCTGGACCGGGGCCACCCCGGAGCGATACGCGAGCAGCAAGGGGGTGCGCCGCAGTTTCTGCGCCGCCTGCGGAACGCCCATGGCCTTCGAGGCCGATCACTACCCGGGCGAGGTGCATCTCTACATGGCCTCGCTTTCCGATCCGGCCGCGTTTCACCCGGCCGAGCATGTCCATCACGAGGAGCGCCTGCCCTGGTTTGACGTGGCCGATGACCTGCCACGTTTCGAGGGCTTTCACGGCGGCTGACGTCTATCGCGGGGCGGCGGTGCACAGCGCCTCCCCGAAGCCGTCGCCATCCACGACAAAGTCACAATCGAGATACGCCGCACGCGGCTTGGGCGGCGGCGCGCCTGCCCCGCAATCGAGCCGCGCCTCGAGCATCGCCTGGTCGCCCGAAAGCCCCGCCACGCGGCAGCCGCTCACCCGCTCGATCGCGTGGGTCGCGGCCACGGCGACGCTCATCCGGTCGGGGGCCCACCGGGAATTGAGCCGCACCGCCTCCGCCCGGCGCCCCTGCACGCGCACGTCGAACAGGTCGCCCGACACCGCCACACGCGTGACAGGCACCCCGCGAAATGCCGCGCTCGGGGTATCGCAGCCGGCGGTCAGCAACGCCGACAGGAAGATCGCACATCGCCACATCCGCCAACGCTTGCACGCCGCGTCCTAACAAAGCGTTTCGTTCGTCCGGATTTCTGCGGCCTCCCCATCCCGCCGCCCGGAAAGAAGGGGGCGCCGGCAACCGCCCGCGCCCCTCCCTTGGGATCAGCTGTCGTCCTCGGCCCGCTCCTTGGCCTTTGCCTCGGCCCGCGCCCGTGCGACCGCCTTCGCATGGGCCTCGGCGATCTGCTGCGCCGCCGCCTGGGGTTTCGAGAAATCGGCGTGAACCGGGTTGGGAACATGATCGAGGTTCGCCCCCGTCCCCGCATCCACCGCGACCCCCACGAGCCCGCCCACAAGGATGTTGCCCGCGCCCGCCGCGACGCCCTGGCCCGAGGTCTTCGGCATCACCTTGATCTGGCGCGTCTGCCCCTTGTGGCGGAACGCGGCGTAGAACGCCTCGTTGCGCTTGATGTCGAGCGTGCAGGGCGTCACGCAGGTCAGCCCTTGCGACGTGGTCACGGTGGCGCCGCTGGGGGCCGAGGTGAATTGCACGTCCTCGCTGTTGCCGCGCGTCACGGTGGCGCAAGCCCCCGTGGTCAGCACGGCGGCAAGGCAAAGGGCGGGAGTGAACGGTCGGATCATCGGTCGGTCCTTCTGGATGGTCTTCTGGAGGGTCATGTGTTCGATCGGGCCTCCGCCCGCAGGCGGCACCCGCGCGCCGCCTACCCGCGGCGCGCGGGGCGCGCAAGGAAAGACCGCCCGAGCCGCCCATGTCCCGCCGCCGAACGCCGGTTCGCGGGTGTAAACCATGCGTCCGCTGCGTTCACGATTGCTCCGAAAGGCCCTCCACCGACGTGGATACCGACGTGATACCGACATGATACCGACGCGGGTTTTCGACGTTAACCTTTCGATTCGCCTGCGGTTTTCCGGCGCCACCGCGCTCCGCATGACTTCGTTAACGCCACTTTCGACGCGGGTTGGATTTTACCAATTGATAAAATTTTCAGATGTGCTTTACTGAACGTCAGACTGTCAGCCAATGGAGACCCCCATGAGCCACAGCCCCCTGACGCCCGGCATCGTCGCGAACCGGCTCGCACCCGAGGACTACGCCGAGAACTTCTCGGATCTCCACCCGCCGCTCGACGCGCACGAGGCGATGGTCGCCGCCGATCGCTGCTATTTCTGCCACGACGCCCCTTGTGTCACGGCCTGCCCCACCGATATCGACATCCCCCTCTTCATCCGCCAGATCGCCACCGGCACCCCCGAGGCTGCGGCGAAGACGATCCTGACCCAGAACATCCTGGGCGGCATGTGCGCCCGCGTCTGCCCCACCGAACAGCTCTGCGAAGAGGTCTGCGTGCGCGAGGTGGCCGAGGGAAAACCCGTCATCATCGGGCAGTTGCAGCGCTATGCCACCGATACGCTCATGGAACAGGGCATCCACCCCTTCACCCGCGCCGAGCCCACGGGCAAGCGCGTGGCGGTCGTGGGGGCCGGTCCGGCGGGGCTGGCCTGCGCCCATCGCCTTGCGATGCACGGCCACGACGTGACCCTCATGGACGCGCGCGAGAAGCCCGGCGGCCTCAACGAATACGGGATCGCCGCCTACAAGACCGTCGACGATTTCGCCACGTGCGAGGTCGAGTGGCTTCTGCAGATCGGCGGCATCACCCTGCGCACCGGCACGGCCCTCGGACGCGACGTGACGCTCGAGGAACTGGCGGCCGACTACGACGCGGTTTTCCTCGGCCTCGGTCTCGGCGCCGTCAACGCGCTCGGACTCGAGAACGAGGACAAGGACGGCGTCCGGGATGCCGTTGATTTCATTGCGGAACTGCGCCAGGCCGACGATCTCGCCAAGCTTCCCATCGGGCGCGACGTGGTGGTCATCGGCGGCGGCATGACCGCCATCGACGCCGCCGTGCAGGCGCGCGCGCTGGGCGCGCTCAACGTCACGCTGGTCTACCGCCGGGGCCGTGACCGCATGAACGCCAGCGTCTTCGAGCAGGACCTCGCCGCCGCCCGCGGCGTGCGCATCATCACCAACGCGCAGCCCGTGGCGATCCACGGCAACGGCGCCGTGCGCGAGATCGAGTTCGAATATACCGACGACGATCTCACCCCCACGGGCGAAACCGTGCGCCTGCCCGCGGACCAGGTTTTCAAGGCCATCGGCCAGACCCTCACCCGCGACAGCCTGCCCGAGCTCGACGGGCGCAAGATCAGGGTCGAAGGTCCGGGCCGCACCTCGCTCGACCGGGTCTGGGCCGGCGGCGATTGCGCGGCGGGCGGCGACGACCTGACCGTCACGGCGGTCGCCGAAGGGCGCGACGCCGCGATGGACATCCATGCCAGGCTGATGGGCTGATGACCGGTCCGCGCGGCCCCAGAGACGAGGAAACGCCATGTATATCATGAGCTTCGTGGCCGCGGTTGATGAACGATCCGCGCCTGCGCGATCTGGGCGACATGCCCTTCGACGGCGCACGCATGATCTATGGCGGGTTCGAAACCCTCTTGGATGAATAGGAGGCCCCAAATGGCTGATCTGACAACGACTTTCATCGGAATCACATCCCCCAACCCGTTCTGGCTGGCCTCCGCGCCACCGACGGACAAGGAATACAACGTCCGCCGCGCCTTCGAGGCCGGATGGGGCGGCGTGGTGTGGAAGACGCTGGGCGAGGATCCGCATGTGGTCAACGTCAACGGCCCCCGTTACGGCGCGATCTGGGGCGCCGACCGGCGGCTCCTGGGGCTCAACAACATCGAGCTGATCACCGACCGCCCGCTTCAGACCAATCTCGACGAGATGACGCGCGTGAAGAAGGACTATCCCGATCACACGATCATCGCGTCGCTCATGGTCCCGGTGAACGAGGACAGCTGGAAGAACATCCTGGGGCGCATCGCCGAAACCGGCTGCGACGGGGTCGAGCTCAATTTCGGCTGCCCCCACGGTATGAGCGAGCGCGGCATGGGCTCGGCGGTGGGCCAGGTGCCCGAGTACATCCAGCAGATCGCCGAATGGTGCAAGACCCATACCGACCTGCCGGTGATCGTGAAGCTCACCCCCAACATCACCGACATCCGCAAGCCCGCGCAGGCCGCCAAGGCCGGTGGCGCGGATGCGGTCAGCCTCATCAACACCATCAACTCGATCACCTCGGTCAACCTCGACGCATTCTCGCCCGAGCCGATGATCGACGGGCAAGGCGCCCATGGCGGCTATTGCGGCCCGGCGGTCAAGCCCATCGCGCTCAACATGGTGGCCGAGATCGCCCGCGATCCCGAGACCGCCGGCCTGCCCATCTCCGGCATCGGCGGGATCACCACCTGGCGCGACGCGGCCGAATTCATGGCCCTGGGCGCGGGCAACGTGCAGGTCTGCACGGCGGCCATGACCTATGGCTTCAAGATCGTACAGGAGATGATCTCGGGCCTGTCGCAATATCTTGACGAAAAGGGCTTTTCCTCGGTCGAGGAGCTTGTGGGCCGGGCCGTGCCGAAGGTCGTGAACTGGCAGGACCTCAACCTCAACTACGTGACCAAGGCCCGCATCGACCAGGATCTCTGCATCAAGTGCGGCCGCTGCTACGCCGCCTGCGAGGACACGTCGCACCAGGCCATTTCCATGAGCGAGGACCGCACTTTCGAGGTCATCGACGCCGAATGCGTGGCCTGCAATCTTTGCGTCAATGTCTGCCCGGTCGAGGACTGCATCACCATGACGGAACTGGAGCCGGGCCAGGTGGACGAACGCACCGGCAAGGTGGTCGAGAAGGAATATGCGAACTGGACAACCCATCCCAACAACCCCGGCGCCTGCGCCGCCGAGTGATGGAGCGATCAGGCTACCCCCTCGGCGGTCGGTTCGACGCGGCCGCCGGCGCCCACCGTCACCCTCGGATCAGGGGGTGAGCATCCGGCGGTAGAGCGTGTCGAGGAACTGCGCCGCGCCGCCGAAACTGTCGGCGCCTTCCGTGAGGACGCTCACCTGCGCCTCGAAATCCGCGTAATGCTGCGTCGTGGCCCAGATCGAGAAGATCAGGTGCCGCGGATCGACCCGGGCGAGCCGCCCCTCCTCCATCCAGCGCTCGAAGAGCGACGCGGTGCGGTCGACAAGGGGCTTGAGCCCGCTCTGCAGATGCGGCCCCATGCGCGGTGCGCCCTGCAATATCTCGTTCGCGAAAAGCCTGCTTTCGCGCGGGTACTCCCGGCTCATCTCGAGCTTGCGGCCCACGTAGCGCAGGATCTCGTCGAGCGGTTCGCCCTCGGGGTCGATGTCATGCATCGGCGCAAGCCACGTCTCCATGAGGCGGCCCAGAAGCGTGACGTGAATCTCTTCCTTGTTCGCGAAATAGTAGAGGATATTGGGCTTGGACAGCCCCGCCTCCTCGGCGATCTGGTCGAGCGTCGCGCCACGGAACCCATGGGCCGCGAAGACCTCGAGCGCGGCGGACAAAATGCGCGCGCGGTTGCGGACCTGGATACGGCTCGGGCGGTTGCCGGACGTGGCGTGCTGCATGGTCGCTTGCGCTCTCGCTTTCCTCGTGCCAGATCAGCGTAGCGCCCCGGTCCGACAATCCCAACACGAAACTTGACTCTCGCGGTGGCGCCGTGGTCACATCTTTACCAAATGGTAAAATCGAGACGGGAGGCCCAGCATGTCAGCGCCAGGTGAGAATCTCAGGATCGACGGCGATCGCCTTTGGAACAGCCTCATGGAGATGGCCAGGATCGGCCCCGGGGTCGCCGGCGGCAACAACCGCCAGACCCTCACCGACGAGGACGCCGAGGGCCGCGCGCTTTTCCAGAGATGGTGCGAGGAGGCGGGCTGCAAGATGGGGCTCGACTCGCTCGGCAACATGTTCGCCGAAAGGCCCGGCACCGATCCCGATGCGCTTCCTGTCTACGTGGGCAGCCACCTCGACACGCAGCCCACGGGCGGCAAGTATGACGGCGTGCTCGGCGTTCTGGCCGGGCTGGAGCTCGTGCGCACGCTTAACGATCTCGACATCAAGACGCGGCATCCTATCGTGGTCACGAACTGGACCAACGAGGAAGGCACACGCTTCGCCCCCGCCATGCTCGCCTCGGGCGTTTTTGCCGGAATGCACGAGCAGGACTGGGCCGAGGACCGGCGCGATGCGGACGGAAAACGTTTCGGCGACGAACTGGACCGCATCGGCTGGCGCGGCGACGAGGAGGTCGGCGCGCGCAAGATGCACGCCTTCTTCGAGCTGCATATCGAACAGGGTCCGATCCTCGAGGCCGAGGGCAAGGATATCGGGATCGTCACCCACGGCCAGGGCCTCATGTGGACGCAGGTGACCATCACCGGCAAGGACAGCCACACCGGCTCCACCCCCATGCCCATGCGCCGCGACGCGGGCCTCGGCATGGCGCGGGTGCTCGAAAAGGTGAACGAGATCGCGCTCGACAACGCTCCCAACGCCGTGGGCGCCGCCGGCCATATCGAGGTCTTCCCCAACTCGCGCAATGTCATCCCCGGCAAGGTCGTCTTTACCGTCGATTTCCGCTCGCCGGACAAGGAGGTCCTGGACGACATGGTCGCCAGGATGCGCGACGAGACGAAAAAGATATGCGATGATATGGGGTTGGGCGTCGAATTTGAAGTGGCAGGCGGCTTCGATCCCGTCACGTTCGACGAAGGCTGCGTCACCGCGCTACGCAACGCCGCCGAGCGCCTCGGCTACTCGCACCGCGACCTGGTGTCTGGGGCGGGCCACGACGCCTGCTGGATCAACCGCGTAGCGCCCACGGCGATGGTGATGTGCCCCTGCGTGGACGGGTTGAGCCACAACGAGGCCGAGGAGATCAGCAAGGACTGGGCCAAGGCCGGCGCGGACGTGCTCCTGCACGCGGTGGTGGAGACGGCGGGGATCGAGGGGTGAAGTTGCCCATGGAAACACCCGTCCCGGGCTTGACCCGGGACCTCGTGGCCAAGCCGTGCAGAGGCCCCGGGTCAAGCCCGGGGCGGGATTTACCATTTGGCAATCATATCGCGCCAACCCTCGCGCATGACGCATTTCGTCTACATCATGGCCTCACGTCCCGGCGGCGCGCTCTATACAGGGCGCACCCGAAACCTGCGCAACCGGATCGAGGCTCATCGCGCGAGGCTCTCGCAGCATACGGCAAGATACCGTATCAAGACGCTCGTCTGGTTCGAAGCGCACGAGGACTTCGAAACATCGCTCCGGCGCGAACGCGCCATCAAGAAATGGCGGCGCGGCTGGAAGATCGCACTGATCACCGAGAACAATCCCGGATGGCAGGACGTCACCGCGCACATCCCCGGCTAACGAAAACGCCCGCCCCGGACTTGATCCGGGGCCTCGCGGCCGCCACGCTTCGTGGCAGAACCGACGGCGAGGTCCCGGCTCGAGGCGGGGACGGGTGACGACAAGGAGGACCAACCAATGACCACCAAAGTCATCAAGAACGGCACCGTCTGCACCGCCGACCGCACCTGGAAGGCGGACGTGTTGATCGAGGACGAGAAGATCAGGCAGATCGGCGAGGACCTGAAGGGCGACGAATATATCGACGCGGAGGGTGCCTATGTCATCCCCGGCGGCATCGACCCGCACACGCATCTCGAAATGCCCTTCATGGGCACCACCGCGGCCGAGACCTTCGAGACCGGCACATGGGCCGCGGCCTGTGGCGGCACGACGATGCTCATCGACTTCTGCCTGCCTGGCGAGGACGGCTCGATCAAGAACGCCATCAACGAATGGCACCGCAAGTCCGCGCCGCAGATCTGCTCCGACATCGGCTACCACATGGCCGTCACCGGCTGGAACGAGAGCGTCTTCAACGAGATGAAGGACGCGGTCGAGATGGGCGTCAACTCGTTCAAGCATTTCATGGCCTACAAGGGCGCGCTGATGATCGAGGATGACGAGATGTTCGCCTCCTTCAAGCGCTGCGCCGAGCTGGGCGCGCTGCCGATGGTTCATGCCGAGAACGGCGATCTGGTGGCGGAAATGCAGGAGAAATACTTCAACCAGGGCATCACCGGCCCCGAGGGTCACGCCTATTCCCGCCCCCCCGAGTTCGAGGGCGAGGCGGCCAACCGCGCGATCTGCATCGCCGACGCGGCGGGCGTGCCGCTCTATATCGTGCATGTTTCCTGTGAACAGGCGCACGAGGCCATTCGCCGCGCGCGCCAAAAGGGCATGCGCGTCTATGGCGAGCCGCTCATCCAGTTCCTGACGCTCGACGAGAGCGAATATTTCAACAAGGACTGGGACCATGCCGCGCGACGCGTCATGTCGCCGCCCTTCCGCTCGAAGGAGCATCAGGACGGGCTCTGGGCCGGGCTTCAGGCGGGCAGCCTGCAGGTGGTCGCCACCGATCACGCCGCCTTCTCGACCGAGCAGAAGCGCCGCGGACGCGACGATTTCCGCATCATCCCCAATGGCTCCAACGGGCTCGAGGAGCGGCTTCCGGTGCTCTGGACCACGGGGGTGGAAACAGGGCGCCTCACGCCGAACGAATTCGTCGCGGTCACTTCAACGAACGTCGCCAAGATATTGAATATCTACCCGAAAAAGGGCGCCATCGTGGAAGGCGCGGATGCCGATATCGTGGTGTGGGATCCCAAGATCACCAAGACGATCAGCCCCGCCAACCACCATTCGATCCTCGACTACAACGTCTTCGAGGGCTTCACCGTCACCGCCAACTCGCGCTACACCCTTTCGCGCGGCGAGGTGATCTGGGCCTGGGGCCAGAATTCGCAGCCCCAACCCGGCCGCGGCCGCTTCGTTCCCCGCCCGGCCTTCCCCTCGGCGCACGAGGCGCTGTCGAAGTGGAAGGCCCTCACCGCGCCCAAGATGATCGAGCGCGACCCGCTGAACATCCCGGCGGGGATTTGAGGCATGACACCTGCCCGCCCCGGCATCCTCGAGACCGCGCTCTATGTCGATGACCTCGACGCGGCGGCGGGGTTTTACAGGGATGTCGTGGGCCTCGAGGAACATGTGCGGGTCGATGGCCGCCACGTCTTCCTGCGCTGCGAAGGCTCGATGCTCATGCTCTTCAACCCCGAGGCCACGCATCAGTCTTCGGACGGCAGGTTCCCCGTCCCGCCCCACGGCGCGCGAGGGCCGGGGCATGTGTGCTTTCGCGCGAGGCAAGGCGAGACGCAGGCCTGGGCCGACCATCTGGCCGCTCACGGCGTCGAGATCGAGGCCGATTTCGAATGGCCGAACGGCACCCGCTCCCTCTATGTCCGCGACCCTTCCGACAACTCGGTCGAGTTCGCCGAAGCCAGCCTATGGGATTTCGACACGTGACAGACCCGGTGATCTCCGCCAAGAACCTCTCGCTCACCTTCGAGACCAACGATGGTCCCGTCCACGCGCTCAAGGACGTGAGCCTTGACGTGAAACAGGGCGATTTCGTGAGCTTCATCGGCCCGTCGGGCTGTGGCAAGACGACCTTCCTGCGCTGCATGGCCGATCTCGAACACCCGACCTCGGGCAGCATCACCGTGAACGGCAAGAGCGCGGCGGAGGCCCGCAAGGCGCGCGCCTACGGCTATGTCTTCCAGGCGGCGGGTCTCTATCCGTGGCGCACCATCGGCGGCAACATCCGCCTGCCGCTCGAGATCATGGGCTATTCCAAGGCCGATCAGGCCGAGCGGGTCAAACGCGTGCTGGAACTGGTCGAGCTTGCGGGTTTCGAGAAGAAATTTCCTTGGCAACTCTCGGGCGGGATGCAGCAGCGCGCCTCGATCGCGCGCGCCCTCGCCTTCGATGCCGACATCCTGCTCATGGACGAACCCTTCGGCGCGCTTGACGAGATCGTGCGCGACCACCTCAACGAACAGCTACTCCACCTCTGGCGCAGCACCAACAAGAGCATCTGCTTCGTCACCCATTCGATCCCCGAAGCGGTCTATCTCTCGACCCGCATCGTGGTGATGAGCCCCCGCCCCGGCCGCATCGCCGACGTGATCGAAAGCCCGCTGCCCCACGACCGCCCACTCGACATCCGCGACACGCCCGAATTCATCGAGATCGCCCATCGCGTCCGCGACGGGTTGCGTGCAGGGCACGGCGATGACTGAGCGTCGCTGTATCCCGCACCCTGCCCGCCGCATGGACCGGCGGTTCACCGGTCTTTGCCTCTTCGGCCCTTACCGTGGCATCGCGAAAGAGCGGAAGCCCTTCATGAAAACGGGAAACGGAGCGCACCCATGCGCAACGTGATCCCCGTTCTCACCGTCGTCGCGGCGATCTTCGTGATCTGGTATCTCGCGGCCTTCTGGATGAATTCCACCTGGGTTCTGGACCAGGCCGAGCGCGCGGGCACCGATCCGGGGCTGGGCGAGATCCTGCGCGCGACGATGAACCAGGACCGCCCCGTCGTCGCCGCGCCGCACCAGGTGGCCGTGGCCCTCTGGGACGGGATCTTCGGCCAAAGCGTCACCTCGAAACGCAGCCTCGTCTACCACGGCTGGATCACGCTCGAAGCGACGCTCTGGGGGTTCGTGCTGGGGATCGTGCTGGGCGTGGCGCTCGCCATCGCGATCGTCCACAGCCGCACCATGGACCGCTCGGTCATGCCCTGGGCCGTCATCAGCCAGACGGTTCCCATCGTGGCGCTCGCACCCATGATCGTGGTGCTGTCGAACACCGTGGGCATCGAAGACCGCCTCGTGCCCAAGGCAATCATCTCGGCCTACCTGTCCTTCTTCCCGGTGCTGGTCAGCATGGTGAGCGGCCTGCGCTCGCCGTCCGACATGCAGCTCGACCTGCTCAAGACCTATGGCGCCAGCCGCAGCCAAGTCTTCTGGAAGCTTCGCCTTCCGGCCTCGCTCCCTTATTTCTTCGCCTCGCTCAAGGTGGCCATCGCCGCCAGCCTCATCGGTGCCATCGTGGGTGAATTGCCCACCGGCGCGATCAACGGCCTCGGCGCGCGGATGCTGATCGGAAGCCAGTTCGGCCAACCGCTCATCATGTGGGCCGCGCTCATGGCCGCGGCACTACTGGCGGGCATGCTCATCCTCGTCGTGGGCGCGGTCCAGCGGCTCGCCGATCGCCGGATGGGGGTCTCCCCATGACGCATGTCCTCGCCGCGATCGCCGTCTGGCTCCTCGCCTGGTGGCTCAACACCCGCCTCGCCCGGCGCGAGGGGCGGGTCGCACGCTGGCTCGTGCCGCTCATCTTCGGCGCGACGATCCTCGTGATGTGGGAACTGGTGGTGCGCGGGCTCGAGGTAAGCCCCGTCATCCTTCCTGCCCCGACCGCCATCGCCGAGCGTTTCATGGCAAGCCTCGACACGCTCTGGATCGACTTTCGCCAGACGGTCGTGAAGGGCGCGCTCTCGGGCTACGTGATGGGGTGCGGCGCGGCGCTCGTCGTGGCCGTCCTGATCGACCGCTCGCCCTTCCTCACGCGCGGTCTGCTGCCGGTGGGCAATTTCGTGGCCGCCCTGCCCATCATCGGCATCGCGCCCATCATGGTGATGTGGTTCGGCTTCGACTGGCAATCGAAGGCGGCCGTGGTAGTGGTCATGGTCTTCTTCCCGATGCTCGTGAACACGGTCGCCGGCCTCAACGCCACCGATCCGATGCAGCGCGACCTCATGCGCACCTACGGCGCCAGCTACTGGCAGACCCTCGTGAAGCTCCGCCTGCCCGCGGCGATGCCCTTCATCTTCAACGGCCTCAAGATCTCGACCACCCTCGCGCTCATCGGCGCCATCGTGGCCGAGTTTTTCGGCTCGCCCATCCGTGGCATGGGCTTTCGCATCTCGACCAGCGTGGGACAGCTCGCCATGGATCTCGTCTGGGCCGAGATCGTTGTGGCCGCGCTAGCGGGCTCGTTCTTCTACGGCATCATGGTCCTGCTGGAAAAGCGCGTGACCTTCTGGCACCCTTCGCAACGAGGGTAGCCACAGATCAATAAGACCAACCAACAGGGAGACGACAAGATGAAACTACTCAGAACAGCCATCGCCGCAGGCGTGCTCGCGGCGCTTGCGCCCGTGGCGCAGGCCGCGGACGATCTGACCTTGCAGCTCAAATGGGTCACGCAAGGCCAGTTCGCAGGCTATTACGTCGCCAAGGACAAGGGCTTCTACGAGGAAGAGGGACTCGACGTCACGATCAAGCCCGGCGGCCCCGACATCGCCCCCACGCAGGTGATCGCGGGCGGCGGCGCGGATGTCACCGTGGAATGGATGCCGGCCGCCCTCTCGGCGCGCGAAAAGGGCCTGCCGCTCGTCAATATCGCGCAACCCTTCAAGAAATCGGGCATGATGCTGACCTGCCTCAAGAGCACCGGCGTCGAGTCGCCCGAGGATTTCCCCGGCCGCACGCTGGGCGTCTGGTTCTTCGGCAACGAATTTCCCTTTCTCAGCTGGATGAGTCAGCTCGGCATCCCCACGGATGGCGGCGAGAACGGGGTGAACGTGCTCAAGCAGGGCTTCAACGTCGATCCGCTTCTGCAAAACCAGGCCGATTGCATCTCGACGATGACCTACAATGAATACTGGCAGGTGATCGACGCCGGGATCGCGCCGGAGGAACTCGTCACGTTCAAGTACGAGGATCAGGGCGTCGCCACGCTCGAGGACGGCCTCTACGTGCTCGAGGACCGGCTGGAAGATCCCGAGTTCGTCGACAAGCTCGCCCGTTTCGTGCGCGCCTCGATGAAAGGCTGGGAATATGCCGCCGAGAACCCCGACGAGGCCGCGATGATCGTGCTCGAGAACGACGCGACGGGTGCGCAGACCGAGAAGCACCAGAAACGCATGGTCCGCGAGATCAGCAAGCTGACCGAAGGCAGCGACGGCACGCTCGACCCCGCCGATTTCGAGCGCACGGTCGAGTCGCTCCTCTCGGGCGGCTCGGACCCGGTGATCACCAAGCATCCCGGCGACGAAGCCTGGACGCATGAGGTGACCGACAAGGCGCTCGACTGAGAAGGCACGACCTCGACCGAAACAAGAATGCGCGCCCCGCGGGGCGCGCATTTTCGTTCGAGACTGTTGGGGGCGGCCTTATCTCGCCCCCACTTGGGCAGCCTACTTCTTCGCAGCGGTGATCATGAACTCGACCTTCAGCTCGGGATGGGCGAGCTTGGCCTCGCCGCAGGCCCGCGCGGGGGCGTGACCTTCGGGCACCCAGGCGTCCCAGACGGCGTTCATCTCGGCGAAATCCGCCATGTCGGCCAGCCAGATGGTCGCCTGCAGGATGCGCGTGCTGTCCGATCCCGCCTTCTCGAGAAGCGCCTCGATGCTCTCGAGACAGGTCTTGGTCTGGTCGGCGACGCTGTCGCCCGCGTTGCCCACCTGGCCCGCGAGATAGATCGTATCGCCATGGACCACGATCTGGCTCATCCGTCGCTTGGTATCCATTCGGGTGATGTCGCTCATGAGAAGCTCCTAAGTTGTCGAGATGTCATTCCGTTTCAGTCGCGGGCCGATTCTCTGCGCCGAGTGACAGCGTATGCGCCCGCAGCCAGGTCATGAAGCCCCGCGGGTCGTTTTGCAGAAGATCCATCTTCTCATCGGGAACAGGCGGCCCGACGACCGGCCTCTGGGGCCGGTTGCAGCTCCGCACCACCTCGTGCAGCAGAAGGCTCTGGCGCATGGTCGCGGAAATGCGGTTGGCCATCTGGTACCAGCGCGAATTCTGTCCCGAGAAATAGATCGGCACCACCTTCGCGCCGGATCTGCGGATCATCTGGGCGGTGAAGACGTTCCACTCCGCCTCGCGCACGGGCCCGAAAAGCGTGTCCGATGACGCCACGACACCCGAGGGAAACACGCTGATCACCCCGCCCTCCCTGAGATGCGCCATCGCCTTGGCCCGCATGGCAACCGATTTCGCCTGGGCGTCGGGCTCGTGCGGGAACGGCACCGAGATCATGTAGGACGCGGCCACCTCGTCGATGCCGGTCAGAAGCGCACGCGTCAGGATCTTGTAGTCGGTGCGCCGCCGGCCGATCAGATCGGCAAGGATCATCCCGTCGACAAGACCGTGCGGATGATTGGCCACGACGACCACGGGCCCCTCGGAGGGAATGTTGTCGATCTCTTCCTGCGGCGTCAGCAGCTCGATCCCCATCGTGTCGAGCGCGGCGCGCCAGAACGCCTGTCCGCTGGGCGCCCCGCGTTTCTCGAAAGCCCGGATCATGCGGATGATGCTGATCTTGCCGGTCATCCATTCGACCGACCGGATGACCCTCGCGGTCATGGGAGAATCGAAGGTGTTGGCATAGGTCAGGCTGCGGCGGTCGTACTTGGTGAAGGTGACGACCTCGGACGTGGCATCACGCGCCTCATGCGACATCTTGTCGGTCAAGAGTTCCCGTCCCATCTGCGCCTCCGTGCCCGGATCGCGGCACGCACATTCTCTCACATGTCCTCGCCGAAACAATCCGCCACGAGCGTTTCAATGGCATCGGCGAGCGCCTCGGCATCGGGCCCGCGCGTCTGAACGTCAATAGTTGTTCCGCGCGAAGCTGCCAACATCAAAAGCCCCATGATGCTGTCGCCGCTTGCCGAATGGCCGTCACGCGACACCTCGGCGGTCGCGTCGAATCCCTCGACCACCTCGACGAGCCGGGCCGATGCACGGGCATGCAGGCCCTTCTCGTTCACGATCTGCATCGTGCGGCTCACCGTCTTGGTCATGTTCGTTCCTGTTCTGCCGAGATGTTCTGGCTGTCGATATACTTTCGCCCCGCGTCGAGCGCATGGGCCACCGCGTCGGGCACGCTCTTGTGGCGGCTTTTCGCAAGCTTGATGAGCATCGGCAGGTTCGCGCCGTAGAGGATGCGCCGGTTGTCGGGCCGGCATGCCATGAGCGAGAGGTTCGAGGGCGAGCCGCCGAACATGTCGGTGACGACCACGACGCCGGCGCCCGTATCGACGGCATCGGCGGCGTCGCAGATTTCGGCCTGCTTGGCGGCGCGGTCATGGTCGCGCTCGATGGTGATCGCGCGGATGCCCGGCTGATCGCCCATCACGTGCTCGATCGCGGCAAGGTATTCCCGCGCCAGTCCGCCATGCGCCACGATCACGATCCCGATCATTGCGTCCCGTCCCCGTCATTGCGGCTGCCCGCAGGCATCGCGGCCGTGGCGTCTCGCCCGGCCAGCCGCTCCAGTTCCCGGTGCCTAATTGACACCGGCAAGCCCTCCTCTGCAAGGGTCCGGGCGACGGATTCCGCCATCGCGACGGAACGATGCCATCCCCCCGTGCAGCCGAAGGCGATGGTGAGGTAGGATTTGCCTTCGCTGCCATAGGCGGGCACGAGGAAACGCAGGAAGGAAAGGCAGCGCTCGCGGAACTCGGCGGCGCGCGGATCGCCCTCGATGAAGCGCGCGACCGGGGGATCGCGACCGTCGAGATGTCGCAACTCGGGCTCCCAATGGGGATTGCGCAGGAAGCGGCAGTCGAAGACGAGGTCGGCACTGCGCGGCAAGCCACGCTTGTACGAGAAGGACTGAACCGACAGGACAAGGCCCTGCCCCTCCGTCACGGCGAACCAGTGCCGCATTTCCGCACGCAGGTCATTCGGGCTCAGACCCGAGGTATCGACGAGCACATCGGCCAGCGCACGAACGGGGGCGAGAAGCTCGATCTCGCGCGCGATGCCCATCGCGGGGCCCGCTTCGGGGGCAAGCGGATGACGCCGCCGCGTCTCGGAATACCGGCGCAGCAACGTATCGGGATCGGCATCCAGATAGAGCAGTTGAACCGGCGCCCCGGTAAGACGCCGCACATCGTCCATCGCAGCCACGAGACCATCGGGCGAGAAGTCGCGGGTCCGCACGTCGACACCGAGCGCCAGAGGGCGTTCCGCGCGCGTTCCCTCGAGCAGGCGCGACAGGAAGCTGAGCGGAAGGTTGTCGATGGTCTCGTAGCCCAGATCCTCGAGCGCGTGAAGCGCGGTCGTGCGGCCCGCACCCGACGGCCCGGTCACGAGCACCAGCGACGCGAGGTCCGTGAGAGTATCGCCACGCGCCGTCATGTCATTCAGTTCGCCCATGCCCGAGATATAGGATCAGCGCGGCGGGAAAACAGGTCATCGGGCTCGCGCGGAGGATCGGGAGCGTGATCCCGAGAAGCTCGGTCTCCCTTGCCGGGGGCAGACGTTCGGTCTCGGGTGTGTCCAGATCGACCACCGCGATCAGGATCGCACCGTCCGTGGCGACCGGCGCGTTCAGAAGACCCAGGCCGCGAGCCTCGATCCGGCCCCGGATCGGTGCGGGTGCCGCGACGCGCAGGCCCTCTCCGGTGCGGGTGATCTCGGTGCGGTCATCCGAGACGAGCGATGCGCCGCGCGATAGCAGGTCGAGCGCGAGGCTACTCTTGCCCGCGCCCGCCTTGCCTCGGATCAGCAGGGCACGAGAGCCCAGCGCGACGCAGGACGCATGCACCACCGCGCGGGACGATGGATCGCCCGTCATCGCGCCCTAGACGGGAAGGCCGACGACAAACCGCGCGCCCAGGGGATCGGAAGTGACGTCGGCATCGGTCGGGCGGATATTCTCGGCCCATATGACACCTCCATGGGCCTCCACGATCTGCTTCGAGATGGCAAGGCCGAGGCCGGAATTGTTGCCGAAATCCTTCTCGTCGCGCTGCGAATAGAACCTCTGGAAAATCTTGGTGAGCGCCTGGTCGGGGATGCCGGGGCCGGTATCCTCGACCACGACAAGTACGCGATTCTCGCGCATGCGCGCCCAGATGCGGATCGCGTCGCCGTCCTCGCAGAAGCTGATCGCGTTGGTGATGAGATTGACGAAGACCTGCGCGAGCCGCGCCTCGAGCCCGTTGATGATGATGGGCTCCTTGGGAAAATCGGTGATGAAATCGATGCCCTGCGCCTTGGCGTCCTCGCCCAGGTATTGGCCGAGATTGCCCAGCATCGTGAGAAGATCGAAAGGCTCCTCCTCTTCCTTGACGAGTTCGCTGTCGAGCCGCGAGGCATTGGAAATGTCGCTTACCAGCCGGTCGAGGCGGCGCACGTCGTGGTCGATCACGTCAAGCAGTTTCTCGCGCTGGTCGTCGCGCTTGGCCACGCGCAGCGTGCCGACGGCAGAGCGCAGCGAGGCGAGCGGATTCTTGATTTCATGCGCCACGTCCGCCGCGAACTGCTCGTTCCCGTCGATACGGTTGTAGAGGGCGCCCACCATCCCCCGAAGCGCGCCGGAGAGGCGGCCGATCTCGTCGGGCCGCGAGGTCAGATCGGGGATGCGGATGCGGGCCGAACCGGACTTGCCGCGATTGCGCGCGCCGCCGACCTCGGCCGCCGCGGCCAGGTCGGCAAGCGGGTGCGCGATGGTCGAGGCGAGAATGAGGCTGAGGCCGATCGAGACCAGGGTGGCGATGATGAACATCTGGAGCACGCGCTCCCGCTCGGACATCACGAGATTGTCGATCTCCCCCGCGGCGCTGGTGATCGCGACGACGCCCACGGCCGTGCCGTTCCGTTCGATCGGGGCCACGGCGGCAAAGATCGTGCCCTCGGCGGTCTGGCCCGTCTTGACCTGCGTGCCGTTCTCGAGCGCCGGCGCGACCATGTCGCGCAGCAGATCCTCGGTTGTGGGAAGACGCTCGTCTCCGTCTCCGCGAAACGGTGTGGAAATCGCGGTCCAGACCGCGTTGAGCGCGTCGATGATGACCGTGGGCCGGGCGGTTCCGCCAACGCCTCCGTCCTCTCGCGCGCCGACGACCTCTCCGACCGCCACGCCCTCGGAATCGAAGACCACCACCTCCGCGCCACCGCGCAGATCGAGCCCGTCGAGCGTCTCGCCCACGTCCACGCCGTCGCCGGTCACGAGGTTGACGGGCGCGCCACTAGGCAACTGTGCCTCGAAGACATCCGCCACAAGCTCCGCCTCGCTCACGAGCCCCTCGATCCGCTGCACCGCCAGCCCGTCGCGCGAGGAATTGAGATAGAGGATACCCGCCACCAGCACGTTCAGGGCGATGAGGTTGAATGTGATGATCTTCCGCGTCAGCGGCGATGAGCGCAGCGAGGCGAGGCCACGCCGGTTGCGGCGCTGGCGCACTTCCTGCTCTACGACGCTGTCGGGCGCGACGAAGTCGTCGCCCAGAACGACGTCACCCCTTCGTCCGCGTGCCGCGTCGCGCACATGCGCCCCCTCGACCAGTGCCATGATTACTCTTCGTTATATCTGTAGCCGATACCGTAAAGCGTCTCAATCGCCGAGAAATCCGGGTCCACGCTCCGCAGCTTCTTGCGCAGACGCTTGATATGGCTGTCGATGGTCCGGTCGTCGACATAGACCTGGTCGTCATAGGCCACGTCCATCAACTGATCGCGGCTCTTGACGAAACCGGGTCGCTGCGCGAGCGCCTGGAGAAGAAGGAACTCGGTCACGGTGAGCGATACGTCCCGCCCCTTCCACGAAACCGAGTGGCGAAGCGGATCCATGCGCAGATCGCCACGCTCGATCACCTTGCCGTCCTCGGCATCGCTGGCCGAGATCGTGCCGTCCATCGCGTCCTGCCGGCGCAGAAACGCGCGGATGCGCTCGACCAGAAGCCGTTGCGAGAACGGTTTCTTCACGTAGTCGTCCGCCCCCATGCGAAGACCCAGGACCTCGTCGATCTCGTCATCCTTCGACGTCAGGAAGATCACCGGCATCGAGGATTTCTGACGCAGGCGCTGCAACAGGTCCATGCCGTCCATCCGCGGCATCTTGATGTCCAGAACCGCCATGTCCGGCAGCTTCTTGTTGAAGGCGTCGAACGCCTGCTGTCCATCATTGTAGGTTTCGACCTCGAACCCTTCCGCTTCGAGAGTCATGGAAACCGATGTCAGGATATTCCTGTCATCGTCCACAAGGGCGATTTTCGACATTTCTGATTTCCTTGTACTGCTCAATTGCCTGATTTTTTTCAACACTATGCGCGCAACCCGTGATCGCGATCAATCCAATTCTGCGAATCAACACGGACCTGCGACCGATTTGACGCAGAAAGTCCTTACGAATGGCTAATTTGCCCCGGTCCCGCCGGATCCTGCGCGGGGGGTTGCCGTCTGGCAGGGCTGATTGCGCTAACTTCATGGTGGTTGCGCTAACTGCTCGGAACCGCCCTGTTCTTTCTTCAAATCACCGTGTTATGAGGCCGGCAACGGGCCGGGAAGGCATCGCTTCCGAACCGCGGGCCCGCTGGACCTGGCCGCGTCTGCCGGCCCTACCAAGTGGAGAATGAAGGCTATGACAGTCGGACGGGTGAATCCGCAATTCCGTGTCGAGGACCAGGGCATCACCGGGCTGGGCGAAGTCCACTACAACCTGATCGAGCCGGCACTCGTCGAGGCCGCGCTCAAGAACGGCGAAGGCGCCCTCGGGCGGGGCGGCGCGTTTCTCGTCTCGACCGGCAAGTTCACGGGCCGCTCACCCAAGGACAAGCACGTGGTCCGCACCGACAGCGTGGCCGACAACATCTGGTGGGAGAACAACGCCGAGATGTCGCCCGAGGGCTTCGACGCGCTGCATGCCGACATGGTGAAGCACATGGAAGGCGGGCGCTACTACGTTCAGGACCTGACCGGCGGCGCCGATCCGGCGCATTCCATCAAGGTCCGGATGATCACCGAGCTTGCCTGGCACGGGCTCTTCATCCGCCATCTGCTGCGGCGCCCCGACCGCGAGGCGCTCGATCATTTCACCGCCGATTTCACCATCATCAACTGCCCCAGTTTCAAGGCCGATCCCAAGAAGCACGACTGCCGCTCGGAAACCGTCATCGCGATGAATTTCGACCGCAAGATGATCCTTATCGGCGGGACCGAATACGCGGGCGAGAACAAGAAATCCGTTTTCACCCTGCTGAACTACCTTCTGCCCGAGAAGGGCATCATGCCGATGCACTGCTCGGCCAACCACGCGCGCGGAAACCCGGTCGACACGGCCATCTTCTTCGGGCTTTCGGGCACGGGCAAGACCACGCTCTCGGCCGACCCCGACCGCGTGCTCATCGGCGATGACGAGCACGGCTGGTCGGATCGCGGCACTTTCAACTTCGAGGGCGGGTGCTATGCCAAGACCATCAACCTCAACCCCGAAGCCGAACCCGAGATCTACGCGACGACCTCCAAATTCGCGACCGTGATCGAGAACATGGTCTACGACGAGGAGACGCGCGAGCTCGATTTCGACGACGATTCGCTCACCGCGAACATGCGCTGCGCCTACCCGCTCGATTACATCTCGAACGCCTCGGCCACCTCGGTCGGGGGGCATCCGAAGAACATCATCATGCTCACCTGCGATGCGTTCGGCGTCCTTCCGCCCATCGCGCGGCTTACCCCGGCGCAGGCCATGTATCACTTCCTGTCGGGCTTCACCTCCAAGGTCGCCGGCACCGAGCGCGGCGTGACCGAGCCCGAGCCCACCTTCTCCACCTGTTTCGGCGCGCCCTTCATGCCGCGTCGTCCGGAAGTCTACGGCAACCTCCTGCGCGACAAGATCGCGAAGCATGGCGCGACCTGCTGGCTCGTCAACACGGGCTGGACCGGCGGCGCCTATGGCACCGGCTCGCGGATGCCGATCCGCGCCACACGCGCGCTTCTGACGGCGGCCCTCGACGGATCGCTGTCGAAGGTGAAGTTCCGCAAGGATCCGAACTTCGGCTTCGACGTGCCGGTGGATGCACCCGGCGTTCCCGAGGTCCTGCTCGACCCGCGCCGGACTTGGGACAATCCCGAAAGCTATGACCGCCAGGCTGCGAAACTGGTCGAGATGTTCGCCAAGAACTTCGAGCAGTACCTGCCTTACATCGACGAGGACGTGAAGGCCGCCGCCATCGGCTGACCTTCCCCACGCGCAAGGGCCGGCCTCCGCGAGGTCGGTCCTTCTTCCTCGCGCGACAGCCTCCTATCCGGCCAGGTAGAATCCCAGGTAGAGCACTGCGCCACCCGTCACGATCGTCGCGATCACGTTGCGCGTCCAGAGGCCGACGGCGACCGCCGCGAAGGCCGCGACGAGCCGCGCGGGATCGACCTCTCCGCCGGTCGCGGGAGGCCAGAGCACCAGCGGCGCGATAAGCGCGGGCAGCACCGAGACCGCCGTGTAGCGCAGGTGCCGCAGGACCCACCCCGGAAGCGAGCGGTTCCCGATCAGCCCGAGGAAGACGAAGCGAAAGAAATAGCTGCCCCCGCCAAGCGCCAGGATCACGATCCAGAGCTGCACGTGATCGATCATGCCCAGCCCTCCGTGCGGCGCTCGACCTCGGCTCCCACGACCATGCCGACCGCACCGGCGGCGATGATACCGAGGCTGTAGGGCATCCATGTCAGCATCAGCGAGGCGGCAATCGCGCTGATCGCCGCCACGCGGTGGGCGCCGGTGCGCAACATCGGCGCGACAAGCGCGATGAAGGTGATCGGGATCGCGAAATCGAGCGCGAGCGCCTCGGGAATGCGCTCTCCCACCAGCGCGCCCACCACGGTGAACACGATCCAGTTCGGGATGAGAGGCGAGGACATGCCGAAATAGAAGGCAAGGCGCTGGCGCAGGGTCCAGTGCGGATGCGCTTCGAAGACCGCCGCGCCGCCGGCGGCGTTCTGGTCCACCAGGCAATAGGCCACGAGCGCGCGCATCGGCAGCGAGGCCTGGCCCAGATGCGGCACCAGCGACGCCGAATACATCGCGAGGCGCAGGTTCACCGTCAGCGCCGCCGCGATCACGATCAGCGTCGGCACCCCGTCCTGCAAGAGCTGGATGGCGGTGAATTGCGACGCTCCCGCGATGGTCAGCGCCGACATGGTGACCGCCTCGAAAAGGTTCAGTCCGGCCTCGGTCGCCACGACGCCGAACAGCACCCCGAAGGGCGCGAGAATGACGATGAAGGGCAGCCCGGCGCGCACGCCTTGCCAGTAGGGCGATTTGGTGTTTTCCATTGTGTGCCTGCCAAAGTGCGCTCTCGCCATTGGCCTAGCCCGAAGTCCGAGGAGACGCAATTGCCCCCGCCCCTGCCCCCCCGCGACTACGTCATCGCCCCCGATCCCGCGCGCGACGATCTCACGCGGCGCATCGACGGCGTGGACCACGAGGGGCAGGCCATCCGCATCTCCGTGGTCGAGGAATGCCCCCTCACGATATTCCTCAACGGTCAGGAAATCGTCACCGCCATGACGATCGGGGATTACCCCGAGTATCTCGCGCTCGGCTTCCTGCGCAACCAGGGCATGCTGCAACCCGGCGAGACCGTGCAGGGCGTGGAGTTCGACGCCGATCTCGAAACCGTGGTCGTGCGCACCGACGGGCGCACCACCTACGAGGAGAAGCTCGCCCGGAAGACGCGCACCTCGGGCTGCGCCGTGGGCACCGTCTTCGGTGACATGATGGAGGGGCTCGAAGATCTGCGCCTTCCCGATTGCGAACTGCGCGCCTCGGATCTCTACGCCCTCGCCCATCGCATCAACACCACCCCCTCGCTCTATCTCGAGGCGGGGGCCATCCACGGCACCGTGCTCTGCCAGGGCGATCGCCCGCTCGTCTACATGGAGGACGTGGGACGGCACAACGCGGTGGACAAGATCGCGGGCTGGATGTTCTCCGAAGGGATCGAGCCCGGCGACAAGCTTCTCTACACCACCGGGCGGCTGACCTCCGAGATGGTGATCAAGACCGCCCTCATGGGCATCCCGGTCCTCGCCTCGCGCTCGGGCTTTACCGCTTGGGGCGTCGAGATCGCGCAGCAGGTCGGACTTACATTGATCGGCCGGATGCGCGGCAAGCGGTTCGTCTGCCTCTCGGGCGACGAGCGTCTCATCCGCGATATCGACACCGCGAGCCTGCCCGAGGAAGACCGCAAGCACCGCCGCAAGGGAGCGACAGAATGACCAGCTTCGATCCGATGGAAGAGGCCGATATCGACGCGCTCATCGCGCTCTGGGACGCCTGCGACATGACCCGGCCCTGGAACCCCCCCGAGGTCGACATCGCGCAGTTCCGCGCAAGCCCGCACGCGGCCATCTTCGTCCATCGTCACGAGGGGCGCCTCGTCGCCGCCTTCGCGGTGGGTGAGGACGGGCATCGCGGATGGGTCTACTACCTCTGCACCGACCCCGCGCACCGCCGGCACGGTCTCGCCCGCGCCGCCATGGCCCAGGCCGAGGACTGGGCACGCGCCCGCGGCATCGCCAAGCTGCACCTCATGGTGCGTCTTTCCAACGCCCCCGTCCTCGCCTTCTACGAAGGGCTCGGCTACGAGGACAGCGGCGTGGTCGTCATGCAGAAATGGCTCGACCCCGAGCGGGCGCGCCTCCAGGCGGAGCATGCCGATGCCCTCTGACATCCGCAGGCTCCCCCGGCCCCCGCGGCGCGGCACCATCCACGGGAGGCCCGAGGCCACATGAAACAACCGCTCGGCATCATTCTCGCGGGCGGGCTTGCCACGCGCATGGGCGGCGGGGACAAGACGCTCCTGCGCTTGGGCGACCGCCCCATCCTCGCGCATGTGATCGACCGTCTCGCGCCGCAGGTGGCGGGGCTCGCGCTCAACGCCAACGGCGATCCCGCACGGTTCGACGAGTTCGGCCTGCCTTTCCTGCCCGACACCGTCGCCGATCATCCCGGCCCGCTCGCCGGGGTTCTGGCCGGTCTCGACTGGGCCGCGCACGAGGGCGCGGAGACGGTGGTCAGCGTCGCGGGCGACACGCCGTTCTTCCCTTGCGACCTCGTCGCCCGGCTGCAATGGGCGGCCGAGGGCATGGCGCACCCGCTCGTCCTCGCCGCGACGCCCCGCGATCCCGGCACCGACACGAAATCCGAGACGCGCTCGGGCCTCATCCGTCATCCCACCTTCGGCCTCTGGCCCGTCGCGTTGCGTCACGACCTGCGCTCCGCGCTCGAAGACGGCCTCAGAAAGGTGGTTCTCTGGACCGAGCGTCATGGCGGGCGCGAGGCGCTATTCGACGGCCCCGGCGACCCCTTCTTCAACGTCAACACGCCGCAAGACCTCGAACACGCGCGCACCACGCTGGAGCGCGGCGCATGAGGCTCTACGGCATCACCGGCTGGAAGAACGCGGGCAAGACGGGCCTGGTCGAACGTCTCGTGACCGAGATCACCGGGCGGGGCCTCACCGTTTCCACCGTGAAACACGCCCATCACAGTTTCGACGTGGACCAGCCCGGTCGCGACAGCCATCGTCATCGCACCGCCGGTGCGACCGAGGTCCTGCTGGCCTCCGGCGCCCGCTGGGCGCTCATGCACGAACTTCGCGGCGCCGAAGAGCCGGCGCTCGACGACCTGCTCACGCGGCTCTCACCCGTCGACCTCGTGCTGATCGAGGGCTACAAGCACGCGCGCCATCCCAAGATCGAGGCATGGCGCGCGGAAACCGGCCATCCGCTCATTGCGCCGGGTGACTCCTCGATCCGCGCCGTGGCCGCCGATGCGCCGCTCGATCTCGACCGGCCGGTTTTCGAGCTCGACGACACGTCGGCCATTGCCGATTTCATCCTGCGCGAGGTGGGGCTATGACACCATGACCGGGTTCGACACCGTCGCCATGGTCGATTGGTCCGCCGCGTCCCGGCCCTCGCCCGCGCGTCCATCAAAGGATGCGATCTGGCTGGGCATGGCCCGACGGGGCGCACCCTTCGCGCCCTCCTACTTCCGAACGCGCCGCGCCGCCGAAGCCGCGCTTGCCGGTCTGATTACCGCGGAACGTGCCGCCGGTCGCCGTCTCCTTCTCGGCTTCGACTTCCCCTTCGGATATCCCGCCGGGTTGGCGCGGGCGCTCACCGGATCGGATGATCCCTTCGCGGTCTGGAACTGGCTCGCGGCGCGTATCACCGACAACCTCCGGAACCGCAACAACCGCTTCGACGTGGCCTCTGCCATGAACCGCGTGCTGCCGGGTGCCGGGCCGTTCTGGGGCAAGACACATGCCGACCGTTGGCCCGACATCCCCTATCGCAAGGCGGGCATCACCTATGACGCGATCCCCGAGAAACGCAGCTGCGACCGCGTGGCGCGCACCTCCTCGAGCTGTTTTCAGCTTTGCTACAATCCCACGGTCGGCTCGCAGGTCCTGATGGGACTGCCGATGCTGAACCGCTTGCGCCGCCTGCCCGGTGTCGCGATCTGGCCCTTCGAGGACTGTGCCACCGCGCCTGTCGTCCTCGCCGAGATCTGGCCCGGCCTCATCGAGAACGCCGTGCGCACCGCCACCCGCGCCGATCCCGAGGCGATCCGCGATGCGGTGCAGGTCACGCGGCTCGCCACCGTTCTCTCGCGCCTGCCTCCAAGTGAATTGGCCGCGATGATGCGGGATCTTCCCGACGCGGCGCGCGAGGAGGCCTGGATCCTCGGCGCCACGGCACGCGACCGTCTGACGGCACTGGCGCAGGATTGCGGCGCGTCCTATCTGGAGACCGAGCGGCAGATGAGGACAATCGCATGACCGGAGAGCCCGACCCCGAGGCGCGGCTTATGCCCCCGCCCCTGCGCGACGATTGCTTCGCCATGCCCGCGGGTGTGGAATGGACGCCCGTGGAGGACGCGCTGGCGCTCCTGCGCACGAACCTCGCCCCCGTGACCCCGGCCTCCGCCCTGCCCGCCACCGAGACATTGGGCCGCGTGCTGGCCCGCCCCGTCACCGCCCGGCGCGCCAATCCGCCCACGGCAAACTCGGCGGTAGACGGCTACGGCTTCGCCCATGCGAGCCTGCCTTCTGGCGATCCGGTCCTGCCGCTCGTTGCCGGGCGCGCGGCAGCGGGCGTCCCGTTCGACGGCACGGTTCCGCCCGGCCACGCCATACGCATCCTGACCGGCGCCGCCCTTCCCGACGGGGTGGATACCGTCATTCTCGAAGAGGAGGTGCGCACCGACGGCAGCGCCATCGCCTTCCGTGCCGGGATCAAGCCGCGGGCCAATGCGCGTCGCGCGGGCGAGGACGTGGAGGCGGGACAGACCATCCTGCCCGCGGGCCGACTCGTCACGGCGCCCGACCTGGCGCTCATGGCGGCGACGGGCGTGGGCGAGGTCATGGTGCGCGACCGGTTGCGCGTCGCGGTGCTCTCCACCGGGGATGAGCTGGCCGAGGCTGGCGAGCCCGCCGCTGAAGGGCAGATCTGGGATGCGAACCGACCGATGCTCTTGGGCCTGCTCGAACAGTTCGGCTATGCGCCCCTCGACCTCGGGCGCTGTCCCGACGACCGGGGCGCGCTTGCCGCCGCCCTCGACCGCGCCGCGGAGGGCGCGGACGCGATCCTAACCTCGGGCGGCGCGTCGGCGGGTGACGAGGACCATGTCTCGGCTCTGCTGCGCGAAGCCGGGGCCATGACGGAGTGGCGGATCGCGCTCAAGCCGGGGCGGCCGCTGGCGCTTGGCCTCTGGCACGGCACGCCGGTTTTCGGACTGCCGGGCAACCCGGTGGCGGCCCTCGTCTGCACGCTCATCTTCGCGCGTCCCGCGCTCCGGGTGCTGGCCGGTGAGGAATGGCGGATGCCGCAGGGCTTCGATCTGCCCGCCGCCTTCTCCAAGTCCAAGAAGCCCGGCCGCCGCGAATACCTGCGCGCCCGCATCCGAAAGGGTCGCGCCGAAGTCTTCGCTTCGGAGGGATCAGGCCGGATCAGCGGACTGAGCTGGGCCGAGGGGCTCGTCGAGCTTGCCGACGGCGCGCGGGAGATCGCGCCCGGAGACCCCGTGCGCTACATCCCCTACTCGAGTTTCTTCTGAAATCGTGAATGCCCGGGCGCGCCCGTCAGGAGCAATCTCAGTCGAAGATACCCGAGGCACGCCCCAGGAGCATGAAAGCCCGCGCGGTGCGGGTATTCGACAACTCCGTGATCTCGCCGTCATCCGCCGTTTCGGCAAAACGCGCCATGGTGCGATCGAAAAGCCGCAGAAAATGATGCGCGGCATCGCGAAAGATCGTGTCGCTCTTCATCCGCGCCGCCGTCAGCGCCAGCGAGGACCGGTCGCGGATCCCCCCCAGCGCGGCCAGTTCACGCCCCCGCTCGCCCGCGGCAAAGCGGCGCCACAGCTCCGGGCGCGCCAGGTCTGGGCGCAAATCGTCCATGTAGATGCCGTCCTGGCTCATCAACGTCAGCACGTCCTGCGCGGCCTGGACAAGCTGGGCGGTGGGCCGGTCCTTCAGCGCGCGGCGCAGCGCGTCGAAGCCGGCCTTGTCCTGGGCGTTCTCGGGGAAATTGAGCGCGCGGATGAAATCCTCGGTCGAAAGCGGCGGCGTCATATCCTCGGCGGTGGTTCCAAGCGGCAGCGCCGCCTGTTCGGCGGCCGGCGCGGGCGCTGCCACCTGCGCGCCCACGCGCCGCACCGGGACCGGCGCCTGCCGGACGGTCGAGAAGGTGGCAAGCGCGGTTTCCGTCTTGCGCTGTGCCGCGGCGATCTCGTCGAGCTTCTTGGTGACGCTCTCGTCGCTCACGCGTTGATCGTTCTGTTTCGCCTGCGCCACATAGGCCTTGCGGATGGCGTCGATCGCGGCCTGGAGCCGCCGGCTCTCCTCGCGCATCACCCGCGTCGTGCGCGCCGACATCACCGCGATCCAGATCATCGCCACCGGCATGAAGATCGCGAGCATCGTCATCACGAAACGGAAGGCGCCGCCCTCCTCGCCGGTGCCGCTTCCCCAAATCAGGAAGAAGCCCGCCGACACCACCAGCCAGATCAGCGAACACGCCACGGCCAGCAGCTCGATGCCGGTCATCGGCTCCTTGCCCTGGGGATCGGGGCGCCCGCCTCCGGGCGCATGGCGGTCGGACATCTGCGCGATCTCCGTCAGATATACTCGATCTTCAGAACTTCGTAGGACCGCTCGCCGCCGGGCGTGCGCACCTCGACGCTGTCACCCTCGTCCTTGCCGATGAGCGCGCGCGCGATGGGCGACTTGATGTTGAGAAGCCCGTTCTCGATATCCGCCTCATGCTCGCCGACGATCTGCCAGGTCCTTTCCTCGTCGGTGTCCTCGTCGACCACCGTGACGGTCGCGCCGAACTTGATCGACCCCGAATGCTTGGCCGGGTCGATCACCTCGGCAAGGCCGATCACGCCCTCGAGTTCCTTGATGCGTCCTTCGATGAAGCTCTGCTTTTCCTTGGCCGAGTGATACTCGGCGTTCTCGGACAGGTCACCATGCTCGCGCGCCTCGGCGATCGCGCGGATGATGGCCGGGCGTTCCTCGCTCTTGAGCTGCTTCAGTTCCGCCTCTAGAGCCGCGTGGCCCCGGCGGGTCATAGGTATCTTTTCCATTCGTCCGGTATCCGTCGTCTCGGGTCTTTTCCGCGCGGCCGGGGCAGACATGCCGGGTGCCGCGCGATTTTCATGGCAAACTGCCCCGAAGGCCGGGGGGTTTGCAATGCCGAACTGCGACTGGGCGCGCTTTCCCGCCCCCTGAAGCGGGAAAATTGCCGCATTCCCGCCCCCATGACGTCGTGTTTGAATTGACCTCGACGCACCCCGCGCGATAACCACGTGCGAAACCTTGTGACCCAGACAGCCACGCCTCGGGAAAGGACGGAACGCATGTCCGAGATTGAACGCGAAGCCATGGAATACGATGTCGTGATCGTCGGAGCGGGGCCCGCGGGCCTATCGGCGGCGATCCGGCTCAAGCAGCTTGATGCCGACCTGAATGTCGTCGTGCTCGAGAAAGGCTCCGAGGTGGGCGCGCATATCCTCTCGGGCGCCGTGCTCGACCCCATCGGCATCGACCGGCTCATTCCCGACTGGAAGAAGAAGGGCGCGCCGATTACCGTCCCGGTGAAAGAGGACAATTTCTACATGCTGGGCGAAGCGGGCAAGATCCGCGTGCCGAATTTCCCGATGCCGCCCCTGATGAACAATCACGGCAATTACATCGTCTCGATGGGCAATGTCTGCCGCTGGATGGCCGAACAGGCCGAGGAACTGGGCGTCGAGATATTCCCCGGCATGGCCTGCTCCGAGCTCGTCTACGGCGAGAACGGTGAGGTAAAGGGCGTCGTCGCCGGCGAGTTCGGCATCGAGCCCGACGGCACCAAGGGCGCCAATTACGAGCCCGGCATGGAACTGCATGGCAAGTACGTTTTCCTCGGGGAAGGCGTGCGCGGCTCGCTGTCGAAACAGGTGATCGCCAAATACGACCTCGCCCAGGGCAAGGAGCCGCAGAAATACGGCCTCGGGATGAAGGAAATCTGGGAAATCGACCCCGACAAGCACCGCGAGGGCACCGTCACGCACACGATGGGCTGGCCGTTGGGCAAGAACGCGGGCGGCGGATCGTTCATCTATCATCTCGACAACAACCAGGTCTACGTGGGCTTCGTCGTCCACCTGGGCTACAAGAACCCCCACGTCTTCCCCTACATGGAATTCCAGCGGTTCAAGCATCACCCGATGGTGGCCGAGCTTCTCGAGGGCGGCAAGCGGGTGGCCTATGGCGCGCGCGCCATCTCCGAAGGCGGCTGGCAGTCGATGCCGAAGATGGTCGCGCCCGGCGTGGCGCTGCTGGGCTGTTCGGTCGGCATGGTCAACGTCCCGCGCATCAAGGGCAATCACAACGCGATGCTCTCGGGGATGGCCGCCGCCGAAGCCGCGCACGAGGCGATCAAGGCCGACCGCGCGGGCGACGAGCTTGCGGATTACGAGAAGGCCGTGCGCGAAGGCGATATCGGCCGCGATCTCAAGAAGGTTCGCAACGTCAAACCGCTCTGGTCGAAATACGGGCTCACGGCTTCGCTCGGGCTGGGCGGGTTCGACATGTGGACGAATACGCTCGGTTTCTCGCTTCTCGGAACGCTGGGGCACGGCAAATCCGATGCCGAGGCGACCGAGAAGGCCGAGGCCCACAAGGAAATCCCCTACCCCAAGCCCGACGGCAAGCTGAGCTTCGATCGGCTCACCAACGTCGCGTTTTCCTTCACAAACCACGACGAGAACCAGCCCGCGCATCTCAAGCTCAAGGACCCGTCGATCCCGGTCAAGGTGAACCTGCCCGAATATGCCGGCCCCTCGGCGCGCTACTGTCCGGCAGGCGTCTACGAATTCGTCCACGAAGAGGGCAAGGAGCCTCGCTTCGTCATCAACTTCCAGAACTGTGTCCACTGCAAGACCTGCGACATCAAGGATCCGTTGCAGAACATCGTCTGGACGACGCCGCAGGGCGGGGACGGGCCGAATTACCCCAACATGTGACGTGAGTTCTCGTTGCCGGTGCCTTGCCGGGCGGTCTCGTGCCGCCCTGCATTGCGTTGGGCGGGCGCGCGGATTAGGTTCTCGTTACCAATGGGCGATCCGAGGCACCGAGCATCCGCATGAGTAATCGTTTTCTAGTTACCGTCGTCACCGCGCTATCCCTTGTCCCGCTTTCCGGGACCGCCAGCGCCGAGGTGGCACCGGGCGCATATCTGGCCGCACGGCAGGCGCGCTACAACAGCGATTACGCCGCGGCCGCCGAGTACCTGACACAGGCGCTCCTGCGCGATCCCGAGAACGCGGAACTGCTCGATCACGCCACGGCCGCCTTCGTTTCGCTTGGCCGCATCCGCGCCGCGATCCCCATCGCCCGGCGCATCGAAGAGCTGGAGCTTCAGAGCCAGATCGCCAACATGACGCTCGTCGCCGACCTGATCAAGGAAGAGGACTACGACAGTGTCATCGCGCGCGTCGAGGAGGATCGCGCCATCAGCCCGCTTGCCGATGGCCTGCTGGCCGCCTGGGCGCATCTTGGCAAGGGCGACATGTCCACCGCGCTCGGACTTTTCGACGCGGTGATGAAAGAGCCGGGCATGAGCGATTTCGCCGCCTATCACAAGGCGCTCGCGCTCGGCACGGTGGGCGATTTCGAAGGCACGGTGGCGATCTTCTCGGGCGATGCCGTGGGCGAGGTGCAGACAACCCGCCGCGGCGCCATCGCATGGGCCGAGGCGCTGAGCCAGCTCGAGCGCAACGAGGATGCGATCAAGGTGATCGACGACACGTTCGGCAAAGGGCTCGACCCCGAGCTTGCCGATCTGCGCGCGCGCCTAGAAGCCGAAGAGCGCGTGCCCTTCAGCCGCGTGTCCGGCGCCACCGACGGTGTGGCCGAGGTGCTTTATTCGCTGGGCCGCGCCTTGTTGCAGGAGACAAGTTCCGAATACGTCCTCGTCTATTCCCGCCTCGCCGAGTATCTCAGCCCCGATCATATCGACGCACAGATCATGAGCGCGGAACTGCTCGAGGATCTGGGCCGCTACGAGCTCGCGACCGAGGCGTATGCGCGTGTGCCCCGCGATCACCCCTCCTTCCACGTGGCCGAAATCGGCCGCGCCGAGACGCTGCGTCGCTCGGGGCGTCTCGAAGCGGCAGCCGAGGTGCTCAATCAGCTCACCAAGAGCCATCCGAACCAGCCGGTCGTGCATGTCTCGGCGGGCGATCTCTTCCGTCAGCTCGAGGAGTTCGACAAGGCCGTCGACGCCTATGACCGCGCCGTCGAGATCTACGAAGAGCAGGACGAGCCGCAATGGTTCGTCCATTACACGCGCGCCATTTCCTACGAACGCCAGGGCAAATGGCCCGAGGCAGAGGCCGATTTCCGCCGCGCGCTCGAGCTCAATCCCGAGCAACCGGAGGTTTTGAACTACCTGGGCTATTCGCTCGTGGAAAAGCGCCAGAAACTCGACGAGGCGCTCGACATGATCGAGCGCGCGGTCGAGCAGCGCCCCGAAAGCGGCGCCATCCAGGACAGCTACGGCTGGGCGCTCTACCGGCTCGGCCGCTATGACGAGGCGGTGGGCCCGATGGAAACCGCCGCATCGCTGTCGGCGGTCGATCCCGTGATCAACGACCACCTCGGCGATGTGCTCTGGGCCGTCGGACGCAGGACCGAGGCCGAGTTCCAGTGGAAGCGCGCGCTGAGCTTCATCACCGAAGACACGCCCGAGCAGGATATCGACCCCGAGCGCATCCGCCGCAAGCTCGAGGTCGGCCTCGACGAGGTTCTGGCGGAGGAAGGCGCCGCGCCCATCGCCGTGGCGGATGACGATGGTTGAAGTCTTCGCGCCGGCCAAGGTGAACCTTACGCTGCATGTGACGGGGCGGCGTGAAGACGGCTATCACCTGCTCGACAGTCTCGTGATGTTCGCCGATATCGGCGACCGGATCGTCGCGCGCCCGGCCACCGAAACCACGCTCGAGGTCAACGGGCCGCTGGCCGGTGGCGTGCCGGTGGACGACGACAACCTCGTCATGCGCGCGGCCGCCATGATGGGCGCGACCGGCGCGCTCACCCTCGACAAGTGCCTTCCGCATGCCGCCGGTCTCGGCGGCGGTTCGTCGGATGCCGCCGCCACGTTTCGCGCACTCTCGATGCTGACGGATCGGCCCATCCCCGACACGTCCGACGCGCTGCGGCTGGGTGCCGACGTGCCCGTCTGCCTCGCGGGCGTCACCGCCCGGATGCGCGGGGTGGGCGAGGACGTGACCCCCCTGCCGGACATGCCGCAGCTTCACGGCGTGCTGGTCAACCCCAGGATCCCGGTCCTGACCAACACCGTCTTCGCCAATCTCGAACGCGCCGACAACGCACCCATGCCCGACGAGATACCGCTGGGTCTCGACGCATCCGCGATGATCGACTGGCTCTCGACCATGCGCAACGATCTTCAGGACGCCGCGATCGCCGCCGAGCCCGTCGTCCAGGAGGTCTTCTCGGCGCTCGAGGTCACGCCCGGCTGCCTGCTGACCCGCATGTCCGGCTCGGGCGGGACGTGTTTCGGCCTCTACGCCGACCGCGAAACGGCCCAATCCGCCGCCGGCCGCCTGACCGAGACGCACCCCACCTGGTGGTCGCACGCGGTGGTGTTGGGAAATGCGACGGGCTGAAAGCCCCGGTCACTCCTCGTCGAGAACCCCCCGAAACTCCCGCCATTCCCCCTTGCTCATGCCCGAGTTTTCCTGCGTGACCTCCTCGCCCCTGAGCATCCGGCGCACGCAATCGAGCGCGCGGGCCGAAAGCGTCGCCCCGCCCATGCGGTAATCCTCGAACGCGGCATAGGCCGCCGGCACCCAGTCGGCCACGATCTTGCAGATCTCCTCGGCATAGACCCGGATCTCGTATTGGGCATGGGCATCGGCGCGCAGGCGCAGGAAATGCAGCAGGTTGTGCAGGTCGACCTTCCAGTACCACTGCGTGTAGATATTCGCGGGAAGGTTCATCCGGGCAAGCTCCCTTGCGAGGCCCTGCTGTCCCTCGTCGCTGATCATCTCCTCGTAATGATCGTAACACCGCATCGCGTCATCGCGCAGATAGCGCAGGACACGCTCGGCCTCCTCGCCCTCGAGCGCCGCTCCCCGGCCCTGGTTGTTCACCACCGACTGCGCCGCAAGGTGCTCGGGCGCGGGGATATAGAATTCCCGGTCGAGGATCGAATAGCGGGCGGAGTATTCGTTCACGTTGGCCGTGCGGTGCCGGATCCACTGCCGCGCGACGAAAACCGGCAGTTTCACGTGCAGCTTCACTTCGCACATCTCGAAGGGCGTCGAATGCCAGTGCCGCATCAGGTAGCGGATCAGACCCTCGTCGTTCTGCACGCTCTTGGTGCCCCGGCCATAGCTCACCCGCGCCGCCTGGCAGATGGCCGCGTCGTCGCCCATGTAGTCGATCACCCGCACGAACCCGTGATCGAGGACCGGGTAGGCCGTGTAGAGATGGCGCTCCATCCCTTCGGCCACGGCGCGCGCGGTCGGGCGCGTTTCGGCACGCTGCGCGTCGATTTCGGCCTGCTGTTCTGGGCTGAGCGGCATGGGGCTTCCTTTCACGTCTGTGTGACCCGAGTCGTTTGCCACTATATCTGGTAGAACCGCGCCTGAGAACGGCGATATCGGCGCGATTTCGCCCCTCGACAGATCGCGGTGCCCCTCTATCCTTTGACTGGGCACAGATCACGAGGAGGCACTGCATGGCACTGAAATACCTACACACCATGGTCCGGGTGAAGGATCTCGACAAGACGATGGATTTCTTCCGCCTTCTCGGGCTCGAGGAAACCCGCCGCTGGGACAACGAAGAAGGGCGTTTCACCCTTGTTTTCATGGCGCCGCCGGGGCAAGAGGAATGCCCGGTCGAACTCACCTACAACTGGGACGGCGACGATGGGCTGCCCTCCGACAGCCGGCATTTCGGCCACCTCGCCTACCAGGTCGACGACATCTACGCCACCTGCCAGCACCTCATGGATAGCGGCGTGACCATCAACCGGCCCCCGCGCGACGGCCACATGGCCTTCGTCCGCTCGCCCGACAACATCTCGATCGAGTTGCTTCAGGCCGGCGACGCGATCGAGAAGAAGGAGCCGTGGGCCAGCATGGAAAACACCGGCCATTGGTAAGGCTCGCCGCCTGCCTCGCGCTGATCCTGGTCGCGGGATCGGCGTGGTCCCAAGCCGCGCCCTGCCGGTTGGCGCTTGCGCTCGGGCTCGACGTATCGTCGTCGGTGGACGCGCGCGAGTATGACCTGCAACGCCTCGGCCTCGCTGCGGCACTCGACGCGCCAGAAGTGCGTCATGCGATCCTTTCGGGATCGCCCGGCGACGTGGCACTCGCGGTCTACGAATGGAGCGGTTTCAACCAGCAGAAGCTCCATCTCGACTGGACGCTCCTGCGCAGCAATGCCGATATCAACCGGGCCATCGCCGCCCTCGCCGCGATGGAGCGCAGCCACGACGATTTCCCGACGGCCATCGGACAGGGGCTCGGCTTCGGGGCGAATACCTTGGCCCGCGCGCCCGATTGCGCGCGCAAGGTGCTCGACATCTCCGGGGACGGGATCAACAACGCGGGCTTCGGCCCCGCGGCGGCCTATCGCCATTTCCCGTTCGAAGACGTTACCGTCAACGGGCTCGTCATCAGCCGGGACATCGAGAAGACCATCTCCTACTATCGCGACAACGTGCTCTACGGGCCGGGCGCCTTCATGATCGTGACGGCCGATTTCGAAGGGTTCGCAGAGGCGATGGCCCGCAAGCTTCATCGCGAGATCAACGACCTGGTATTCGGCGCGGCCCCCCGGGACCGCGCGCGACAGGCGCCGGGATGACCGGCCCGGGCAGAGCGAGACGGCCATGTCCAACGAGGGAGGATCAGGGCCCACCAGGCCGCCCGCACGTCACCGACCGGGGGCACGCACCGCAGGCGAGGCGCAGGCGCGGCCGCGTCGGCTGGGCTTGCGCCGCGCTCCTCGTCCTTGTCCAGCTCTCACTCCCCGCCCCGCTTCACGCGCAGGCCGAAAAACCCTGCCGGCTCGCCCTTGTCCTCGCGCTCGACGTGTCCGGCTCGGTCGATGCGCGCGAGTATCGCCAGCAACTCGACGGCACCGCGCGCGCGCTTCTCGACCCAGAGGTGCAGGCCGCGTTCTTCGCCCTCCCGGGCGCGTATGTCGAACTCGCCGCGTTCCAGTGGGCCGCGCGCGATCAGCAGCACCTGCTTCTCGACTGGACACCGGTGACATCCTCGGCCGTGCTGCGGGACATGGCGGCCCGGCTCGCCGAGGCCGCCGCACCGTTCGACGACCCGCAAACGGCCATCGGTGCGGCGATGCTCTTCGGGGAGGCGAAGCTGCGGGAGCGGGCCGGATGCTGGGCGCAGACCATGGATATCTCCGGAGATGGCCCCTCCAACCACGGCCCCTTCCCCGACGAGGTGCTGCGGGACCTGCCGCCGAACGTGACCGTCAACGCCCTCGTCATCGGGCCGGGGTCGCGCGACAACATCACCAAGAACCTCGCCAACGCCGGTACGCTTCTCGACTATTACGAGGCGCGGGTGCTGCGCGGCGCGGGTGCCTTCGCCGTCACGGCGCGCACCTTCGATGACTACGCCGACGCGCTCAAGGCAAAGCTCCTGCGCGAACTGCGCCCGCTGGCCGTGGCTTCGGCGCCTCCGGGCGGGCGGGCGCCTACCGGCCGGCTCGAACCTCAGTAGATATACCTGATCTGGTCGGTCCAGTAGCGCTCCACCCGCCGGAGCGAGGCCGCGATCACGTCGATCCCGTCCGCGCCCAGAACGCCCTTGCCGCGCAGACCCTCCGCATGGCGCGCGAAAAGCCTCTTCACCACGTCGCGGATCTCGCGCCCCTTCTCGGTGAGGCGGACACGCACCGAGCGGCGGTCGATCTCGCATCTCTGGTGATGCATGTAGCCCATTTCCACCAGTTTCTTGAGGTTGTAGCTCACGTTGCTGCCCTGGTAATAGCCGCGCGTCTTCAATTCGCCCGCCGTCACCTCGTTGTCACCGATGTTGAACAGGAGCAGCGCCTGCACCGCGTTGATCTCGATCACGCCGACGCGCTCGAACTCGTCCTTGATCACGTCCAGCAGAAGGCGATGGAGCCGCTCCACCAGCGACAGCGCGTCGAGATAGCCGGTCATGAACCCGTGATCGTTCATCGGCGGGTCGAGGGGTTTGTGCATACTCATGAAACTCTCCGTGCGATACTGCTCGGAGCGAGGTTTGCGCGAAATCCCCCAAAATTCGGTTAAACCGCATGGGTGACGTGTAAAATCCGATCTACTTTCCGCGGTGCGCCAGCGCGGTGATATCCGCCATCAGCGGCTCGTAACAGGCAGGTGCCGCGTCACGGCCGGTCACCCACGCATAGAGATCTTGGTCGCTTTCTTCCAGGAGCCGGTCATAGAGATCGAGCAGCGGCGCGCTCAGCGAGGCGAGACGCGCGTCGGCGAAACGCATCAGGATGATGTCCATTTCCTTCGTGCCGCGCCGCATCGACCGCATCCGCAGGCGGTTGAGCCGGTCCTCTCGCCGCTCAGCCACGCTCGAGCGTCGCCTCGAGCCGCGTCTCGAGCCGCGTCATCCGCTCGGCGGCGGCATCCATGAGTCCGCGCAACGCGCTCACTTCGCGCAGAAGATCGTGGATCGTGACCTCGGGATCGGCTTCCTCGCGAGGGGCGTTCGGCCCCGCCCCCTCGCCCGAGAGAAGCCACGGGATCGACACGTTGAGAAGGCCGGCGAGCATCGAAAGGTGATTGGCTCGCGGAAAGGTGTGGTCGTTCTCCCATCGCTCGAGCGACTTGAGCTTGACGCCAAGCCGTCGCGCCAGTTGATCCTGCGTCATGCCCGCATCCTCGCGCGCGCCTGCAAGGCGGTCGCCGAAAGTGGTGCTGGTCGGGTCGAACCATTCATCCGTGGATTTGGCGGGCATGGGTGTCCTCTCTGTTACCGGCTTGATCAATCATCCGGGCGAACCTAAGACATCCGCAAGCAGCTTTCAAACCGGAGTCCGCCATGTCCTTCCTCTCCGCGACACTATCACGCGTGAAACCCTCGCCCACCGTGGCCGTCACGACGCTCGCGAACGAGTTGAAGGCCAAGGGGCGCGACGTGATCGGCCTCGGCGCCGGTGAGCCCGATTTCGACACGCCCGCACATATCCGCGAGGCCGGCAAGCGCGCCATCGACGAGGGCAAGACGCGCTACACCGCCCCCGACGGCATCGCAGAGCTGAAAGAGGCGATCTGCGCCAAGTTCAAGCGCGACAACGGCCTCGACTACAGCCCCGAGCAGGTCAGCGTCGGCACGGGCGGCAAGCAGATCCTCTACAACGCGCTGATGGCGACGCTCAATCCGGGCGACGAGGTCATCATCCCCGCCCCCTACTGGGTAAGCTACCCCGACATGACGCTCCTCGCCGGTGGTGAGCCGGTCTTCGTCGAGGCCACGCTCGAGAACGCCTTCAAGATCACCCCCGACCAGCTCGAGGCGGCGATCACCGACAGGACCAAGTGGTTCATCTTCAACTCGCCCTCAAACCCCACCGGCGCGGGCTATACCCGTGACGAGCTCAAGGGCCTGACCGACGTGCTCAAGCGGCATCCGCATGTCTGGATCATGACCGACGACATGTATGAACACCTCGCCTATGACGGGTTCGAGTTCTGCACCCCCGCCCAGGTCGAACCGGCGCTCTACGACCGCACGCTGACCTGCAACGGCGTCTCCAAGGCCTACTGCATGACCGGCTGGCGGATCGGCTACGCGGCGGGCGACGCCAAGCTCATTGCCGCCATGCGCAAGATCCAGTCGCAATCCACCTCGAACCCCTGCACCATCTCGCAATGGGCGGCGCTCGAGGCGCTGAACGGCCCGCATGATTTCATCGCCGAACACAACGCCGTCTTCAAGCGCCGCCGTGATCTCGTGGTCGAGGCCATGAACGCCATCGACGGCATCACCTGCCCCACGCCAGACGGCGCCTTCTACGTCTACCCGTCCATCGCGGGGCTTATCGGCAAGACCTCGGCGGGCGGCACCACGATCGACAGCGACGAGGCCTTCGCCACCGCGCTCCTCGAGGAGAAGGGCGTGGCCGTGGTCTTCGGCGCGGCCTTCGGCCTCTCGCCCTGCTTCCGCATCAGCTACGCCACCTCCGACGACGCGCTGAAGGAAGCCTGCGGACGCATCCGGGACTTCTGTAACAGCCTGTCGTGACAGGGGGTCGGATCGCCCTTCACCAGACCGACCGCGGCGGCCACCGCGACGCGCTCCGGCGTGGCCCCGTCCTGTCCTTCTTCTTGCCGGAAATATCCCCGCCGGACGCATGAGAAAATTCGCACGAATTTTCTCCCCCCGCTTTGACAGACGCGCCGCGGGGCGACTACTCTGCGCCAGCCCAAACCGCGAAGGACCGGACGTGAGCGATCTGCCCGAGTATTATTTCCGCGTGCGTGAGAACGGGGCGTTCGTGTTCCGCGTCGACACCGAGAACCGCCAGCGGCGCATCGACATGGACCAGATCGCGGTCGTCAACATCCGCAACGGGCAGGTGAAACCCCATGGCGACCGGGAGCTCTCCGACGCGGACATGCAGGCCATCGAGGACTGGATGCACGACCGCGCCGAACTCCTCGCCTGGCGCGATATCGACGACATCCATCGCGCCGTGGACTACCTCAACACCACCGCCCACTGGGCCCAATCGAAGGCCAGCGACGAACAGCTCGAGGCGGTGACCGACGCGCTGCTTCTGGCGATGCACGACCTGCGCACGGTGCTCGTCCGCAAGAAGGCCGACCGGATGCTGGCCCACACCAGGACCGACGCCGACTGACCCCGCCTCAGGCCGTGGCTTCCGCGTCCGGCTGGCAGGCGCGGGCATACCGCCCGGACCAGCGCAGGAAACGCAGCATGAGAAGTGTCGCCGCCCCGGCCAACCCGATGGCCAGGCCCAGCCAGATGCCGATCCCGCCATAGCCCAGCGTGAAGCCGAGCACGTAGCTCGCCGAGATGCCGAGCCCCCAGTAGCACAGAACCGCGATGAGAAGCGGAACCACCGTGTCCTGCACCCCGCGCAACAGGCCGAGCGCCATGATCTGCGCCCCGTCCATCACCTGGAAAAGCCCCGCCCCGATCATCAGCAGCGCCCCGATCTCGATCACCGCGGCGCGGTCCGGCACCTTCTCCCCGATGAAGAGTCCGACCAGCTCGTGCGGGAAGGCAAGAAAGGCCGCCACTGCCGCGAGGGCCACGCATCCCGACAAGGCCACCGCCGTCAGCGCGCCCCGCCGCAGGTTCGCGGCGTCGCGGCGGCCGATGGCCTGGCCCGCGTGGATCGTCGCGGCGTTGGAAATCCCCAGATGGATCATGAAGGTGATCGAGGAAAGCTCCATCACCACCCCGTGTGCGGCCAGCGGCACGGTCCCGAGCCAGCCCATCATCACCGTCGAAGCCGCGAACAGCCCCGATTCCGCGAGGTTGGTCAGCCCGATGGGCGCGCCCACGCGGATCAGCCCGAGAAGGGCCTGGCCGTCCAGCCGCCACAGCCGCGCGAACAGGTCGTGGCCCTTCCGCATCCATGCCGCGTAGACGGCCAGCGCCCCCGAGGCCGCCACGTTGACCGCGAGCGAGGCGATGGCCGCCCCCCTCACCCCCAGTTCGGGAAACCCCAACCGGCCGAAGATCAGAAGCCAGTTGACCCCGATATTGAGCAGCACCGCCGCCACCGTCACCCAAAGCACGATCTGCGTCCGCTCGAGCGCCGAAAGGTAGGACTTCAGCACCATCACCAGAAGCGCGGGCACCAGCGCCCAGCCCGCGATGCGCAGATATGCGCCCGCCGTGGTCGCGGCCGCCTCGGTCTGGCCCATGGCGCGGAACAGCGGCTCCGACCACCACAGGGGCGCCACCATGACAAGGCCGTAGACGACCGAGATCCACAGGCCCATCCGCGTCACCCGGCGCACCTCGCGCGCATCCTGCGCGGCCTCGGCACGCGCGACCATGGGCATCACGGCCAGCGCGAAACCCGAGCCGACGATGAAGATGACAAAGAAGAACGTCGCTCCCAGCACCTGTCCCGCGAGCGCCTCGACGCTGTAGCGGCCCAGCATCACCGTGTCGGTGAGGTGAATGGCGATCTGCGCCAGATGGCTCCCCACCAGCGGCAGGCCAAGCCGCAACACCTTCGAGGCATGCGCGCGATGTGTGAGAAGCTCGATCATCCCCAAGCTCTACGCCCGGGACCGGGCCCCGGCAAGGCCGAGAAACGGCGCCGCGATCCGACGCCAGATCGGCACAATTTGCGAACATTATCCAATAAATTCAACGAACCCCTTGATTCGGACGGGGCCAGGCACCGGGTCCGCATGAGATACGCTGGTGCCGACCATCAACCAAACTGAGGGGAAAATCTGATGTCCAAGAGCAAGATCGCACTCACGATCCCGTTCGTTCTCGCAGCGATAACCACCGCCGCAGCCGCCGGATCGCTGAACGACGGCTCCGCCACACCGGCAACCGTGGCGCCGGACCCCGGCCTTGACTGGTCCGGCCACTATGTAGGGGGCTTCGCCGGATATGGCGGCGGGGACTACACGCAAGGCGTGTCGCAGGCCGGAGAAGTCGGTGTCGAGGTCACCGTCGACGGCACCTTCGCGGGTCTGCGCTACGGGCGAAACTGGCAGAGATCCAACCTGGTCTTCGGCTTCGACGTCTCGATCAGCAGTGGAATCGACGGAATCACGCCCCAGGGCACGAGCGGTCCCTTCTGGGTCTGCGGCACCGGCGACTGCAACATCTCGATCCATGCGCTGGCCATGGGCCGCGGGCGCCTTGGCCGGCTCGTCACCCCGAGAACGCTGGTCTATGGCGCCGCCGGCCTGGCCGTCGGAGATATCGGAGGCGGCATCTACAACAGCGTTCAACAGGGCAGTTCCACTGCCGTCGGATACACGCTCGGGCTCGGGATGGAGTACAGGATCAACGAGAAGATCAGCCTCTATGGCGAAGCGAACTACGTGGACTTGGGCGAGATCGATTTCGGCGAGGGAAGTACGCCTGCGGAAACCTTCGATGCGAAGGGTGATTTCTCGACCGTTCTCGTCGGTGTGAATTATCACTTCTGACCGGCGGCGCATCTCGCATTAGCGGACAGGGGCGGCCATCCGATCGCGGCACGCGCACGGATGGCCGCCCCCACCTTCGTTGCCGGCGAAGCAAGGCCGCACAGATACGGCGCAGCATCCCCCGCCAATGAGGTGGCGCTATCAGGCAGCCACGATAATGCCTCACGAAAGGTCCGTGAGAGACTTTTCCGGATCTAGGACAGGCTTAGTGTGTCCAGGTCCCGCGCCGGTTGGTGGCGAAATTCTCGCCATAGCCGCCGGGGCGGATATTCGGCTTCCGGCGCGTGGGCTCCAGCACGACCGCGTCGATCCCCTGTTCCTCGGCATAGGCGAGCGCGGCCTTCTTGGTGGGAAACCTCAGCCGCACCTGCGCCTGCGTGTCCGACGAGGATGTCCACCCCATCAGCGGATCGACCTCGCGCGGCGTCTGGGGCACGAATTCCAGAACCCATTTCTTCGTCTTGGCCGTGCCCGACGACATGGCCGTGCGGGCGGGTTGATAGATACGTGCCGGCATCACTCTCTCCTCTGGGACCGCCGTGGTTATCCCAAATTCCCCCCCTGCGGGCAAGATGCGAAATCGCCGGCCCCGCCCCGCTATCGTGCGCCATGGAAATGATCGCGGCACTCCGCTACTAGGGTGCGCATCCACCGGGAGGATCGACCCTGGCGATCAAGATCGAAATGCTGCGCGTCTTCTGCGCCGTGGCCGACCACGGAAGCCTCGCCGACGCGGCCGAGGCCCTGGGGCGCACGCCCTCGGCCGTCTCGATGATGCTGCGCCGGTTCGAGGATCACATCGGCGCGCCGCTCTTCGAATCCGCGCGCAAGTCGCATCTCACCCCGCTCGGGCGCCTCATCCGGGACGAGGCCGCGCGCGAGCTCGAGCATTTCGAACGCACCGTGGCCCGCATCGAGGGGCTGGCACAGGCACGGCAGGGGCGCGTGCGCATCGCGGTCACGCCCTCCGTGGCCCAGGTCGTCATGCCGCCGATCCTGCGCCGTTTCATGGCCGACCATCCCGGTGTGCGCATCGAGATGAGCGACACCGACAGCGCCACGATCGAGCGCGAGCTCGAGGCGGGCCGTGCCGATATCGGACTCGCCACCATCGGCCCCATGGCCGGGTTCGAGCGCGAATTGCTCTTCTCCGATCCCTATGGCGTCGTCTGTCCCGTCGATCACCGGCTGGCGCGGAACTGGTCGCGGCTCACCTGGGCCGACATGGCCGACACCACGCTCATCGCCAACGGGCTCTGCCGCCAGATCACCGACGAAGGCTTCCGGCCCATCCTCGAGGGCGCGACTCTCATGGTGCGCAACACCGCCTCGCTCCTGAGCCTCGTGCGCTCGGGCGTGGGCGTGACGATCCTGCCGGAACTGGCGGTGCTGCCCGAGTTTCTCGACCTCGAGTTTCTCCCCCTGGTCGAGTGCTCGACCCGGCGCGAGGTCTGGATGTTCACCCGGCCCGACATCTTCATGACGCCCGCCACGCGCGCCTTCGTCGCCACGATCCGCGCAAGCAACGTCTCGGGGCGCGCAGAACTTCAGGATAACTGAAATCTGTTTCAGTTTTTTCCGTTTGCCTTAAACCCTCGAACCTGACCTGATACGGCGGCGCGTTTTTCAAGCCGAGCAGGAGCGAGTCCATGACCGACATCAAACGGAATTTCATCGCGGGTGAATGGGTCGCGGGACCGTCCGAGATCGAGAATCGCAATCCTTCGGACCTCTCCGACCTCGTGGGCACCTTCACGCAAGCCAGCGCCGCGCAGCTCGATGATGCGCTCGAGGCCGCCGCCCGTGCGCAGGCGGAATGGGCGGGCTACGCGCTGGAACGCAAGCAGGCCGTGCTCCTGGCCATCGGCAACGAGATGATGGAACGTGCCGAGGAACTGGGAACGCTCCTGTCGCGCGAGGAGGGCAAACCGCTGGCCGAGGGCAAGGGCGAAGTGTTCCGTGCGGGGCAGTTCTTCACCTACTACGCGCATGAAGTGCTGCGCCAACTGGGCGAGAACGCCGATTCCGTCCGCGCGGGCGTCGAGATCGACGTGCGGCGCGAGCCGGTCGGTGTCGTGGCCATCATCAGCCCGTGGAACTTCCCCACCGCGACCGCAAGCTGGAAGATCGCGCCCGCTCTCGCCTACGGCAACGCGGTGCTCTGGAAGCCGGCGAACGTGACCCCCGCCTCGGCCGTGGCGCTGACCGAGATCATCGCGAAACAGGACATCCCGGCGGGCCTCTTCAACCTCGTGATGGGCGCAGGCAGCGAGGTAGGCCAGCGCCTGGTCGAATCGCCGAAACTCGACGCCATTTCCTTCACCGGCTCGGTGCCCGTGGGGCGCGGCATCGCGCAGGCCGCGGTCGGCAACTTCACCCGCGTGCAGATGGAGATGGGCTCGAAGAACGCGCTCGCCGTGATGGACGACGCCGATCTCGATCTGGCCGTGACGATCGCGCTTGGCGGCGCCTTCGGCGGCACGGGCCAGAAATGCACCGCCTCCTCTCGCCTCATCGTGCACGAGGCCGTCCATGACGCCTTCGTCGAGAAACTCGTCGCCGGTGCGAAGGCGATGAAGGTGGGCCACGCGCTCGAACCCGGCACCCAGATGGGCCCCGTGGTCAGCGAGGGCCAGCTGACCGAGAACCTCTCCTGGGTCGAGAAGGGCCGCGCCGAGGGCGCCGAACTGGCCTGCGGCGGCGAACGACTCTCGCTCGATCATGACGGCTACTACATGTCGCCCGGCGTTTTCCTCGGGACCACCAACGACATGGAGATCAACCGCGAGGAAATGTTCGCGCCCCTGACCTCCGTGATCAAGGTGGGTAGCTACGACGAAGCGCTTTCGGTCGTCAACGACACCCGCTTCGGCCTCGTCTCGGGCATCGCCACCACCTCGCTCGCCCGCGCCACGCATTTCCGGCGCAACGCCAGGACCGGCGTCGTGACGGTGAACCTGCCCACCGCCGGGACCGACTACCACGTCCCCTTCGGCGGCCGCGGCGAAAGCTCCTACGGCCCGCGCGAACAGGGCATCCACGCGCGCGACTTCTATACCGTGGTCAAGACCGCCTACATCTCGGCCGGGACGCCCGACTGATGATCGCCCGCGCGTTCCCCCCGTCCGCCGGAGCCGCCGCATGACCTATCGCATCGACTGCCTCCAATATGCCAACTGGTCGGAGAAGATCTTCCGCCAGATGCGCGAGGGCGGCGTCGATGCCGTCCACGTCACGATCAGCTACCACGAGAATTTCCGCGAAACCGTCCTCAACATCGAGAAATGGAACCGCTGGTTCGAGCGGTTCCCCGACCTCATCTTCCACGGCCAATGGGCCAGCGATGTCGAACATGCGCGCGACACGAACCGCACCGCGATCTTCTTCGGCTTCCAGAACCCCGCGCCCATCGAGGACGACATCGGCCTGGTCGAGATCGTCCACAAGCTCGGTGCGCGGTTCATGCAACTGACCTACAACAACCAGTCGCTGCTCGCGACGGGATGCTACGAGGACGAGGACACCGGCCTCACGCGAATGGGCAAGCAGGTCGTGCGCGAGATGAACCGCGTGGGGCTCGTCATCGACATGAGCCATTCCGCCGACCGCTCCACCATCGAGGCCGCCGACCACTCGACTCGGCCCATCGCCATCACCCACGCCAACCTGCATTCCTGGGCTCCCGCCCTGCGCAACAAGCGCGACGACGTGATCCGCGCGGTGACGTCAAACGGCGGGATGATGGGCTTCTCGATGTATCCCCACCACCTGAAGGACAGGTCCGACTGCACGCTCCGGTCCTTCTGCGAGATGGTGGCCACCGCTGCCGAAACCTTCGGGGTGGACCATTTCGGCATCGGCTCGGACCTCTGCCAGGATCAGCCCGACAGCGTCGTCGAATGGATGCGCACGGGCCGCTGGTCGAAGGAGATCGACTACGGAGAAGGCTCCGCCGCCGCACCGGGCTTCCCCGAGCAACCCGACTGGTTCCGCGACAACCGCGATTTCGACAAGATCGAGGCGGGCCTGCGTGACGTGGGCTTCTCCGAGGCCGAGGTCGCAGGTCTCATGGGCGGCAACTGGCACCGATTTTTCGCCGAGAGTTTCGGCCCCGAAGGCACCGCGTCGGGGGGCTGAACCCCCGGCGTAAACCGCACTCCGGCCACGAAAGGGAGAGACCGTGACCGACACCACAGAGAAATCCAGCAGCGGAGGCGCGGATATCGCGCATATCAACACGCCGCTCTTCATCATCACCGGCGGCTTCATCGCGCTATTCTGCGTCGTGGCCCTCATCGACATCGAGTTCCTCTCGGCCATCGTCGATGCGAGCTTCGCGTTCTGCGCGAAGTATTTCGGTCTCTATTGGCAGGTTCTCCTGCTCGCCACCTTCCTGATCGGGCTGCTTCTGATCGTCCTGCCCGGCGGGCGCGCGATCATGGGGCTTGCCACCACGCCCGAATTCACCGTCTTCCAATGGGGCGCGATGATCATGTGCACGCTCCTGGCGGGGGGCGGCGTCTTCTGGGCAGCGGGAGAGCCCATGGCGCATTTCCTCTCGCCCCCGCCCTATTTCGGCGGCGAAGGCGGAACGGCCGAGGCGGTAGTTCCCGCCCTCGCGCAGAGCTTCATGCACTGGGGGTTTCTCGCCTGGGCGATCCTCGGCTCGCTCTCGGCCGTGATGCTGATGCACTACCACTACGAGAAGGGGCTGCCCATGGCGCCCCGGACGCTTCTCTACCCGGTCTTCGGCGACCGCGCGATCAACGGGCCGATCGGCTGGATCGCGGATGCCTCCTGCATCATCGCCGTGGTGGCGGGCACCGTGGGCCCGGTGGGCTTTCTCGGGCTCCAGGTCAGCTACGGGCTCAACGCCCTTTTCGGCATCCCCGACAGCTTCGTGACACAGACCTGCGTCATCGCGGCGCTGGTGGCCATCTACACGATCTCGGCCATCACCGGACTTTCGAGGGGCATTCAGTTCCTCAGCCGCGTCAACGTGATCCTCGCCGGCATCCTGTTGATCTTCATGCTGATCGCGGGTCCGACCGCCTTCATCTTCAAGAGCTACGTGGCAGGCTTCTCGACCTACATCACCGATTTCTTCGGCATGGCGCTCTATCGCGGCGATGCGGCCGCCTTCGGCGATCCCGGCTGGCTCGGGTGGTGGACGGTTTTCTTCTGGGGATGGTTCATGGGCTACGGCCCGCTCATGGCGATGTTCATCGCGCGCATCTCGCGCGGGCGGTCGATCCGGGCGATCGTGATCATGCTCTCGATCGTCGCGCCCGTGGTCACGACCTTCTGGTTCACCATCGTGGGCGGGTCGGGCATCGCCTTCGAACTGGCCAATCCCGGCTCGGTCTCGACGGCGTTCGAAGGCTTCAACCTGCCCGCCGCGCTCCTCGCGATCACGCAGCAGATGCCATGGGGCTTCCTCGTTTCGGTGCTGTTCCTGATCCTCACCACGATCTTCGTGGCCACGACGGGCGATTCGATGACCTACGTGATCTCTGTCGCCATGTCCGACGAGGACCGCAGCGCGACCCCGGTGCGCGTCTTCTGGGGCGTGGCGATGGGGGTGATGGCGCTCATCCTGATCGGAACCGGCGGCGGCGGCATCGGCAAGCTGCAGAGCTTCATCGTCGTCACCGCCGTTCCCGTCTCGCTCATCCTGCTGCCGTCGCTCTGGGACGCGCTGCGGATCACGCTGGCCAAGGGCCGCGAGGGGGCGTGACACGAAACCATCTGGGCGGCCCTCCGGGGCCGCCCTACCTTGTCGCAATGGATTGACCCACGATCAGACGCCATCCGCCGGAGACCGCCGATGACCTCGATGACCCCGATCCCGCCACGCGATCCGCGCACCGTCATGCGCCTGGCGCGCATGGGCTCGCTTCATCAATGCCGGCTCAGCTTCATGCGCACCCTCCTGCGCCGCCTGAAATCCGACGCGTGGCGCTTCGAGACGACCGCCTTCGAGATCGACGCGAAGGGTGTCGGCCACGCGGTCTACACCGCCCATGGTCCCCGCCACAGCTATTCGCTCGTGGCCTTCGCCCATGACCTGCCCGCAGACCAACGCTCGGACCGGGTGATCGCGACCGCCTGGGACGCGACCTTCGCCCTTTTCGACGGCATCCCCTCCGACGCGGACATCGCGCGCCTCCGCCAGAACGTGCCCAGGCAGGAGGCCGGGCGCCTTTCGGACCGCGAATTGTCGCTCAGCCGCGCCAACCGCTCGGTGCGCCTCTGGGACCACGTGGTCGACGCGCTGGCGCAGGGCCACCAACCCGACGCCGCGCGCATCCGCGAGGTGGGCTACCTGATGCGCACCACCGCCGTCTACGGCTCGGGCAAGTTCGGCGCGGCGGACCGCGAACAATCCGGCCGGCGCGAGGAATGCCGCGGCCCCTTCCAGGTCGAGATGCTCTCGGTCTATCTCACCCGCGCCTTCGTGATGGACCTTGTCGAGCACATGGCCCGGATGCGCGCACCCGAAACCGCGGTGCCGCTTGCGCCCGCGCTGCGCCGCACCTTCGGGATCGGCAATTCCACCGGCCTCGGCATGGCGCCGTTCCTCATGAACCACCCCGTCCTCATCAATCACTGGATGGCCGCCCGCGAAGAGGCCATCGCCCGCGTGCGCTCGCTCCCCACCGCGACCGAGGACGAGGCCCGCGCCTTCCGCGACTACGCCGCCCGCGCACGTCTTCACGCCGAGGACTGGACGTCGGATCACCCCGTCCAGGTCTCGCGCATCGCCGATCTGCGCGCCGACATGGCCCATCTCGCCGCCCATCTCCAGACCGCCGATCTCACCACCGATCGCCCCTGGCAACGGCTCTGGCAATGGGCCGAGGATCGCTGCTCGCTCGAGGGGCAGGAACAGGTGGCGTCGCTCCTGATGGAGCCCTACGGCCATCTCGTCGACGGCCTCACGTCCTGCATGGATGCCGACGAGCAGGAGGTCATGCGCATCGACGGCGCCATGCGCACGCCCGCGCTTCTGGCACTCACCCGCGATATCTACGACTGGGCGCTCGCGCTCGACTGGTCGAACCCCAACACGCAGGCCCGCCTCTGGTATGTCTCCGAGGCCAAGCTCGAGCCGCGCCTGGCCGAGCGTGCCGAAGAGCCGCTCGAGCCTTACGAACAACCTCTCTGCCCGGGCCGCGACGCGGCGCGCATGTATGACGACCTGAAGGATGTCCCGGATACGACCGTGGCCGAATTCCTGCTGCGCCACCCCGAGCATCGCCATATCGTCCGCCGCGCGCAGATCGCCGGGCGCTACCCCTATGCCGAGATCCGCGACAACACGATCGACGCGGGGCTCATGCCCATCGACCTGCTGCGCGCCAAGCTCAGCTTCTTCGGCGCCTGCCATTTCGATCCGCGCTCCGACCGCTGGCTGCGGATCACCATGTTCCAGCACGCCCCCTTCCCCGACGAGCTGGCGACCGGCAATGCCGACGACTGGACCTATCCCTACCTTCCCGAGGCCGCCCAATGAGCTGGTCGCTGAACGAGGTCGAGGGGCTTTCGCGCCGGGCCACGCGCGGCGCGGGGCTGAGCTGGGGCCTGGCCGAGGACGCGGGCCGTGCGATCCGCTGGATCTGCGCCATGGGACTGCCGGGGGCCGACGCGCTGGCGCGGGTTCTGACCGAGATCGACGGCGCGGAATACGAACGGATTGCGCCGCGCGACCTCGGGCCCGAATGGCGCGCGCCGGGCGAACGGCTCTGCCCGCTCGTCGCCGGCGCGGCGCTGTGCGACATGGCGGGCACACTGGCCGAGGGCGCCGGGATCTCGCTCTTCGACGTGCCGCAACCGCTGCTGCTCTATCCCTACCTGGCCGCCGCTTCGGACATGACCGGCTGTGCCCTCCGGCTCTCGTGGGAGGATACGGTCCTCACCCGCCACGCGCGCGTGACCTACCTGCAAAGCGATGCGCCCGACGCCGCCTTCGCGGCGCGCGTCGATGTTGCACGCGCGCCCGGAGAGCCCCTGGGCCGGCCCGCGCGGCGCGCCTGGCGCGGCGACATCTCGACCGATACCGCCCGGATCCTCGGCGATTTCGCCCGCCGCACCTACGCGCCCGAAACCGACGCGCGCCGCATGGCCGGCGCCGGCGCCGGGCTTACCGACAACGACTGACCGAGGCCGATTTCACCTAATGGAACGCGAATTGCCCTAAAACGGCCCGGTTTCGACGCGATCCCGTCGGAACAAGAACCGAGGAAAAAGGGCAGACAGCATGACCATGCAGGCCGAGCCGCTCTCGCGGGCCGCGCTCTCGACCGAACCGCTTCTCGACGCCCTCCGGGTGAACCGCGTGCTCCTGGTGATCGTGGGCCTGCATGTCGCGGCGGCCCTCGTCGTGTCGCACCTGACCGCCACGCCGTTCCAGTCCACGACGAACGGCATTCTGGTCACCGCGCTCCAGGTGCTCATCCCCGCGTTCCTCGTGGCGCTCTTTCTCATGCGTTTCGTCTGGATGGCGGTCGCGGTGCGCCCGCGCAACCCGACCCGCTGGTTTCTCGCCGATATCCGCGCGATCGTTCTCGATGCCGACCGGCTTCTGACCGGCATCGTCGCCTTCGCGGCCGTCTCGGTCATGTGCGGCACCTTCGCCTATCTCAAGGACATGATCCCCCACCTCCTGCCGTTTGCATGGGACGAAACCTTTGCCGCGTGGGACCGTGCGCTGCATGGCGGGGTCGATCCGTGGCGACTTCTCGTGCCTTTCTTCGGCACCCCCGGCACCACGGCAGGCATCAACCTGGCCTATAACCTGTGGTTCCTGCTGGTCTATTTCTCGGCCTTCTACGCCTGTTTCGACACCCGCAACCGGGCGCGGTCGATGACCTTCCTCATCGCCTTCGTGCTCTGCTGGATCCTGGGCGGGAACCTTCTGGCCACGCTGCTGTCGTCGGTCGGGCCCGCATTCTACGCAGATTTCGGCTATGGCGACCTCTTCGCGCCGCAGATCGCGATGCTGAACGATTTCGCGCAGACCCACGCTGTCTGGGCGCCCGAAACCCAGCGGATGCTGCTCGACGGCTTCCACGGCGGGAGCGAGATCAAGGGCATTTCCGCCATGCCCTCGATGCACGTCACCATCGCGGTCCTCGTCGCGATCTACGGGTTCGCGATCCGGCGCTGGCTCGGGCTCGTCCTCGCGCTCTACGCGGCGGTGATCATGGTGGGTTCCGTGCACCTCGCCTGGCATTACGCGCTCGACGGCTATCTCGGCGCGGTCATCGCCTTCGCCTGCTGGTGGATGGGCGCACGGCTACAGCGTCGGTTCTGCCCCGAAGGCTAGCCCGGGCCTCACCCCCACTCGCGCAACCGCGCGACGTAGCGCGCCAGCGTGTCGATCTCGAGATTGACCCGATCCCCGACCGCGACGCGGCCCCAGGTCGTGACCTCCTTGGTGTGCGGAATGAAGTTGATGCCGAAATCGCACCCATTCACCTCGTTCACCGTCAGCGACGTGCCGTTCAGCGCCACCGACCCCTTGGGCGCCACGAACCGCGCCAGCGCCTCGGGCGCACGCAGGGTGACGCGGGTGCTGTCGCCCTCGTCCTCCACGGCGATCACCTCGGCCACGCCATCGACATGACCCGACACGATGTGCCCGCCCAGCTCGTCCCCGACCTTCAGCGCCCGCTCGAGATTGACCGTCCGGCCCGGCGCCCAGGTGTCGAGATTGGTCTTCGAGACGGTCTCGGCGCTCACATCCACCTCGAACCAGTCCGGCCCGATCTCGACCACGGTGAGACACACGCCATCGCAGGCGATCGACGCGCCCAGTTCGACCGTGCTCATGTCGTAGCCGCACTTGATCCGAACGCGCAGGTCGCCGCGCGTCTCGACGGCCTCGATACGGCCTTGGTCGGTTATGATGCCGGTGAACATTCGCCTCTCCCCTTTACCACTTCTTTGGACTATCCGGCCCATGCTCGCAAGGCGGCGTATATCATGTCTTAATTTCGCCCGAATTTCGCGGTAATTTCAACCGAATGGCTCGGAAGTCCAGGGTGATGTCAGAGGCCGCAGGCAAAACACGGGTGTTCCTGTTTCTCCAGGGACCGCACGGGCCGTTCTTCGGACGGCTCGCGCGGATGTTGCGTCGTGCAGGGGCCGAGGTCTGGCGCGTGGGCTTCAACATGGGCGACCGCGTCTTCTGGCCCGACGGGGCCAGCTACATCGCCTTTCGCGATGCTCCCGACACTTGGCCGGAAACCTTCGCGCGCATCGCCGCGGAAAAAGGCGTGACCGACATCGTCCTCTACGGCGACACCCGCCCCATCCACACCGCCGCCGTCGCCGAGGCGCGCAAGCGCGGGCTGACCGTGCATGTCTTCGAGGAAGGCTATCTTCGCCCCTACTGGGTCACTTACGAACGCGGCGGCTCGAACGGCAATTCGCGTCTGATGGAAATGACGGTCGAGGACATGCGCCGCGATCTCGAGATGTCGGACATGGACACGGCACTGCCCCCGGCCAGCTGGGGCGACATGCGCCAGCATATCTTCTACGGCGCGCTCTATCACTGGTTCGTGCTCTTCCTGAACCGGGGGTATCGCGGGTTCCGACCCCATCGCGCGATTTCCGTCGCCGCCGAGTTCCGGCTGTATCTCAAGCGGCTCGCCTTCATGCCGTTCCAGGCGTTCGAGCGGCGCATCGCCACATGGCGGATCCGGCATGGCGGCTTCCCCTATCACCTCGCGCTCCTGCAGCTCGAGCATGACAGCTCGTTCCAGACCCACTCGCCCTTCTCGACGATGACCGAGTTTCTCGAGATGATCGTCGCCGGCTTCGCGCATGGCGCGCCGACGCATCATCACCTGGTGGTCAAGGCGCACCCGCTCGAGGACGGGCGCGTGCCGGTCCGCCGCACGCTGCGCCGCCTCGCCGAGGCGCACGGGGTGGCCGACCGGGTGCACTACGTGCGCGGCGGCAAGCTCGCGAAGCTTCTCGACGAGGCCCGCAGCGCCGTCACCGTGAACTCCACCGCCGGTCAGCAGGTGCTCTGGCGCGGAATTCCGCTCAAGACATTCGGGGCGGCGGTCTATGCCAAACCCGAATTCGTCTCGACCAAGCCCCTGCGCGACTTCTTCGCCGGGGCCGAACGCCCCGACCGTCGCGCCTATGCGGATTATCGGCGATATCTGCTGGAAACCAGCCAGATCGCGGGCGGTTTCTACTCCGCGCGCGGGCGCCGGCAATTGCTGCGGCAGGCGGTCGACATGATGCTGAGCGGCGATGATCCCTATGACGCGCTCCGCCGCGGCACCGCGGCGCCTCGGCAACAGTTGCGCGCGGTGACATGACGGGCAACGGCCGTAGCGCTGGATTTAGCATATGGATTCAGCTACGTTAGCTGAAAAACCTGAGGCAGAATAATAATACAGGTCGAGGAGACCGGGCAGTGAAACTCAAGACAACTCGATGGGCGAGGTCCGTCGCGCTTCTGGCCATGGTGGGGATGGTATCCTCCTGTGGCCTGCCGCGTGTCGGTCCCAACAAGAAGGAAATCTACGCAGGCTCCGTGCAACGCTCGGGCGACGCCTTCGTGATTTCCGTCAACGATCGCGTGACGCGCGCGACGGCGGTTCAACCCGCGCTCGGCTTCTCCGAGGAATTCCGCAATGCGGGCCGCCTCGGCTCGGACACGATCCGCCCCGGCGACACGCTGGGCCTCACCATCTGGGAAAACGTGGATGACGGGCTTCTCGCGGGCGAGGGCACCAACCAGACCATCCTCGAAGAGGTGCAGGTCGACGGCGCGGGGTTCATCTTCGTGCCCTATGCGGGCCGCATCCGCGCGGCGGGCAACACGCCCGAACGTATCCGGCAGATCATCACCGCCAAGCTCGACGAACAGACGCCCGACCCCCAGGTCCAGGTGCGCCGCCTCGCGGGCGACGGTGCGACCGTCTCGCTCATCGGGGCGATCAACGGGCAGGGCGTCTACCCGATCGAACGTCCGACGCGCACGCTCTCGGCGATGATCTCGGCGGCGGGCGGCATCGGCATCCCGCCCGAGGTGGCCCAGATCACCGTGATCCGCGGCAACATGCGCTCTAAGGTCTGGTTCCAGGATCTCTACAAGCACCCCGAGTTCGACATCGCGCTGCGCGGCGGCGACCGTATCCTCGTCGAACAGGACACCCGCGCCTTCACGGCGCTCGGCGCCACCACCGGCCAGGCCCGCGTCCCGTTCGAGACGCAGACGCTAAGCGCGGTCGAGGCGTTGGCCCAGGTGGGCGGGCTCAACTCCGGCATCGCCGACCCCACGGGCGTGTTCATCCTGCGCAACGAACCCGCCGCCATCGCCAACCAGGTGCTGGGCCGCGACGATCTCGTCGGGGATCAGCGGATGGTCTACGTGCTCGACCTGACCAAGCCCAACGGCATGTTCATGGCGCGCGACTTCTCGGTGCGCGATCAGGACACGCTCTACGTGACCGAGGCGCCCTTCGCACAATGGAGCAAGGTGATCGGCGCGCTGACCGGCACGCTCGGCGTGGTAGGCTCGGTTTCGACCGCCTCGGACACGCTCTCCGGCGGTTCATGACGCCACACGACCGCGACGACAGGCCCGCCGACTCCCACCCGGATCGGCGGGTTCGTTATTTCAACGCCGGATTTCTGCGCCAGCGTCGCGTGCGCCGGATCATGGAACTCGCCGGCTATCCGCTCGCAATGGGACGTCCGCGCGCGGATGACTGGATCGCGGTCTGGGGCCACTCTCCCTATGCCGCGCGGGGCGAGGCGGTCGCGCAACGGACCGGGGCGCCGCTCGTCCGGGTCGAGGACGCCTTTCTGCGGTCGCTGCATCCCGGCCGTGGCGGCGAGCCGCCCCTCGGGCTGGTCATCGACCACACCGGCGCGCATTTCGCCGGCGCCGCGCCGTCTGACCTCGAAACGCTGCTCGCCACGCATCCGCTCGACGATACCGCGCTGCTCGACCGCGCCCGCGCCGCCATCGCCCGCCTGCAAGAGGCGCATCTCACGAAATACACCGGCTTCGACCCCGACACGCCCTGTCCCGATCCGGGCTACGTGCTCGTCATCGACCAGACGCGCGACGATGCCTCCGTGATCCGGGGCGGCGCCGACGCCAACACCTTCCGCGAGGCGCTCTACTACGCGCAGGAGGAAAATCCCGGCGCGCGCATCCTCATCAAAACGCATCCCGAGACCGTCGCGGGCCACCGCGCGGGCTATTTTTCCCCCGCGGACATCTCGGGTCGCATCACGCTCTTCTCCGACGCGGTCAGCCCGTGGCACCTGCTCGAGGGCGCGGTCGCGGTCTATACCGTCTCCTCGCAACTGGGGTTCGAGGCCATCCTCGCCGGCCACCGCCCCCGCGTCTTCGGGCAACCTTTCTATGCCGGCTGGGGCCTGACCGACGACCGCCACCCGCTCGCCCTCTCTCGCCGGGGCCGCGCGCTGACCCGTGCGCAGCTCTTCGCGGCGGCGATGATCCTCTATCCCGTCTGGTACGATCCCTATCGCGACCGCCTGTGCGACCTCGAGGACGCCATCGCGACGCTCGAGGCGCAGACGCGCGCCTGGCGCGAGGATCATCGCGGCTGGTCGGCCCATGCCATGCGCCTCTGGAAACGCAAGCCGCTCCAGGGCTTCTTCGGCCGCCATCGCCGCATGGTCTTCGACCGCGCGGCCCCCGATCGGCGGCACATGGTCTGGGCCGCGCAGGCCGACCGCGCACCCCATGCCGATGTCCGGATCGAGGATGGCTTCCTCCGGTCCCGCGGTCTCGGCGCCGATCTCGTTCCGCCGCTGTCGCTCGTGGTCGACGATCTGGGCATCTACTACGATCCCACCGCCCCCTCGCGGCTCGAGGACTGGATCGCCCGCCGCGCCACCCTGCGCCCCGACCAGGCGCTGCGCGCCGAACGACTCGTCAAGGCGATCACCGATCGGGGGTTGTCGAAATACAATCTCGGGCAGGCAAAGCCCGAACTCCCGGCGGGCCGCCGCATCCTCGTGCCGGGGCAGGTCGAGGACGACGCCTCGATCCGTCTCGGCGCCGGCGAGGTCAGGACCAACCGCGCCCTGCTCGAGGCCGCGCGCGCCGCGAATCCGGACGCGATCGTCCTCTACAAGCCCCACCCCGATGTCGAGGCGGGCCTGCGCGCGGGTGCGGTCCCGGCCGATGTCGTCGCCACGCTGGCCGATGCCGTCCTGTCCCGCACCGACCCCGCGCAGCTCCTGCACGAGGTCGACGAGGTCTGGACCATCACCTCCCTCATGGGGTTCGAAGCGCTCCTGCGCGGGGTCGAGGTCACGACGCTCGGTGCCCCCTTCTACGCGGGCTGGGGTCTCACGACCGATCTCGGCGCGGTCCCCGCCCGCCGCACGGCGCGGCCGACGCTCGACGGTCTGGTGCATGCCACGCTCATCGACTACCCGCGCTACCGCGATCCGGTGACGGGCATGCCCTGCCCGGTCGAGGTGATCGTCGACCGGCTCGCCTCTGGCACGATCCCGCGCCCCGGCCCCGCCAATCGCCTTCTCTCCAAGCTCCAGGGCATCTTCGCGACCCACGCCGCGCTCTGGCGTTAGACCCGGACGCGCTCCCAGCGGTGCATGATGTCCCCGCCGACCGCTTCCGCACTGACAAGCTGGAACCGCGGCGCCGCGCCCAGCCGCTCGAGACCCAGCGCGCCGATGGCGGGCGTGCCTTCCGCGCCGATCACCATGCCCGCGGTGAAGCAGACAAGCTCGTCCACGAGCCCCGCCTGCAAGAGCGACGCGGCCAGCGCGCCACCGCCCTCGCACAGAACCCGCGTCAACCCCTGATCCCCGAGGCTGCGCAAAACGGATGCCATATCCATGTGCTGCCCCCGAAGCCGCGCGGGCAGCAGCGTGGCCCCCAGGCCCTCCCAAGCCTGGCACAGCGCGGCGTCGGCACCGGGGTCGTGACACATCCAGACGGGTACCTCCCGCGCCGTGCGCGCCAGTTGCGACATGAGCGGCACGTCGAGCCTGCGCGACACCACCACGCGCACCGGCTGCCGCGGCACCTCGCGGTCGCGCACGGTAAGCTGCGGATCGTCCGCACGCGCCGTGCCGGCCCCCACCATCACCGCGTCGTGACAGGCGCGCATCCCCTGGACCCGCGCCCGCGCCTCGGGCCCGGTGATCCACCGGCTTTCCCCGGTCGCGGTCGCGATGCGCCCGTCAAGCGACGTGGCAAGCTTCAAGGTGAGCAGCGGCCGCCCCTCCGTCAGCCGCAGGAAGAACCCGGCGTGATCGCGCGCCGCCTCCTCGGAAAGCACGCCCTCGACCACCTCGACACCCGCCGCCCGCAGCATGGCAAGCCCCTTGCCCGAGACACGCGGATCGCTGTCGGGAATGGGCACGACGACACGCGCCACGCCCGCGCGGATCAGCGCCTCGGCACAGGGCGGGGTCTCACCGTGATGCGAACAGGGTTCGAGCGTGACATAGGCCGTCGCGCCTTCCGCCGCGCCCCCGGCCTCGGCCAGCGCCACGGCTTCCGCGTGCGGGCGCCCGCCGGGCCGCGTCCAGCCACGCCCCACCACCCGGTCGCCCTGCACGATGACACAGCCCACCGCGGGGTTGGGCCAGGCGTTGCCCATCGCGCGCCGGCCCAGTTCCAGCGCCTCGCGCATGTATCTGGTATCGGCGTCGCTCACGCGCCGGTCTTGTCATCCGTGACCGCTTCGCCGGGACGAAGCTCGCTCACGAACTTGTCGAAATCATCGGCCGCCTGGAAATTCTTGTAGACGCTGGCAAAGCGCACATACGCGACCGTATCTATCCGGGCGAGGCTTTCCATCACGATCTCGCCCACGGTTTTCGACGGAATATCCGTCTCGCCCATGCTTTCGAGCCGCCGCACGATGCCGGAAATCATCTGCTCGACGCGGTCGGGCTCCACCGGGCGCTTCTGGAGCGCGATGCGGATCGAGCGTTCGAGCTTGTCGCGGTCGAAATCCTCGCGCCGCCCGTTCGACTTCACCACCACGAGATCGCGCAACTGCACGCGCTCATAGGTGGTGAAACGTCCGCCACAGGCGGGGCACAGCCGCCGCCGCCGGATCGAGACATGCTCTTCCGCGGGCCGCGAATCCTTCACCTGCGTTTCGATATTTCCGCAAAACGGACAGCGCATGGGCTTGCCCCCTTCTCTTCTCTGCCTCTCGGGTCGTGGGTCTTTCGCCCCCCGTGTCCACAGCCACTATAGGGCGTCCGCAAAGTTTTGGGTAGCCACGAAAGCCGCGCCCCAGATGATGCGGCCCGAAACCGTTGCAACGCGGACTCAACCCGGCAGATGCCAGTGCCGCCCGCGCACGGTCTCGACATATTCGGGCCATCCGAACCCCGTGGGCGGGTCATAATCGCACAGCGGCGCCATCCATGTCTCGCCGCCCACACCGCCGCCGGTCCGCGCCTCGAACTCCGCGCGCGCGGCCTCCCGCGCGGCGTCGTCCTCAAGCAGCCGCAACGCCGCCCGTGCAAGCACCTTCGCGGCCACCTGCACCATCGGGTCGATCGTCGCCGGAATGCCGCCCAGCGCGTTCATCGCCCAGGGCGGATACGGCCCGCCCCTCAGCGCGGGCCGCGCCACGTAGAACCGGGCGAGCGGCGCGTGCCAGCTCATGTCGGTATAGTCGTCCGAGGTCGAATGCGCCTGCGCCGGCGGCAATGCACGGCGCAGTTCCGCCTCGGCGTCCCGCGGCGCCACGAGACGCGTGCAGGCGTCGATGAGCGGCTCCTCCATCGCCTCTTCTCCACAGGCCCGCTGCACCTTGCGCATGATGTCCCGGGCCGCCTCGTCCCAACGCGGTGCGCCCACCGCCTGCATCTCGCGCCAGACCAGCTCGGCCATCGCGTGATTGGTGAGGCCGGGGCGCGACTTGCTCACCCAGTGCCGCTCCCACGTGCAGCCGGTCAGCGCGGCCGCGGCCTCCGCGATCCGGTCAAGCTGCGCGGTCACCTGCTCGGCCTGCGCCACCTCCGGCACGCGGATCATGTATTGCAGGTCGGCCTGAACCGCCGGCAGGTTGTCCGCCGTCGCCTGCCCCGCGTCCAGGATCGCCTCCGAGATCGACCAGCCCCCCGCATGGGGCAGCATCGCGTCGCGGTGCTGGCGGGCCATCTGGTACATGGTGACGAGCGCGTCATTGGCCCCCGGCGCGCGGATATCGGAATGCGATTGCGGGATCGGCGCCCCGTCCCGCGCCCCCCATGCCTGCGGCGCGTCACAGCGGAAGCGGTAGATCATCGCGTAGGCCGCCCCGCATTGCGTGTCCCAGCGCACCGTGTTGCAAAGTGGCAGCATGTAGAACGGATGGAACGAGAGCATCGCGGCCAGCCCGTCGTAATAGCCCTTCGCCGCGTGCAGGGGCTTCGAGCCGCGGACCTTCTCGGCGGGCTCGCCGGTAAAGCGCAACCCGCCCGCGATCCCGTGCCGCTCCATCGCGGCTTTCGCGGCCAGCACACCGCCGAGCCCGGCCATGCCGAGCGCCGAATGCGGATCCGTGTGCCCTGCCGCGAGAAACCCCAGGCCCTCGCGCGGCGCCCGCTCCGGTGCGGCGGCCTGGCAATTGCCCGGCACCGCGTCGTATTCGGCATACATGCCCACGACCGGCCCCTCACCCTGCCGCCATTCTGCGCAGAAGGCCGTGGGCATCCCGCCCGACCCCTCCTCGACGGTGAACCCCTCAGCGCGCAGCCGCTCCACGTACCACGCCGCCGAGCGGTATTCCCGCCACGCGGGCTCGCCGAAGCCGAAGATCGTCGCGCATCCCTCCGACAACTCGCGCGCATGCGCTGCGACCCACGCCTCCGCCGTGACGACCGCGCTCATGACCGCGCGCCTTGCAGATGTGCCACCACCTCGCGCCGGCGCGGCCGGTCGCGATGCTCGAACACGTAGATGCCCTGCCACGTCCCCAGCATCATCCGCCCCTCCGCCACCGGGACGGACAGCGACACGGGCATCATCGCCGCCTTGATATGGGCGGGCATGTCGTCCGGGCCCTCGTTCGTATGCCGCAGGTATGCCATCCGGGGGGTATCCGAAGGCGGCACCAACCGGCCGAAAAAGGCGTGCAGGTCATGCTGCACGTCGGGGTCGGCATTCTCCTGGATGAGAAGGCTTGCCGAGCTATGGCGGATGAAGAGCGTCAGAAGCCCCGTCTCCACCTTCGCGCGCGACAGCCACGCCGCCACGTCCCGCGTGATTTCGTAAAGGCCCTGGCCCTGCGTCTCGACGGTGATGATCTCCTGCATGCTCCACTGATCCCGCAGGACCGCGCCGCCGTCAAGCGCACCGACGCGATACCGACGTGGATACCGACGTCCGAAATGCCCCCTGCCCGGCTTCCCGAAACCCGGCCGGCGGTTCGGCATTTCGGGGCTTTCCAGCATCTTCCCGCCGTGCCAGTCTCCGCCCGTCGCCACCAAGAAGGGTCCGCATGTTCCAGAGCTTTTCCGAATCTGCCCATCCCGAACAGGGTCCTCCCCGCCTTGCCGCGCTTCGCGAGGTCATGGCCGACGCGCGCCTCGACGGCTTCATCGTCCCGCGCGCCGACGCCTACCAGGGCGAATACGTGGCACCCTGCGACGAGCGGCTGGCCTGGCTCACGGGTTTCACCGGGTCGGCCGGGTTCTGCATCGCGCTTCGCGACAAGGCCGGCGTCTTCGTCGATGGCCGCTACCGCACACAGGTGCGCAGCCAGGTGGACCTCGCGCATTTCACCCCCGTGAACTGGCCCGAAACGGCTCCCGCCGACTGGCTCGCGCAGGAACTGCCCGAGGGCGGCCTCGTCGGGTACGATCCATGGCTCCACACCCCGCGCGAGATCGAAACCCTCACCAATGGCCTGCGCGACAGCGGCGTGACGCTCAAGGCGACCGACAATCTCGTCGATCGCATCTGGCCGGATCGTCCCGCGCCCCCCATGGGCCCGATCCGCGCCTACCCTGCCGAACTCGCCGGGCTTACCCACGCGCAGAAACGCGCAACCCTCGCCGCCGAGCTGTCGGCAGGAGGCCACGACGCGGCGGTGCTGACGCTGCCCGATTCGATCGCATGGCTGCTCAACATCCGCGGCTCCGACATTCCCCGCAACCCGGTGCCCCACGCCTTCGCGATCCTACACGCCACGGCGAAGGTAACGCTCTTCGTCGAAGCGGAGAAGCTCGACGGCACGCTGCGCGCACATCTGGGCGATGACGTGATCGTCCGCCCGCCCTCCGCCTTCGGCCCGGCCCTGCACAGCCTCACCGGACCCGTGCGTCTCGACGCCAGAAGCGTTCCCGTCTGGGTCATGCGCGAGCTCGACCAGGCAGGCGTGCCTCGCGTCTGGGGCGATGATCCCTGCGTGCTGCCCAAGGCCTGCAAGACCGATGCCGAGATCGCGGCCACCCGCGAGGCACATCTGCGCGACGGCGCGGCGCTCTGCGAGTTTCTCGCCTGGTATGACGAACAGGCGCCCGGCTCGATCAGCGAGATCGACGTGGTCCGCCGGCTCGAGGAGTGCCGCCGCGCCACCGGCGCGCTGCTCGACATCAGTTTCGACACGATCGCGGGCTCGGGACCGAATGGCGCGCTCGCGCATTACCGCGTCTCGACGGCCTCCAACCGCATCCTGGCGCGCGGCGACCTGCTGGTGCTCGATGGCGGCGGACAATATCTCGACGGCACGACCGACATTACCCGCACCCTGCCGGTCGGAGAGGCCGCCGACATCGGCGCCGATGAACGCGCGGCCTTCACCCGCGTGCTGCAAGGCATGATAGCGATGAGCCGCGTCCGCTGGCCCGCCGGCCTCGCGGGCCGCGATCTCGACGTGATCGCACGTTATCCGCTCTGGCTCGCCGATCAGGACTACGCGCATGGCACCGGCCATGGCGTCGGCGTCAATCTCTGCGTCCACGAAGGCCCGCAACGCCTGGCCCGCATCTCCGAGGTGCCGCTGCGCGCCGGCATGATCCTGTCGAACGAACCGGGATACTACCGCGAAGTCGCCTTCGGTATCCGCATCGAGAACCTGCTCGTCGTGCAGGAGGCCGAGACGCTGCCCGGCGGCGACGCCACGGGCAAGCTCTGCTTCGAGACGCTGAGCTTCGTGCCGATCGACCGCCGCCTCATCGACGCATCGCGCCTCTCGGACGACGAGCGTGACTGGCTCGACGGCTACCACGCGCTCTGCCGCGACCTCGTCGGCCCGCGCGTGGCGCCCGCTGTCCGCGCCTGGCTCGACCAAGCCACCGCGCCCCTCGGGGACGCCGGAAAATAACACCGATACGCCCGCCAACGGGCACCCAACAGGAGACTTCGCATATGACCAAGATCACCATCCGCAACGCCCCGGGCAAATGGGTCGTGCGCGCCGGCGGCGCCGTTCTGGGCGAGACCGACAACGCGCTCGAACTGACCGAGGGAGAGTATCCGCCCGTCATCTACTTCCCGCGCGGCGACATCGCCATGGCCTTCCTCGACGCGAACGCGCATGCCACGCAATGCCCGCACAAGGGAACGGCCAGCTACTACGACATCGTGACCAAGAGCCAGACGCTCGAGAACGCCGCCTGGAGCTACGAGGACCCGCTCGAGAACGTGGCGCGGATCAAGGACCACCTCGCCTTCCACCCCGGCGACTACGTCACGGTCGAGCAGGTCTGAAAAGCGCCCCGCGCCCTTCTTCTTGCCCGAAATATCCTGGGGTGAGCGCGGAAACCCCGCGTTTCCGCGCGAGGGGCAACGCCCCTCTCCCGGTCTCAGCTGTGCTCTTCCTCCGAGACCGCTGCCAACGCGCGGTTATGCGCCTTGAGCGCATCCACGTGGAACAGCGCGCCCCGCAACTCCGGCGCCGCGCCTTCGCGGCCCAGCGACACCACCGGCACGAATAGCACGCCCGCCCGGTCGAAGATCGGCATCGCGGTCTCGAGCGTGGCGCTCACATCCACGTAGACCCCGTCCTCGATCAGCGTCCAGCATTCCGCCTCCGACGCCGCGCGCGGGTTGTCGGGTGTGCGCATCAGGCTTTTCACCGACTGGATCGACAGCAGGTAGGCATGCGGCCCCGCCGCCAGGTGGACACCCCGCCGCGCCAGTTGCGTGAGGAAGAAGGACCGCTTCACCATCCGCGCCGACAGCGCCGTCGAGGTCGAGACCGCCACCATCACCGCAAGGCCCGTCTGCCAGTCGCCGGTCAGTTCGAACACGATGAGTGTGGTCGAGATGGGCGCGCCCAGCACCGCCGCCGCCACCGCGCCCATCCCCGCCAGTGCGTAGAGCGTGTGCGAGCCCGAGACGTCGGGAAAGATCGACGTGGCGATGAGCCCGAAGGCCAGCCCCGTCAACGCGCCCAGCATCAGCGAGGGCGAGAATACCCCGCCTCCCATCCGCCCGCCCAGCGTGACGGCCACGGCCGCCGTCTTGAGCATCGCGAAGACGATCGCCTCGTGCAGCACCAGGCTGCCGGTCAGCGCGGCCGAGGTCGTCTCGTATCCCACGCCGATGATATGCGGAAAGCCCAGCGCCATGACGCCCAGCATCACACCCGCCAGCGCGGGCCTGAGCCAGCGCGGCAGATGCAGCACCGACTGCACCCAGTCGCCCACATCCTCGGCGAAGAAGATCGACCGCATCAGGATCGTCGCGACGACCCCGCAGACAAGACCCAGGATCAGGAAGGCCGGCAGTTCCACGTAGAATTCGAAGACCGTGGACGAGGGCAGCACGAACTCCGTCACGTCGCCGAATTCCAGCCGGTTGATGACCGTTCCGGCAACGCTCGCGATGACGATGGGCGCGAAGGCATGGAGCGCGAAATGACGCAGGATCACCTCGAGCGCGAACAGCGCGCCCGCGATGGGCGCGTTGAACGAGGCCGAGACCGCCGCCGCCACGGCGCAGCCCAGAAGATCGCGCCCGGTGATGCCGTCCGCGTTGATCCGCCGGCTCACCCAGCCCGAGATGAGCCCCGCGATATGCACGACCGGCCCCTCGCGCCCCGACGAGCCGCCGGTGCCGAGCGTGATCATCGCGGCCAGCGCCGAGGCGAGCCCGGCGCGCCGTTCGACACGGCCGTCGCGCAACGCCGCGCCCTCGATCACGTCCGCGACGGTGCGCGCCCGCCCGTCGGGCGTGAAGCGATGCAGCAGCAGCCCCACCGCCAGCCCGCCCAGTGTCGGCACGAAGACGATCCAGTACCACTCGAGCTCGACGATATGCGAATGCAGAAGCGACGGGTCGTCCGTGCCATAGGCGAGCCGCTCCAGCGCCTCGATACCCTTGCGGAAGAACAGCGCCGCGAACCCCGCCGCAATCCCGATCATCAGCGCGATGACCCAGAACTGGAACTTGCTCGGCCCCCGTGTCAGCAGGATGTGCCAGCCGCGCCTGACCTGCGCGCGCGCCCCGTCCCACGCGGCGCGCAGCGGGTGATCCGAGGTGTCAGGCATGTTTCCGCCCCATCCCCACCTTTCCCGTGAGCCGCGTTTGGCCTAGGTTTCGCGGGATCTGGCAAAGTGAGGGCGACATGGACACCGGCGCGGTTATCGAGGCATTGAGCTCATCTTTAGGACAACGGGTATCGCGGTCCAAGTCCGATCTCGACCTGCACGGCGCGAGCGAGACGCATTTCCCCCCGATGCCCCCCGATGCGGTGGTCTATCCCGAGACAACCGCCGAGGTGGCCGAAGTGGTGCGCATCTGCGCCGCGCATCGCTGCCCGGTGGTGGGCTGGGGCATCGGAACCTCGCTCGAGGGGCACGCGCTGGCGGCGCGCGGCGGGGTGACGGTCGATTTCAGCCGCATGAACCGCGTGCTCGAGGTCCGTGCCGACGACATGGACGTCACGGTGCAACCGGGTGTCACGCGCGAGGCGCTCAACACCGAACTGCGCGCGACCGGTCTTTTCTTTCCCGTCGATCCCGGCGCCAACGCCTCGCTCGGCGGCATGGCCTCGACCCGCGCGAGCGGAACGACCGCCGTGCGCTACGGCACCATGCGCGATCACGTGCTGGCGCTCGAGGTCGTCACCGCCACGGGCGAGGTCATCCGCACCGGCACCCGCGCGCGCAAATCGAGCGCGGGCTACGACCTGACCGGGCTTTTCGTGGGCGCCGAGGGCACGCTCGGGCTCATCACCGAACTGACGCTCCGCCTGCACGGCCAGCCCGAGGCGATCGCCGCCGCCGTCTGCGCCTTCGACGACGTGGCGGGCGCCGTGGCGGCCACGATCGACGCGATCCAACTGGGGCTGCCCGTGGCACGGATCGAGCTTCTGGACCGCGCGAGCGTCGCGGCGGTCAACGCCTATGCCGGCTCCACGCTGCCCGAGAAACCCCATCTCCTGCTCGAATTCCACGGCTCCGAGGCAGGCGTGCGCGAAACCGCCGAGACCTTCGGCGAGGTGAGCGAAAGCCACGGCGCCAGCGGCTTCGACTGGGCCACGCGCCCCGAGGACCGCAGCGCGCTCTGGTCGATGCGCCACAACGCCTTCTACGCGATCCTCGCCTCGCGGCCCGGCGCGCGGTCACTGGTGACGGATGCCTGCGTGCCGATCTCGCGCCTTTCCGAGGCGATCGAGGCGACCCAGGCCGATTTCGCGCAGCACGGCATCACCGGCCCAATCCTAGGCCATGTGGGCGATGGCAACTTCCACGCCATCGTGATGTTCGACGACACCGACGCCGAGGCCGTCACCCGCGCCCACGACGCCGCGCACCGGCTCGCGCTGCGCTCGCTCGACATGGGCGGCACCTGCACCGGCGAACATGGCATAGGCATGGGCAAGATGCGCTACATGGAACGCGAGCACGGCCCGGCCTGGCGCCTGATGGGAACGATCAAGCACGCCCTCGACCCCGACGGGATCATGAACCCCGGAAAGCTCGTGCCGCCCTGCAACTGACACCCGGCGCCGGTTCAGCGCACCTCCTGCGGCCGGAACATCTGCGCGAACCATCCGGCTGGCCGCCGTGCCGCCGGGGCCGCCCTGTCCGCCGTCGCCTCCGGCGGGGGCGCGGGCGACGCGCCCGGCGGCGGCGCCACGATCGCCTCGTCCAGAACCCATCTGCCGGAACTGCCTTCGCGCCGGTCGATCTTCTGCACCGCAAGCCACTTGGCAAGCCGCGCACCGGCGCCCGGCAAGCGATCCTCGCGCGCCAGGTAGAAGCCGCAGTTGATCCGCAGGCAGATGTTGTCGAGCACGCGGCACGCGCCGGTGAACTCGGGGGGAACGTCGCGCTTGTGGAGATAGTTGAACCGCTCGGGCGCCCCTGCGAAGAACGTCGCCAGCGCGGTATCGAGATCGATGCTCTTCTGTGCCATCACCCAGCCCAGGACCGTCTCGGGGTACCGGCCCCAGTCGTAATCGCGCGCGACCTTCGCAAGCGCATCGCCGTCAAGCCCCCTCACACGGGCAAGGTGGGTTCGGGCGCAGCCCTGCGACCAGTCGTAATCTGCCATGTCATCTCCTTCGGCACTACTCGTTACACTCCCCGTCATGGCGCAAACTGCTCCCCGATCTGGCGTTTTCTTTGGAACAAATGTGACCCTCTCGCGGCGTGCGAGACCTCTTGTGCCGGCAGGGCCGCCCGCCTAATGTCGGACCATGCTTTCAAGACTTTTCTCCTTCATGGCCGACCCCGCCAAGGCCGAGCTTCCCGAACCCGACGAGAAGATCGCGCTCGGGGCGCTGATGGTGCGTGTCGCGAAATCCGATCACGATTACAAGTTCGAGGAAATCAGCGCCATCGACCGGATGCTGGCGCGGATATTCGGCCTGAACCCGGTCGAGGCCGCCAAGCTGCGCGCCACCTGCGAGAAGGTCGAGGCGCACGCCCCCTCGACCGAGGAATTCGCCGACATCGTGCGCCGCAACGTCGCCAACGATCACCGCATCATCGCGCACGAGGCGCTGTGGCAGATCATGCTCGCCGACGGGGAGAGCCGGGACGAGGAAATGGAGATCGTGCTGCGCTCGCGCGAGATGCTGGGACTTTCCGACGAGGAATGCGCGGCCGCCCGCGCCCGCGTGACAGGGGCGCCCGCATGATGTTCGGCCGCCTGCTCGACGCCCTCGCGGCCCCCGATCCCAAGCCGCTCTCGCACGACGATGCGCGGCTCGCCCTCGGCGCGCTGCTGGTCCGCGTCGCGCGCACCGATGGCAGCTACGACGCCGAGGAGAAGCGGCGAATCACCCGCATCCTCGCCACCCGCTACAACCTCGACGAGGCCGGGGCCGAGGCGCTCAAATCCGACGCCGAGGCGCTCGAGGCCGAGGCGCCCGACACCGTGCGCTTCACCCGCGCGATCAAGGATGCCGTGCCCTATGACGACCGCATCGCGGTGATCGAGGCCCTGTGGAAGGTCGTGCTGGCCGACGGCGTGCGCGACGACGAGGAAAACGCGCTGCTGCGCCTCGTGGCGAGCCTCCTCGGCGTCAACGACCGCGACAGCAACATCGCCCGCAAACGGGTCGAGGACGGCAGCGGGTGATCGCCAGCCTGCCGATGTATGACCGGCCCGAGACGGCCGCCGCCAACGATCGCCTCTGGAGCGAGATCGCCGCGCGTCTCGAGGAGGCGCCCGAGGCGCTCACCCGCGGCGGCGACCCGTGGGAGCACTGGCTTTCCCCCGATCTCGTCTTTTCCCAGACCTGCGGATTCCCCTATCGCGCGCGGCTTCACGACAAGGTGACGCTGATCGGCACGCCAGATTACGACCTGCCGCACTGTCCGCCCGGCCATTACAACAGCGTCCTCGTGATACGCGCCGACGACCCGCGCGAGACGCTGGCGGAGTTCTCCGACGCGCCCTTCGCCTATAACGACGCGATGTCCCAAAGCGGCTGGGCCGCGCCCGTGACCCACGCGGCGAACGAAGGCGTCACGCTCTCGCCCGCGCTCGAGACCGGCGGTCACGCGGCCTCCGCCGCCGCCGTGGCCGAGGGGCGCGCGGACCTCGCCGCCATCGACGCCCTGTCGTGGCACTACATGCTGGCCTACGGGGATTTCACCGGCAAGCTGCGTGAACTCGCCCGCACCGAACCCACCCCGGCCCTGCCCTATATCGCGGCGAAAGGCGCCGATCGCGACGCGCTCTTCGCCGCTGTCTCGGACGCCATCGCGGCGCTGCCCCCCGACCTGCAACAGACCCTGCACCTTACCCGCCTGGTCGAGATCGCGCCCGACGATTACCTCGCCGTGCCGACGCCCGACGCGCCTCCCGACAGGCGGGGTTGAGCTTCCGTTCCGTCACGAAATCGCGCCGTATCGGAACCTACCCGACGGAAACCCGCGTTTTGGAAGTTGCATTGTGACAGAATTTGCGCCCTATTGAGTGTCGGACCGCTGCCTGCCTACCCGACTGGACACCCATTGACCGACACGCCCCCCGTCATCGAAATCCGCGACCTGCACAAGGCTTACGGCGCGCTCGAGGTCATCAAGGGCGTCGACATCAAGGCCCGGAAGGGCGACGTGGTCTCGCTGATCGGATCGTCTGGCTCGGGCAAATCCACCATCCTGCGTTGCGCGAACCTCCTCGAGGACAGCCAGCAGGGCGAGATCATCTTCAAGGGCGAGCCGGTCAAGTGGCGTGGCGAAGGTCTGAACCGGCACCCCGCCGATCCCAAGCAGGTGCTCCGCATCCGCACCAATCTCAGCATGGTGTTTCAGCAATTCAACCTCTGGGCGCATCTCACGATTCTCCAGAACGTGATGGAGGCACCCGTCACCGTGCTGGGGCGCGACCGCGCCGAGGCCGAGGAGGCCGCGCGCGGCTATCTCGACAAGGTGGGCATCGGCGACAAGTGCGATGTCTACCCCGCGCAGCTTTCGGGCGGCCAGCAACAGCGCGCCGCCATCGCGCGCGCGCTCTGCATGGAGCCCGAGGCGCTCCTGTTCGACGAGCCCACATCTGCGCTCGACCCCGAGCTCGAGCAGGAGGTCGTCAAGGTCATCAGGGATCTGGCCGGCGAAGGTCGCACCATGATGATCGTGACGCACGACATGAAGATGGCCCGCGACGTGAGCAACCACGTCATTTTCCTGCACCAGGGCCTCATCGAGGAAGAAGGCGATCCCGATACCGTATTCGGCGCCCCGAAATCCGAACGCCTGCAACAGTTTCTCAGCTCGACCATGGCTGACTGACGCGGGCCGACGGCCAAACCACCAGAACCAAGGGAGATACCAACATGAAGAAAATCCTTCTCACCACCGCCGCGCTCGCGCTCACCGCCGGCATCGCCGCGGCCGAGACGATCCGCATGGGCACCGAGGGCGCCTACCCTCCGTACAACTTCATCAACGATTCCGGTGAGGTGGACGGGTTCGAGCGCGAGCTGGGCGACGAGCTCTGCAAGCGCGCCGAACTGACCTGCGAATGGGTGACGAACGAATGGGATTCGATCATCCCGAACCTCGTGTCGGGCAACTACGACACGATCATCGCGGGCATGTCGATCACCGACGAGCGTGACGAGGTCATCGACTTCACCCAGAACTACACGCAGCCCGATCCCTCGGCCTATCTCGTCGCGTCCGAAGACGTGGATCTCGAGAACGGCATCATCGCGGCACAGACCGGCACGATCCAGGCGGCCTTCATCGCCGATTCCGGCGCCACGCTCGTCGAATTCGCGACGCCCGAGGAAACCATCGCGGCCGTCCGCAACGGCGAGGCCGACGCGGTCCTGGCCGACAAGGCCTATCTCGCGCCCGTCGCGGCCGAGGATGACGGCCTGATGCTGCTCGAGCAGGAAGAGATGATCGGCGGCGGCATCGGCATGGGCGTGCGCGAAAGCGATACCGAGCTCAAGGAGAAGTTCGACGCCGCGATCCAGTCCATGAAGGACGACGGCTCGCTCAACGCGCTGCTCGAGAAATGGGAAATCGGTCCGGGCTTCTGATCCGGCCGTGACCACGGGGGCGGGTTCCATCCCGCCCCTTTTTTCAAGGGGCGCACATGTTTTCCTACTGCACCGATCCCAGCACGCTCGAAGGGCTCACCTGGCTCTCGTGCTACCTGACGACCGGCAAGCACATGTCGCTCTACTACTCGCTCGGGGTGGTGCTTCTGCTCCTGGCGATCACGGCGCCCACGGCGCTTCTTTTCGGGTTCTTCGGCGCCATGGCCGCGCGGTCGCGCTTCACGCCCCTGTCGTGGCTGGGCAAGCTCTACATCGCGATCGTGCGCGGCGTGCCCGACATCGCGTTCTTTCTCTTCTTCGTCATCGCGCTCGACCAGATGTTCGAATGGACACGCCATCAGGTCCTCTGCCCGGACTGGAACCAGCCCATCCGCATCGGCAATGACTTCGTCGTCTGTCCAGAGGCCAAGCTGCCGCTCGGCACCGCGCCGCAATGGGTGCACGAGACCTACGGCTTCACGCTCGCGGTGCTGACCTTCGCCATCGTTTTCGGCGCCTTCGCGGCCAACGTGCTGTTCGGCGCGATGCGCGCCGTGCCGCGCGGACAGATCGAGACGGCCGAGGCCTACGGCATGACCCGCGCGCAGGCGTTCCGCCGCATCCTCGTGCCCCAGATGTGGATCTATGCGCTACCGGGCCTCTCGAACCTCTGGATGGTGCTCATCAAGGCCACGCCGCTCCTATTTCTTCTGGGGGTCGAGGATATCGTCTACTGGGCGCGCGAACTGGGCGGCACCAAGACCGGACGCTTTACCGAGTATCCGCATGGCGACTGGCGCATGTGGTATTTCCTGGCGCTGCTGGTCTTCTACCTGATTTTCACCCGGATATCCGAGATTTATCTCGAGAAGCTGACCCAGCGCCTCAACCACGGCCAAGCCACCACCGGCGGCGAAGCGCAGCGAAAGGCGGGTGCCTGACATGTCCTGCCTCCAGACCATCCAGGACTACGGCCTGCGCGCCATCGGCATCGGCGAGCGACTCCTGCCGCGCGAGAATTTCACCCTCTGCGAGCAATTCACCCTCATCGGCTCGGGGATGATCTGGAACATCTATTTCGGCGTCTGCGCGCTCGTGGCGGGGTTCTTCTTCGCCAACGCCCTCGCCGTGGCCAAGGGATCGCGCCACGCGGTGCTGCGCAAGCCGGCCGAATGGTTCATCTTCGTCTTCCGCGGCTCGCCGCTCTTCATTCAGTTCTTCTTCGGCTATTTCTTCTTCCTCACGCTCAAGCAATCCTACCCGGTTTTCGAACCCTTCACTGCCGCGTGGCTGGGGGCACTGGTCGTGTTGTTTTTGAACACGGCCGCCTACTCGGGCGAAATTTTCTATGGCGCGCTGCGCTCGATCCCCAAGGGCGACGTGGAAGCTGCGGACGCCTATGGCTTCTCGGGCTGGCCGCGCTTTCGCCGGATCGTCTGGCCCACGATGCTACGGCTCGCCTGGCCCGCCTACACGAACGAGGCGATCTTTCTCTTCCACTCCACCGCTCTGGTGTTCTTCGCAGGTTTTCCCACGTGGCAACAACGCGGCGATGCCCTCTACTATGCGAACTATTTCGCGGACAAGACATTCAACCCGTTCGTGCCCTACCCGATCCTCGCGATGTATTTCATCCTGCTCACGCTCGCCGTCATCGCGATCTTCGGCTTCATCAACCGCCGCCTGAACCGGCACCTCCCGCAGGAAGCGCGGCGCAAGATGAAGCTCGGCGTGAACCTGTTTCGCTGAGCAGGACGTCGCCCCCGGTCTTTTGATCAAATCCAGTTGCCTTGGTCGCGATCCCCGCCTAGGGTCGCGCCAGATCAGCAACGAACGGGGCAGAGATGTCCAGCCACCCCCAGACCATCCGGGTCGCCATCAGCGACCTCAACGGTGTCATGCGCGGCAAGCGCCTGCCGGGCGACTATGCCCTGAAGCTCGCCAAGGGCGCAGTGCAACTGCCGCTGTCGGTCATCAACGTGGACGTGACCGGCGCCGATATCGAGGACAGCCCGCTCGTCTTCGAAACCGGCGACGCGGACGGCATCCTCGTTCCCACCGGGCGAGGCCCGGTGCCGCTCCCCTGGCTCGACAGCGATCAGCCGCTCTATCCGATGGAGCTTCGCCGCAGCCGCGACACCCCATTCGAGGCCGACCCCCGCACCGCGCTGCGATGGGTTCTCGAGGGGTTCACCCGGCACGGCTGGACCGTCCAGGCCGCCACCGAGCTCGAATTCACCCTTGTGGATGACGCCGGTCATGCGCTCGGGCCGGTGCGCAACCCGCTCAACGACCGGCCCGTCGAGATGGCCGAGATCCTCGCGCTCGGGCACATGGACGCCTTCGACAGCTTCCTGACCGACCTCTATACCGGCGCGCAGGAGATGGGCATCCCCGCCCAGACCGTCACCTCCGAATCCGGCATCGGCCAGTTCGAGATCACGCTCCACCACCAGGAGGCGCTGCGCGCCGCCGATGACACCTGGCTCTTCAAGGAACTGATCCGGGGCATGGCACGGCGGCACGGCATGGCCGCGACCTTCATGGCGAAACCCTTCGAGGACGATGCGGGCAACGGGATGCATGTGCATTTCTCGATCTGGGATGCCGACGGGCGCAACATGCTCGACGAGCGCACACCGGAGGGACAGGCGCGGCTCGACGGGGCCATCGCCGGCAGCCTCGCGGCGATGGAGGGGGCGACGCTCATCTACGCGCCCCACGCCAATTCCTACGCCCGGCTCGTCCCCGGCGCCCACGCGCCCACCTCGATCTGCTGGGGCCATGACAACCGGACAGCGGCGTTGCGCATCCCGCGCGGCGGTCCCGAGACGCGGCGCCTCGAACATCGCGTGGCCGGCGGCGACACCAACCCCTATCTCGTGATGGCGGTGATCCTCGGCGCGGCGCTGCATGGCATCGACAAGGGCCTCACCCCGCCCGAGCCCATCACCGGCAACGCCTATGACCAGGACTGCCCGCAGCTCGCACCCGACTGGGCCACGGCGATCGAGAGATTCGAGACCTGTCCGATCATGGCCGAAATATTTCCGCCGCTCCTGCGCGACTGCCTCCTGCGCTGCAAGCGGCAGGAAATGGAGGTCATGGACGGCATCGACCCCGATGCCCATTGGAAGACCTATCTCGACACGGCGTGACATGCCGCGCTAGGCTTGCGCGCGGGCGGCCGCATCGCTAGACTGAATTTGATCAAATTATGGTGCATCAGTGAAAATCGGCATACTCCAGACAGGGCACGGCACGCCCGAGATGATCGCGGCCCAGGGCGACATGGACCAGCTGTTCATGAAACTGCTCGACGGGCACGGGTTCGAATTCAAGACCTACTCGGTGGTCGACGGCATCTTCCCCGACAGCATCGAGGCGGCGGATGGCTGGCTCATCACCGGCTCCAAGCACGGTGCCTACGAGGATCACCCCTGGATCCCCCCGCTCGAGCAGTTCATCCGCGATGTCCATGCCGACGGTCGCCCCATGATCGGCGTCTGTTTCGGACACCAGATCATCGCGCAGGCCATGGGCGGCAAGGTCGAGAAGTTCGGCGGCGGCTGGTCGGTGGGGCACCGGGACTACGAGATCGACGGCGAGACGTTCTATCTCAACGCCTGGCACCAGGACCAGGTGGTCGAGGTGCCCGAGGGCGCCGAGGTGATCGGGCACAACGATTTCTGTGCCCACGCGGCCATGCTCTACGATGACCGCATTCTCACGATCCAGCCCCACCCCGAGTTCAACAGCGAGGTGATCGACATCCTCATCCGCACGCGCGGCGCCGGTGTCGTTCCCGAAGAGCTTCTGGAACGCGCGAAATCGCGGCTCGACAAACCCTCCGACAGCGCGCGCTTCGCCGATCGCATGGCGGCCTTCTTCAAACGAGGTTCCTGATGTCCGACTGGACCGACCAACTCCCAGAGGCCGCCCGCGCCTATCTCGAGGGGCGCCGCCTCGACGAGGTCGAATGCATCATCTCGGACCTGCCCGGCATCGCGCGCGGCAAGGCCGTGCCCGCGTCGAAATTCGCGCGGCAGGATTATTTCCACCTGCCCGATTCGATCTTCTACCAGACCATCACCGGCGACTGGGGCGAGGCCGCGGGCGAGGACGGCTTCATCGAGAAGGACATGGTTCTGCGCCCCGACATGGCCACGGCGACGGCCGCGCCGTGGACCGGCGACTGGACCCTTCAGGTCATCCATGACGCCTTCGACAACAAGGGCGATCCGATCCCCTACAGCCCGCGCAACGTGCTCCACCGCGTCGTCGGTCTCTATCGCGAAATGGGGCTCGTGCCGGTCGTGGCCCCCGAGATGGAATTCTTCATCGTCGCGCGCAACACCGATCCCGCGAAGGAGATCGAGCCGATGATGGGCCGCTCGGGCCGTCCCGCCGCCGCGCGCCAGGCCTATTCCATGACCGCCGTGGACGAGTTCGGCCCCGTGATCGACGACATCTACGATTTCGCCGAGGCGCAGGGCTTCGAGATCGACGGCATCACGCAGGAAGGCGGCGCGGGTCAGCTCGAGATCAACCTCAACCACGGCGATCCCGTGGCTCTCGCCGACGAGGTCTTCTACTTCAAGCGGCTCATCCGCGAGGCCGCCCTGCGTCACGGTGCCTTCGCCACCTTCATGGCCAAGCCCATCGCGGACGAGCCGGGAAGCGCCATGCACATCCACCATTCCGTTCTCGACGCCGAGACCGGAGAGAACATCTTTTCCGACAAGGACGGCGGAGAGACGGACGCCTTCCGCCACTTCATCGGCGGCATGCAGAAACACATGCCCTCGGCCATTGCCGTCATCGCGCCCTACGTCAACAGCTATCGCCGCTACGTCAAGGACCACGCCGCGCCCATCAACCTCGCCTGGGGGCGCGACAACCGCACCACCGGCATCCGCATCCCGATCTCGGGCCACAAGTCGCGCCGCGTCGAAAACCGTCTCGCAGGGATGGATTGCAACCCCTATCTCGGCATCGCGGCAAGCCTCGCCTGCGGCCTTCTGGGCCTCAAGAACAAGCTCGAGCCCGACGCCGAGTTCAAGGGCGACGCCTACGAGGGCGACGAGGACATCCCCCGCGAACAGGGCGAGGCGCTGAGCCTTTTCGACGAGGCGACCGAGCTGCACGAGATCCTGCACCCCGAATTCGCGCGCGTCTATTCCATCGTGAAATACGCCGAGTATGACGAATTCCTCCAGGTCATCTCGCCATGGGAGCGCGAGCATCTCCTGCTGAATGTCTAGGCGCGCGACCATCGCCGTCGCGGCGCTTGTCCTCGCCGCAGGCCTCTTGTGGGCATGGGGGGGCCTTGACCCCACGTCGGACGCGCCCCCTTCCGCGAACGAGGGCGACGTGGCCAACGAGCGAACCGAGGAGCGGGTGGACCTTCTGGCGGGTATCGAATTGTCGGCCGGCGACACCGCGCTGGTTCTCCACGATCTCGCCACGGGCAACGGCGAGCGGATCGTGACCGACCCGGACGTTCTGGCGCGGGCGCAGGGCCGCGCCTTCTACACCGACGACCCAGCCGCGGCGACAAGGCTCGCGCTTCTCTCCATCCTCTTCCTCAGCCCCTCGTCGCGATCCCCTCACGCCCCGTTCGCGACGGTCCTGCGCGACGGTGAGACGCTCGAACGCTATACCTGTTTCACGCTTCATTGCCGGGGGGAGGGCGAGCACGGTCGAAATCATCGGCGCGACCTCGCGGGTCTTCTCGAAGCCTCCCGCCCCGCCACTCTCGAACTGGCAAGCTTCGACACGCCCGAGGAGGCATGGCGCAGACTGGACGAGTTGCGCGCCCGCGCCGACATCATCCTCGCGGAACCGCCGGATTGGCCCGACGCCGACGCCCCCTGGCTGTCGCGTCGCGTCTACCTCGCCCCTGCTGCGGTCATCGTCAGCCATGATCCGACGGCGGACGCTGCACCCCTGATCGACGAGGCCGCCTACAAGGCACGATTCCGCGACGCCTTCACGCGCGCCTTCCCGCCCGGGTCGCATGACTATCACCTGAACCACATGAGGTTCTCCTCCCATTACCCGCCCGAATCCGGGTGGCCCGTGACCGACTCCGACGGCACGCCCATCGAGATCGACGGCCAGCCGCTCCACCTCGCGGGATACGCGTTCGTCCAGCCCGGCGTGACACTCCACACCGACCCCGCCTTCGCCGCGCAACTCGGCCGGAAGGGCGCGCTTGATGCCCTGCCCGACATGGGCGACGAACCCCCTGCCCTCGCCCGCGACCTTGCCGCGTTGGCCGAGAGCCACGGTGCCTGCGCCTCCTGCTACCGCGTCAGGCTTCCGGCGACGTCAGTTGAAGGCATCGCCTTTCAGGGCACCGAACCGCGACGGCTTCACCTCTCCTATTACCTGATCCAAGCGGAGCAAGACCGATGAACCTTCTCCACGTCAACGACCGCCCCGGCCGGCATCCCGAAAGCTGGTATGCCGCGACCTCCGAGCCGCTCGAGGACTTTCCCGTTCTCAAGGGCGAGACGCGCGCCGATGTCTGCGTCGTGGGCGCGGGTTTCACCGGCCTGTCTGCGGCGCTGCACCTGGCCGAGGCCGGGCTCGACGTCGTGCTCCTCGAAGCGCAGCGCGTGGGCTTCGGCGCCTCGGGCCGCAACGGCGGACAACTCGGCTCGGGTCAGCGCCAGGACCAGCGCAGCCTCGAGAAGATGATGGGCCGCGACGACGCGGCGAAGCTCTGGGATCTCGCCGAAGAGGCCAAGGATCTCGTCAAATCGCTCGTCACCCGTCACCGGATCGACTGCCATCTCAAACCCGGCATCGCCCATGCCTGCTTTTCGGCCTCCGAGATGGAGGAGGAACACGCCGACGCGCGCCATCTTCGGGAGCGGTACCGCTATGACCAAATCGAGCTGCTCGACGCCGAGGCTTTCCACGCGCTCTGCCCCTCCCCCGCCTATCACGGTGGCACCCTCGACATGGGCGCGGCGCATCTTCATCCCCTGCGCTTCGCGCTCGGTCTGGGACGCGCCGCGCGCGATGCGGGCGTGCGCATCTTCGAACGCGCCGAGGTTCACGACATCGCCGAAGGCAGTCCTGCCACGATCCGCACGGCCCAGGGCAGCGTCACCGCCGATCACGTGATCCTCGCCTGCAACGGGTATCTGGGCGGTCTCAACCGTCAGGTCGCGGCGCGCGTCATGCCGATCAACAATTTCATCATCGCCACCGAACCGCTGGGCGACGAAGCCGCGCGCGTCCTCACCCGCGACGTGGCCGTGGCCGACACGAAATTCGTGGTGAACTACTTCCGGCTCAGCCACGACAAGCGCCTGCTTTTCGGCGGTGGCGAGAGCTACGGCTACAGGTTCCCCCGCGACATCCGCGCGACGGTCATGAAACCGATGCTCGAGATCTACCCCCACCTGCGCGACGTGCGCGTCGATTACGCCTGGGGCGGCACGCTCGCCATCACGATGAAGCGCCTGCCCTACCTCACGCGGCTCGCACCCAACATGCTGAGCGCCTCGGGCTATTCGGGCCACGGCGTCGGCACTGCCACCCATGCGGGCCGGCTCATGGCCGAGGCGGTGCGCGGCCAGGCGTCGGGCTTCGACACGATGTCGCGCCTGCCGGTGCCGCGCTTCCCCGGTGGCTCGGCCTTCCGTTCACCGCTCCTGGTGCTCGCGATGAGCTGGTATGCGATGCGCGACCGGCTGGGGATCTGACGCGCCCGTTCAGTCGAAGGTCGCCGCCACGTCATACATGACCGGCTCGAAACTCCGGCACAGGCTGTGGATCTCCCGGTTGCGCCGCCGCATCTCCTCGCTGCGCAGCATCGCCTGGAAATCCTCGCGCCGTTCCCACTGGGAATAGTTCGCGATCCGCGTCTGCGCGTCGTTCACATGCAGGCCCGCGGCGATGAATCCCGGCTGCTTCGAGATGAAATTCTCGTAGGCGTCGGTCAGGGCATCGAGAAGATCCTGGCAGGTGCCGGGCGTCATCTCGAAGGTTGTGATCACGGTCTGGTGGCTGGGCTGTTTGACGATATGCGGCATGGCGTTACTCCCTTTCGACCCCGAGCCTAGCATCCCCGGCCCCGCCCGCAACAGGGGCGCCTTAACCCTCCGTTTACCCTTTTGGCCGAAAGCTGTGGCGGGACAGGTGACATGTGGCGCATATTTCTCTTGCTGATCTTCCTCGCCGGGCACGCACAAGCCGGCGCGTGGCTGCGCCCCGAGGGCGCGGGTTTCCTGTCCTTCTCGACCCATCTCAAGAAGCCCGAGACGCTGACCGATCCGGCGATGTATTCCGCGATCTATGCCGAGTACGGCGCCAAGCCCCGCCTCACGCTGGGGATCGACGCGGGCTATGACGACCTTGGGCAATACAAAGCATTCGCGTTCCTCGTCCGCCCGATCGAGCGGCGCGGCGACACCTGGCGGCTCAGCTACGAGCTCGGCCTCGGCGCGATAAACTCCGACCTGGCGCTGCGCCCCGGCCTGGCCATCGGGCGTGGCTTCGCCATCGGCGAAACCCCCGGCTGGGTCTCGGTCGAAAGCCGGGCCGAGATCGTGCCGGGCGACGGCGCCGTGACGCTTGCCACCGACGTGACACTCGGTCTTTCGCCCTGGGATCGCTCGAAACTCATTCTGCAGCTACAGGCGGGCGGCACCCTCGAAAGCCCCCCCTGGCTCCGTATCGCCCCAAGCTACGTCCGCCGGATGAAGAAGGGCCGCCACCTCGAGATCGGGGTGACGGCCGGTCTTTCCAACGCCGAGAGTTTCGGCGTCAAGTTCGGGGTCTGGCGGGAATTCTAGGCCAGATCGTCCATCCGAACCCGCATCGAGACGGTCCCGCGCACCGGCTCGGGCCAGCGCAGGCGGATGCGATCACGGTTCGTCCCCTGTTTCGCATGGTAATAGGGCGTGGCGAACACCACCGACCCGCCCGCGGAACGAAGCGGCCCGGCGGCCAGCACGGTCTCGACGGTCTGCGCCCAGCCGTTGAAGGGCAGCCGGTCGGCGAAGTCGATGGTCCAGTCATCCGACGCCGAATTCTCCTCGTGCTCTATACTGAGCGGGCTCGCCACGGGCTTGTAGATGTTGTTGAACGTGTTGCCCTGGAAATTGATCCCCTTGAAGCGATTGTAATCGAGATCGGCAAAGCTCGTGTCCACGTAATCCACCCGGTCGATCGGGTCGTCGATGATGCGGAAGGAGTTGTTCGTGACATTGAGCCCGTTCAGGTAATGCCCCGCCCCGTGCGGCTTCACCACGAGAAAGCCGAACCACGGCGCCACGTTGCCCGCAAGGAACACGTTCCCCGAGATGTTGAGCGCGCTGAACGAGAATTCCGACGAGAAGTCGGGCGCGCTGTCATGCTCGTTCGACCACTCGATGAAGCAGTTGTCGACATAGTTCGAGGTGATGGTCGAGCGTGAGTTGGTCCGCGTGAGGACGAGTCCCGCCGTCCGCCCCGAATCGTTCGACGTGTCCCCCTGGAACCAGTGATTGCCCGTCACGATATTGCTCGATCCCGCGAGGATGGCGAAATGCCGGAAATGCGTGATCCGGTTGTCGCGCAGCTTCACGTCGTTCGCGTTGGCGTTGAGCGCGATCGAGCTTCGGTTGACGGCCAATTCGGGGCTTTCGTCCGACAGGAACTGGCACCGGTCCACGATCATCCCCTGGTCGCCCTTGAAATAGCTCGAGATGCCCCGGTCCTTCGGCCGCGAGATGAAGCAGTCGCGGAACTGGAAACTGGTGGCCGTCCCGGGAAGCATCACGCCGCTGCAATCGCCGCCGCACTGGAACTCGATATTCACCAGCGAGAATTTCGACAGTTTCGTGAAGCCGCTGAAATCGAGCAGATACTTGAACCGCCGGAAGGTGAAGGTCTGGGTTCCCGCGGCATCGTAAAGCTGCTGGCTGAGCGTGATCTCCTGCGCACCCACGTCCACCGCGGCGACGTAGACCTCGCGCCCGACACCGTTGCCCTCGACGAGACTGCCCAGCGGAATGTTGGCCACGTTGGCCACGTTGGTCAGCTTGAGGCTGTTCGACGGCGAATAGGTGGCCTGCGAGGTCACGACGGTCGTGTCCCAGTTGCCGTTGCCATGCGCGTAGAGTTGCCCGTTCTTGATGTAGCGCCGCTGCGAATAGGTGTTGCGGTTGTTGACCGCCGCCTGCATGTCCACCGGCTCGGTCAGCGTGATGAGCCGCCCGCACAGGTCGAGCGATTCGTGGCCCGAATTGTTCAGAAGCGCCTGGAACGCCTTGCGCAGCGCCACCTCCTCGTCACCGAAGGCGTCGATATAGGCCTGTAGGTTGTAGTTCTCGGTCAGCGACAGGATCTTGTCGTCGGCCATGGTGACGGTCCCCTCGAACCGCACGCGGCTCTGGAAGGTCACGCTGTCGCCGAGGCGGAACACCCCCGCCGGGATCAGGACATCGCGGCCATTGGCGGCGGCATCGGCGGCCTCGAAGGCGGCGTGATCGTCCGTGACGCCATCGCCCTTCGCGCCGTAATCGCGCACATCGACCCAATCCATGCTCTGCGCGAAGAAGACCGAGGTGACATCCTCGATGCGGATATCGTCGATGCGCACCACACTGCCGTTCGGCCCGGTCACATCGAGGCCGAAATGCCCGTAAAGCGCGTCGCGCCCCCAGGCCATGTCGACGCCGCTGCGATTCCCGGTGCCCACGATCGCGCTCACCTCCACGACCTCGCCATAGGTTTGAAGCTGCACCTCCGGCCCGCGCTCCGTCACGCCCGGGATATGCGCGCCCCCCGCGCCACCGGCCCACCCCGCGATGCGCACGGTGGGCAGGTTGCCCGAGATCACCTTGACCCGCGCGCTCACCCGCAGGTAGCAGCCGGGCAGGATCGGCGTCTCGCCCATGTAGCGCAGCTTCTGCACGGTCTGCGTCTTCTGCACTTCCAGCGCGCCACCGAAATCCTGGTCGGCGGCGACAAGCCCCGCGTTGGGCGCGCCCAGGTAGGTGTCGGATCCCGGCGTGCCGTCGCCGCTCGACCAGACGTCCAGACCGCCCGCAAAGGCAGGCGGCATGAAGACCACGCCATCGGTAATCGCTTTGTTCATGAGGTTCCCTTTCGTTTCCGCTGGCCAGGCAGACGCCCGGATCGGAAAGGGAGATATCGCTCGGGGATTAACGGTTTCCGGCACCACCGTCACGGTGCCTCACGGTGCCTCGATCGCTCAGGCCGTGCCATCTGTGGCGGGCTTCATCCGCACGCCGTTGATCTTCCAGCCGCTCTCACCCTCGATCATCTCGTATTCGAGGATATGCAGCCGCCCTTCGGAATCGCGGATCATCACGTCCTGGATCGTGGCGCCGCCCCTCGCCTCCGCCCCGAGAAAGCGCACCTCGTCGGGGCGCCACACCATCGGGTAACCGCGCCGCACCATCTGGCCGAAATTCTCGGATGTGCCGAAGATGCGCCGGATCGTCGGGCTGGCATGGGTGAAGGCCTGCTCGAAATCGTCCCGCTGGAACGCCTCGATCTGGGCGGTTATGACCGACTGCGCGTCGGTCTCCTGCGCCTGCGCATCGTGGGTGATCAGGCTCGCGGCGAACGCGGTGAGGGCAAGGCTGGGACGCATGGGCAAATCCTCCTGCCCGAGGATCTAGGTCTCGCACCCGGCCGGTCAATTCTCTCTCGGCACCGGACCGAGGCCGCGGGGCCACAGGTGTCACCGCGCCGCCACGCACGTTGTGTTAACCCGGCGGACCCTCCACAAGCCACGCACCGACACGATACCGACGTGGATACCGACGTTGTGTTCGGTCCGTTAACGACCACAATTTAACCTTTGGGAACGGGGGCTTAACCCCTCATCCGGCAAGCTGCTGCAACTGCGCCCACACCGGCTCTTCCAACACCACCGGATCGCGCTCCGCCTTGCCCTGTCCGGGCATCCGCGCGCCCTCGTCCAGCGCGACGCCCGCCGCCACCTGCGCCAGCCGCCCGGCGAACGCGTCCGAGGTCGTGGGGTCGATCAGCAGGTAGAACTGCCCTAGGTCATGCGGCGGCCCCTCGGGCGCCTTGAGCGGGTTCACGTCGCGGCTCACCACGCCCCCGGTCATGCCCGCGGCAAGGATCTCGACCATGAGGCCCAGGCCCCAGCCCTTGTAGCCGCCCATGCTGACAAGCGACCCCTTGAGCGCCTCCTCGGGATCCGTCGTGGGCCGTCCCTCGGCATCCACGGCCCAGCCTTCGGGAATGCGCTCGCCCGCGGCCTTCGCCATGGTGATCTTGCCCAGCGCGACGGTCGTCGTGGACTGGTCGAACTGCATGGCAACACCCCCCTCGCCATCCGGCACCGAAAAGGCGAACGGGTTCGTGCCCAGCACCCGCGTCTTGCCGCCCGGCGGCGCCACGATGGGCGAGGCGTTCGTCATGCCCATTCCGATCATCCCCGCTTCCGCGATCTGGCGCGTGAAATATCCCAGCGAGGTGCAGGTATGCGCGTGCCCCACGGCAAGGCTCGCCACCCCGCACTCCCGCGCCGCGTCCAGCGCCTGCGGCAACCCGCGCGCGAATGCCGGCTGAGCGAAGCCATGGCGCGCATCGACCTTGACCGTGCCGGGACGCGGACGCGTCACCTCGGGGTCCGCATCGCCCTTCACGCGCCCCGAGCTGAGCTGAAGGCAATAGCTCTCGAGGTAGTAGAGCCCGCAGATCTTGTTGCCCACCGCCTCGGCCCGCGCGATCGCGTCGGCCACATGCGCCGCCACCCACGGCGCGGCACCGTGATTCTCCAGCGCGCGTTTCGACAGGCGTTCGATCTCGGAGAGGGATACTTCGGGCATGACGCCTCCTTCTTTCGTGTCTCGTTCAGGCCGGCACGACCGCGCCGGCCTCGAGGCGCACCACGCGATCCATCCGTGCCGCCAGCTCGAGGTTATGCGTGGCAATGAGTGCCGAAAGCCCCGTCTCGCGCACCAGCCCCATCAGCCGGTCGAAGACCCGGTCCGATGTGGCGGGGTCGAGGTTGCCGGTCGGCTCATCGGCCAACAACAGTTTCGGCGCATTGGCCAGCGCGCGGCAGAAGGCGACGCGCTGCTGTTCGCCGCCGGACATGGCCGAGGGACGGTGATCGGCGCGCTCTTCGACGCCCACCTGGCCCAGAAGCTCGCGCCCCCGTGCCTCCGCAGTGCGCCGCGCGATCCCGTTGGCAAGCTGCGGCAGCACCACGTTCTCGAGCGCGGTGAACTCGGGCAGCAGGTGATGGAACTGGTAGACGAAGCCCACGTCGCGCCGCCGGGCCACCGTGCGCCGCCGGTCGCCGAGTCCGGTCATGTCCACGCCGTCGATCTCGACGCGGCCCGCATCGGGCGTATCGAGAAGCCCCGCGATATGCAGAAGCGTCGATTTTCCGGCCCCCGAGGGGGCGACAAGCGCCACGATCTCGCCCCGCTCGAGGGTGAGCGCCGCCTCTCTCAGAACCGTGACCTCGTTCTCGCGGCCCTTGTTGTAGGTCTTGGAAACTCCCTCGAGGGTCAGCACGACGTCACTCATAGCGCAGCGCCTCCACGGGGTTCATCCGCGCCGCGCGGCGGGCGGGAAAGATCGTGACGATGAAACTCAGCCCCAGCGACAGCGCCACCGCCGACATCACGTCCCAGAATTCGAGCTTCGCCGGCAGGTAGTAGATCCCCCTGATCGCCGGGTCCCATGCCTCGCCCCCGGTCGCGCCGTTAACCAGTGCGAAAATCGGATCGATGTAAATGGCAAAGAGACAGCCCAGGATGACACCGCAGATCGTGCCGATGATCCCCGTGAACGCGCCACAGATGAAGAACACCCGCAGGACCGAGCTTTCGGTCAGGCCCATCGTGCGCAGGATGCCGATGTCGCGCCCCTTGTTCTTGACCAGCATGATGAGACCGCTGGTGATGTTCATCGCCGCGATGAGTACGAGGATCGACAGGATCACGAACATCACCCGGTCCTCGATGTCGAGCGCGTCGAGAAACCCCTTGCTCGCGTCCCGCCACGTCCAGAGCAGCGCACGGTCGCCCGCCGCCGCGATCAGCGCGTCACCCAGCGCATCCACATGATCGGGATCGGCCACCATCACCTCGAGCTCGTCGGCCCGCCCCTCGCGGTTGAAGAAGGACTGCGCCTCCTCGAAGGGCATGTAGACCCGCACCTTGTCGATGTCGTACCGCCCGGCCGAGAAGATATAGGTGACGGGATAGCTCGACACCCGCGGCGACGAGCCGAGCGCCGTCTTGACGCCGCCGGGCAGGATGATCTTGACCGTATCGCCCAAGCTCACACCCAGTTCGCGCGCCACGCCGCTGCCGATGGCGATGCCCTCGCTGAAATCCTCGATGTCGCCGGTCGCCGTCTCGGGATCGGCCACGCGCGGGATGGTCTTGAGGTTCTCCTCGGTGATGCCGAACACCTCGACGCCCGCGTTCCGGTCGCGCACATTGGCCAGAAGCTGCCCCCGCACCAGCGGCGCCACGCGCGTCACGCCCTCGACCTCGCGCAGGCGCGCGGCCATCTCCTCGTAATCGGCGATGGTCCGGTCGATCCGCCCCGTCTGCGCATCCACCTCCCCCGCGCTGTAGACGGTCACATGCGCGTTGGCACCGAGGATCGTATCCACGAACTCCGCGCGAAACCCCGAGCGCACGGCAAGCGTCACGATCAGCGCGAAGACGGCCAGCGTGATGCCGATGAGGCTGATCCAGGTCATCGTGCTCACGCCGCCCTCGGCCCGCTTGGCCCGCAGGTAGCGCCAGGCGATCATCCATTCGAAAGGGGCGAAAGGGGCGGTATTGCCTGCCATGTCATCATCCAAGCCGCGATTTTCGGCGGACATTGGTGTGCCGGCGCCCGAAGGTCAATGCCGCAGGCTTCATCCGTCCCTCACCGCGTCCCTGCTCACCGATGCGAGAGGCCCCGCCGGCACGCGGCAGGGCATGACACCCCTCACGCGCCGTCCAGTCAGACGCCCTTCGCCGCCCGCCGCGGCCGTCGCCCGACCAACGCGCGCAAGAGCGCCCAGAGCGTGCCGACCACCCCGAGCCCGAGCACGAAGCCCGTGCCACCGAACACCGCGCCCTCGAAGGTAAGCGGCATCGCCGGCCGGTAGTCCCGCCACGCCGCCTCGGCGATCTCGGCATCGGTCAACCGCGCGGCGTGGTAAGCTCTCGTGAACGGTCCCGCATCGCGCAACGCCGCGAGGTCGCTGCGCAGCCGCTCATACCGCGCGATGGTGGTCTCCATCCGGTCCGCCCGCGCCGTGGCCATCTCGCCCCCCGACCGCAGATCGGCAAGCGCGTCCTGCCGGTCGAGGCCCAGCGCCGCGGCATCCTCGTCGAACCCGTCCACGAACCGTGCAAGCTCATCGACGGCCCCGCCCAGCCGTTGCACATATTGCTGCGAGAACTCGGGAAATTGCGAGAACGCGGCCGCGCCCGTCAAACCGGCCGCAAGGCCCAATGCCCTGCCCAACATCTGCCCTAACCTCTGTCTGCTCTTTTGACCGAAGGATACCGCGCACCCGGAATTTCTCCAAATTCCGGGTCGTTCTCCGCGGCGGAAAACGGCTCAGGCGTCAGACGCCCTTTCCCGGCAGGTCGATCTCGGCATAGATCGCCGCCATTTTCTCGATCGCGGCCTCGGGCGACAACTCCTCGCTCTCGCCCGTGCGGCGGCAGGTCAGCTCCACCACCCCGTTCTTGAGGCCCCGCGGCCCCACCGTGATCCGCCAAGGCAGTCCGATCAGGTCCATCGTGGCGAACTTGCCGCCCGCCCGTTCGTCGCGATCGTCGTATAGCGGTTCGAGCCCGAGCGCGGCCAACGCCGCGTAGAGCGACTCGCAGGCGCCATCGGCCTCGGCGTCACCTTGCTTGAGGTTGACGATCCCCACGTGGAACGGCGCCACCGCCTCGGGCCAGATGATGCCCCTGTCGTCATGGCTTGCCTCGATGATCGCACCGACAAGACGGCTCACCCCGATGCCGTGACTGCCCATGTGGACCGGCACGGGCTTGCCATCGGGGCCCTGCACCGTCGCGCCCATCGGCTCGGAATACTTGGTGCCGAAATAGAAGATCTGCCCCACCTCGATCCCGCGTGCGCGGCGGCGGCGCTCCTCGGGGATCTGGTTGAAGACCGCCTCGTCATGCGTCTCGTCGGTGCGGGCATAGCGCGAGGTGAACTCCTCGAGAACGCTCTGGCACGCCGCCCGGTCGTCATAGTCGATCTCACGGTTGCCAAAGGTCAGATCGGTGATCTCGGCGTCATAGAACACCTCCGACTCGCCCGTCTCGGCCAACACCAGGAACTCGTGCGTGTCGTCGCCCCCGATAGGGCCGCTGTCCGCGCGCATGGGGATCGCCTGGAGGCCCATCCGCTCGTAGGTCCGCAGGTAGCTCACGAGGTGGCGGTTGTAGGCGTGCAGCGCGTCATCCTTCGTCAGGTCGAAATTGTAGCCGTCCTTCATGTAGAACTCACGCCCGCGCATGACGCCGAAGCGCGGGCGCATCTCGTCACGGAATTTCCACTGGATGTGATAGAGCGTCAGGGGCAGATCACGGTAGCTTCCGACATGCGCGCGGAAGATGTCGGTGATCAGCTCCTCGTTCGTCGGACCGTAAAGCAGGTCGCGGCCCTGGCGGTCGGTGATGCGCAACATCTCGTCGCCGTAGTCGTCATACCGCCCGCTCTCGCGCCAAAGCTCGGCCGATTGCAGCGTCGGCATGAGCATCGGGATATGACCCGCGCGCTGCTGTTCCTCGTGCACGATATTCTCGATGTTCTTCAGAACCTTGAAACCCAGCGGCAACCACGAGTAGATGCCCGCCCCCGCCTGCTTGATCATGCCGGCGCGCAGCATGAGACGATGGCTCACGATCTGCGCCTCCGCGGGCGTCTCCTTGAGGACGGGCAGGAAATAGCGGCTGAGGCGCATGGGGCGGAACCTTCCGGCTTGGTTGGCGAAACTGCGTTCGCGCGCAGGTCTATGCCAAAGCCCGCGGCGGGGCAAGCGACCGGGCGTCGGGCGAAAAGCCTTGAAACGACCGCCGCGATGCGCAATCTCGGTGCGATGCGATGAACGGAGCGATCACTTGGGCCTGCCAGTCGGAACTCAGCTTAGATATTGGGGCTTGGCCGCCCTCGTCTTCTTCATCGTCCTGTGGTTTCTGGGCGATGTCATACTGCCGTTCCTGCTCGGCGGGGCCATTGCCTATTTCCTCGATCCCGTCGCCGACCGGCTCGAGCGGCTGGGCCTTTCCCGCGCGCTTTCGGTGGCGACGATCACGCTCTTCGCGATCCTGATCTTCATCCTGATGGCGCTCCTTGTCGTGCCCACGCTGATAAACCAGGCCGTCGCGCTCTTCGACACCGCACCCAAGCTCGCGCATGATCTACAGGAATTCCTGACGCGAAGCTTTCCGCAACTCGGGGATACCGAAAGCACGCTGCGCAAATCGCTGATCCTCGTGGGCGAGACGATCCAGTCCAAGGGTGGTCAACTGCTCGAGACCGCGATCGGCTCCGTTTCGTCGCTCATCAACATCGTTCTGCTCTTCGTCATCGTACCGGTCGTTGCGTTTTATCTTCTTTACGATTGGGACCGTATGGTCGCTCAGGTCGACGATCTGCTGCCGCGCGATCACGCCCCGACGATCCGGCATCTCGCTTCCGAGATCGACCGCACGCTCGCCGGGTTCATACGCGGGATGGGCACGGTCTGCGTGATCCTCGGCACCTATTACGCCGTCGCGCTGATGGCGGTCGGGCTGCAATTCGGGCTCGTGGTGGGCGCGATTGCGGGGCTGATCACCTTCATCCCCTATGTCGGGGCGCTGGTGGGCGGCGTGCTCGCGATCGGGCTGGCACTGTTCCAGTTCTGGGGCGACTGGGTGTCGATCGGGCTGGTCGCGGGCATCTTCGCCCTGGGGCAGGTGATCGAAGGCAACGTGCTCACGCCCAAGCTCGTGGGCGATTCGGTCGGGTTGCACCCGGTCTGGCTGATCTTCGCGCTCTCGGTTTTCGGGGCGCTCTTCGGGTTCGTGGGTATGCTCGTCGCCGTGCCGGTGGCGGCGGCTCTCGGTGTGCTCGCACGGTTCGCCGCGCAGCAGTACAAGCACAGCCTGCTCTACCGCGGCGTGACAGATCACGGCGACGGTGCCTGATGGCCGACCAGCTGAGTTTCGATCTCCCGGCCCGTCCCGCCATGGGGCGCGATGCGTTCTTCGTCTCGGGCTCGAACGCGGCCGCCGTGGCGATGATCGAAGGCTGGCAGGACTGGCCCGCGCGCAAACTGATGCTCCGCGGGCCGGAAGGGTCCGGCAAGAGCCACCTGGCGCATGTCTGGGCCGGTCTCTCGGGCGCCAGCATCGTCGCGTCCACGGACCTCGCCAAGGCCGACATACCCGCGCTCGCCCAGGCTTGCGTCGCGGTCGAGGATATCGGCATGATCGCCGGCGACGCCGACAGCGAACGCGCGCTCTTCCACCTTCACAACCTGGTGCTCGCCGAGGGCCACTCCCTGCTTCTCACCACGCGCGGGGTCGTCCCGCTGAGCGGGATCGTCCTGCCCGACCTCGCCAGCCGTCTCGAGGGCACACCCGAGATTCGCATCACCGAACCCGACGACGATCTCCTGGCCGCCGTCTTGATGAAACTCTTTTCCGACAAGCAGTTACGCCCCGCCCCCGAGACGATTCCCTACCTCGTGCCACGCATCCCCCGCAGCTTCGCGACCCTGCCCGCGCTCGTCCAAAGGCTCGACCGGATGGCCCTCGACACGGGTCGCCCCATCAACCGCCGCCTCGCGGCGCACGCTCTGGACAATTGGGCGCAATAGTCTGAGACTCCGTCAACTTCCCGTTGCACCGACCCCGTATAGGCGCCGCATGACCCACGCCGATTTCCTGAGTTCCGATTTCGCGCCCCCCCAGCGGATCGACGATCTGGACCTCACGGGTCCGGGTCGTTTCTTCAATCGCGAACTGAGCTGGCTCGGCTTCAACTGGCGGGTGCTTGAGGAAGCGCAGAATCCGAAGGTGCCGCTGCTCGAGCGGCTTCGTTTCCTGTCCATCTCGGCCACCAATCTCGACGAATTCTACAACGTGCGCGTCGCCGGCCTTCGGGAGCTCGCACGGGCCGGAAACACCACCCCTGCCGCCGATGGGCTAAGCCCTGCGGAACAGCTGGTCCTGATCAACGAAGACGCTCGTAACCTGTTGACAAAACAGCAGGAAACCTACCAGTCCCTGCGCATCGAGATGGAGCGGGAAGGCATCCTGATCCTTGATCGGTCGCAGCTTGACGACGAGGATCGTGCCCATCTCGAGACGGTGTTCATGCAGTCCGTCTTTCCGGTGCTGTCGCCGCTCGCCATCGACCCGGCGCACCCGTTTCCCTTCATCCCCAATCTCGGCTTCTCGCTCGCACTTCAGTTGGAACGGCAGGCGGACAAGCGGACGCTTCAGGCGCTCTTGCCCATTCCCCAACAGATCGCGCGCTTCGCGCCGCTTCCTCCGCGGGACGGTGCCGTCCGGTTCCTGCCGCTCGAGGAACTGTTGCTGGAGCATCTGGGAAGTCTGTTTCCCGGATATTCCTACAAGGGTCACTGCGCCTTCAGGGTGCTTCGGGACAGCGATCTTGAAGTCGAGGAAGAGGCCGAGGATCTCGTCCGGGAGTTCGAGGTTGCGTTGAAACGGCGGCGCAGGGGCGAGGTCGTCCGCATGAAAATATCGGCTCAAGCCCCTGAAAAACTTAGGCGTCTCGTGATGAGTGAGCTTCACGTCAACCCGGACGAAGTCGTCGAGGTTGACGGGCTTCTCGGGCTGGCCGACCTCAAGGAACTGGTGCTTGAATCGCGGCCAGATCTTCTCTGGCCGCCCTTCACCCCGCGGGTTCCGGAGCGTGTCCAGGATCACGACGGCGATATGTTCGCGGCGATCCGGCAGAAGGACATGCTTCTGCACCATCCCTACGAGACCTTCGACATGGTCATCCGGTTCATCGCGCAGGCCGCGCGCGATCCGGATGTCGTGGCGATCAAGCAGACGCTCTACCGCACTTCGAACGACTCGCCCATCGTGGCGGCATTGTGCGAGGCGGCGGAAAACGGCAAGTCCGTCACCGCGCTTGTCGAACTCAAGGCAAGGTTCGACGAAGCCGCCAACATCCGCCAGTCACGCAGGCTCGAGCGCGCGGGCGCGCATGTCGTCTACGGATTCCTCAACCTCAAGACCCATGCCAAGATCAGCACCGTTGTGCGCCGCGAGGGCAATGCGCTTGTCACCTACACACATTACGGCACCGGAAATTACCATCCGATTACCGCACGGATCTATACCGACCTTTCGCTCTTTACCTGCGATGCGACGCTCGGCCGAGATGCGACCAAGGTTTTCAATTACTTGTCGGGCTATGCTCAACCGGATCATCTTGAGAACCTGGCGATTTCACCGCTGACCCTCAAGCCGCGCCTGCTCGAGATGATCGCCGAGGAGAAGGCCCATGCAGAGGCCGGCCGGCCCGGGGCGATCTGGGCCAAGATGAATGCGCTGATCGAACCGGGGGTCATCGACGCGCTTTACGAGGCGAGCCAGGCGGGCGTGAAGATCAGCCTGGTGGTGCGGGGCATCTGCGGGCTTCGTCCGGGAATCGAGGGGCTATCGGAGAATATCCGCGTCAAATCCATCGTAGGGAGGTTCCTGGAACACTCGCGCATCGTCTGTTTCGGGAACGGGCACGGCCTGCCGCACAAGAAGGCCCGCGTCTTCATCAGCTCCGCCGACTGGATGGGGCGGAACCTCAACCGGCGCGTGGAGACGCTGGTCGAGATCGAGAACCCGACCGTCAAGGCGCAGATCACGAGCCAGGTGATGGCGGCCAACATGGCGGATACCGCACAAAGCTGGGTGATGGCGCCCGATGGCAGCTTTACCAGACAACCTATTGAAGAAGGCGTATTTTCTTTCAGTTGCCATCGCTTCTTCATGGAGAATCCCTCCCTCTCGGGCCGGGGTTCGGCGGGGGCGGCGGATGTGCCCAAGCTCACGCATACCGACGATTGACCGGCCAAGACCGCTTGGCGCATAAGAGGGCGACACAGGCGCCGGGGGATACATGACAGACGCGCGGACCGTCGAAAGCAATCCGTTTGGCAGACCCTTGTTCGACAAGCCCTCGGCGCGCGCCCTGCGGCGCGTGGGAGTCGTGGACGTGGGCTCGAACTCGGTCAGGATGGTGGTCTTTGACGGCGCGGCGCGGTCCCCGGCCTATTTCTATAACGAGAAGATCATGTGCGCCCTGGGGGCGGGCATGTCCGAAACGGGGCATCTCAACCCCGAGGGCCGCGTGCGCGCCCTTAACGCCTTGAAAAGGTTTCGCCGCCTCGCCGAAGGGATGGGCACCGGCCCGCTTTACATCGTGGCGACAGCAGCCGTGCGCGAAGCGCGCGACGGGCAGGACTTCTGCGACGAGGTGCTGGCGCAGACCGGGCAGAAGATCTGGGTGATCGACGGGCGCGAGGAGGCGCGACTCTCGGCGCAGGGCGTCTTGCTGGGATGGCCGGGATCCTACGGGCTTGTCTGCGACATCGGCGGATCTTCCATGGAGTTGGCCGAGATCCAGCGTGGGCGGGTCGGCCGGCGCGTGACCTCGCCGCTGGGGCCGCTGAAGCTTCGGGACATCAAGGGCGGAAAACGCGAAAGGTCGAGATATATCAAGTCTGTCATCTCCAATCTTCATGTCGAGATGGGTGACCAGAACGATCGCCTGTTCCTTGTCGGCGGGTCGTGGCGGGCCATCGCGCGGATCGACATGGAGCGGCGCGGATATCCGCTCCACGTGCTGCACGAATATCGCATGACAGCCAAGGCGGTGCGCGAGACCGCGAAATTCATCGCCGAACATGACCCGGAGGCGCTTCGGCAGCGCTGCGGCGTGTCGTCGTCGCGCATGGCCCTGGTCCCGATCGCCATCGAGGTGTTGAAAGAAGTCGTCCGCACGTTTCGCCCCCATGACATCGCGATCTCGAGCTACGGGCTTCGCGAGGGGATGCTCTACGAGCAGATGCCCCAACGGCTCAAGGATCGCGACCCGCTGATCGAGGCCTGCCGCTTTGCCGAGCACAAGGATGCGCGCGTGCCCGGATTCGGCAAGGTCGTCTACAACTTTATCCATCCATTGGTTAAGGAATGGCCAAAGGAGCGTCGCCGGTTGATCAAGGCGGCATGCCTACTGCATGACGTGAGCTGGCGGGCGCATCCCGACTATCGCGCCGAGGTCTGTTTCGATAACGCGACCCGTGCGAACCTTGGCGGGCTGAAACATTCCGAACGCCTCTTCCTGGCGCTCGCGCTCATGTACCGATATTCAAGCAAGCACGAGAAAACGAAGTTCGGTCTTTTCGCCGACCTCATCCCGGCACGCGACCGGCTCGAGGCCGAGATCATCGGCAGGGCCATGCGCTTTGCCGCGATGCTGTGGCTTGAAAAGGACGCGGACCCCGGCGAGTTGCGGTGGTTTCCGCGAAAGAAGCTCCTGGAACTGAACCTCGCCCCGGAAGCGGTCGATCTCTACGGCGAAGTGGCGCAGGCGCGCTTCGAGGCGCTGGCCAAGACGCTGGGGGCGCGCACGAAGGTCGTCACGTAAGCCCCTGTCCGGTATCAGATTTCGATATCTTCGCCCGGCTCCGGCTCGACCATCTCGGCGGGGGTCTTCTTGCGGATGATGATGTCGCCATTGGGGAGCATCTCGGGCGGATGGTAGTTCGACAGATCCTCGATCCGGCCCATGATGTCGGCCAGCGCCGGCCCCATCTCGCGAACGAATTCGCGCATCCCCGGCTCGAGGTTCCGCGCCAGTTCGCGCAGGTCCTTCATGGCCGGCTCCATCTCCTGCGCGAGCCCTTCGAATAGGAGGCGCGCGCCTTCCTCCATGAGCGACAGGCCGTCGCCCTCCTTGTCATCCTGTGCAAGGGCAGGGCCGGAAAGACCGACAGCAAGGGCGGAGGTGAGGATGAGATGTTTCATGACCTAAAATATAGGCGCATGTCGCGGGTTGTGAAGGCAGGGCGTGTTCATCTTGGCGAAACTTCGGTTAACGCCCTTATTTTGCGGGATTTCGACGTCGGTATCCATGTCGGTATCCACGTCGGTATCACGTCGGTGCGACCGCGCGTTGCGTTAGGGGGTTAACGAAGCGCGCGGGTCAGATATCGATGTCGAGCGTGACCGGAAAATGATCGGACGCGGTGAGCAGCGCCTCGCGCAGTTCGGGCACGCGCCAGCAGTCGGGATCGTCGAAAGGGTGCCAGATCCGCCAGTGCGGCGCCTTCGCGCAGAGATCGGGCGAGACCATGATGTAGTCGAGCAACGCCTGCATGTAGCGCCTGGTATCGGCGAGGTAGAAACGCGAGGTGCTGTGCCGGGGTCCGATGCGGCGGGTGAGCGCATCGCGGGCATGGGGGTCGAAAAGCGCGTCCTGCCCCTCGCCCATCACGATCTCGACCGAGGAGCGCCCGAAGAGGTTTTCGTATTCGTCGAGGCCGGGACCGTCGTTCAGGTCGCCCATGAGGATCACCGGCTCGCCCAGCGCGAGATGTTCGGCCACCCGGGCGCGCAGCCAGATCGCCTGCGCCAGCTGTTTGCGGCGGTTGGCGATGCCGATACGCATGAGCGCGGCCTCGGTCGTGGCGCCGTGTGGCGCCTTGGACTTGAGGTGCACGCCGATCATGCGGATCGCGGTTCCCGACGCGGTGCGCGCGGCAAGCTCGAGCGGCGGCTTGGAGAAGGTCACGACATCCTCGGTGGCGTCGATGTCGAGGTCGATGCGGAAGGAGCCGTCGAAACGTGGCGCGGCGCCGGCGCCGCCTTGCGGATCATGCGCGACCGAGAGCGCGTCCGGATCGTGGAGCATCGCGATTTCCTGCTGGGTGTCGTTGGGAAACCCCAGCACCGCGGCACGGGCACGCAGCCCCATGGCGGCCGCGAACCCCTCGAGCGCGCGCACGGTTGAGCGGCGGCTGTTCTGGTCGGGCGCCTCGATCACCATGATCGCATCCGCGTCGAGCGCGGTGAGAACTGTGCCGATGGCGGCGATCTGGTCGGAGCGCGTGACGTCGCGGCGCGCGGACCAGCCGCCATCGTCGAGCAGCCTGCCGGCGTCGTCGAAGAGCGCGTTGAACCATTCGATGTTATAGGTCGCGATCCGCATGGTCCCGTGCCTCGTTGATCTCTTCCCACGCGCGGTTGATGGCCACCATGCGTTTCTCGGCGAGCTTGATCGCCTCCTCCGGCACCCCGCGCGCGAGCATCCGATCGGGATGCGTGTCCCGAACCTGGCGGCGCCAGGCATCTCGGATCTCGTCGAGAGGCGCATCGCGAGAGACGCCGAGCACGGCGTAGGGATCGCGCGGGGCGCCTTCGACGAAACGGGCGCGGATGGCGCGGAAGTCGGCTTCGGGCAACTCGAAGAGCTCGGCCACCCGTTCGAGGAACAGATCCTCGTTGGGATGATAGACCCCATCCGCCATGGCGATGTGAAAAAGCCCCTCCATGAGATCGCAAAGCGCCGCGCGCTCGCCCGCGAACATGGTGCGGATACGCGCGGCATATTCCTCGAACCCCGCCACGTCCTGCCGGGCGAGGTTGAAGACCCGCGCCGCGCCGGGCTCGTCGTCACGGGCGATCTGGAACACCTCGCGGAAGGCCGTCACCTCGTCACGGGTCACGAGCCCGTCGGCCTTGGCCATCTTGGCCGAGAGCGCGATGACCGCGATGGTGAAGGCCACCGTCCGCTCGGGCGGGGTGCGCAGGCGGTCGAAGACGACCGTGAGGCTTTCGCCGGCGGCGAGCGCGGAGATGGCGTCGGAGATGCGGGACCAGAGAGACATGGAACGGATGATAGAGGGTTTCGGGCACGGTGTGGATGGGCGAATGGGCGCGCTCGGAAGTGACGGGCAAAGTCGAGCGTCAGAGGGAGCGGTGGAGGAGCAGGAGGTCGATCTCGCGGTCGAACTTGTAACCGGCCTTCGGGATGACACCGGCACGGGTGAAGCCCATGCGCTCGTGAAAGGCAATGGCACCCGGGTTCTCGGCGCTGATCCCGGCAACAAGGCCGCTTACCCCCGCCGCCCGAGCATGCTCGATCAATGCCGAGAGAAGCGCCCGGCCCCTGCCCTGACCACGGTGATCTGGCGCGAGAATGATCGTGTGCTCCATCGTGCGGGCGTAGCCCGCGCCGGGGCGGAACTGTGCGTAGGTCGCGAAGCCTGCAAGCGCGTCGGCATGCTCGGCCACGAGGAAGGCGTGTCCGGCCACCGATTTCGCCACGATGTCGGCCGCGATGTCATCGGCGGTCCTGGGTGTCGCGGTGAAGGTGAAGGGGGTGTCGCGGACAACCGGCGCCCAGAGCGCCGCGATGGCGGACGCGTCGTCGGGCGTGGCTGCCCGGAGCATCATGCGAGCGCGCGTGGCCCCGACGGCGTGTCGATGATGGCCGATAGGGCGACGGGGCCTTCTTGGTAGCGGACAAGCGGGGTCTGAAGGAGCGGGGAGAGCCGGGCGCGCAGGTCGCGGGCCTCGGGGTGGGTCACGACGAGTTCGCGCAGGGCGCACCCGGCCTCGGGGAGCCGCGCGGCGGGATGCGCCTCGCAATCCCACTGCATGATCGCGGGGTGGCAATCGTTGAAGGGCAGGATGCCGGTGTCGGGCACCGCCATGCGCCATGCCAGATCGCCCCGGGTGAGCGAGACGGGCGTGCCCGCGCCGGGAAGCCGTGCGAGATCGGCGTCGAGATCGGTCGAACGGCAGATCCAGTTGCCGAGGCGCGGCGGGCCGCCGAAACTGTCGAGATCGAACCACCGCGGCTGTTGCGCGCCGGTCGCCTCGGGGTCGATGGCGATCACCTCGAGATAGAGGCCGTCCGCCAGCCCCAGAAGCATGTTGTGCGTCCCAAACCGCGCGTGGCGGCCGCCCGGCACCATCTCGACACCGAGCAAGCCCTCGACCCAGCGGCGCCCCTCGTCGAGGGTCTCGCAGGCGACAGCGATGTGATCGAGCGCGAGCATGTCGTTTTCCTTGTGAAATGGGTGGTTTCGATAGTGCACAGGCGTCCGGTTGCGCCACTTTCGTAGCAGATTGAAACAAACCGAGAAGGATGACAATGCTCCCGCGCGCGATGGGCCGCTTCGAATTAGGGCTTCCGGCCGATCCATGACGCGACGGCGTGGCCTGCCCTGCCCGAGGAGATCGAGGGGGCCGGGACGGAGACGCAGGCAGCCTAGATCGCGGTGCGGATCAGCGCGGCGATCGCCCAGAGAGCGACGGCGACGGTCGGATAGAAGGTCGCCGCGAAGCCGAAGGCGCGGAGCGGCGGGGCCAGATGATACCCCAGCCAGAAGAGAAGTCGCGCCATGGCGAAGCCGAGACCCAGTGTCACGATCATGCCCGGCCCCCGAGCGCCGAGGAGCACCGCGGCGGCGGGCCAGATGGCAAGTGCAAGGGCCAGTTGCTCGACCGTGTTGGAGATGACGCGGAGGTCGATCGCCGCCGGGTGGTCGGCGGGGGGCGCGTCGCCGTCGATCAGCGTTTCATCGAAGAACCGTCGCGCGGCCATGCGGCCCAGCATGAGCATCAGGACCAGGCCGGGTGCCAGGAACGCGGTCATGATGACCGGCATCAGGGTGAAGACCGGGAGGGTGATGACCCATCCGCCGATCCAGAGAAGCGCCATGGTCCAGAGCGCACCACCCGCCATGCCGAGCATGATCCGGTTGCGCGCGCGCATCTCCTACCCCGCCATGAGCGACGTGGCCGCCGCGCGCGCCTCGTCGGTGATGCGGTCGCCCGAAAGCATGCGGGCGATCTCGTCCACGCGGTCCGGTGGCGCGAGGGGAATGACGCGCGAGAGGGTCTCGTCGCCCGTCGTGCTTTTCTCGACGCGCCAGTGGTGATCGGCGAGCGCGGCCACCTGCGGAGAATGCGTGACGACGAGGACCTGTCCGTTCGCCGCCAGCGCCGCCAGCCTGCGCCCCACCGCATCCGCCGTGGCACCGCCCACGCCGCGGTCGATCTCGTCGAAGATCAGGGTGAGGCCCGAGGCTTCGCCCACCAGGCAGACCTTGAGCGCGAGGAGAAAGCGGCTGAGCTCGCCGCCCGAGGCGATGCGGTTGAGCGGACCGGACGGGGCGCCGGGGTTGGTCGCGACCTCGAAGGTCACGTCGTCCACGCCGGTGGGGCCAGGTTCGGCCGGTGTGATGCGGGTGGTGAATACCGCGCGCTCCATCCTGAGCGGGGCGAGCTCGGTCGTGACGGCGCTGTCGAGGCGGGCGGCGGCCTCGGTCCGCGCCGCGGTGAGGCGGGTCGCGGCGTCGGTATAGGCGGTGTCACGCCCGGCGAGGTCGGCGCGCAGGGCCGCCACGCGATCGTCGCCCTGATCGAGGGACGCAAGCCGCGTGCGCAGATCTTCGGCGAACTGCCCCAGGTCATCGGGAGCGACATCGTGCTTGCGCGCCAGCGCGCGGATGGCGAAGAGCCGTTCCTCGCAGGCCTCGAGCTCGTTGGGGTCGAAATCGAGCGCATCGAGACAGGTGGCGATGCCGCGCGCGGCCTCGTCCAGCTCGACCATGGCGCGGCCGAGCGCGGCCATGGGCTCGTCAAGCTGTCCCTCGGCGCGGTCGGCCACGCCTTCGAGCCAGCGCAGCGCATCCGCGGAGGCACCTTCGGCGCCATCGGTGCCGATGGCCTGCGCGGCGCGGGCGATGTCCTCGCGGATCTTCTCGGCGCCCTGCATCAGGCGGCGGCGGGTGTCGAGCGCCTCGTCCTCGCCCGGCTGCGGGTCGAGCGCGTCGAGCTCGGAGACAGCGTGGCGCAGGAAGTCCTCCTCGGCGCGCATGGCCTCGAGCGCCGCCTCCGCCTCGGCAAGCGCGCGGGCGGCGGCGGCGCGGGCGCGCCACGCGTCGCGCAGGGCAGCGAGGAGCGGCTCGTGCTGGCCATACTGGTCGAGAAGCGCGCGGTGGCCGCGCGGGTTGAGAAGGCCGCGGTCGTCATGCTGGCCGTGTAGCTCGATCAGCGTGTCGGACAGCTGTCGCAGCACCTCGCCCGAGCAACGGCGGTCGTTCACCCACGCGGTCTTGCGCCCGTCCGCAGTGTTGACGCGGCGCAGGATGAGCGTGTCGTCCGCCGGCAGGCCCGCCTCGGCCAGGACCGCATGGGCGGGATGATCGGCAGGCAGATCGAACTCGGCCACGACCTCGCCCTGAGCGACCCCCTGGCGGACAAGCTCGGCCCGACCGCGCCAGCCCAGCACGAATCCGAGGCTGTCGAGCAGGATCGACTTGCCGGCGCCCGTTTCGCCGGTGAGCACGTTGAGGCCGGGCCGGAACTCGAGCTCAAGCCGGTCGATGATGAGCATGTCGCGAATATCAAGACTTCGCAGCATAGAGCGAATCCCGTCCGGGCGGGCCCTACCCCGCCGCCGTTGTCAGAGCCATTCGCCCTTGATCATCTGGCGATAGATCTTGCGCAGCCAGTTGTCGCCCGCGGGTTCGGGCCGCAGTCCGCGTGCGGTGAGAAGCGCGTAGCTGTCCTCGTACCACCGGGTGGCGCGGAAGTTGTGGCCCAGGATCGCGCCGGCGGTCTGCGCCTCGTTGTTGAGGCCAAGCGAGAGATATGCCTCGACCAGCCGGTGCAGCGCCTCGGGCGTGTGCGAGGTGGTCTGGAAATCCTCGACCACGACGCGGAAACGGTTGATCGCGGCGCTGAAATGGTCGCGCTTGAGATAGTAGCGGCCGACCTCCATCTCCTTCGACGCGAGATGATCGAAGGCGAGGTCGAATTTCAGGATCGACGAGCGCGCATATTCGCTGTCGGGATAGATCTCGATCACCTTGCGCAACTCCTGGAGCGCGAGGAAGGTCAGGCCCTGGTCGCGGCCGACCTCGTCGATCTGGTCATAATAGCTGAGCGCGAGGAGATACTGCGCATAGGCCGCATCCTCATCCGTGGGATAGAAGTCGATGTAACGCTGCGCGGCGGCGCGGCTCGCCTCGTAATCCTTGTCGAGGTGATGGGCGTAGGCCTGCATGATCACCGCGCGCTTGGTCAGGTTGGAATAGGGATAGAGCCTCTCGACCTCGGCGAAGCTCTGGGCGGCGAGATCGGGATTGTTGTTCGACAGGTCGTATTCGGCGCGTTCGAAAATCTGCTGGGCGGTGTAATTCTCGTAATCCAGCTCGCCCCGCTCGACCCGGCCGCGGATGGTCGAACACCCGGCCACGAAGGCCACGAGGACAAGGGATCCGATCAGCTTTGTCCGGAAGGTGCCGAAAGTCATACTGGATGCGTCCCCAAATCCACGTCGCTAGGCGATGTTTACCGCATCGCCCGACACGGTGCTAGCATAGAAATCCCCGGTGCAAAACGGGGGCCGTGCATTTTGTCATCCATGCCGCATGGCGGGTGTGGCACAGGCGCAAGGCACGGAGATTCATCGAGGGTTTTGGACGAGATGAGAGTGCCGCCACCGCCTTCGGCAGGGGCGCGCCGGTATCACGCGACCTTGGGAATCTCGCCCCAGTGGACGCCGGCGCCGGGCAGCTTGGCCGCGAGACGATCGTCGCATTCCACCCATTCGACAGCGCCGGGCGTCGCGAAGAGAACGCGCAGCAATTCGTTGGTCAGCGCGTGACCCGCGCGACTTCCCTCGTAATGGCCGAGGATGGGCGCACCGGCGAGCGCCAGGTCGCCCAGGGCGTCGAGCATCTTGTGGCGCACGGCCTCGTCGGCGTGGCGCAGGCCGCCGGGGCTCAGCACCTTGTCGCCGTCGAACACCACCGCGTTGTCAAGCGTGCCGCCCCGTGCGAGGCCGTTGGCGAGCATCGTGTCGATATCGGCCTTGCGGCAGAAGGTGCGGCTGTCGGAAAGTTCGCGCACGAAACTGCCGTTGGACATGTTCAGGCGTTTCTTCTGAACGCCGATGGCCGAATCGGCGAAGTCGATGTCGAATTCGATGAGAAGCGCATCATGGGGCGAGAGACGCGCGCGGGCCGCGCCGCGCGCGACCTCGACGGGTTTCAGAACCCGGAGCGCGAGGACCGGCGCATCGAGACGGGTCAGACCGGCGGTGAGGATGCCGCGCACGAAGCTGATCGAGCTGCCGTCGAGAATGGGCACTTCGGGACCGTCGACCGTGACCAACGCGTTGTGGATGCCGCAGCCCATGAGCGCGGCCATGACATGCTCGACCGTCGAGACCGAGGTGCCGTGTTCGTTCTCAAGCCGGGTGCAAAGCGGGGTCTGGACGACATGATCCCAGAGCGCCGGGATATCGGCCGCCTCTGCCGCCACGTCGAGCCGGCGAAACCGGATGCCCGCGCCCGCCGCGGCCGGATGGATACAAAGGCGAGCCGGGGCGCCGGAATGGAGCCCGATCCCTTCGAATTCGGCGATTTGTCCGATCGTTGTCTGCACGGTGTCCTCGACAGCCCGACGGGGCCTGTTGCCCGCATGGTTCGTTAACGAGGGGTTTAAGCGGGGGTTCCGAAACCCTCAACTCAATCTTTGCGACGATTTGTAACATGCCCGCGAAAGGTGGCGGCAGGTATTCGCCGATGCACCCAACCCCTTGATCTCAAAAAAGAAACGGCCGCCCGTGGGCGACCGTCAAACTCACCTGACTAGGCAGGTTTATGTCAATTCGCCTGCCTGCGGAGGAAGGCCGGGATCTCGATCTGTTCATCCTGTTCGGGCTCTGGCTCGACCGGGGCCGGCTGCGACTGGCGCGCCTGAAGGGTCGGCTGATGGCGCGGCGCGCGCTGAGGCTCATGCTCGGCCGCGTGACCGGTCATCCGGTTGAGCAGCGAGTTGATGCCGAAGCGCGGGCGATCGGATTGGGCGGCCTCGGGCTGCGGTTTCGGCTGGGTCGGCGCGTCTTCGGAGACCTGGCGGTTCTGCTGACCGGGCGCGCGGCCGACGGCGGCGTGGAGCCGGGCCATCGCCTCGGGCGAGGGCGTGCCGGGTGCGGGTGCCTTGGGGGCGACGAACGCTTCGAGTTCGGGTTCCGGCACATGCTCGGGCTCGGGGGCCGGACGGTAGGCCGGCGGCGGCAGGTCGTCGGCCGCGTCGTGTTCGGCCGCGTCCGCCTCGAATATGTCTTCCATCTGGTCCTCGGCGGCGGCGCGCTCGGCCTCGAAGCCACCGAAGAGCGAGGGCTCGTCGGCCTGGTGCGCCTGGGCGGCCACCTCTTCGCGCGCGGGCTCGGGCTGCGGCGCGGGAGTGTCGGCAACGGCCGCCACGGGCTCTTCCGGCGTTTCGAAGGAGGTGGTGGTGGCGAGGGGCTGCGCCAGCGAGCGGCGCGGCACCGGGATGTCGGACTTGTCGGCCGATGCGTCGATGCCGGTGGCCACGACGCTCACGCGCATCGCGCCTTCCATGGCGGTGTCGAGGGTGGATCCGACGATGATGTTCGCCTCGGCGTCCACTTCCTCGCGGATGCGGTTCGCGGCCTCGTCCAGCTCGAAGAGGGTGAGGTCATGCCCGCCAGTGATGTTGATGAGCACGCCCTTGGCGCCCTTGAGGCTGATCTCGTCGAGGAGCGGATTGGCGATGGCCTTCTCGGCGGCCTGCACGGCGCGGTCTTCGCCCTCGGCCTCGCCGGTGCCCATCATCGCCTTGCCCATCTCGTCCATCACGGCGCGCACGTCGGCGAAGTCGAGGTTGATGAGACCGGGGCGGACCATCAGGTCGGTCACGCCCTTGACGCCCTGGTAGAGCACGTCATCGGCCATCGAGAACGCTTCGGTGAAGGTCGTCTTCTCGTTGGCGAGGCGAAAGAGGTTCTGGTTGGGGATGATGATGAGCGTATCGACGACCTTCTGGAGGGCATCGACGCCATCCTCGGCCTGCTTCATCCGCTTGCCGCCCTCGAACTGGAAGGGCTTGGTCACGACGCCGACGGTCAGAACGCCCAGTTCGCGCGCGGCCTGCGCGATGATCGGCGCGGCCCCGGTGCCGGTGCCGCCGCCCATGCCGGCGGTGATAAAGCACATATGCGCACCCGCGAGGTGATCGACGATCTGCTCGATGCTCTCCTCGGCGGCGGCGGCGCCGATGGATGCCTTGGCGCCCGCGCCGAGCCCTTCGGTAACCTTGACGCCAAGCTGGATGCGGCTTTCGGCGTTCGACTGGCTGAGCGCCTGCGCGTCGGTGTTCGCGACGACGAAATCGACGCCGTCGAGCTCCTTCTCGATCATGTTGTTGACGGCGTTGCCGCCTGCCCCGCCCACGCCGAAAACGGTGATCCGGGGTTTCAGTTCTTCACGACCTGGCACGGTAAGGTTCAATGTCATCGCTCTGTCCGCCTGATGTTGCGCCCGTGTGCCGGGCCGTTTTTCTGCCTGATTAACCGCGATCTTAACCGTCACGAGCCGCAACGTCACCCAAAAATTGCGAAAAACACACAAAATATGGCCACTTTTTCGGCCCTTTTCGCGGGATTTCGCCGATTGCACGACATGTTGCGGTTACCAGTTGTCCTTGAACCATTTCACCGCGCGCTTGAGGGAGCGCGCCGGGTAGCGGTCGGCGGGCAGTTCGAAGTCCCACCATTCGTCCTGTGGATTGGCCGCGAAGAGGCAAAGGCCCACCCCGCTTGCGAAGCCCGCACCGGTCGCGGCCTGCGGCAGGCCGTTGACGCGCATGGGCCGTCCGAGGCGCACCTGCTGTCCCAGGATCCGGCTGGCCAGCCCATCGAGACCGGGGATCTGGCTGCCGCCTCCGGTCAGCACGATCTGCTGGCTGGGCAGGTGATCGAAGCCCGCCGCGTCAAGCCGGGCGCGCACCTCCTCGAGGATCTCCTCGACGCGGGGGCGCATGATGCCGATCAGCTCGGCGCGGCTCACGGTGCGGCGGTCATGCTCGTAGTCGCCGGTGTCGCCGCCGATCTCGATCATCTCGCGGTCATCCATGCCGGTAGCAACGACACCGCCGTAAAAGGTCTTGATCCGTTCGGCCGTAGCGGTGGGCACCGAGAGGCCCATCGAGATGTCGCCGGTGACATGATCGCCGCCCATTCGCACGCTGTCGGCGTAGATCATGTGTTTCTTGATGAAGATCGAAATCCCCGCCGTGCCGCCGCCCAGGTCGATGCAGGCGGCGCCGAGCTCCTGCTCATCCTCGACCAGCGACGAGATGCCCGAGACGTAGGCCGAGGAGGCGATACCGGCGAGTTCGAGATCGCACCGCTTGACACAATGCGCGAGGTTCTGGATCGCGGCCGCATCGACGGTGAGCATGTGCATGTCGGTCGCGAGCGTCTGTCCCAGTTGGCCGCGCGGGTCGATGAGGCCGGAGCGGTGATCGAGCGCGAAATTTACGGGCTGCGCGTGCAGCACCTCGCGCCCCTCGCCGTAATCCGGCACGTCGCAGGCAGAGAGCACGCGGCTGATGTCGTGCTCGGTCACCACCTGCCCCTCGATCTCGACGGATCCGGCAAGACCGTAGGAGCGCGGACCTGCGCCGGAGAAGCAGGCGATCACGTGATCCACGCGGATATTGGCCATCTTCTGGGCCGCCTGCACGGCGGTGCGGATGGCGCGCTCGGTCTCCTGCATCGCCGAGATCTCGCCAAAGCGCACCCCGCGCGAGCGGGTCGTCGCCGCGCCGATCACACGGAAGCCCGCCTGCCCCGCCATGGAGCCGATGCCATCGGCCTCGAGCCGGTCGGTGCCGTCGAACCGCAGGACGAGGCACGCGATCTTTGACGTGCCCACGTCGAGCACCGCCACCACGCCCCGTTGCATCGCCGCCTTGCGCATGTTGCGCATGGCCCGTTGGGTTTCATAAAGCTCGATCATTCCGTTTCCACCCCTGCACTCGAATTGCGCACCTGCCACCAGGCATCGACGGCGCGCTCCCTCATCCTGATGGCGGGCCGTTCGGCCAGCCGCATGTCCACGACCGCGATGTCGCGCTCGAGCATGTCCTGCGTTTCGTCGAGCACGATCACCCGCTCGAGCGCGCGCACCGGCGCGGCCTCGGGCAGAAGGATGCGCTGGTCGCGGTCCAGCACGACATCCCAGCGCCGCTCGCCCATCCGCACGAGACCCAGCATCCGCCCCTGAAGCGGGCCCGCCGCCGCGTCGAGCGCGAGCGCTTCGGCCACGTGCTTGCGGGCGCCCTCGCCCGTGATGAGAGGCATGGACATGAAATCGGCCAGCCGGTCGACCTCGGCTATGGAGACGCCCTCGATGTCGATGAGGCTCAGCCCCTTGCGCGTGCGCAGGATGGCGACCGGCTCGCGCTCGGTCACGCGCAGTTCCAGTACGCCGCCCTGCCGCAGATGCACGGCGGCACTTGCCACGGCGGGAAGATCCTCGATCGTGCGCCGGATCTGGTCGAGATCGAGGTCGAACGAGCTTGCCGGGAGCGGCATGGGAAACACGTTGCGGATGTCGGCGGCCACGTTGTCGCTTGCGCCTTCGACCTCGAGCAGGCGGACCATGAATTCGGGCCGCTCCTCGATCTGCTGGCGCAGGTCGAGCGCGGTGGTGACGACCTTCTGCTGCACGTCCGGGTCGGAAAGCCAGAAGCTCGCCGCCGCGAAGCTGATCCCGAAGGGCAGACCCACGCGCAGGAGCCGCCGGAAGAGCGGCGTCAGCATGAGCCGCTGCATCCGGTAGCTGAGCCGCGACGGGGCGGGGTCGTTCAGGGACTTCACCGGTCGCATGACGCGTCCTCCACGATCCAGCGGCAGAAGGCGCCGAAGCCGATCCCCGCCGCCTGCGCCTGTTCGGGGCTGAGCGAGGTTGGGGTCATGCCGGGCTGGGTGTTCGTCTCGAGCAGGATGAGACCGGCGAGGCCGCGCCCCTCGTCCCAGCGGAAATCGGTGCGGCTGAACCCGCGACAGCCAAGCGCGTCATGGGCACGGCGCGCATAGTCGAGGCAGGCGTCGAATATCTCGGACGGTATCTCGGCGGGGACCACGTGGCGCGAGCCGCCGACCGAATACTTGGCGTGGTAGTCATACCAGCCGTCGGTGATGATGTCGGTCACGGTCAGCGCGCGATCCCCCATCACGGTCGTGGTGAGTTCGCGGCCCGGCGCGTAAGTCTCGACCATCACGCGCTCGGGCATGTCCGGCGAGAGCGTGGGCGGGCCGTTCGCGGCCTCCCGCACGATGTAGACACCGACCGAGGACCCCTCGTTATAGGGCTTCACCACGTAGGGCGGTGTCATGGCATGGGCCGCCTCGACCGACGCGCGGTCGGTCAGGATGCTTTCCATGAAGGGAAGGCCGGCAGCGGCATAAACGTCCTTGCAGCGCTGCTTGTCCATGGCGAGCGACGAGGCGAGGACTCCGGAATGTGTATAGGGAATGCGCAGCCATTCGAGCATGCCCTGCACGCACCCATCCTCGCCCCAGCGACCGTGGAGCGCGTTGAAGACCACATCGGGAGATATCTCGACGAGACGCGATGCGAGGTCGTGGCCGGCATCGACCTCGACCACCTCGAATCCTTCGTCCCGCAATGCGGCGGCGCATTCGCGTCCTGATGACAGGGAGACCTCGCGCTCTGCCGAGGGCCCGCCCATGATAACCGCCACTTTGGGGGTGCTGCTGCTCGCGTGACCCACCTTGTGCCTCAATGTCCCGGACCGTTGTCCGGCCCTGTTCCTTGGTTTCCGGGTCCTTGGAGACCCCTTTTTATGAGATGGCCAACCGGCCTGAACTGCCTATTCCGGGGCCGTTTCGCCGACCCTCATGATTTCCCACTGTAACTCTATTCCACTGGTTTGGAAAACCTTTTTTCGCACCTCCTCGCCCAGTCCTTCGAGGTCGGCGGCCGTGGCGGTGCCGGTGTTGACGAGGAAGTTGGGATGCTTGGGGCTCATCTGTGCGCCGCCGCGCGTGGCACCGCGCATCCCCGCGTCGTCGATGACCTTCCACGCCTTGAGCTCGTGGGTGTCGTCGGCGCGGCCGGTGCTGGAATGGCCCGCCGGGTTGCGGAAGGTCGAGCCGGCAGTGCGATCCTTCGTTGGTTGCGTTTCGTCGCGCTTCCGGAGTTGCGCGGCCATCCGCTCGTGCAGGGCCTCGGGGTCGCCCCGCGGGGCATCGAAGGTGGCCGAGGTGATGACGGCACCCTCGGGCAGGTCGGTCTGGCGGTAGCGGAAATCGAGGTCGGACGCTCTGAGCGTGACCGCCTTGCCTGCGCGTGTGATCGCGGTGGCCGAGACGAAGTGGTCTGCGGTATATGTGCCGTAGCAGCCCGCGTTCATCCGCACCGCGCCGCCGATGGCGCCGGGGATCGTGCGCAGGAAGGTGAGGTCCAGCCCGGCATCGGCAGCCTTGCGCGCGACATGGGCGTCGAGCGCGGCGGCCCCGGCAGTGACGCGGGTGCCCTCGATCTCGATCCCGTTGAAGCCGCGCCCGAGGCGAATGACCACCGCGCGCAGTCCGCCGTCGCGCACGATGAGGTTCGAGCCGACGCCCATCGGGAAGACTGCGACGGCAGGGTCGAGATCGCGCAGGAAGGCGGCGAGATCCTCGTGATCGGCAGGCTGGAACAGCCAGTCCGCCGCGCCCCCCACCCGCAACCAGGTGAGATCGGCGAGCGGCCGGTCGGGCGTGAGCCTGCCGCGCGTGTCGGGAAGTTGGGGCATTGGCGCTGCCTCGGGATTGGTCGTCTTCGCCCTCGCTTAGCGCAGTCGGGGGCCGAAGGGAATCCCCCTATCGGTGCCGGATCGCCCCGGCAATGGCCCCCGCAAGCGCCCCGAGAACGCCGGCCGGGTAGAGGATGAAGAGGACGGGAAAGGTGGCGGGCGGCAGAAAGCCCAGGAGCGCGAGGCCGCAGAGGAGCACGCCCACGACCAGCGCGGCGAGAAGGCGGAGGAGTTGGCCGCCGATCTCCTCGACCTCGGCCTCGCCGTGGAACACCCAGGCCAGGAAGCCGAACAGCACGATGCCGCCCGTGGCCCAGGGCAGCATGTCGTCAAGCCAGATCGTCCCACCCATCGGGGGTCACGCCTCAGGTCACGCGGTCGCGCAACCAGCGGCCGAGATAGATCACCGGCCAGCGCAGCATCGACATCCCCGCCCCCAGGACGAAGAGGCCGACCCACGGCCCGTTCTGGTAGGTCACGAAACCCACGATCGGGACACCGAGCGCGATCAGGACGTAGGCCGCGCGCCAGTAGTTGTCGCGGCTGGGCAGCATCGCCAGGAGATTGGCGACGAGCGCCCAGAGACAGGCGAGGATCAGCGAGACGCTCATGCCGCCGCCCCCCGAAGCCGGTCTGGAAGGCCGTTGGCCCAGCCCGAGATCGACCCCGCGCCGAGGCAGACGACCATGTCACCCGGTCGCGCCTCGTCCCGCACGAGGCGGGCAAGATCGTCTTCCCCGTCGATCGCCAGCGCGTGCCGGTGTCCATGCCGGATGAGACCCTCGACAAGATCGTCGCGGCTCGCGCCTGCTATGGGTTCCTCTCCGGCGGCAAAGACCGGGGTGATGGCCACCACGTCGGCCTCGTTGAAACAGGCGCAGAACTCCTCGAAATGGTGGCTGAGCCGGGTATAGCGGTGGGGTTGATGCACCGCGATCACGCGGCCCCGCGTCGCGTGGCGCGCGGCCTTGAGGACGGCGGCGATCTCGGTCGGGTGGTGTCCGTAATCGTCGATGATGGTGACGCCATCCACCTCTCCGACGCGGGTGAAGCGGCGGTTGACACCGCGGAATCCGGCGAGCGCGTCGCGGATCTCGGATGTCTTCATCCCGAGATGTCGCGCCACGGCGACGGCGGCCAGCGCGTTGGACACGTTGTGATCGCCCGGCATCGGCAGGACGCAACCGTCGATACGAGCGTCCTCGGCCTGGAGGATCACGTCGAAATGCGCCTGCCCGTTCTCGTAGCGCAGGTTGACCGCGCGGATGTCGGCCTGGGCGTTGAAGCCGTAGGTCACGACGCGGCGGTCGGTGATCTTGCCGACGAGCGTCTGGACATCCGCGTCATCGGTGCAGCAGACGGCAAGGCCGTAGAAGGGGATGTTCGAGACGAATTCATAGAAGCCGCGATGCAGGTTTTCCTCGGTGCCCCAGTGCTCCATGTGCTCGGGGTCGATATTCGTCACGATGGCGATGGTCGCCGGCAGCCGGTTGAAGGTGCCGTCGCTTTCATCGGCCTCGACCACCATCCACTCGCCCGCGCCGGTGCGCGCGTTCGAACCGTAGGCGTGGATCACGCCGCCGTTGATCACGGTCGGATCGAATTTCCCGTGGTCGAGCAGTGCCGCCACCATCGTCGTCGTGGTCGTCTTGCCGTGGGTGCCGGCCACGGCGACGTTGTATTTGAGCCGCATCAGTTCGGCCAGCATCTCGGCCCGGCGGACGATGGGAAGGCCGCGCGCGCGGGCGGCATCGAGCTCGGGGTTGCCGGGCTTGATCGCCGACGAGATCACCACGACCTCGGCCTCGTCGATGTTCCGCGCGGCCTGCCCCTCGAAGATGAGCGCGCCGTTGGCGGCGAGGCGATCGGTGATCGGCGTACGCTTGAGGTCGGAGCCCTGCACGACATAGCCGTGATTGAGCAGCACCTCGGCGATGCCCGACATGCCGATGCCGCCGATGCCGACGAAATGGATGGGGCCCACGTCCCCGGGCAGCTTGGTTGCGGCATTCATGTCGGCTCTCCTTTCCGGGCAAGCTCCTCGACCAGGGCGGCAAGACGCTCGGTCGCGTCGGGCATGGCACAGGACAGTGCGGCGCGCGACATCTGGAGCGCGCCGTCGGGATTTTCCAGCACGATCTGGATCTGCTCCCTCATCGCGTCGACCGTGAGGCGGCTTTCGGGGATGAGGATTGTTCCACCCGCCTCCTTCAGCGCGCGGGCGTTCACCGTCTGGTGATCGCCGGTCGCGGCGGCGAAGGGGACCATGATCGAGGGACGGCCTATGACGGATATGTCGGCGACCGACGAGGCCCCTGCCCGGCTGATGACGAGCTGCGCCTCGGAAATGCGGCGCGGCACGTCGCGGAAGAAGGCTTGCACGTCGGCGTCGATGCCGTTCTCGGCATAGAAGGTCGCGACGCGCTCGGCATCCTCGTCGCGGGCCTGGTGGCTCACCCGGATATTGCGCAGGAGCGGCATCGGCAGGTTCGCAATGGCGGGCGGCACCACGTCGGACATGATGCGCGCGCCCTGGCTTCCACCCATCACGACGATGGACATCGGGTAATCGCCCGGCGGGATGTAACCCGCGCCCGCACGCTCGAGCACGGCCGCGCGGACCGGGTTGCCCACATGCACCGCTTCCACACCTTCGGGCATCTCGGTCGGCCATGTGCCGCAGGCGACCCTCGCGACCCGCTTGGCGAAGGCGCGATTGACGCGGCCCAGAACGCCGTTCTGTTCGTGGACCATGGCCGGCACGCGCAGCAGACGCGCGGCGCTCAGTGCGGGGATCGTGGGATAGCCGCCGAAGCCCACCACCACGTCCGGGCGGTCGCGCATCATCCGCGTGGCCGCACCCATGACGCCGCTCGCGATGCGAAACGGCACGAGCGCCTTTGCCGCGACGTTGCCGCGCGCGAAAGTGGCCGAAGCGATCTGTTCGATATCGACCGAATGCGGGAAACCGCCCGTGTAACGCGCCCCGCGCGCATCGGTCGAGAGCTTCACCCGCCACCCCTTGCGCAGCATGTGCTCGGCCAGGGACTGGGCCGGGAACATGTGCCCGCCCGTGCCGCCGGCGGCCATGAGGAGAAGGGGCGCGCCATCGCTCATCGCAGGCGTCCGCGCAGGATGTCGCGGATCTCGCCCTGCGGGCGCGACCGGGTGAAGGCGAAGAGCATCCCCACCGCGATGCCACCCGCGATGAGCGACGAGCCGCCGTAGCTCACGAAGGGGAGGGTCATGCCCTTGGCCGGCAGCAGGCGCACCGCGACGCCCATGTTGATCATCGCCTGGACCCCGAACATCGCCGCAAGGCCCGTGCCCGCCAGCCGGATGAAGGGATCGCGTTCGCGCATCAGCCGCACCAGCGAGCGCACCACGATCATGCAGTAGACGACGATGATCGCGAGGACGAGGACCAGCCCGTATTCCTCGGCGGCGACCGCGATGATGAAATCGGTATGGGCGTCGGGAAGCGACCATTTCACGGTCCCCTCGCCCACGCCCACGCCGAAGAACCCGCCCTCGCGGATGGCGTTCGTGGCAAAGCCGAGCTGCGTGGTGGGGTCGACCTCGGGGCTGAGGAAGCCGTCGATGCGGCGCGCGAAATGTTCGGAATTGGCATAGGCGAAGGTGCCCGCCATGACCACCGCGCCGGCCATACCCAGAAGCAGGAATATCGGCGCCCCGGCCACGAAATACATCACGCCCCAACCGAAAAGCACAAGCGCCGCCTGCCCGAAATCGGGCTGCATGGCGAGGAAGGCCACGACGAGAAGCGTCAGGACAAAGGACATCAGGAGACCCGGAGGCCCATTGATCTCGCGGCTGGCGGCGATCATCCAGGCGGCCACCACCACGAAGCCGGGCTTGAGGAATTCCGAGGGCTGGATCGAGGCGAAACCGAGACTGTACCAGCGCACCGCGCCCTTGCCGAAATCGGTGCCGAACATCGGCAGGAGGACAAGCGCCACCAGCGTCACGATGAAGCCGAGCACCGCGAGACGGCGCACGACGCGCGGGCTCATCATCGAGGTGAGCAGCATCGCCACCATGGCGAGCGAGCCGAAGAACATCTGTCGCTGCACGTAGTGAAACGGGTGAAACCCGTTCTTCTCGGCCAGCGGCGGCGAGGCCGCGAACCCCAACAGAAGCCCGATCGCGAAGAGGATCAGGACCCCCGAGATGGCCCATTTGTCGATCGTCCGCCACCACTTGGGGAGGATCGGCTCACCGTCCCGCTGGGGAACGGCTCCATACACCATTTCCGTCATGTCACCGCCACGTCTGCCTCGTTCATGTCCCGTTTTCGGGATCTTAGAGTGAAGGATAACAGGTTTGCGTCCCCCTGCAAAGCGCACAATCGGCGCTTGCGCGACGAGCGGCGCGCGCGGTCATGTCCCGACCGCAATTCGGCTGGAATCTCGCCATCTCGCCATGCGACAAGGCAAGGTGACCACGGATCATGCGCGGACCCCGATGCCTTTTCTCTATATCTATTCACCCTCGGACTTCGTGGGCGGTCTTCCCGCCGAACAGGGCGCGCAGGCCGCGGGCACGCCCGTCTTCACCCTGCAGCTGAGGCCCGGCGCGACCGGGCAGCGCATCGAGGTGAGCGACAACGAAAGCGTTTTCGACGAGGTGGACGCGACGCAGGGTCTTGCCGCGGCGGCGACGGTCGATGGCACGACCTGGGCCGCGGGCACGACGATCAACACGGCCTACGACCTCATCAATACCGCCAACGGGCACAAGGTCACGAGCTTTCATTTCGGTGGCGACGGATACCAGCAGGGCGCGGTACATGGGCTTGTGTCAACCGTTCCGCTGCAACCGGGGCAGTCCTACACGTTCAACACCGAACGGACATCGCATCGGCAGAACAACCTCTATGACGATTACGTCGCCTGCTTCACCCCCGGCACCATGATCGACACGCCGGACGGCGCGCGCGCGGTCGAGACGCTCGAGCCCGGCGACCTGGTGCTCACGCGAGATCACGGAGCGCAGGTGCTCAGGGCGCGGCCGGAACGGTGGCTTTCGCCCGAAGAGCTGGCCGCGCGGCCCCGGCTTCGGCCGGTGCGGATCGGGCGCGGAAGTCTCGGGGCCGGCCTGCCACGGCGCGACCTGCTTGTCTCGCCGCAGCACCGGATGATGGTCGCCTCGCACGTGGCGCGCCGCCTCATCGGCACGGGCGAGGTTCTCGTTCCCGCCTGCAGGCTCGCGGGCCTGCCCGGGATCGAGGTCGAGCTCGCGCCGGACGGCGTGACCTACACCCATCTCGTCCTCGACCGGCACGAGATCGTCGCGGCCGAGGGCGCCCCGACCGAGAGCTTCTATCCCGGCCCCGTCGCGCTCGCTGCGCTGCCGCCGGAGCTGCGCGCGGAGTTGGCGACGATCTTTCCCGACCTCGCGTCGTGGGAAAAAGACGCCATCGCCCCGCGGTCGCGGCCATTCGCGAACGGGTACGAGGGGCGCGCACTCGTGAAGCGGCATCGCAAATCCGCCCGCCCGCTCCTCGAGACATTCGCGAGCCTGCCCGCGCAGCGGAGCGCTTGACCGGCCGCGCGCTTTGCGGCATCGGCGGGCCATGCAGATCGACACCCTGATCCTCGGCGCCGGCGCCGCCGGAATGATGTGCGCGGCCCATGCCGGGGGGCGGGTCGTCTGTGTCGATCACGCACGCGCGCCGGGCGAGAAGATCCGCATCTCGGGCGGCGGGCGGTGCAACTTCACCAACCTGCATTGCGGCCCCGAGGCATTTCTGTCGCGCAATCCGCATTTCTGCAAATCCGCGCTCAGCCGCTACACGCAGTGGGATTTCATCGACCTCGTGGACCGGCACGGTATCGCCTGGCATGAAAAGACGCTCGGTCAGCTTTTCTGCGACGGCAAGGCGACGCAGATCGTGGACCTGCTGCGCGGGCTGATGGCCGCGGCGGGTGCGGAGCTGTGGCTCGGGACCGAGGTGGTGGAGGTCGGGCGCGATGGCGGGCTTTTCAAGGCGCGGCTCAGGCGCGAGGGACGGAACGTGTCGGTCTCGGCGCGCAACCTCGTCCTCGCGACCGGCGGCAAGTCGATCCCGAAAATGGGCGCGAGCGGGCTTGCCTATGACATCGCGCGGCAATTCGGCCTCGAACTCACCGAGACGCGGCCCGCACTGGTGCCATTCACCTTTTCGGACAAGCGCTTCGCCCCGCTGGCGGGTGTGGCGGTGCCGGTGCGGGCCGAGGCCGGCACGGGACGTTTCGAAGAAGCGATGCTCTTCACCCATCGCGGGCTCTCGGGGCCGGCGATGCTCCAGATCTCGTCCTATTGGCGGGAGGGCGAGGAAATCGCCATCGACCTGACCGGCGGCCGCGCGGTGCAGGCCGCGCTGCGCGCCGCGCGGGGCGAACGCGGCCGCGTGAACCTGGCGACCGAACTGGCCCGGCACCTGCCCCAACGGCTCGTGGAGGCGTTACCGGGGATGATGGGCGCGGACCTGGCCGGCAAGCTCGCCGATCAGAGCGACGCGCGGCTCGCCGCGCTTTGCAACGGTCTTGCCGATTGGCGTCTCAAACCCACCGGGACCGAGGGCTATCGCACCGCCGAAGTGACGCTGGGCGGGGTCGACACGGACGGGCTTTCGTCGAAGACGATGGAGGCGCGCACCTGTCCCGGCCTTTACGTGATCGGAGAAGCGGTCGATGTGACGGGCTGGCTCGGCGGCTACAATTTCCAGTGGGCGTGGGCCTCGGGCATGGCGGCGGCGCGCGCCATTGCAGAAGCCGGGCGCGATGGGAGCGCAGCCGGCTGAAGACCGCGCGGGTCGTGCGTCATGTCCAAGTGGGATGGAACCGGCCGGCCGGGGACAGGGTGAAGATCTCGCATCCATCCTTCGTCACCCCGATCGAATGCTCGAACTGCGCCGAGAGCGACTTGTCACGGGTGATGGCCGTCCAGTCATCGGCGAGCACCTTGGTCTCGGGGCGGCCGAGATTGACCATCGGTTCGATGGTGAAGAACATCCCCTCCTCGAGCACCGGGCCGGTTCGGGGCCGGCCGTAATGAAGCACGTTGGGCGGCGCGTGGAAGACACGGCCGAGACCGTGGCCGCAGAAATCGCGCACGACGGACATGCCCTGCGCCTCGACATAGGACTGGATCGCGTGACCGATGTCCCCGAAGGTGTTGCCCGGGCGCACCGCCTCGATCCCCTTCATGAGCGAGGTGTAGGTCACATCCATGAGCTTCTCGGCATATGGCTTGGGGCGGCCGGCCACGAACATGCGGCTCGTGTCGCCATACCAGCCGTCGACGATGACGGTCACGTCGACATTGAGGATATCGCCCTCGCGCAGCGTGTCATCGGACCGGGACGCCGTGTCGTTCTTCCACTTGCGGATCTTGTCACCCGGAATGCCGTGGCAGACCACATGGTTGACCGAGATGCAGGAGGCATGCCGATAGCCCTTGTAGCCGATGGTCGCCGAACGCGCGCCCGCCGCCTCGACCCGCTCTTCGATCAGGCGGTCGATCCCCGAGGTCGTCTGGCCCACATGGACGTTGTCGGCCACCATGTCGAGGATCTCGGCCGCGAGCCGTCCCGCCGCGTGCATTCCCGCGAAATCCGCCGCCTCGTGAATGCGGATGCCGTCCTTCGTCAATCTTCCGCGATGCTGTTCGTTCACGATCTGCCTCGAACCTCCGGGTCGCCCTTGTCGTTTCATCGCGCCTTATCTAGGGCCTATGCGAGAAAAGGGCCAGTGCCGGACGGAAATTCCTGTCCCGGTCAACCGCCGGAACCGAACGGCGGACGGGTCGTTTAAACTGTGACATAGCGGCTTCGGGGCCGCAGCAATGAAAAACGGGAGCCGCATCAGACATGGACGCACTCAAGGACCTCATGAACAGGGAAATCTACAACGGTCAGTCGCTGGCCGATCTCGTGACGCTGGAAACGCTCACGCAGCTTCTCGGCAACGTCGTCGCGGCGCTGGTGATCCTCGTCCTCGGCTTCGTGATCGCGGGCTGGGCCAAGCGGCGCATCGTGAACATGCCCGACCGCCATCACAGGTTGGATCAGACGCTGTTCCAGTTCCTGGGCGATATCGCGCGCTACACGATCCTGGCCTTCACCTTTCTCTTCGTACTCAACACGTTCGGGGTGCAGACCACCTCGATCATCGCGGCGATCGGTGCGGTGGGCCTTGCCATCGGCCTCGCCTTGCAGGGGACGCTGTCGAACGTGGCGGCGGGTGTGATGATCATCCTCTTCCGGCCCTTCCGCACCGGCGACTTCATCGAGGTGGCGGGCGAGATGGGCACCGTCAAGGAGATCACGCTCAACTACATCGAGCTGGCGAGCCTGTCGAACGTGCAGGTCATCATCCCCAACGCCGAGGTGTGGGGCAACGTGATGACGAATTACTCGGTCTATGACACGCGCCGGGCGGAATGGACCTTCGGGGTGGGCTATGGCGCCAATCTCGCCAAGGCAGAGGAGGTGATCCGCGACACGATCATGTCCGATCCGCGGTCCATGACCGACCCCGAGCCGTTCATCCAGGTGAACAATCTCGGCGACAGTTCGGTGGATTTCCTCGTCCGGGTCTGGGTCAGTTCGGGCGATTTCTTCCAGTACCAGGCCGACATGAAGCGCAAGGTGAAGGAGGCGCTGGACGCGGCCGATATCGACATCCCCTTCCCCACCCGCACGATCGTCAACGCCGCCTGAGCGCCGCCGCGCGGTCAGGCGGCGACGACGGGCAGTCGGTCGCGCAGCGAGATGCCCTCTGGCGTGATCGCGCAGTCATAGGCGATGACCTCGACCCCGGAGGCGCGCGCGGCCGCACAGGCGGCGGCATAGGCCGGGTCGAGATCGGCGGCGAGGGTCATCCGCGTGCAATCGGTGCGCTGGACGAGATAGAACATCACGGCGCGCTGCCCCGCCCCGGCCACGCGCGCCAGTTCCGCCAGATGCTTCGCGCCCCGCGCCGTGACGCTGTCGGGAAACTCGGCCAGGCCCGCGCTGCGCGAAAGGGTGACGGATTTCACCTCGACATAGGCGTCGGGCAGGCCGGGGCCGCCCAGGAGGAAGTCGATGCGGCTCTTCTCGCCATATCGCTGCTCGGGGCGGATCGTGTCATAGGCACGAAACTCGGGCACCTCCCCCGCCACGAGGGCCGCGCGCAGGGCGCGGTTGGGCAGGCCGGTGTCGACGCCCGTGAAGTGGCCGTTGCCGTGATCCACGAGGCGCCAGCCGAAACGAAGTTTCTTGCGCGGATCGTCGTTCGGCTCGACCCAGATGCGCGTGCCCGGTTCGGCAAGCCCCATCATCGAGCCCGGATTGGCGCAATGCGCCGTCACCTCGCGCCCGTCCTCGAGCCGGATATCGGCGAGGAACCTCTTGTAGCGGCGGAGCAGCGTCGCGGGCACAAGATCGGTTTGAAAGCGCATGGCGCGCGGCCTATACCGAAGGTCAGACGCAATCAACCCGGGACGTCCACGCGATGCCGAACCCTACCGCCGCCATGCTCGTCATCGGAGATGAAATCCTGTCGGGCCGCACCCGCGACGCCAACATGCACCACCTTGCGCAGGCCCTGACCAGGCATGGCATCGACCTGTGCGAGGCCCGCGTCGTCAGGGACCGCGAAGAGGCGATCGTGGACGCCGTGCGCGCGCTGAGCGGAGCCTTCGATCACGTCTTCACGTCGGGCGGCATCGGACCCACGCATGACGACATCACCGCCGATTGCGTGGCGCGTGCCTTCGACCGCGCGATCGACGTGCGCGACGATGCGCGCGCGATCCTCGAGGCGCATTACGACCGCCAGCAGACCGAGCTCAACGAGGCCCGTCTGCGCATGGCACGCATCCCCGAGGGGGCCACGCTCATCGACAACCCGGTGAGCGCCGCGCCGGGCTTCACGCTGGAGAACGTGCACGTGATGGCAGGGGTGCCCGCGATCTTCGAGGCGATGGTGGCAAGCGTCCTGCCCACCCTCACGGGCGGCGCGCCGATGCTGTCGCAATCGCTTCAGATCTTCCGTGGCGAGGGCGACGTGGCCGGACCGTTGCGGAAGCTCGCCGAGGCGTATCCCGACCTTTCCTTCGGCTCCTACCCGTTCCAGCGACAGGGCGCCTACGGCTCCAATGTCGTGGTTCGGGGGCAGGATCCGGGCCGCCTTGACGAGGCCATGGCGGAACTGCACCGGCTTTTCCCCGGATGAACCCCGTGCCGGATGGATTGCCGGGCATCTCGATACTTTACGAGGTGATCGAGCACACCTGGCCGCCGGCGCGCATTTTCGAACTCCCTCCCTGGACCGTCCGCGACGGGGCCGGTGGCGGCAAGCGGGTCTCGTCGGCGATCGCGCGGGGTCCGGTGCGCGCCGAGGACCTGCCGCTGGCCGAAGATGCGATGCGCCGGATGGCGCAGACCCCGCTCTTCATGATCCGCGAGGATGACGACGCGCTCGACCGGCTCTTGGGCGATCTTGGCTATGCCATCGTCGATCCGGTGCAGGTATGGGCCTGCCCGACCGCGCATCTGTGCGAAGAGGCGCCGCCGCGCACTGCGAGCTTTCACATCTGGGAGCCACTGGCGATCCAGCGCGACATCTGGGCCGACGGCGGGATCGGGCCCGAGCGTATCGCGGTGATGGAGCGGGCGAGCGCACCCAAGACATCGCTGTTCGGACGCCATGACAATCGCCCCGCGGCCACCGGCTTCGTGGCCGTTCACAAGGGGGTCGCCATGGTGCATGCCATCCACGTGGTGCCCGGACACAGGCGGGCCGGGATGGCGCGATACCTGATGATCGAGGCGGCGCGATGGGCCCGCGCGCAAGGCGCCCCGCATCTCGCCGTGGTCTGCGCGTCGGCCAACACCGCGGCGAACGCGCTCTACGCTTCCCTCGGCTTCACGCTTGTGGGACACTATCATTACCGTATCCAGAAGGAGCCAAGCGTATGAGTGACAGCCCGACCGCCCTCGACCTGCCGATGGTCGACCCGCTTCCCGAGGCGACGCGGAAATACTTCGACATCTGCCAGGAAAAGCTCGGCATGGTGCCCAACGTGCTGAAGGCCTACGCGTTCGACATCGACAAACTCGATGCCTTCACCGCCATGTATAACGACCTGATGCTGGCCGAGAGCGGGCTCACCAAGCTCGAGCGCGAGATGATCGCCGTGGTGGTCAGCTCGATCAACCGGTGCTGGTATTGCCAGGTCGCCCACGGGGCGGCGGTGCGTGCCCTTTCGGGCAGACCGGAACTTGGCGAGGCGATGGTGATGAACTGGCGCATGGCCGAACTCGACGCGCGGCAGACGGCGATGCTGGGCTTTGCCGAGAAAGTCACGCAGGAAAGTGCCAGGATCACCGAGGACGACCGCCAGGCACTTCGTGATGCGGGGTTTTCGGATCGCGACATCTGGGACATTGCGAATGTCGCGGGTTTCTTCAACATGACGAACCGCGTGGCGAGCGCGACCGCGATGCGACCCAACGCGGATTATCACGCGCAAGCACGGTGACCGCGCGGAGCCGGATCGCGGCGATAAGCGCGGGGGTCTTGATCCTCTGGGCGGGACAGGCCATCGCGCTCGACCTTCGCCTTCCGGGCAGCGCCACGCTCACGCGCGAGATCGACCGCAACCCCGAAAGCTATGACGTGCCCATCGGTCCCTGGGAGGAGGGTGTGGTTCCCGCGATCCCGGTGAAGGGCCAAGTGACGTTCCAGACCTGGCGGCTGGCCTCGAACAACCGCACCACGCTCAGCATCATGGGCGACCTCGTCGCGCAGCTCGATGCCGCGGGCTACGAGACGCTCCTGCGCTGTGCCGGCCGCGATTGCGGCGGGTTCGATTTCCGTTTCGGGATCGAAGTGCTTTCGGCGCCGGACATGTTCGTCGACCTGTTCGATTACCGCTTTCTCTCGGCCCGGCGCAACGGCGGCCCGGGCGAGCGATACGTGACCCTTCTGGTCAGCCGCTCGGACCAGGATGCGTATATCCAGATCGTGCTTGCCGATCCGCAGGGCAAGACCGCGCTCAGCGTCGAGAGCGACGGCACGGTCGCGACGTCCGAGCCCGCCCGCAGCGATGCCGGAGCCGGCGCGGCGGATGGCGGGAACGTGGATGGCGGTCCCGCGCCTTCGGACCCGGCCCGTGCATTGGTCGAGCGCGGGCATGTCGTGCTGGGCGATCTGGATTTCGGCACGGGGGCGGCGGAACTCGGGGAGGGTCCGTTCGGATCGCTCGAAAGCCTCGCGGCGTTCCTGAAGGCGGATCCGTCCCGCCGCGTGGCGCTCGTCGGGCATACCGATGTCACCGGCAATGTCGACCTCAACATCCGCCTTTCGCGCGAGCGGGCGCGCGCGGTGCTCGAGCGGCTGGTGGAGCGCCACGGCGTGCCCCGCGGACAGCTCGAGGCGGAGGGGATGGGCTATCTCGCGCCCATCGCGCCGAACCTGACACCGGCGGGCCGCGAAGCGAACCGCCGGGTCGAAGCGGTCCTTCTCAACACCGAGTGACCCTTACTCCGCGGCCTGCGCGGGGGCCGTCCGTTCCGCGTTGAAGGTGAAGAGCGTTTCGCCATTGATCGTGTAGCCATTGATCAGCGCCTCGGCGCGCTCGGAGACGAACCACTCCTCGACCCGCATCGCGAGATCGGCTTTCACATGCGGATGCGCTTCGGGGCTCACCGGCAGGTAGGCATACTGGTTGAAGAGCACCGGATCGCCCGCGAAGAGCAGCGCCAAATCGCCCTTGTTGCCGAAATTGAGCCAGCTCGCGCGATCGGACATGATATAGGCATCGAGCCCCGATGCAGTGTTGAGCGCCGCGCCCATGCCGGCGCCGACCTCCTTGTACCACTTGCCGAATTCCTCCGGGTCGAGATCGGCGCCGGCCCAGAGGCTCAGCTCCTTCTTGTGGGTGCCGCTGTCGTCGCCGCGGCTGACGAAGGGGGCTTCGGTCCCGGCGATGCGACCGAGCGCGCTTGCCGCGTCGGGGGCGGATGCCACGTCGGCCGGGTCGGCCTCGGGTCCGATGAAGACGAAATCGTTATACATGATCTCGCGCCGGTGCGTGCCATGGCCGCCCGCCAGGAACGCCTCTTCGGCCTTGCGCGAGTGGACGAGGATCGCGTCCACGTCGCCCGCCTCGCCAAGACGGATGGCCTGCCCGGTGCCCACGACCAGAAGCTGCACCTCGATGCCGGTATCCTCCTTGATCGCGGGCAGGAGGATGTCCGACAGGCCCGAGTTATGAAACGAGGTGGTGACGGCTATTTTCATCTCGTCCGCGTGGCCGGCGGTGGCCGCCACGAGACAGGCGAGTGCTGCGATGATGCGATGTTTCATTCCACTATGTCTCCTTTCAGGAAGGCCCGCGCCTGCGGGCTCTGGGGGTGGGTGAAGAAGCTCTGCGCGGCGGCGTGTTCCTCGATCCGGCCGCCGCGCACGAACAGGACGTCATCGGCAAGGCGCCGGGCCTGTCCCATGTCATGCGTCGACATGATGAGGCGCGTGCCCCCGGCGCGGGCCTGCACGAGAATTTCCTCGATCTCGCGCGTCGCCCGCCCATCGAGCGAGGCGGTCGGCTCGTCAAGGAAAAGGACGTCTGGCCCGCCGATCAGCGCCCGCGCGAGCGCCAGTTTCTGCCGCTCGCCCCCCGAGAGGACCGGCGCGGGGCGGCTTATCATGTTCCCCAGGCCCACGCGCGTGGCCCAGTCCTCGGCCCGGGCGCGGGCCTCGGCGCGGCGCAGGCCGGAAAGGCGCAGCGGATAGGCGATATTGTCGCGCACCGACCGGCGCAGCATCACGGGCGTCTGGAAGACGAAGCCCTGCCGTGCGCGTGCCTCATCCTCGGGGCAGGCCCAGCGCACCTCGCCCTCCTGCACGCGTGCGATCCCGTGCAGCATCTTCAGAAGCGTCGTCTTGCCCGCGCCGTTGGGGCCGATGACAACGGTGACGCCCGCGCGGCCCAGTTCCAGGTCTATGGGCCCGACGATGACGCGGCCGCGCACGCGGGCCACCGCGCCACGCGCCACCAGCGGGAAGAGATCGGGGGCCTGCCTGCTCACCACCGCCCCTCCCTCTCGGTCCGGCCCAGCCAGTGGATCGCGAAGTTCACGCCGATCGCCATGGCGATGAGCACGAAGCCCAGCGCCAGCGCCAACGCGAAGTCGCCCTTGCCGGTCTCGAGCGCGATGGCGGTCGTCAACACGCGCGTCGCGTTGTCGATATTGCCGCCCACGATCATGATCGCCCCGACCTCGCCGATGGCGCGGCCGAACCCGGCGAGCGAGGCGGTCAGCAACGCGCGCCGCCCGTCCCAGATGAGCGCCGCCATACGCTGCCGCCTGGTCGTGTTGAGCGAGATCAGGAGGTCATGGTATTCGGCCCAGAGCTCGCGCAGCGCCTGGTGCGCGATGGACGCGATGAGCGGCACGATGATGATCACCTGCGCGATGATCATCGCGGTCGGCGTGAAGAGAAGACCCAGCACACCGAAGGGCCCCTGCCGCGACAGCAGCACGTAGACCACGAGCCCGACCACCACGGGCGGCAGCCCCATCAGCGCGTTGAGCACCGCGATGGTGGCGCGACGGAAGCGGAACCGCGAGATGACGAGAAGTGCCGACAAGGGGAGCGCGATGGTGCAGGCGATCACGAGCGCGCTCAGTGTCACACGGAGCGAACGGAGCGTGATCTCGACCAGATCCGCATCCAGCGTCGCCACGAGCCACACGGCCTGTGCCAATCCATCCCAGAGATCGCCCACGTCCCACGCGCCCCCGCGCCAGAAAACTCGCCATCACAGACCACACTCGCGCCCGAAGGGAAAGGGGCGGTCCTTCATCCTGCCGAAAATATCCTCGCCGAAGGCACGGAAAAATCTGCGGATTTTTCCGATCGGCGATCGGCCTCCACCTGCGGCGCCGTCTCTGCACGGATCGGCGACGAAACGGCGCTTGACCCAACGGGGTGCATGATCGCAAGTTCGGGCGACCGCTCCGTTACGGGACAGCTCGCATGGCCACATATCTCGACCGCACCACCGACATCCTGGGCAGGCTGATTTCCTACCCGACCATCTCGGACCAGAGCAATCTCGACATGATCGCGGAGTTGCGCGACCGGCTCGAGGACGACGGCGCGCGGGTCGATGTCTGGTATGACGAGACGGGAGCCAAGGCCAACCTCTTCGCCACGCTCGGACCCGAGGGCGACGGTGGCATCGTCCTTTCCGGTCATACCGACGTGGTGCCGGTGGCCGACCAGGACTGGACCACCGACCCCTTCCTGTCCGATATCCGGGACGGTCGGGTATATGGGCGCGGCAGTTGCGACATGAAGGGCTTCATCGCCGCCTGCGTGGCGCTTGCGCCGCTGTTTGCGCGGAAGGTCGCACGCCGGCCCGTGCATTTCGCGTTCACCTATGACGAGGAGACGGGGTGTTTCGGCGGGCAGGCCCTGATCGAAAGCCTGCGCGCCAAGGGTCTGCGCCCCGGCCTCGCGCTCATCGGAGAGCCCACGTCGATGCGGGTGATCGAAGGCCACAAGGGCTGCTACGAATACAGCACCCATTTCCACGGGCTGGCCGGGCACGGCTCGGACCCGGAACGGGGTGTGAACGCGGTCGAATACGCGGCGCGCTACGTGGCGCGGTTGCTCGAGTTGAAGGATGCGCTGCGCGAACGTGCCCCGAGGAACGGCAAGTTCGATCCGCCCTGGACCACGATCAATACCGGCGCGCTGAATGGCGGGGTGGCGCATAACGTGATCCCCAGCTCGGCGCGCGTCGACTGGGAGATGCGGCCCGTGCAGGCGTCGGATGCGGATTTCGTCAAGGACAGCCTTCGGGACTATTGCGAGGATGTCCTCTTGCCCGCGATGCAGGCCGTCGATCCCATGGCCCGGATCGACACAGAGATCATCGCCGAGGTCAGCGGGCTGGAACCCGCCGAGGCGAACGAGGCGCGGGCGATTATCCTGGAACTGACCGGCGCGGAACATTCCGAACTGGTGGCGTTCGGCACCGAGGCCGGTCTTTTCCAGCAATACGGGATGTCGGCCGTCGTCTGCGGACCGGGATCCATCGAGCATGCGCACAAGCCCGACGAGTTCGTCTCGCTTGAGCAGTTGTCGCAATGCGTCGGGATGCTGGAGCGGCTGGCAGAGACGCTGTAGATCAGGACGCTATTGCCGCCTGAAAGTCAGATAATGCGGCACCCGGCCCTCGCGCAGGGCCTTCTTCTCGTAGCGGGTGGAGATCCAGTCGTCCCAGGGCGCGCGCCAGTCCGATGGGCGCTCGGCCAGCCAGTCGAAGCCCTGGCGCGGCACCTCCTCGAGCGTCTGGCGAACGTAGTCGGGGATATCCGTCGCCACCCGCAGGATCGCGCCGGGTTTCATCACGCGCGCCAGCGGTTCAAGATGCTCCGGCGTGACGAAGCGGCGGCGATGATGGCGTTTCTTCGGCCATGGATCGGGATAGAGCAGGAACGCGCGCGAAATGCTTGCCCGCGGCAACACGTCGAAGAGATCGCGCACGTCGCCGGGGTGAACGGAAAGGTTTTCGACGCCCGCACGCCGGATCTTGCCCAGCAGCATGGCGACACCGTTGATGAACGGCTCGGCCCCGATGATCGCCACGCCGGGATGCGCCTGCGCCTGGTGGATGAGGTGTTCTCCGCCGCCGAAACCGATCTCGAGCCAGACGTCGCGGTCGCCGAAACGGGCATCGAGATCGAGCGGCGTGCGATCGGGGTTCTCGTCCCATCCGACAGGTCCGGGCGACAGCGCGGCAAGGTCCTCGTCCAGATACCTCTGCTGGCTTGGCTTCAACGCCTTGCCCTTGAAACGACCGTAGAAGTTTCGCCAGGGCGCGCCCGAGGCATGCGTGGCCGGTTTGTCATCCTTGCTCATGGCGCTGGCATTTAGCGCCGCCGCGTCGGCGGTGCAATCCGTTAGCTTGAACCCGTCCTTCAGTCGCCGTTCGATACCTGGCCGGCGCCGAACCCTCGCCCGCCTGCCGCCTCCGAGCCGCCGCCCGGGGCACCGCCGGCCGCCGTGCTTGATCCGGCGGCAAGGCCGTTTTCCTCTTCGGTGATGAAGGCCACAAGCGATTGAAGATCGGGATTGGTCTCCTCTACGAAAGTTCTGATCCGGCGCATGGCGGCCTGCATTCGGGCCGGGTCATGTGCTCCCGGCCGAAAGCCCGGCGTGCCCGCCACGTTCCGGGCCGCGGCGAAAGCAAGCGCGGGCTGCGCCGGTTGCCGCGTCCCCGCCCAGCGTGGACCGCCAAGCCAGACGGCGGCGAACATGACCTTCGCCTTGATCTCGGGCACGCCGCCCACGCGCAGCGCGTCGTAGAACATCACGTGCACGTCATGCCATGGTGCAGCGTGGTAGTTCGGCCCGCTCTCGTTGCCGATGCCGCAATAGGCGTCGTGGAGCGCCGCCGCGTTGGTGAAGTCCTGCGACGTCGGCTCGCCGACGATGCCGACGAAGATCTGCGGGATGGAGGCGCCGTCGGTGATGATCCCTTCGTGGGCGATCCACCGTTGCCGCCCGCCATCGAGGAACTGAAGCTCGTTGAGCGTGGGATAGAACGCCGCGGTGCGGGACGGGATGCGCGTGGGCCGCGAGCGGTCCACCTGAACCGGGCTGTTGATGAACCGGCAATTGGCATCGCCGCGCTCACAGGTCGCCGCCACGGCAGGCACATCCGGCTCGGACGGGCGCACCGACAGCACGTCGCAGGCCATCAGCGAGAGGCTCGCGCCGGCGACCAGGAGAGGAAACAGGGCCTTCATGCCCGGCCATGGTCGGCAAATTGCACGGTCGTGTCAAATCCGCGCGACCCGCGACCGCAGCGACGGGGCGCGCGCAGGCCCCGCCGTTGCGATGCGACTGGCCTCAGACTTCCTTCCTGAGCGTGTCGACGAGATCCAGACGCTCCCAGCTGAACCCGCCGTCATCCTCGGGTTCGCGACCGAAATGGCCGTAGGCGGCGGTGCGCTCGTAGATGGGCTTGTTGAGGTCGAGCGCCTCGCGGATACCGCGCGGTGTGAGGTCCATGGACTTGCGGATGGCCTTCTCGATATCCGCCGGATCGACTTCGCCAGTGCCATGCGTGTCCGCATAGATGGACAGCGGTTTCGACACGCCGATCGCATAGCTGAGCTGGATCGTGACGCGCTCGGCCATGCCGGCGGCGACGACGTTCTTGGCAAGATACCGGGCGGCGTAGGCCGCGGAGCGGTCCACCTTGGTCGGGTCCTTGCCCGAGAAGGCGCCGCCGCCATGGGGCGCCGCCCCCCCGTATGTGTCCACGATGATCTTGCGCCCGGTGAGGCCCGCATCGCCATCCGGCCCGCCGATCACGAATTTCCCGGTCGGGTTCACATGCCACTCGGTCTCCTCGGTGAGCCATCCGTCGGGCAGCACCTCGCGGATATAAGGCTCGACGATGGCGCGGATGTCATCGCTTTCGAGACTTTCATCGAGATGCTGGGTGGACAGCACCAGCGAGCTCACGCGCACCGGCTTGCCGTCCTCGTAGACGACCGAAAGCTGGCTTTTCGCATCCGGGCCGAGCACGGGTTCCGCGCCGCTCTTGCGCACTTCGGCGAGGCGGCGCAGGATCGCGTGGCTGAACTGGATGGGGGCCGGCATATAGGCGTCGGTCTCATTCGTGGCGAAGCCGAACATGATGCCCTGATCGCCCGCACCGTCCTTGTCGACGCCTTGCGAGATATGCGCCGACTGCTCGTGCAGGAAGTTCAGGACATGGCAGGTGTTCCAGTGGAACTTCTCCTGCTCGTAGCCGATGTCCTTGATGCAATCGCGCGCGATCTGGTTGACGCGGCCCATGAAATCCTTGAGCCGTTCCTCGCAGGACAACCCGATCTCGCCTCCGATCACCACGAGGCCCGAGGTCGCGAAGGTCTCGGCCGCGACACGTGCCGTGTCCTCCTTGCGCAGCAATGCGTCGAGGATCGCATCCGAGATCCGGTCACAGACCTTGTCCGGGTGCCCCTCCGACACGGATTCGGAGGTGAAGATGTAGTTGTCTCTTGCCATGGGAATGCTCCATTAAGGGTTACCCCGTCACGCCAGGAAGCCGTTGTGACAGTTGTTTCTCCGTTACGCGCAGGCGGCGCGGGGGTCAATCACGAAGAGCGGCCGCACGCGGCCCGCGTGTCAGGAAAGCGGCAAACAGGCTCAAAAGCGCCACACCGAAGAGCGGCCAGTCGCCCCAGCGGGCATAGGGCGTCGCGGGGCGCGCGCCGGGCAAGATCGCGTCGATATACCCGGTTTCACCCAGGCCGAGCCGCGCCGTCACCGCGCCTTGCGCGTCGATCATCGCCGAGATCCCGGTATTCGCGGCACGGATCATCGGCAGGCCGGTCTCGATGGCGCGCATACGCGCATGATCGAGATGCATGTAGGGCATCGTGAGCTGACCGAACCACGCATCGTTGGTGACGAGCACGCTCCAATCCGCACGCCCCTCGAAACCGCGCAGGTCATGGGGAAAGATGCCCTCGTAGCAGATGAGCGGCAGGCCCTGCCCCAGCTCGCCCAGGTCGAGAAGCGGCTGCTCCCAGGGACCGGGCGCATAGCCGTAGCCCTGTGCCGAGGCGAGATGCGTGATGCCGAGCCGACCCAGCGCGTCGCCGAAGGGAACATATTCGCCGAAGGGCACGAGATGGCGCTTGTCATAGACCTGCAGCCCCTCGTCGGTCAGCGCGGCGAGCGAGTTGTAGTAGAGCAGCCCCTCGTTGCGCTGCACGCCGAAGATCAGGGGGGCGCCTCGGGCCGCGTCGCTCATTTCGGCGACGAACGCCCCTGCCCGATCGAGGAGCGCGGGCACCGAGGTTTCGGGCCAGACGACGAGATCGGGCGCGCGCCCCGCCGCACCCTCCTCCGCCGTGAGATCGAGCGCGCGCTCGAAGAAACGGATCATGTGATCGGGATGCCACTTGAGGTGCTGCGGCGCGTTGGGTTGCACGATCCGCACGAGGTGATCGGTGGGCTGGGGCCCGCCCGCCTGGCGCTGCGCGCCCCAGAACCATGCGCCGCCGACGAGCAGTGCAAGCGCCACGAAGGCAACCACCCGCGCGCGACCCGATACGGCCATCATCGCCGCGACCAGTCCGAGCGACAGGAAGGTCAGGCCGTGGACACCCCCCAGGGCCGCGAGTTGCGCCACGGGAGTTTCAAGCCAGAACGATCCGATGGGCGACCAGGGAAACCCCGTGAGCGCGTAGGCACGGAAGAACTCGGCCAGCATGAAGGACGGCACGAGCGCCAGCGCGATGCGACGCTGCTCCCCGGCCAGCCAATGCGCAAGCAACGTGGCCGTTCCCCAGATGAGGGACATGCCTCCCGCGATACCGAGCACCGCGAAGGGGGCCATCCAGCCGTGTCGCACGGGATCGACGAGAAACGGGTCGACGATCCAGAAATGGGTCGCCGTGAAATAGCCCACCCCCCCGATCCATCCGCGCCAGAACGCGGCACGCAGGCGCGAAGCGGGTTGCGAGAGAGCCCACAGAAGCAGGACGAACGCCAGCGCGGCAAGCCACCACAGCGAGAACGGCGCCTGCCCCGTGCCCATCGCCGCGCCGGTCCCGAGGCAGAGCCAGCGCAGTCGACCTTCACTCACCCGCGATGTCCGTGAGGCGCACGCGGAGCCGCTTGACGCGTCTCGGATCGGCCTCCAGCACTTCGATCACCGCGCCGGTCGGGTGTTCGATCACCTCGCCGCGAACCGGCACCCGGCCCAGCATCATGACCACCAGCCCGCCCAGCGTGTCGATCTCCTCTTCGTCGACATCCTCCATCTCGGTGAGCGAGAGACCGGTTTCCGCCTCGAATTCGTCAAGCGGGGTCTTGGCCAGGGCGATGTAACAGCCCGGTTTTTCCTCGGTCCAGTAGTTCTCGTCGTCGATGTCGTGCTCGTCCTCGATCTCGCCCACGACCTGCTCGATCAGATCCTCGATGGTCACGAGCCCGTCGACACCGCCATATTCGTCGATGACAAGCGCCATGTGGCGTCGTTCGCTCTGCATCTTGGCCATCAGCACGCCGATCGGCATCGAGGGCGGCACGTAGAACATCGGGCGCAGCAGACGCTTGAGCGAGAAGCGCGCACCGGTGCCGTTGAACCCGTGCTTGAGCGCGAAATCCTTGACGTGCACCATGCCGAGGGGCGTATCGAGCGTCCCCTTGTAGACCGGCAGGCGCGAAAGCCCGCTTTCGCGGAAGACCTCGACGAGCTCGTCCTTGGTGATCGTGCTCGGCACGCTCACGATGTCGGCCTTGGGAATCGCCACGTCCTCGACGGTCTTGCGGCTGAGATTGACCATGCCGGGCACGTCGGAGGCATGGGGGGCGCTCGATGCGGCCGCGTCCTCGTCCTCGGAGTCGCCCGGAACGAACGAGCCGAAAATGCGCGAAAAGAATCCGCCCCGCTCGTCGTCATCTTCCGGCCTCGTGTCCTGCGCGCGCTGCGCCGCCGTAGAAGACCCGTCTGTGCTCTCGCCCATCTTTCTCTTTCCGTTTGCGCGGACCTTTCCGGCCCGCCTCAGATGTAGGGGTCTGTTATCCCCATTTCACCCAGTATCGCAACCTCCAGCCGCTCCATCAAGGCGGCATCCCGCGCGTCCTCGTGGTCGTAGCCCAAAAGATGCAGCGTCGCGTGCACGAGCAGGTGGGTGACGTGATCGGCCAGTGGCCTGCCGGCGCCGTCCGCCTCGCGCGCGCAGGTGTCGAAGGCGATGGCGATGTCGCCCAGCTCCGTGTCGCCTTGCGGATCGGGCGGATCGGGCGCCTTGCCGGGCGTCGCTGCCGCGCGTTCCTCGCTGGGCCAGCTCAGCACGTTGGTCGGCCGGGGCTTGTCCCGGAAATCGGCATTCAGGACGGCGATGCGGGCGTCGTCACAGCCAAGCACGCTTACGTGCCACTCGCCGGGATCGAGACCCAGATGCGCGAGCGTCGCGGCCGCCGCCCGCTCGGCCAGCGCGGCAAGCCCCGCCTCGTGCCAGCGGACATCCTCGATCAGTGTTTCGGTCGGCATAGGTCGGTGCGCGAGCCCCTTCGGTCAGGCCGGGTTGTCCGCGTCATAGGCCTCGATGATCGCTGCGACAAGCGGGTGGCGCACGACGTCCTTCGCGGTGAAGTAGTTGAAGCTGATCCCCTTGATCCCGCCCAGCAGACGCTCGGCATCGTGCAAGCCGCTCGTCACGCCGCGGGGGAGGTCCACCTGGCTACGGTCGCCGGTGATGACCATCCGGCTCCCCTCGCCCAGTCGGGTCAGGAACATCTTCATCTGCATCGAGGTCGCGTTCTGCGCCTCGTCGAGCACCACGAAGGCGTTGGCAAGGGTCCGGCCCCGCATGAAGGCGAGCGGCGCGATCTCGATCTTCTTCTCCTCGATGAGCTTCGCAAGCTGCTTGCCCGGAAGAAAGTCGTTCAACGCATCGTAGAGCGGCTGCATGTAGGGATCGACCTTGTCCTTCATGTCGCCCGGCAGGTAGCCCAGCTTCTCGCCCGCCTCGACCGCCGGGCGGCTGAGGATGATGCGGTCCACCTGGCCCTGGATGAACATGCTCACCCCCACCGCCACGGCAAGATAGGTCTTGCCGGTTCCGGCGGGGCCGATACCGAAGGCCATCTCGTTGTTGAAGAGCGAAAGCACATAGGCCTTCTGGGCATCGGTGCGCGGCTCGACAAGCTTCTTGCGGGTCTTGATCTCGACCGGACCGCCCTTGAACATCTCGAGCTGATCGCCATTCTCGCCGCCCGGCGACGCATCGCCGCCGCCCATGCGCAATTCGCGGTCGACATCGCCGCGTTCGAGGCTCTTGCCCCCTTCGAGCCGCGCGTAGAGCGACCGCAACACCTCGAGCGCCTCGGCCCGCTGCTCCTCCTCCCCGAAGATCACGAGGCGATTGCCGCGGCGGAGTATCTGAACCCCGGTGGCGCGCTCGATCTCGGCGAGATTGCGGTCATGCTCGCCACAAAGGTCGATGAGCAGGAAGTTGTCGGGAAACTCGATGACCTCCTCGCGGTCGGAGGTCTGCTCGGTCTCGGGCGTCAGGGCGGTGGGAGGCAATCAGGGCTCCTGCGAAGAAGGTTCGGACTATCGTGCCGTGTCACTGCGCGCGGCGCAAGTGCGGGGCGGGCACGGGAGCGGCGATACGCAAAAAAACCGCGGGCCTCGTGACCCGCGGTCTCAGCTCGGCGGACTGCCGATGCGGCATCAGATCGGGTCGGAAACAGGCGAGCCCTGGTTGTAGGGGCCGACCGCGGTGTTCGGCGGCGCGACGCCCGAGCAGACCGGTTTGCCATACTTGTCGAGCCGCTGCGAGAGATAGCCCTCGATCCCGTCGTCGATGATCCAGTGATCGCAGCCATTGGGATCGACCCAGATGCCGGCCTTGAGCTGGCTCAGGTGCTTGCTGTCGAACCCTCGGTCCACGGTCTTGTCGGTCTTTTCGCCATCGCAAGCCGACACGAGAAGCGCGGCCGTCAGGGCGAGCGTGATATGTGCAATTTTCATGATCGCCCCCTTCAGCGAATGCAGATGATTTCGACGCGGCGATTGGCCTGCATGCCGGCGGCGGTGTTGTTGGACGCTTTCGGCATCCGTTCGCCATAGCCGCGCACGTCGGCGATGCGCGCCCCCGACGCCTGCGCCACGCGCGCAACCGCGTTCGCGCGCCGCAGCGACAGGTCCATGTTGTAGCTGTCGGATGCGCGGCTGTCGGTATGGCCGGTGATGATGTAGGACACCGCGTTCGCCTTGCGGAAGAAATTGGCGAGATGCTGTCGCGCCGAGGCCCCGAGCCGCGCGCTGTCGGTCGCGAAGAGCTGATCGGTGTTTATCACACCGCAGACATTGCCGCGCCGGCAGACCGGGATGCCCTGCCGGTTCACATGCGGCGTCATGTAGCCCTCCCAACCGTCATCCATGACCCAGTGCTCGCACCCGTCCGGGTCGACCCAGATGGTCGGCGTGTAGTTACTGCCCTGCTGCTGGGCCGCGGCGGGCCCTCCGCTCACGAGCAGCGCAGCACCGAGAGCGACGGCAGCCAGGCCGCTCGCGAGGTTGCGCAATGACGTCGAAAATCTCCCCGTCACGGTCGTTATCCTTCTACTGTTCCCCCAAGGACCCCCCGGTTTGGCAGCTGGGCGGGTCACGAAATTATCGTTCAACCTTAGCAGCTTTGCAGAAGTTGTGAAGAAAAAAGAGGGCACGCGGCCCCGCGCGGACGGCAATTGCCGGACAAGGTGACGGAGCGGCAACCGAAAGACGGGCATCGCCGGGGGCGGAGCGAAAGGGAATCGCCGGGTGGGCCCCGTCAGGCAAGCTCTCCGGCGAGCGAGTTCGATCCGCTCTCGACGATCCGGACACGCCGCAGATCGCCCACGGCCACGTCGGCATCACGCACGTGCACCGCGTGAAGATGGTCCGACTTGCCGGCCATCTGCCCCGGCAGGCGGCCGGCCTTCTCGAACAGCACGCCGACCTCGCGCCCGACCATGGCGTCCTGAACCTTGCGCTGCTGGCGGGTGATGAGGTCCTGCAGGCGGTGCAGGCGCTCGGTCTTGACGTCCTCATCGATCTGCGCGCGTTCCGCCGCCGGGGTGCCGGGCCGCGTGGAATACTTGAAGGAGTAGGCATAGCCGTATTCGACCGTTTCGACGAGATCGAGCGTCGCCTGGAAATCCTCTTCGGTTTCCTCGGGGAAGCCGACGATGAAATCACCCGACATCAGGATGTCGGGGCGCGCGGCGCGGATGCGCTCGATCAGGCGCAGGTAGCTTTCGGCGGTGTGGCTGCGGTTCATCCGCTTGAGGATCCGGTCGCTGCCCGACTGGACGGGAAGATGCAGGTAGGGCATGAGCTTGTCGCAGTCGCCATGCGCCGCGATCAGGTCGTCGTCCATGTCGTTCGGGTGAGAGGTGGTGAAGCGGATCCGCTCGAGCCCGTCTACCTTGTCGAGCGCCCAGATGAGGCGGGCAAGGCTCCATTCCTCGCCGTCGGGGCCTGCGCCGTGATAGGCGTTGACGTTCTGACCCAGAAGCGTGATCTCGCGCACGCCGCGCTCCACCAGGTCGCGCGCCTCGTCCAGAACCGCCTCAACCGGGCGGCTGTATTCGGCGCCGCGCGTATAGGGAACGACGCAGAAGGCGCAGAACTTGTCACACCCTTCCTGCACGCTCAGGAACGCGGTCGGACCGCGCGCGGCCTTGGGACGGCCCTTGAGCCTGGCGAACTTGTCCTCTTCGGGAAAGTCGGTGACGAGCGCCTTCTTCCCCTCGCGCGTCCGCGCCTCCATCTCGGGCAGGTGATGATAGCTCGACGGCCCGACAACGAGGTCCACCAGCGGCTGGCGGCGCATGATCTCCTCGCCCTCGGCCTGCGCCACGCAGCCCGCGACGCCGATCTTGAGATCGGGCCGGTCCGCTTTCAGCCCCTTGAAGCGGCCGAGTTCGGAATAGACCTTCTCGGCGGCCTTCTCGCGGATGTGGCAGGTGTTGAGAAGGATCATGTCGGCATCGTCGGGCGTCTGCGTCTCGACATAGCCCCGACCGCCCAGCGCCTCGACCATGCGCTCGCTGTCGTAGACGTTCATCTGACATCCATAGGTCTTGATGTAGAGTTTCTTGGGCTCGGACATGGCGCGTGCTCCGGGATCGGGGTCGGGCGCCTGCTATAACAGGTCGCCGCTCACTTGCAATAGAGGCGCTTTTCGCACACCCTGCGGGGAAAAGACCGGGGCAGACGACGGATGCAGTATTCAGACCTCACCGATTTCCTTTCGACCGGGGCCGCGGCCCTCGCGAAGGGGCCCATCGCGATGGTCTTCGCCGAGGATCCGGTCGAGCTCGACTCGACGCTCCGCCATCATCTCGACGCGGGATTCCGCGCGGTCCTCGTCTTTGCGCCGGAAAACTTCACGCTCGCCGCCGACGTGGTGGACGAGGTGCATCGCGTGGGCTTCGACCGGGCGCGCGGCGACCTGCTCACCGATCACGTGAACCGCGTGATCGCGGCGGCGCCGGGGCAATGGCTCTATTACTGCTACAACGCCGAATACCTGTTCTACCCGTTCTGCGAGACGCGAACGGTGGGCGAGATGCTGAGTTTTCATGCCGAGGAACGGCGCGACGCGATGCTGAGCTACGTGATCGACCTCTACGCGGGCGATCTCGGGCGCTATCGGGACGCGGTGTCGATCGAGGATGCCTATCTGGACCGGACGGGATATTACGCCCTTGCCCGGCCCGACCCCGCCAACAACAACTATCCCAAGGAACGGCAGCTCGATTTCTTCGGCGGGCTGCGCTGGCGCTACGAGGAACATATCCCCCCGCCGCGCCGCAAGATCGACCGCATCGCGCTTTTCCGCGCGAAGGAGGGTTTGACCCTGCGCGAGGATCACACCTTCTCCGACGAGGAATACAACACCTACGCCTGCCCGTGGCACAACAACCTGACCTCGGCCATCGTCTCGTTCCGCACGGCGAAGGCGCTCAAGCTCAATCCCGGCTCCACCTTCGATATCGAGACGTTCAAGTGGCATAATTCCACCCCGTTCGAGTGGCATTCGCGCCAGTTGCTCGACCTCGGGCTTATGGAACCGGGACAGTGGTTCTGAGCAGCTAAAAAGCCGCTCGCGCAGATCGCGGCGTTCAACCGCCGCTCTTGCGGCGCTCGCGCGTGCTGGGATGTTCCGAAGGCTTGAACGGAACCTCGCAGACCTCGGCGGGAACGGGGCCGTCGCCGTCGGAATACGGCTGCGGCAGTTCGACGCGCAGCTTCGTGCCCACGTCCGACTTGTCCCACGGCACGTAACCCAGCGCGATGTTGGTGCCCAGTTCGGGCGACCACCAGGGCGAGGTGACGTAGCCGCAGCGCGTGCCCGCCTCGTCGGTGATGAGCCAGAAATCCGGCGCGTAATCGGTGATCGGCTCACCGCCCAGCGTCATGCCCACGAGGCAGAGCGCGAAGGGCGGCTCGCCTGCGTCGATGGCGTCGCGTTGCGCCTCCAGCGCGGCGCGACCGATATAGTCGGCCTCCTTGTCGCGCGGCACCTGGAAGGCAAGGTTCACCTGGAAGGGCGAGGTTTCCGCATCCATGTCCTGGCCCCAGCTCAGGATGCCCGCCGCGATGCGCCGGTGATGGCCCGGCGCGATCACCCGCAGGCCGTGGCACGCCCCGGCGGTGCGGATCGCGTACCAGACTGCCTCGGCATTGCGGGACGCGTCCCGAACGTAGACCTCGTACCCCTTCTCGCCGGAGAACCCGGTCTGGCTGATGAGCACCGGCACGCCACCGATCCGGGCTTCCATCAAGCCGTAATAGGGCACGTCGCGCACCTCGCTCCCCACGAGATCGACCATCAGCGCCTCGGATTTCGGACCCTGCACCTGCAACGGGGCCACGTCGATCTCGGCGATGTCCACATCGAACCGGCGCGGCGTGTTCACCCCCTGGAGCCAGAGCATGAGGTCGCTGTCGGAGAGCGAGAACCAGAATTCATCGTCGCCGGGCCTGAGCAGGACCGGGTCGTTGAGAATGCCGCCGGCCTCGTTGCAGAGGATCACGTATTTGCCGTGCATCGGCTCGATCTTCGTGGCGTCGCGCGTGATGACATGGTTGACGAACGCCTCGGCCTCCGGCCCCTTGACGCGGATCTGCCGCTCGACCGAGACGTCCCACAGCGTCACGGCGTTGACCAGCGCGTCATACTCGGCCATCGCGCCGCCCTCCTCGGGGCGGACGTAGCCGCGCGGGTGATACATGCGGTTGTAGACCGTCGCGCGCCAGCATCCGGCCTCGACGGCCAGATGCCAGAAGGGCGATTTGCGCACCCGCGTCGAGATCAGCATCTCGACCGGCGTTCGGCCCGACTGGCGCAGGTTGCGCGGCACGAGACGGTCGGATTGATCCACCTCGGGCACGTTGGGATGCGTGTCGTCGCGTTGGCTCATGTCCGTGGCTCCTCGGTCAGTCGGGATCAGCCCATGTCTTCCTCGATCAGCCGGTCGTCCTTGACGCCGATCTCATGGAGCGCTTCGCGCACCGCGTCCATCATCGGCGGCGGACCGCAGAGATAGCAGCGCGACTCCGGCTCCACGAATTGCCGCAGGTAATCGCGCGTCAGGCGCTGCTGCGGCACGTCGCCGCCCGGTTCATCGACGACGAAGGCGCAGGTCAGCCCCTCCATCGCCTCGAACTTGTCGCGCCAGATGATGTCGTCCACCGTCTTGTTGGCGAAGACGAGCGTGGAGCCTTCGAGCGTGCCGTGATCGCGCAGCCGCTTTCGCAGGACGGCGATCATCGGCGTGACGCCCGCTCCGCCCGCGATGAAGACGCCGGGGCCTTCGTCCGAGATCGCGCCGAAAGGCCCCTTGATCCGCACCTTGTCACCCGCGCTCATCTTGCCGATCTGCTCGGTCACGCCATCATGGTCGGGATAGGACTTGATCACGAATTCCAGCGTGTCCTCGTCCGGCAGGGTCACGGGCGTGAAGGGCCGGCCCTCGTCCTCCCAGCCATCCTTGAGCAGGTGAAGTTCGACACCCTGCCCCGGTTCGAAGTCGAACCCCTCTGGCCGGTCGAAGACGAGATGGTGAGTGTCGTGGGTAACGGGTTCGATGCTCTTGAGCGTGAGTTCGTGCGACATGGGCGGCACCTCCTTTTCACCGCCCAACGCAGCCCCGGCCCGTTACGTTCCGCCGCACGGGGCGGATGGCCGCCCGTCTGCTGGTCGTGATCAAGATACGCGGGAGCGCGGCCCGTCCGCACCGCTTCCCGGCGTGTCAGAGGTTCTCGGCCTGCGGCATCCCGAGGATGTGGAATCCGCCGTCAACGTGGATGATCTCGCCCGTGGTGCAGGCGCCCGCGTCGGAGGCGAGATAGACCGCGGTGCCGCCCACCGCCTCGAGCGTGGCGTTGGCGCGCAGGGGCGCGTTCTGGTCGCAATGCTTGTAGGTGCGCCGCGCGCCGCCGATGGCCGCGCCCGCGAGCGTCTTCATGGGGCCGGGCGAGATCGCGTTCACGCGGATCCCGTCGGGACCGAGATCGTTGGCCAGGTAGCGCGTGGCCGATTCGAGCGCCGCCTTGGCCACGCCCATCACGTTGTAGTTCGGCACCACCTGGTTCGAGCCCTGGTAGGTGAGGGTCAGAAGCGTCCCGCCCTTCTCGGTCATCAGCGGGTGGGCACGGCGTGCCACGTCGATGAAGCTGTAGGCCGAGATGTCGAGCGAGTTCTTGAAATTGGCGCGGCTGGTGTTGAGAAACCGGCCCGTCAGTTCGGACTTGTCCGAAAAGGCGATCGCGTGGACCACGAAGTCGATCGTCGGCCAGCGTGCCGCGAGACCCTCGAAAGCGCTGTCGAGCGAGGCGTCGTCGGTGACGTCCACGTCTACCATGAAATCCGACCCGACGCTTTCGGCGAGCGGCCTGAGACGCTGGCCGAAGGCCTCGCCCTGGTGCGTGAAGGCCAGTTCGGCCCCCGCCTCGTGCATGGCTTTGGCGATGCCCCACGCGATGGAGCGGTCGTTCGCCACCCCCATGATCAGGCCCCGTTTGCCCTGCATTGCGCCCATGATCCCGTCCCGTCCGCTCTGGTTAATCTTTGTACTTGCTGAGAAGCATCGACCCGTTCGTGCCGCCGAAGCCGAACGAGTTGGTCATCACCGTGTCCAGACCGGCCCCGTCCACCCGCTCGGTCGCGATCTCGGCCGGATCGAGCGCGGGGTCGAGGGTTTCGACGTTGATCGAGGGGATGATGAAATCATGTTCGAGCGCCAGCAGGCAGTAGATCGCCTCCTGCGCGCCGGTCGCGCCCTGGCTGTGGCCGGTCATAGACTTGGTCGAGCTGATCGGCGGGGTGGAGCCCTGGCCGAAGACGCGGCGCACGGCCTCGACCTCGCCCACGTCGCCCACCGGGGTGGATGTGCCATGGGCGTTGATATAGCTCACGCGGCGGCCCTCGGGCAGGGTCGAAAGCGCCACGCGCATCGCCCGTTCGCCGCCCTCGCCCGATGGCGCGACCATGTCGGCGCCGTCCGAGGTCGCGCCGTAGCCGGTCACCTCGGCATAGATCTTCGCCCCGCGCGCCTTCGCGTGCTCGAGCTCCTCGAGCACGATCATGCCGCCGCCGCCCGAGATCACGAAACCGTCGCGGTCGGCGTCGAAGGCGCGGCTGGCGCGTTCCGGCGTGTCATTGAATTTCGACGACATCGCGCCCATCGCGTCGAAGAGGCACGAGAGCGTCCAGTCGAGCTCTTCGCCGCCACCGGCGAACATCACGTCCTGCTTGCCCATCATGATCTGCTCGGCGGCGTTGCCGATGCAATGCAGCGAGGTCGAGCAGGCCGAGGTGATGGAATAGTTGATCCCCTTGATACGGAACGCGGTCGAGAGGTTCGCGCTCACCGTCGAGCACATGCATTTCGGCACGGCGAAGGGGCCGACCCGCTTGGTGCCCCCGGTCTTCAGCACGGTCTGGTGCGCGGCGAGCATGGCGCTGGTCGAGGGGCCGCCCGATCCGGCGACGAGACCCGTGCGCGGGTTCACCACGTCGCTTTCCTCGAGGCCGGCATCAGCGATCGCCTGGCTCATCGCGATATGCGCGTAGGCCGCGCCCGGCCCCATGAAGCGCAGCGTGCGCTTGTCGACGTGATCGGTGACGTCGATGTCGATCGCACCCGCCACCTGGCTCCGGAACCCGTGTTCCGCCATCTCCTCGTTGAACGAGATGCCCGACCGGCCCGCCTTGAGCGAGGCCAGAACCTCCTCGGCATCGGTGCCGATCGAGGAGACGATCCCCAGACCTGTGACGACAACGCGGCGCATGAGCGTGCCCCTCCCCCTACGGTTTGCACCCTTGTGTAATTCAACGCGGGCAAGCGGGGCAAGCAGTTAACCGGAGGTCCGGCCGTCGACCCCGCGACCCCGCGACCGGCCCCGCGAGCGCGCGCGACGTGAGCGTGATGCCCGACCAGCGCGCCCGCCGGCGGCGTCAGCTTTCGCTCAGCGCCACCTTCATGTCCTTGACCTGGTAGATCACTTCGCCGTCGGCCTCGACCCGGCCGTCGGCCACGCCCATGGTCAGCCGCCGTGTCTGAACCGCCTTGGTGAAATCGACGTAATAGGTCAGCATCTCGCGGTCGGGGCGCACCATCCCGGTGAGCTTCACCTCGCCCACGCCGAGCGCATAGCCGCGCCCCTGCCAGCCGCGCCAGCCGAGGTTGAAGCCGGTCAACTGCCACAGCCCGTCGAGGCCAAGGCAGCCGGGCATGATCGGGTTGCCGGGGAAATGGCACTTGAAGAACCAGAGATCGGGGGTGATGTCGAACTCGGCCACCACGTGGCCCTTGCCGTGCGCGCCGCCGTCCGCGGACACCTCGGTGATCCGGTCCATCATGAGCATCGGCGGCTCGGGCAATTGCGCGTTGCCCTCGCCGAACAGCTCACCGCGTGCGCATTTCAGCAGATCGTCCTTGTCGAAGCTGCTCGGGTAATTGGCCATTAAGGCAGTCCCTTTCCGGTCATCATCCTTTGTTCCCCTCTAACACCGGGCCGCGCGGCCATGCAAGCGCACTGGCCGGTGGTCCATTGCGGAAATCTGTTTGAAATTCCCCCGCTTCGCCCCCTATATTCCCCTGAAGACCCAACCCGAGGCACCCATGACGTCGCAAGCGACAGAGCGCGGAACCGAATGGCTCACGAATGCAGGGCTTCGCCCGACGCGGCAGCGTGTCGCGCTGGCGGCGCTGCTCGTGGGCGACGGCAAGCACCGTCACGTGACCGCCGAGAGCCTCTTCGCCGCCGTCCAGGGCAACGGCGACAGCGTGTCGCTCGCCACCGTCTACAACACGCTGCGCGCGTTCTGCGACGCGGGCCTCATGCAGGAGGTCATGGTGGACGGGGCCAAGAGCTATTTCGACACCAACACCCATGACCATCCGCATTTCTACTGGGAGGACGAGCAGCGGCTTTCGGACGCGCCCGCCGACCAGCTCGAGATCCGGCAGCTTCCCGACGCGCCGGCGGGGGCCGAGATCGCCAAGGTCGACGTCGTGATCCGCCTGCGCAAGAAAGCGTGAGGCGGGGTCTTGCGCGCGATCATCTACAGTGAGTTCGGGCCCGCGGCCGATGTGCTGCAGGCCCATGACCTGCCCGATCCCGAGGCCGGTCCGGGCGAGGTCTTGGTGCGGCTGGCCTATTCCGGGGTCAACCCGTCGGATGCCAAGGCGCGCGCCGGGTCCCGGCCCGGGGTGACGAAGCCCGCCTTCGAGCGTATCGTCCCCCATTCGGACGGGGCGGGCGTGATCGAGGCGGTGGGCGACGGGGTCGATCCGGGCCGCGTGGGCGAACGGGTCTGGATCTGGAACGGCCAGTGGCAGCGCGCCTTCGGCACCGCGGCCGAGCTGATCGCGCTTCCCGCCGCGCAGGCGGTGCCGCTGCCCGAGGGTGTGTCGCCCGAGACGGGGGCCTGTCTCGGCATTCCGGGCCTCACGGCGGCGCATACGGTCTTCGGCGGCGGTGACGTGAGCGGGCAGACGCTGCTGATCAGCGGCGGCGCGGGCGCAGTGGGGCACAATGCCGTTCAGCTTGCCAAGTGGGGCGGCGCGCGGGTGATCGCCACCTGCGGCGAGGCCGGCATGGAGCGGGTCCGCGCGGCGGGGGCCGATGCGGTGTTCGACTACGGCGATCCCGACCTGGCCGAGAAGATCGCCGAGGCGAGCGGGGGCAATGGCATCGACCGTGCCGTCGAGGTCGAATTCGGCCAGAATGCCGCCCTCCTGGGCGAGGTCATGCGCCCCAATGGCACGATCTGCGCCTACGGGTCCGGCAAGGAGATGACGCCCACCCTGCCCTTCGGTCCCTACCTCTTCAAGGCCCTGACGCTCGACATCGTGCTGATCTACATCCTCGAGGATGCGCGCCGCGACGCGGCCATCGCGCGGCTGCACGACGCGCTCACCGCCGGCGCGCTCAAGCCCGCGATCGACGCCATCCATCCGCTCGAGGACTGCGCCAAGGCCCATGACGCTGTGATGACGCCGGGGCGCAACGGCGCGGTTCTCCTGAAGCTCTGAAACGAGAAAGGCCCCGCGGCGGCTGTCGCCCGGGGCCTTTCGGTGTCACGTCAAGGGTCGCGCGTCACGCGATGGCGACAAGCTCCACCTCGAAGGTCAGGTCCTTGCCGGCGAGCGCGTGGTTCGCGTCGAGCGTCACGGTCTCGTCGGTGACGTCCACCACGGTCACGGGCAGCACCTGACCATTCTCGGTCTGGACCTGCAGCTGCGTGCCGGGGTCGAGCGGGATGTCGGCGGGGATGCCCTCGCGCGGCACCTCCTGCCGGGCGTTGGGATCGACCTGGCCATAGGCCTGATCGGCGGGCACCTCGACGGTTTTCGTATCGCCCACGCTCATGCCGGGCATGGCCTGGTCGAGGCCGGGGATGATCTGGCCCGAGCCGACCTCGAAGGCGAGCGGGTCGCGCCCCTCGCTGCTATCGAAAACGGTGCCATCGGCAAGGGTGCCCTTGTAATGGATATGGACGGTGTCACCCGATTTCACTTCGGTCATGAAAAGCTCCGATCTTGTAGGGGAATTCTGGTGGTTCGTGTGTGGCAAGGCCGCGCGTCACGTCGGCGCGCGGGTGCTTGGGCGAATCTGTCGCAAGCGTAACAAGCCGTTCCCGGCGTTGCAAACAGGCGCCCCGTGGCGGGATTGGGGCCTTTTCCCTCCCGCGCATCCGTGACACTCTCGCCCCCGGACAGCATCAGCCGGAGGGGCCGCCCTTGCCCGTCACCACCTGCATCTTCGACGCCTACGGCACGCTTTTCGACGTGGCCGCCGCGGCGCGCCGGGCAGCGGGCGAGCCGGGGCGCGAGGCATTTGCCGAGCACTGGCCTTCCATCGCCGAGGCCTGGCGGCTCAAGCAGCTTCAATACAGTTGGCTGCGCGCCATCACCGGAGAGCATACGAGCTTCTGGCAGGTGACACGGGACGCGCTCGACTGGGCGCTCGAGGCGCAGGGGATGGAGGCCGACGCGGAGCTGCGCGAGCGGCTCCTGCAACTCTACTGGGAACTCGAGGCATATCCCGAGGTGCCCGACATGCTGTGCGCGCTCAAGGAGGCGGGGTTCGCCACGGCGATCCTCTCGAACGGCTCGCCCGACATGCTCGAAGGCGCGGTTTCGTCGGCGGGCCTCTCCGGGCATCTCGACGATTGCCTCTCGGTCGAGGCGGTGGGGGTCTTCAAGCCGCACGCCTCGGTCTATGATCTCGTGGGCAAGCGGTTCGGCTGCGACCGCTCCGACGTGCTTTTCGTGTCGTCGAACGGCTGGGACGTGGCGGCGGCGGCGGGCTACGGTTTCCGCACCGTATGGGTCAACCGCGCGGGCGACCCGGTGGATCGCCTGCCGGCGCGGCCCGACGCGGTGCTGCGCGACCTGACCGCCATTCCCGACATGGCGGCGCGCTGATGCCGCGCTTCACGACGCAAGACGGGCTGGGCCTGCATTTCGAGGAAGAGGGCGACGGCCTTCCGGTGCTCTGCCTCGCCGGTCTCACCCGAAACGGCGGCGATTTCGAGTTCCTGATGCCGCATCTCGATCTGGCGCATGTCCGCGCGATCCGCATGGATTACCGTGGCCGGGGACAGTCGGATCACGCGGCCGACTTCATGACCTATTCGATCCTGCAGGAGGCGCAGGACGCGGTGGCGCTTCTCGATCATCTCGGGATCGAGCGCGCCGCGATCATCGGCACCTCGCGCGGCGGGCTTATCGCGATGGTGCTGGCCGGGCTGCACCGCGATCGCCTGGCCGGGGTGGTCCTGAACGATATCGGGCCGGATATCGCGCAGGTGGGGCTGGCGCGGATCATGGACTACGTCGGACGCGCGCCGAGTTTTCCCGATCTCGATGCGGCGGGCCACGGGCTTCACGCGCTCTACGAGGCCGATTTCCCCGGTGTCCCGGTCGAACGGTGGCGCCGGCAGGCGGAATTGATGTGGTATGAAAAGCCCGGTGGCGGGCTTGGCCTGCGCTATGACGCGCGGCTGCGCAACGCGATGATCGCCCAGGCCGAGGCAGGCCCCACCCCCGACCTCTGGCCGCTTTTCGACCAGCTCGCCACGGTCCCGCTCTGCGCGTTGCGGGGGGCCAACTCGGACCTGCTGACGCCCGAAACGCTCGACCGGATGCAGGCGCATATCCCCGGAATGGCCGCCGTGACCGTCGCCGACCGCGCCCATGTGCCCTTCCTCGACGAGCCCGAGGCCGTCGCCGCGATTCACGCCCTGCTGGAGCAAGCCCGATGACCGACATCACCATGATCCGCGCCGCCGCCGCGCGCCTCGAGGGCCATGCGCGGCGCACGCCGCTCCTCAATTCCCCCTTCCTCGACGAGATCGCGGGGCGGCCCGTCTGGATCAAGCCGGAGTGTTTGCAACATACCGGCAGCTTCAAGTATCGCGGCGCGCGCGCGGCGCTCTCGGCGCTCGATCCCGGCACACGGAACGAGGGGGTGATCGCCTTTTCCTCGGGCAACCATGCGCAGGGGATCGCGCGCGCGGCGCAGGAATTCGGCGTCCCGGCGGTGATCGTCATGCCGAGGGATGCCCCGGCGCTCAAGATCGCGAACACCCGCGCCATGGGCGCCGAGGTGGTGCTTTATGATCGCGCCGCGGGCGAGAGCCGCGAGGAGATCGGCGAGACGCTGATGCGCGAGCGAGGCCTCACGCTCGTGCGCCCCTATGACGAGCCGGAGGTCATCGCCGGTCAGGGCACCACGGGGCTCGAGATCGCCGAGCAGGCCCGCGAGGCGGACATCGCGGCGGCGGACGTGCTGGTCTGCTGCGGCGGTGGCGGCTTCACCTCGGGCATCGCGCTGGCGCTCGAGGCCGAGGCGCCGGGGCTGCGTGCCCGGCCGGTGGAGCCGGAAGGCTTCGACGACGTGGCGCGCTCGCTCGTCTCGGGTCGGATCGAGCGCAACGCGGCCCCCGCCGGGAGCCTCTGCGACGCGATCATCACCCCTGCCCCCGGCGAGATCACCTTTCCCATCATGCGCCGACTCTGCGGCCCGGGCATCGTGGTGAGCGACGAGGACGCGCTGCGCGCCATGGCGCTCGCCTTCCAGCGGCTCAAGCTCGTGGCGGAACCGGGCGGCGCCGTGGCTCTGGCGGCCGCGCTCTTCCATGCCGACGAGATCGAGGCGCCTGCCGTGATCTGCACGATCTCGGGCGGCAATGTCGACCGGGTGATCTTCGAACGCGCGCTCGCGACCCTCGGCTGAGGCCCGCCGCCCGCACGCGACAGGCGGGGCCGGACCCCGCACGAAATCCGGGGGTTGATCGTTCGCGCGAATGCGGTCAGCGTCGGGAGACCGGGGAAAGGAACGCCATGCCAAGGATCAGGGCCGCCATCTGCCACCGTTTCGGTGCGCCGCTCGAGATCGCGGAGGTCGATCTGCGCGACCCGGGGCCCGGCGAGGTCATGGTCGACCTGCACGCGGTGGCGATCTGCCATTCGGATATCTCCTACGCGGACGGCGCCTGGGGCGGGACGCTCCCGGCGGTCTATGGCCACGAGGCCGCGGGCCTCGTCGCGGCGGTGGGCCCCGGGGTCACGGGCCTGCGCACCGGCGCGCGGGTGGTGGTGACGCTGATCCGGGCTTGCGGGCAATGCGCAAGCTGCGCGGCGGGCGCGCCGACGCGCTGCGATACGGCGCAGCCGGAGGACGGCCCGCTCACGCGGATCGGGGGCGGCGCGCTGCATCAGGCGATGGCCTGCGGGGCCTTCGCCGAGAAGGTCGTCGTGCACCAGAGCCAGCTTGTCGAGTTGCCAGAAGGGATCGCGATGGATACCGCCTCGCTCCTGGCTTGCGGGGTGATCACCGGGGTGGGCGCGGTGGTCAACGCGGCGCGACTGCGGCCCGGACAGGACGCGGTGGTGATCGGCGCGGGCGGCGTCGGGCTCAACACCATCCAGGGCGCCCGCATCGCCGGGGCTCGGCGCATCGTGGCGGTCGACCTCACCCGAGGAAAGCTGGACGTCGCGCGCGAGTTCGGCGCGACCGACACGGTGCTGGCCACCGATGCCAAGCCGTGGCGCGCGGCCAAGGAGGCGCTCGGGCGGGGCGCGGACGCGGTCTTCGTCACGGTGGGCGCGATCGCCGCTTTCGAGACGGCACCCCGCTACCTCGCGCCGGGCGGGCGTGTCATCATGGTCGGCATGCCCCCCTCGGGCGCGGCCGCAAGCTACGAGCCGGTCAATTTCGCGGCGAGCGGCCAGGGCCTCGTCGGTTCCAAGATGGGCGACGTGGTCATCCGCCGCGACATCCCCTGGATGGCCGATCTCTACCTCCAGGGGCGCCTGAAGCTCGACGAGCTGATCTCGGGGCGCTGGCGCCTCGACCAGATCAACGAGGCCATCGCCGACACGAAATCCGGCACGGCGAAGCGCAACGTGATCATCCTTCAATGAGGGCATCCCCTTCTTCTTGCCGGAAACATCCCGGGGAGCGCGAGGGGCTGGCCCCTCGCCCCCGTCGGATCGTGCCAACCATGCGACATTGACCACGAGAGGTTAACATCCCATGAAACTCGCGGACCTCGACATCATCGTGACCGCCCCGCCCGCGCCGGGCTGGGGCGGGCGCTACTGGATCCTGGTCAAGCTCACCACCGACACGGGGCTGACCGGCTGGGGCGAATGCTATGCCACCGCCATCGGCCCCGGGGCGATGCGCGCCGTGATCGGCGACGTGTTCGCGCGGCACATGGAGGGCGAGAGCCCCGAGAATATCGAGCTGATGTTCCGCCGGGCCTATTCGGCAGGCTTCACGCAGCGGCCGGACCCCACGGTCATGGGCGCCTTCTCGGGGCTCGAGATCGCCTGCTGGGACATCCTGGGCAAGGCGCGCGAGCGGCCGGTCTGGGCGCTTCTGGGCGGACGGATGAACGCGCGGGTGCGCGCCTATACCTATCTCTATCCCCTGCCCCATCACGACGTCTCGGCCTTCTGGACCTCGCCCGAGATGGCGGCGGAGTCGGCCGAGGCCTGTGTAAGCGCCGGATATACGGCGATAAAGTTCGATCCGGCCGGCCCCTACACGATCCGGGGCGGACATATGCCGGGACGGCGCGACATCGCGCTGTCGGTGGCGTTCTGCAAGGCCATACGCGAGGCGGTGGGCGACCGGGCGGACCTGCTTTTCGGCACGCATGGGCAGTTCACCACCGCAGGCGCGATCCGCCTCGGGCGGGCGATCGCGCCCTACGATCCGCTCTGGTACGAAGAGCCCATTCCCCCCGACAACGTCGCCCAGATGGCCGAGGTCGCGCGCGCCGTTCCGATCCCGGTCGCGACCGGCGAACGCCTTGTTTCCAAGGCGGAATTCGCGCCCGTGTTGCGGGCGGGGGCGGCGGCGATCCTGCAACCGGCGCTGGGGCGCGTGGGCGGCATCTGGGAGGCAAAGAAGATCTCCGCCATGGCGGAGGCCTACAACGCGCAGGTGGCGCCGCATCTCTATGCGGGGCCGGTGGAATGGGCGGCCAACATCCACCTCGCCGCCTCGATTCCGAACCTCTTGATGGCCGAGACGATCGACACCGGGTTTCACCGCAGCCTCATCCGGCAAAGTATTGAAATGGATGGCGGATTCGTCATTCCACCCGAGACGCCGGGTCTCGGGATCGAGGTGGACGAGGCGCTGGCACGGGCGCATCCCTACGAGGGCACGGGGCTTCATCTCGAGATGCAGGAGGCGCCCTGCGACTACGAGCGCGGCAACGCGTTCCAGGGCGGCGCGGCAGAGACATCGGCCAAGGGTTAACGGGCCGCACCCCACGTCGGTATCCATGTCGGTATCCACGTCGGTATCGCGTCGGTGGAGGGTGAGTCGCGGCAATCGTTAAAGGGGCGTGCGCAGGACGGCGACGGACCGGACCGATCTCGCGGCCCTTTTGGGGGTGATTTCAGGGCAGGAGCCCCAGCCAGAGCCAGGCCGTGAGCGGCGTGACGGCGGTGGCGAGCAGCACGCTCGAGGCCGCGACCTTGCGCGCGCGCCCATACATGTTGGCGAAGATGTAGCTGTTGACCCCCGGCGCCATCGCCGCCGTCACCACGGCCGAGCGCGTCGCCGCATCGGGCAGCTCGAGAAGCGCCGCGAGCGCGCGGGTGATCGCCGGGTGGACCAGGAGCGAAAGCGCCATCACGCAGGCGATGAGGCGCAGATCGCCCTGTGGCTTGTATTGCACGAGCACCCCGCCCAACCCGAAAAGCGCCGCCGGCAGCGCCGCCCGCGCCAGAAGCGTCACGCCGTCCCAGAGCGGCGCGGGCACGGCGAGGCCCGAGAGGTTGACCGCGAAACCGAGCCCGATCCCGATGATGAGCGCGTTCGAGAACATCGCGCGCCCGACGCGCGGCAGGAAGGCGAACCGTCCGGCGCCGCGGGCACGGGCCAGTTCCATCGCGGTGATCCCCACGCCGTAGCAGAAGGGCGAATGGACGGCGATGATCGCGTAGTTCGCCACCAGTGCCTCGGGCCCGTAGGCGCGTTCGGTGATCAGGAGGCCCAGCAGCACCGAGTTGGAGAAGAGACAGCAGAAGCCCACCGCGATCGCCTCTTCGAGCTCGCGCCCGAAGAGGCGCAGCGCGATGAAGGTGCCAGCGAGGAACGACAGGAAGGCGCCCGAATAGAAGCTGAGCAGCAACCGCCAGTCGAACCCCGCCCCGAGGTCGAGCCGCGCGATGGCCGAGAAAAGCAGGCACGGGATCGCGAAGTTCTGCGTGAACCGCATGAGACCGTCCACGTGGACCTGGGCGAACCAGCCGCGCCAGACCGCGAGATAGCCGAAACCGATGACGCCGAAGACCGGCAGGATGACCTCGACCAGCGCCTGCATCGCGGCGGCGCTCAGACCGTCTGGGTCAGCACCATGCCGTCATGGGCGGGCGTGATCCAGTCGGGCAACTCGGCGACGAGCGTGTCGTAATCCATGTCGATATGCATGTTGGTGAGCACGCCCTGCCGCGGTCGCGCGCGGTGCATCCATTCGAGCGAGCGTTCGAGATGGGCATGTGTCGGATGCGGGGTGCGCCGCAGCGCGTCGAGGATCCAGATATCGAGCCCCTCCAGCACGGGCCACGAGGTCTCGGGGATCTCGGCCACGTCGGGCAGATAGGCAAGATCGCCGACGCGGAACCCCAGCGCCTCCATCGAGCCGTGGTTCACCTCGAAGGGTGTCAGCACGACGTCGCCGCCCGCCCCCGAGATCGTGATGTCGCCGTTGATCGTATGCATGTCGAGGATCGGCGGATAGGGCGAGCTTGCGGGCTGGATGAAGGCATAGGCGAAACGGCCCAGAAGCGCGTTCTGCGTGTCGCCGTCGGCCCAGACCGGCAGACGTTCGCGGCGGTTGAAAACGACGACGCGCAGATCATCGAGCCCGTGGACGTGATCGGCGTGGCTGTGGGTGTAGACCACGGCGTCGAGCACGCCCACGCCCGCGTCGAGCAGTTGCGCGCGCAGATCGGGCGAGGTGTCGATCAGCACGCGGGTGGTCCCCCTCTCGCCCTCCTGTTCGATCAGGAGCGAGCAGCGGCGGCGCGTGTTGCGGGGATTCGCGGGGTCGCAATCGCCCCAGTGCCCGCCAAGGCGCGGCACCCCGCCCGACGAGCCGCATCCGAGGATGGTGAAGCGGCGGGTCTTGCTCATGAGGCGGCCTCGAAGGCCGGCACCTTGCTGAAAAGGCGCGCGAAATTCGCCTGCGTCTGTGCCGCGAAATCGGGCCAGTCCATGCCGAAGACCTCGGCGCCCACCTGCCCGGTATGGACGGTATAGGCGGGCTCGTTGCGCTTGCCGCGATGGGGCGGCGGCGCGAGATAGGGCGCATCGGTCTCGAGCAGGATGCGCTCCACGGGTGCGCTCGCGAAGATCTCGCGCAGTTCGGACGAGCGCGGGAAGGCCGCGATGCCCGACATCGAGAGGTAAAACCCGAGATCGAGCGCCGCGCGCGCCAGCCCCGCGCCCGACGAGAAGCAGTGCATCACGCAGGAATAGGCGCCGCGCCCGTGTTCCTCGGCCAGGATGCGGGCCATGTCGGCATCCGCGTCGCGCGCGTGGATGATGAGCGGCAGTCCCGTCTCGCGCGCGGCGGCGATATGGATGCGCAGGCTCTCCTGCTGCGCCTCGGCGCTTTGGGACGTGTAGTGGTAGTCGAGCCCGGTCTCGCCGATGCCGACGCATTTCGGGTGTTCGGCTATGGTCAAAAGCTCATCGAGCGTGGCCATGGGCTCGTCCGCCACGGACATCGGGTGCGTGCCCGCCGCGTAGAAGACGGGCGCATGCGCCTCGGCCAGCGCGCGCACGGCGGGTTCGTTGCGGAGCCTGGTGCAGATCGTGACCATGCGCGTGACGCCGGCGCGCAGGGCACGGGCGATCACCTCGTCGATCTCGTCGTTCAGTTCGGGGAAATCGAGGTGGCAATGGCTGTCGGTGATCTCGACGCGGCTCATGGGGCCTCCGGGAGGGTCGTTCAGGCGGTCTCTTTCAGTCTGAACACCGTATCAAGCACGAGCGCGGCAGGGTCAAGGTTGACCGCGCGGGCGTGGCGGGCGCGGGCGCCGATCTCGGCCGCGCGGTCGGCCCAGGCGCGGGCCGCGGACGGATCGGGGGCGAGGCGGGCGAGCGTTTCTGCCTCGCCGGGCGCGGCGGGGGGATCGGGGGGCGTGCCCGTGGCGCCGGTGCGCGCGAGCCGTGCGAGCAGCACGTCGAGCAGCGAGAGCAGGAGGTCGAGACGGTCCTCGGCCCCGCGCGCCGCCACCGTGTCGGCCAGCGCGAGCGCGCGGGGCCGGTCGAGGCGCGGCAGGCTTCCGACGATGGCCAGCAGTTCGGCATAGAGGTCGAGCCCGCCCAGGTTCGCGAGGCGCACCGCCTCGCCCACCGATCCGGCGGCCAGCGCCGCGAGCGCCTCGGCGCTGTCGGTCTCGACCCCCGCCTGGGCGAGGGCGCGCGCCATGTCGTCGGGCGAGAGCGGCAGGAGGCGCAATTCGCGGCAGCGCGAGCGGATCGTCGGCAGAAGGCGCGCGGGCGCGTGGCTCACGAGGAGAAGCGTGGTGCGTGCGGGCGGCTCCTCGAGCATCTTGAGAAGCGCGTTGGCGGCCTGCACGTTCATCTCGTCGGCGCTGTCGATGATGACGACGCGATGACCGCCCTCGGTCGAGGAAAGCTGGAGGAAGCGGTTCAGGTCGCGCACGTCCTCGGCCACGATCTGCGCGCGCAGGCGGTCGGTCTTGGGGTTCACGCTTCGCGTGATGTGATAGAGCCCCGGGTCCGAGCCCGCGCGGACGCGGGCGGCGACGGGGTGGTCGCCGGGGATCGCGAGCGTTTCGGGCCGGGGCGGCGCGCCGAAGAGCCCGCCGTCACCGCCGGGCGCGGGTGTTGCCAGAAGGAAGCGCGCGATCCGCCAGGCGAGCGTCGCCTTGCCCACGCCGCGCGGCCCCGTGAGAAGCCAGCCGTGATGCAGCCGCCCGCCGGTGAAAGCGTCGAGAAAGGCCGCCTCGGCAGCGCCCTGCCCGATCAGCGCGGGCGTGTCGCGCGGATGCGGCGCGCCTTCGACGCGGTCCGGCTGGGGGGTGGCGGCATCGCTCATGCGAGGCGCTCCCGCACGATGCGGGCCACGTCGGCGGCGACCTCCCCGGCGTCGCGCGCGCCGTCGATGACGGCGATGCGGTCGGGGTACTCGCGCGCGAGGTCGAGGAATCCCGCGCGCATCCGCTCCTGCCAGTCGAGGCCCATCCGCTCGAACCGTTCCTCGCCGCCCGCGCGGTCCAGCGCGCGCTCGAGGCCCAGGGACGGGTCCATGTCGACCAGCAGCGTGAGGTCGGGCTCGCGCCCGATGACGAGGCGGTGCAGCGCATCCACCATGTCGCGCAGGTCGGGCCGCGCAAGGCCCTGGTACATGCGCGTGCTGTCGGAGAAACGGTCGCAGATCACCACCTCCCCGGCGGCGAGCGCGGGGGCGATCACCCGCTCCATGTGATCGCGGCGCGCGGCGGTGAAGAGCAGGATCTCGGTCTCGGGCGACCAGCGATCGGCGGCGCCCTCGAGCACCAGCGCGCGGATCTCCTCGGCGCCCGGCGAGCCGCCCGGCTCGCGCGTGAGACGCAGGCGGCGTCCCTCGGCACGCAGCGTGTCGGCAAGGCGGCGCGCCTGCGTGGATTTGCCCGACCCGTCGATGCCCTCGAAGGTGATGAAAAGGCCCGGTCTCGAACTGTCGCGGGCCGCGCCCTGGCTCAACTCGCCTCCTCCGCGGCGCTCTCGGCCTCGGGGCCGCGTTGCAGGCGGGTGAGCAGCAGCGACGAGACGGTCTTGATCCGGTTCACGAAGCCGCCGCGCGCCACGTCCGACGCCGCGACGAGCGGCACGCGCGTCTCGGGCAGGCCCTCGGGCGCGAAGACCAGCTCGGCCAGTTCGTCCCCTTGCGAGATCGGCGCCTCGATGGGCCCCTGGTAGACCACCTCGGCCTTGAGCGGACCGGCGGACATGGCGGGCATCAGCGTGCTCACGTCGTCGCGCGCCATGAGGCCCACGCTGGCCGTCTCGCCCATCCAGACATCGGCGCGCGCGACCTCGGTTCCGCCCGCGACGACCTGGCGTTCGGCGAACTGGCGGAAGGCCCAGTTGACGATGGCCTCGGCCTCCTCGGCGCGGGCATCGGCGCTGGCCAGGCCCGAGATCACGAAGATGACACGCCGACCGCCCTGCACCGCCGACCCGGCGAGGCCGTAGCCTGCCTCCTGCGTATGCCCGGTCTTGAGCCCGTCGGCCCCGATCCCGAGGGTCAGCAGCGGGTTGCGGTTGTAGCGGTTCTGCGCCTCCTTCTCGTCGAAGAGGAACTCGGTCTCGGCGAACATCGGATAGTATTCGGGGAAATCCTGTATGAGCTTGCGCGACACCAGCGCGAGATCGCGCATGCTCATCCGGTGGCCCGGTGCGGGCCAGCCGTTCGAGTTGGTGAAGGTGGAGTTCGTCATCCCCATGTTCTGCGCGCGGCGCGTCATGAAACGCGCGAACCCCGCCTCGGTGCCATCGGGGCTGAGCGCCTCGGCGATGACGGCGCAGGCGTCGTTGCCCGACAGCACGATGATGCCGCGGATGAGATCCTCGACCGTCACCCGCTCCCCGGGCTGGAGAAACATCGTCGAGCCGCCATATTGCGCCGCGTGCTGCGAGACGGGCAGTTCCTCGGTCATGGCAAGGCGTCCGTCGCGGATGGCCTCGAACGCCACGTAGAGCGTCATGAGCTTGGACATCGAGGCGGGCGGCAGCGGCTGATCGGCGTTCTTGGACAGAAGCACGGTGCCGGTGCCCACGTCGACCACGAAGGCCGCCGTGGCGCGCGTGTCGAAAGCGCGCGCGGGCAGCGCCATGGCCAGGGCCAGCAGGGCGGAAAGGGCGATACGGGTCAAAACAGTCATTGGCAGCGGTCCGTCTTTTCGTTGCGTGCAGGGCCCCCGGGGGCCGGCGGGAGCGGGTCGCGCCCCTCGCGGTCGCGCGATCCGTCATATCCTTCTTCGCTCCGGCGGTGCGCCGGAAGGGTCCCGCGATCCTGGCGCGGACCCTAGTTCGTCACGGCGTAGGCATCGTCGAAGCCGATGCCCTTGATCTTGTCGAGAAGCGCGGCCCGTTCCGAACGGGTTGCGGCCGGTCCGACGATCACGCGCCAGAAGGTCTTGCCCGCCGAGCTCTGCTCGAGCACCGTGGGCACCATGCCGGCGCGCCGCATCGCGGTGGCGGTGTTCTCGGCGTTCTGCTCGACGCTGAAGATGCCGATCTGGATGTAGGGTTTGTCGAGCGCGCTTGGCTGGACGGCGGCCGCGGCGGGTTTCGGCGCGGGCGCCGTGGCGGCCGGTGCGGGCGCGGCCGCGGTGTCGGTTCCGGCCTCGGCCTCGGCGGCGTCGATGGCCGCGGCGGCACCCGCGACGGGATCGAGCGTCGTGGTCTCGACCGCCTCGGGCGCGAGTTCCGCGGCGGCGGCATCGGGCGTGCCCGCCGCGTCGGGCTGTTCCTCGCGGCGCAGGGCGGTCACGTTGAGCCTGGCGGGGGCGCCGGCCAGCATTTCGAGCGCCGCGGCGGCATCCGACGAGACCTGGAGCACGGGGCCCGGATTGGCCCGCTCGCGCCGGAACAGCGCGCCGATCACGAATTTGCCGTTCGCGGTATTTCGGATGATGACGCGCTCGGGCTCCTTCACGTCGGGATGCGCGACCCAGACGCCGCCCAGCGACGGGCGACCGTCCCAGAGGCCCTGGTCCGTCACCTGGAACACATCGGGCGCCTCGACATCGCGCTCGACCAGCCGCACGGAGGACGCCGCCTCGGGCGCGCTTTCGGCCGTGTCGGGGCGTGCCTTGAACGGGTTCACGCCCCCTTCGCAGCCCGCAAGCGTCAGCCCGGCCACACCGGCCACGATCACCGCCCGTCCGCCGCGATGCACGCATCCCAGAAATTCAATCATGGCTCACCGCCCCTAGCCTGTCGCGGCGGGCGCAACGGCCCGCGTGCCTCGAGTCTCATGTCCTTGCCCCGTTACCGCCGGGATCGGTCACGCAAAAGGCGCGGTCGTTGCCGCGCGCGGGAAGTGTAGCGAATGCGGACCTGCGAGAAAAGTGCGCAAACGGCATTTCGGCGGATTTCCCCATGCGCGGGAGTTGGATTTGCCGTCTTTCAGAATCGTGACCGCCGGTGTAGGCCCCTTCGGGCCGGAGGAGTGGCAGAGTGGTCGAATGCACCGGTCTTGAAAACCGGCGTGGGTTCACGCCCACCGTGGGTTCGAATCCCACCTCCTCCGCCACCATCACCCTTTCGAACCTATTCAGGCCGCCCGGCCGAGGCGGATTTTCTTCTGTTTTCAAAGGGGTTTGCCGTGTGGGTGCGAACCGCTGAGACGGCGGCGCGCAGCGATTTCCGTCTCTGAATGGCCTTTAGTCTCTGGTCGGGCGAACCGCGCCGATTCCGGTTCGGTCGATATTTTTCTTGCCTTTCCAATGGCCTGACTCGCAACCCCGCCAAAACTGCGCGCCCTGTTTCCATCGCTATCGAGCGGAACGGAGATCGAACAAGCAGGAGGCGTAGCCGATGGGTGCGCTGGCAGAACGGCGCGTAGCGGTGGCGGATCAATCGGCTGCGGCCTTCGCGAAGCCATTGATGACAAACGCACATCGCGCCTCTAGCCTGGCGGCATGGCGAGTGGCCCCTGGACCGATGAAGAGAACGATCTGATCGTCGCGGATTACTTCGCGATGCTGGCTGATGCCATCTAACAGACGTTGATCTTGATCCTGCCCCACAATCCAAACTAGCCTCGACCGTAAGGAACGAGGTTGGTGATGAAGCGCATTCTTACAACAGGCATTTTCTGTCTCGCAGCATCGATGGCCGGTGCCGAGGTGCCACAGGAAGTTATTGATGAGTGCAACGAGGTGAACTCCGACTCATACAACAACATGCCAGAGTGCTTGAAGGAAGGCGTGGTCGCCTATGAGATGCTGCAAACGGCGATTCAGGATGAGTTCTACGGACCGAGCGCTCACCGCGTAATTGATGGATGCAGGGAACGCAATGAGACCTATGAAAAGGTTTGGATCTGCTTTGAGCAGTGCTGCCGAACAAGCCGCTGAAACACGAGGAATGATTGGCGTCGAAAACATGAAAGACGCGTGTTTTGCGTCGATATCTGACCCCAGCATCTACGACCGGATTGTGGAAGTGAACAAGAAAGCGCGCCGCAAACATATCGGCGAAGAGTATTTCTATGGCGGGCAGAGGTATTTTCCCTTCAAAGGTTGCCCCCAAGAAGTTCAGACAGCGCCGAAGCCCGCCAACTCAGGAAGCGATGGAAAAGATGATGGTTTGAGTGTGCAAGCCTGCTCCGTCTACCGAGACTTCGAACAAGTTCTTTCTACGAACAGTGCTGCTGACTTGGAGGCAGCCTTTTCTGCGGCAGAAGCGCTCCCCGAAGATGAGCGTTTGAGCAGTGTCTTGGCGCTTGGCGTGTCTCAGTCCTCTATCGATTTCTTACAGGCAGGGGATGAAAAGCAGGCGATGGGCACCGCTTTCATCCTCGCGGCACTCATGAACAAGCATCATCCGGATTTGCTAAAGAGGTTTATGGAAAGCGACGAAATGAACTCGAATCCAAACTTGGATGCTTTGGGAGATCAAATGATTGAGGGGTTTCTCAGTATGGCGCTGGAGGGGTATCAAGAGCAGTGCGCGAACTAGCGGGGATGCGAAGTCTCCCAAAATATTCGCTGCACGCTTGCTCCTGCCCAAACGCATGAAAATTCGGCACCTTCCTTCCGGCTGGTTCCGTCTTCTTGGGTTAAAACGGCGGCAAAGCTCGATCGAAATGCCAGCGCTCCGCGATTGGAAGCAATACTGAACCCGAACGGTTGGCTCAGTCGAACACCCGCGCCGGCTGCTCGTCCCACGGCATGGACGCAACAAAGCACAGGTCGTAGAGGCTGATCGCGCAGGGTTCGCGGCGCACGACCAGTCGCTCGAGAACCTCGGGCGCCAGCCAAGCGAGGCGCAGGAGGCGGCTGACATAGCGATCGGAGAGACCTTCTTCGGCGGCGAGATCGGCGATGGTGGTGATCTCGCCGCGCGCCATCCGCTGCCTCCACGCCCATGCTCGACCGATGGCGCGCAGCACGCGGGGATCCTGTCCCGGCGGCGGGTCCGACGCCTCTACGACCTTCGGCGGCAGGATGCGCGGCCGGCCGCCGCGTTTGCGGACCGTGAGCGGGATGTGGACGCGGATCGTGTCGTTTGCGGGCATCAGGCAGCGTCCTCCTGCGCGGGCGTCATCAGGCTCGCCAGCGCGCCGAGGCCGTCATGGCGGAGATCGATATCGAGCCCGTCCTCGCCCACGGTCACGCGCGCCACGAGCAGTTGGATGACGCGTGCCTGCTCGGCCGGGATCAGCGCCTCCCAGAGATCGTCGAACTGCGTGAGCGCCGCGGTCACGGTGCCCTCGTCTAGGTCGGGCCGCTCTTTCTTTAGCGTGCGGGCGGTGCGCGCGATGACCTCCGGCGTGCGCAGCCGCCGCCGGATCTCGCCGATGACCGCTTTCTCCACCATGGCCGTGGGGAGCCGCTGGGGCCCGCGCAGCTCGGCCGTCGGCCGTTTCTGGATCACATCCATCGACACGTAATAGCAGTACCGCCGGTTGCCCTTCTTCGTGTGGTGCGGGGTCATCGCGGCGCCGGTCTCGGTGAAGATCAGCCCGCGCAGCAGCGCCGGCTCGGTGCTCCGCGTGCGCCCGGCCCGCTGGTTGCGGTTGCCGGCCAGCACGGCATGGGCGGCATCCCACAGCTCCGCATCGACGATGGGCTCGTGCATGCCGGGATAGGTCTCGCCCTTGTGGGTGATCTCTCCACGGTAGATGCGGTTGTGCAGAAGCTTGTAGAGCGCCCCGCGGTCGATGGGCCGGCCGCGCTTCGACCGGATGCCGCGGGCGTTCAGCTCCCGGATAACGGCCGCAGTGGAATCGGACCGCGCGAAGAGTTCGAACATGGTCCGGACCTACGCCGCCTCGGCCTCGTTCACGATCAGCTTGCGGTCAACCACGTCGTAGCCGAGCGGCACGTAGCCGCCCATCCACATGCCCTTCTTCTTCGAGGCGGCGACCTTGTCGCGGATCCGCTCGCCGATCACCTCGCGTTCGAACTGGGCGAAGCTGAGCAGGATGTTCAGCGTCAGCCGACCCATGGACGTGGTCGTGTTGAAGGACTGCGTGACGGATACGAAGGTCACGCCGTGGCGGTCGAAGATCTCGACCAGCTTGGAGAAATCCATCAGCGCGCGGCTGAGACGGTCTATCTTGTAGACCACGACCACGTCGATCAGCCCGTCCTCGACATCGGCGATCAGCTGCTTGAGCGCAGGGCGGTCCAGTGTGCCGCCCGAGACGCCGCCGTCGTCGTAGCGTTCCCGCAGACAGGCCCACCCCTCCGCGCGTTGGCTGGCGATGAACGCCTCACAGGCCTCGCGCTGCGCGTCGAGGCTGTTGAACTCCATGTCGAGCCCTTCCTCGCTCGACTTCCGGGTGTAGACGGCGCAGCGAAGGCGTCGCGCCGGTTCGGTCTGGGACTTTCTGGTCATCGGGCGCCTCCGGTCTGGTCGAGGCCGAAGAAGCGCCAGCCATTCCAGTGCGCCCCGGTGATCGCACGGACCGCGGCCGACAGAGACTTGAAACGCCGGCCCTGCCATTCGAAGCCATCCGCCAGAACGGTGACCATGTGCTCTTCGCCGCCCCACTCGCGGACGAGCTTTGTGCCGGGCGCCGGCTTGCGCGGGTCCGCCACCATGCCGCCCAGCTTGCCGCTCATGACCTCGGCGGCCAGCGCATCGAGCGTCCGGCGCGTCTCCCGGCGCAGCCCGCCATGGGCCAGTTCCTGGATGCGGTAGCCAAGCCTAAGCTCAAGGTTGCCGCGGCTGGCATTCGGCGCGCGTTCCCCGAAGATGGCCTGCCACTTCTCCTGGAGCTCGGGCACCGTCATCGCCTTCAGCGCCGCCAGTTCGGCCAGGACGTCGATCCCCGCCGTCTGGTGCGTGCGCGCGGCCTTCGCGCCTGATTTCCTTGTAGTTTTTCTCATGCGTCGTCTCCAACTCGGTTGCGAACCTGTCTCCGACGACGGCGTCTGAGTGCGAGAATGTCCAGCGAACTGTCTCCGTCGAGCGGCGAATTCTCGTTCGTTGCCAGTGGGTTGGTGCGCGTGATGGCGCCGGCGAGGATGGCGGCCAGTTCTGCCAGCCGCTCATCGGTGGTAAGAGTGTCGGCGTGCGGCGCGAAGATGATGTCGTTGGGCATGGGGAGCGAACCTCCTGAGGCGGTTTGCTCCGTGTTCGCCGCGCGCGGCGAGGGATTTCAAGTGAAAACAACAGGTTGTCGTAATAGAAGGAAGTTGATCGAAGCTAGAAGCTTGCTCATGGCCTGGATTTACAGACTCAGTCGACAACGAGCACATCCGGATAGAATCTCAACAAGTCTTGATACTTCGAGAAGTGCTCCGCAATTTGGGCGCGGCTCATCGTGCCGTCGAAAGGATCAAAAGGCAAATCGCTGGCCAGCTTTTCCGGACGTAGAGACGGCACGAGTCGTGCTACCAAATCGCGTTCTCGCGACGTCAGAGCGGCAATCTTGATCGGATGAATTTCAGACCATGTAGAAGAAAGAAGCGACCAGGCACGAAGCTTTCCCAGTTCGATCGGCCTTTCCGGATCGCCTTTGTCAACAATCATCGATGCCGCGAACATCTGCTGACCATCAGCATACCTTACCAACGAAAGCGGTCGAACAGTTTCGTTGCCCAGAGCGTCAGCAGCAGCCGCACGAATGATCCGCGCCAAAAGTGCTGGGAATCCGATCTCAGTTAAATCTACCGGCTTGGCGTCCTCGGGAATGTATTGTCCGACTTCGCTCTCAAGCCAAGCGAAGCGACGAGCGAGCTTTTCCGCTTTTGATAGTTTGTCAGACCCGCCTTTGATAGCTCGTTCGTTGGCATTCAACGTAATCCGAATTATATCCCCGTGGTCGCATGCGGCGAGGAGCCGTACGAACTCCTCCACATTCTGACCAAGCTCACCGGGCCTCGTATAATCCAACCAGACAATCTGCCCTTCCCAGTCCAAGATCCCCGCCCTTCGATAAGCGTATGCTGGATCAGATACGAACTCCTCTGTAGTCAGTTCGGCGCACTTACAATCTGGAATCGGCTTGTTGAACTTCTGACGGGCTACCGTCTTCGGGTCTTCGTCGAAACAGAAAAGGCGCTTTATTCCCAGAACCCGATGCACACGGTGATGATCGGCCATGGGGTAGCCCCCCATGGAGGCATAGACGTAATCGTCGAGTCTTCGCACGCGCTCCAAGCGCCGAAGGAGCTCCACAAAAAAGCTCCGATCGGCCATCTTGGCTGTGCGGAGGTGGTAAGGAATGGACGCGCCGCCGCTCATGGGCCCTTGTACCCTGCGGTTTCCAAGGCGAATTCAAAAGCTGAGCGACCGACTTCGTTGTCAGTAAGGCCGTCGTCCTCGAAGAAGTCTTTCAATGCGCCAATCTCTCCGCGTGAGGCTTCAAAGGTCACGCGCGGATTGCGCTTCTTCTTGACTGGCCTCGGAAGGTCAGGCGTAAGGACTTGAAAACCCTTTAGAGTACCCCTTTGGACGCTGGTCAGACCATCGAAGGAACGCAGCTCGGCCAACGTCCGTTTTGGTGCATCTTCCAGAATTTCACGTCGATCTTCATCTGTCTTGTATGCGTTGGTGAAAGCAGTCAGCTTTTTTGTAGCATCTCGCATGATGTCGAGTGTGCGGGCGTAAACAGCCGATGAACCATCTAGCCCCCGCTTGGTCGTCGTGAGGGGCAACTTCTCTACGTCGTCGGCATAAAGTAGCGCTATTCCTGCAATGACTGAGTATTGACCATGATATTGGGCTACGCCGCCCGTTCCCCATCCGGTCAAGAAAGTACGATCACGCGAGACAACGACACGATCATTGCAGGCAATTGTCCAGCCAGCGAGGGACCTCTCCGCGTGTTCGTTTTCTGCCTCTTCAATCTCTTTCGCATTTAAGGGCTTTCGAAGTAAGCCCGCTACTATATGAACTGATACTCCATCAACCTCGCCGCGATAGATAAAAGGCTGAACCCCGCCCCCGCCGAGGTCGCCTGTAACTGCAAGCGCGAACTCAGCGGACCGAATGGGTTCTGAAGAAATGCCGTCGGCGATGACACTAACCTCAAAACCCTTCGAAATTATAAGCGCGTAGTGATTTGCGATGTACCTTTTGAATTTCTCGATCCAATCCTTTGAGCTCAGGTCTCGTTTTACGGTTTCATAGAGCTCACCAACGGACACGGTCGTACCTGAAGGTGAGTCGCTATCGGGCGCGTATTCAGCTAGCTCAAGTGGCTGCCAATCGTCAGAGCTCAGCCATTGGTCGTCGATTACCACCTGAAAGGGGTCTTCGCCGTTCGAGTTAATCTTTGCGTTGCGACCGAGCTTAAAAATAGCGCGCTTCATGCCAATTCCGTAAACTCCTACGGTCTTGCCATCTGCATCTGTATGGTCTTTTCCCGGTGGGCGTCCTAGCCGAAACGCGCGATGTCTTGCTGTGCCAATAGGGATGCCTCCGCAGTTGTCCTCTAAGGAAAACCAATCAGCCGACAGAGTGAGTTTTGCCCAGTATCCATCATATGGGCGCTCCGGATCACCCTTTGCTTCCCCGCTACGAACTGCACCGTCGATACAATTGTCGAGAAGATCGAGTATCGCATCCCGGAGATCGATGTCTCGCGTAAGCATAGATACGAAGAAGGATTTCGATGGCTTTGTTTCTGCCTCTCGCTTCTCCGTCATGTGCGAACTCCCCTTGGTCCATTAGTTATTTCACGAAGGATGTCGGATATGGTTTGGGAATCCTTCGTCTGACACTCCCATATTGTTTCAACGCGCCAACCGTTTGCCTCAAGCTTAGCCCGGTTTCTTCGATCACGTTCAGTGTTTTGAGAGAACTTTTTTGCCCAATAGTCGGTTCGCGATTTCGGCATGGTTGCTTTTTTGCATCCAATGTGCCGATGCCAAAAGCATCCATGGACGAAAAGGACTAGTCTATATTTTGGAAATACAAGGTCCGGCGTCCCTGGCAGATCCCTCCGGTGAAGTCGAAACCGAAGGCCCAACTTATGTGCGATGCTTCGGACAATCATCTCGGGGCCAGTGTTTTTGCTTCGAACATTAGCCATGAGGGCAGATCGACGTTCAGGTGAGATGCGGTCCATATTATTCTGCGGCCACGCTTGAGCTTCCCTGGTTAAATGTCGCCTGGCCAATTGAGCGGAGTACCGCGGCAGCCATCGGGGGCGGCACGCTGTTTCCAATCATTCTGAAACTATGCCAGATCGTACGATGGAAACGGTGCCGGTCAGGGAAGCCTTGGAGTCTCGCAGCTTCTCTCACAGTAATTACTCTGGGCTGTTCAGGGTGGAGTGGCCGCACAGACTGATAGGATCCACGATCTGACCCAGTGCCTGCGCGGAGAGTTGGGCACAATCCATCCCAACTCAGTCTCTGGTGCCTGCCTACGGGGTCCGTTCTTCCTGGTTCAATTCCGGCGAAGCGCGTTTGAACTTTAGGTGAATGTGCAGTTCGTAGATTTCCTGTTGAAAGGTTGCCTTCTGCGCGAAGATCTGCCGCGTAGGCACTTGGAGGGGAATCATCAACAATCTCGAAAGTGTCGAAGCCCTCATTGTCTAAGCCAAGAGGACGGATGGACATGAGATCTTGAATCGCATCCCGGACGGTCACGCTTTGGGAACACTTGCAGATGCCCTGTAACGGAGGGTCGCAATGTTCCCTCAAGAATCCAATTACAAAGCAACGACGCCGGCTCGTTGGCAGGCCGAAATCTGCCGAGTGGAGGATTTGCGGGCCCACAATATCGTAGGAGTCTGGCAGCCTACCTATTCCGGCTTCTAGAACGCTGGCGGCATTGCCCTGCGTTAGGCCGACCACGTTTTCCATCACAAAAAAGGAAGGTCGCACCTCTGCGACTATGCGGAAAAAGTGCTCCACAAGCCGACTTCGTGGGTCAGCAGCATCGCGCTTACCGATCGAACTGAAGCCTTGGCAGGGCGGCCCTCCTATTATCCCATCAATACGTTGGCCAGCGAAAGACTTCAGATCACTGCCCGACAAAGAGGCTATGTCCGCGAGCAACAGGCGCCCGTTTGGAAAGTTGTGTTTGTATGAGGATGTGAGAACCTGATCGACATCAACTGATGCCGCAACTTGGAATCCAGCTTGCTGAGCACCAAGCGAGAAGCCTCCCGTTCCACAGAACAAGTCGACAACCCTCATGGGGCATTCCAAGTCAGGTCATTCCGGTGCTGGTTCTGTCGGCGCATGAACGAATTTCCTCAACATCTCGCACCGAGAAGATGCGCCAACCATTTCTGTCCCGTCGCGGTTCGGACACTCTGCCATCGCGAAGCCACCTGTGCAGCGTCGCCTTCGAAACGCCAACTTGCGCCGCAACTTCGCCGATCGAGAAAACCTTCTCGCCTGCAACGCTTCTCGGCATGAATTGGCTCCCAGAGCGTATGTTCGACTATACTTGACCATAGTTGCCAAGGGGCGTCAATCTCTGCGCCGACCGCATGAATACGACGAAAGTGATTTTTCGGATCGACGAGGGGCGCGTGGGCCCAGTTGAAGAGCAAGTCTCTTATGGCACACCCCTGCGCTGAGTCGGCATCGTCAAGCTCCCTGAACGCGATCACCTCAGATCTCCCGCGCGAACCAACGGATGCGGCCGACGATGTGGATTTCGTCGGCCGTTCGCTCGTAGGGGCTGTAGAAGCCGTTGTCCGAGATGACTCGGACCGCGGGCGGGTCGCTGTTCGGGATGTGCTCGAGCCGCTTGGCCACCAGCCCCATGCCGTCGGAGATCGATTTCGTCGGTATCGACAACTACATGCCGCTCTCCGACTGGCGGGACGGGTTCGAGCACGCCGACGCGGCCGAGGACTGGCCCGCGATCTACGACCGGGCCTACCTGCAGGCTAACATCGCAGGTGGCGAGGGCTTCGACTGGTTCTATGCCAGCGCGGCCCACCGCTCGGCGCAGGTCCGCACCGCGATCACGGACGGCGCCTCGGGCAAGCCGTGGGTCTTCCGCTACAAGGATCTACGCAGCTGGTGGTCGAACCAGCATTACGATCGCCCGGGCGGGGTGGAGAGCGGGACGCCGACCGCATGGGTGCCCGAGTCCAAGCCGATCTGGTTCACCGAGCTCGGCTGCCCCGCCATCGACCGTGGAACGAACCAGCCCAACGTCTTTTTCGATCCGAAATCCTCCGAGAGCTTCGTGCCGTACTTCTCCCGCGGCTGGCGGGACGACGCGATCCAGCGGGCATATCTCGAGACGACGTATCTGTTCTGGGGCGAGACCGCGAACAACCCGGTCTCGTCGGTCTACGGCGGCCGGATGGTGCATGTGCCCGAATGCGCCGCCTGGACTTGGGACGCGCGGCCTTACCCGTTCTTCCCTGCGCTCACGGATGTCTGGACGGACGGCGGGAACTGGCGGCTCGGACACTGGCTGACTGGGCGTCTCGGCGCGGTGTCGCTGGCCGCACTGGTCCGGCACCTTTGCCTGCGCGCGGGGCTACCCGAGGACCGCATCGACGTCACCGGGCTTTGGGGCGCGGTCGAAGGTTACGCCATCACAGCGCTGGAAAGCCCGCGCGCGTCGATCGCCACGCTGGCCCGGCATTTCGGCTTCGACGCGGTCGAGACCGAGGGCGTGATCCGGTTCGTGATGCGTGGCCGGGCGGCAGTGGCGAGCGTCTCACCGGAGGACCTGGTCGCCGCTCGAGAAGGCGAAGTCGTGGAACTCACCCGCGGTCAGGAGACCGAACTGCCGCAGGCCCTGAAGTGGCAGGTCGCCCGCGCCGACGAGGACTACGAGGCCGCGCAGGTCGAGGCCCGCCGCATCACCGTCGACACCACCCGGATCCCGTCCGAACCCTTCCCCATGGCGGTGCCGCCCGAGGAAGCCGAGCGCTGCTGCCGCCGTGCGCTGATGGAAGCGTGGGTGGGGCGCGAAACGGCGGCGTTCCGTCTGCCGCCGTCGCGCCTCGCGCTCGATCCGGCCGACGCGATCCGGCTGGAGCATGACGGGCGGCTGGTCGACCTGCGGCTCGTCTCCATCGCCGACGCCGAGGCGCGCGGGATCGAGGCGGTGCGCCAGGACCGGGAGGCCTACGACCTGCCGCCGGGAGCCCCGCGGCCCTCGGCGCTGTCGCAGGTGGTGGTGTTCGGCCCGCCCGAGGCGGTGCTGCTCGACCTGCCGCAGCTCACCGAGGACCAGCCGGCGCATCGGCCCGTCGCTGCCGCCCATGCAACACCATGGCCGGGCGCGATGGCGGTGTTCCGCAGCCCCTCGGCGGACGGCTTCGAGCTGCTCACCAGCTTCGGAACGCGCGCAAGGATCGGGACGCTTGTCTCCGACTTCTACGCCGGACCGACCTCGCGCTTCGACCTGGGCAACGTGCTTGTGGTCGATCTGCTCACCGGGACACTGGAAAGCGTGACCGACTTGAGCCTCTTCGGCGGTGCCAACGCGCTAGCGATCGAGGGCGCGCCCGGCACCTGGGAGATCGTCCAGGCAGGCGCGGCCGAACTGGTTGCCCCGGGCCGGTACCGGTTGACGCGGCTGCTGCGCGGCCAGCGGGGCACGGAAGGCAGCATGGGCAATCCGGCGCTAGAGGGCGCGCGGGTGGTGGTGCTGGGCGACAGCCTCGCCTCGCTGCCCATTGCAGAGGCGGACCTCGGCATCCCGTGGAACTGGCGCATCGGCCCCGCGAGCCGTCCGGTCAGCGACAAGACCTATGTGGCAAAAGCCTTCACGCCTACGGGTGTCGGGCTGCGGCCATTCTCTGTCGCGCATGTCGCGCAGCCGTGGCGCAGGCCGCGTACTGTCGGCGATCTGACGATCCGCTGGACGCGCCGGTCCCGCGCGCTCGCAGCGGACAGCTGGGGCGGGCTGGAGGTGCCGCTGGGAGAAGAACAGGAAGGCTACGATGTCGAGATCCTCGACGGCGCGAGCGTGAAGCGCATGCTGACTGCGACCACCACCAGCGCGGTCTACACCGCCGCCCAGCAGACCGCCGGCTGGGGCGCGCCGCTCGGGCCCGGCGACACGCTCGACGTCCGCATCTACCAGCTCTCCGCCCTCGTCGGGCGGGGCGCGCCCAAGACCGTCACGCTCACGCTCTGAAAGCCAACCCATGTCCGACGCCACGACCCATCTCCTGTTGCCCTACATCCTCGCGGCACAGGCCCAGAAGCATGTCACCCACAACGAGGCGCTGCGGATCCTCGACGGGCTCGTCCAGCTCTCGGTTATCGACCGCAACCTGACCGCGCCGCCTCCCAGCCCCGCCGATGGCGACCGCTACATCGTCGCCTCGGGTGCGACGGGCGACTGGGCGGGCTGGGATCTGAACGTCGCGCTCTGGACCGACGGGGTGTGGCTGCGCCTTCCGCCGCGCACCGGCTGGCGTGTGTGGGTCGAGGACGAGGGGCTGCTGCTGGTCTACGACGGCACGGGCTGGGTCGGGACAACCCCGGACACGCTGCAGAACCTCGCGCTGCTTGGGCTGGGCACGACGGCGGATGCGTCGAACCCGTTCTCGGCCAAGCTCAATGCCGCGCTCTGGACCGCGAAGACCGTCGCCGAGGGCGGCACCGGTGACCTTTTCTACACCATGAACAAGGAGGCGGCAGGCGACGATCTCGGGCTGACGCTGCAAACCGGCTTCGTGACCAAGGCCCTCGTCGGCCTCTTCGGGTCGGACCGCTTCCGGCTCGCGGTCTCCGCCGACGGCAGCGCCTTCTTCGACGGGCTCAGCGTCGACAACACCACTGGCATCGTCGACCAGCCCCGGCTGCCGCGGTTCAAGGCGTACACGAACTACGACAACTATGTCGGCGTCGGGACCTGGACGAAGATCGGCCTCAACAACACTAACTACAATGACCAAGGGGCCTTCGACGCTGCGAACAACCACTTCGTGGCGCCCGCAGACGGCACATACCTCTTAGGCGCGACGCTGATGTACAAGGTCAACGCTAGCACGTCGGCGCGGATGAGCGGGCGGCTCGCTTTGAACGGCACGACCGAGATCCGCGGTTCGCGCGGCGAGATAAGCGGCGCGCATTTCTCCGAGTCCACGGCGCTCTGGCTACAAACGATGATCGCGCTCACCGCCGGCGATACAGTCGAGCTGCAGGGTAACTTCCGCGCCGCGGATGGCTATTTCGCAGCCGATCAGACCTCGTTCTGGGGCTGCAAGGTCGGTTGAGCGTGCGTCCAAGTTAAGGGGCATCTCATTGCGGCTACGCGTCTCTGGCGCCGATTTCGATGTCGTCTTTCTCGGATCGCAGCCATGCCGACAGGCTGTCTAACGACGCGACAATTTGATCCGGTTTCCGAAGCGCGCACTCCCACACGGTTGCAACGCGCCAGCCGTCGTTCAGAAGCTTCCCGCGAACCGCTGCGTCCCGAGCGACATTCGCGGTGAACTTGGCCTGCCAGAACGCCTGGCGGGTCGATGGTGTGGTGGTGTAGCGGCACCCCTCGTGACGATGCCAGAAACAACCATGTACGAAGACGACGGCGCCATACTTCGGCAGAACGAGGTCCGGTCGACCGTGGACCGTCTTCGAATGGAGCCGGAATCGGAAACCGCGCGCGTGCAACGCCCGTCTCAGCGCTAGCTCGGGCTTCGTGTCCTTCCCCCGGATCCCAGACATCATTCGGGAGCGGGTCTGCTGATCCACAATATCTGTCACATGCGTCCTGGTTTTTGTCCCTGAACCTGGTATACACCGGCTGAATGAAGTTCGTCAGGAGCCTGATTTGCCTTCGACTTTCGGCATCGTCGATCTGTTTGCCGGCCCCGGCGGACTTGGCGAGGGGTTTGCATCCCTTGTCGAGGAGAGCCACGCGCCGTTCAGGATCGGAATTTCGGTCGAAAAGGAGGCTTCGGCGCAGCGCACTCTGACGCTGCGCGCGTTTCTGCGCGAGTACCGGTCGCGTCATGGCAGCTTGCCGCAGCAGTTCATCGATTTCCATGCGGGTCAAACTTCTGAACCGGACTGGGCGGAAGTCGACGCGTCTGCTTGGCGGTTGGCCACCGAGGAGGCCCGCGGTCTCGAACTTGGCACCGAGGCCGCAGCAACGGCGATCGATGCCGCCATCGAAAAACTGAAGTCGGGGTACGACGACACGATCCTGATCGGCGGCCCGCCGTGTCAGGCCTACTCCCTCGTGGGTCGGGCTCGCTCGAGGGGCAAGGTCGGGTATGTGCCTGAGGAAGATGAACGGCACTACCTGTTTCGCGAGTACATCAGGGTGCTCGACAGGCTTCGGCCGGCAGCCTTCGTGATGGAGAACGTCAAGGGCATGTTGTCCTCGACGGTCGAGAGCAGGCTCGTGTTCGAGATGCTGATGGAGGACCTCACCTCCTTGGGGAGTGGTCATGGCCATCAATACGAACTCCGTGCCATTCGGGTTGAAGGCGGGCAGGTCAACCTGAGGGAGGCGGTGCGACCTTCGGACTTCGTCGTGCGCGCCGAAGAGTTCGGGGTTCCGCAGCGGCGTCACCGGGTGATCCTCGTCGGGATCAGGTCTGATCTGGCTGGCAAGGCGGCGGGCGCCAGCATGGCCGTTTCCGAGCGGACGCGGACGGTCAGTGACGCTATTGGCACGATGCCGTGCTTGCGCAGTGGCATCAGTCGAGGGGCGGATAGCGCGGCAGACTGGCGGCAGGAGGTTGTCGAAGCCGCGAGACTGCTGGCGCGCATTTACCCCGAGAAGGAGAGCGAAGCGCTCCGGAAGGCATTCTCTTCCGTTGCAAGGCGCATGGCGAAGGAAGCCCCGGTCAGTCGGAAGGACACGCGACTTTCTGACGGCTACGGGAGTTCAAACGATGAACTGCTGAACTGGCTAGAGCGTCCGGACCTTCGCGCAATCGCCCAGCACGAGACGCGGGGACACATGGCGTCTGATCTTGGCCGCTACCTGTTCGCCTCCGTGTTCGGGGCTGTCCGCGGCTATAGCCCAAAGGCCGCCGATTTTCCTCTCGTGTTAAGCCCGGATCATCGCAACTGGCACAGCGGGGTGTTCAATGACCGGTTCCGGGTCCAGCTGGCCGATGAGGCCTCAACCACTGTCACGAGCCACATTTCGAAGGATGGTCATTACTTCATCCATCCCGATCCTCTGCAGTGCCGCAGCCTGACGGTGCGCGAAGCTGCGCGACTTCAGACATTCCCCGACGACTACCTGTTCATGGGCAACCGGACCCAGCAGTACGTCCAGGTCGGGAACGCCGTGCCGCCGTTTCTGGCACGCCAGATTGCAGGGCTGGTCCTGAGCGCGCTGGCTTGAGGGCAGGATGCTCAAGCATCCGGCAATCCCTCCGACAACCACTTCGCCTCCGTTGGCGATGACACGACGCACAGATATGCCCGCGCCCTCGAGAAAGCGACATAGGCAAGTTCGCGTCGGTCCATCTCGTCGCCGCTGACGATCAGCACTATTGCAGGTCGTTCGAGCCCCTTGAATCGGCGCACGGTGTCCACGACCACGTCCTCGAGTGCCATGATCTCGGCATCGGTAAGCGGAATGCTGGTCCCGCTGCTTCTCTCGAGGAAGCTCGCCCGGGCGGCAGGGCCGTTGACGAGCACAGCTATGTCACCGGGGGCTACTTCCTCGTTGAGAACGAGCCTTCGAAGCTCCCGGTACGCCGCCTCGACCTTCGCGTCCGGACTCTCTGCGCTGACCCACGACACTTCCAGGCCATCGGGCCCGTCCGCGACAATGTCTGGTCCCGAATAGTGCACCGATGCAGCCTTATGGATGTTCTTCGTATTCCTAAGGTTTCGGGAAAGGCGAACCGGAACCACGCTTAGATCGCGAGCGCCATCGCCAGCACTCTCGTAGACCCGTTGATTGCTGTCCATGAATACGCGGATACGTCCATCGGGCAAAAGGCATGCATCCAGTGCGATCCACCAGTCGTCGCGGAAATCCTGACCTTCGTCGACGATGACGGTGTCCCATCGGAGTGCAGGCTGAGCCTCCATCGCGCGATAGAGAGCATTCGGAAGCGCGCTCTCGTAGAGTTCCCTTTCGCTGATCCCGGAAGGCGCCGAGATGCCTGTCTGCCGTGAGATCCGCCCGCACAGTGCATGAAATCCGGCAACGGTGAGGTTCTCGACGTTCTTCAGCTTTCGTTCGAGATTCCTTGCCAGCGGACGACTGTGACAGGTCAGGAGGGTCTTTCGCCCGGCCTCCGCGGATCTGAGCGCTTCCTCGATCGCTACAACCGTTTTACCAGTACCTGCACCACCCCGAACAAGTGCTCGCGGGATATCGGCGATCATGTCGAGGATCTGGTACTGGGACGGCTCAAGGACGCGAAACTCCGTATCGGCTTCAGCCAGCGCGGCCCCAATCCGGAAGCTCAGCGTAAAAGGATGCGCGAGAAGGCGTTCCAGCGCAGCAATGCCATCACGCCCGAGCGGCTCGCAGTTGTCGGGGCGCTGGCCAGCCTTGAGACGCTCGGAAATCCATGCGTCAAGCCCAGCGTGAAACTGCCGTGAACAGCAGAAGATCCGGGTCGGCCGATCCGCGCCAAGATTGCCGGGAGGCGCGCCGGCGCTTGGGAAGATCACCCCGTGAGCAGCATGAACAAAGCGGCTTCGCCACCTCGGTGAATCATTCAGCCGTTTCAGGATCTCATGTTTCGCGCTGCGCGCTTGTGCAACAGGATCCTTGATCTTGTGGACGAACCTGCCGTGATCCGTGCTGCGCCATTGGCCGTCTCTCGGGTCAAACGAGATTTCCCTGCCGCCTTTCACCTCGATTGCGAGGATGCCGTGCTCGGGATGTGCGATCAGAAAATCGCATTCGCCATCCTTCTCGTTTCCGAGCCTGTCGGTGCCCAGCCAAGGGCTCGAGTAGAAGACATGGAAGCTGTCGTCGAGCACCTCGGCGAGGCGATCGTAGACGCGAACCTCTGCCTTTCGCCTCGGATCGTCGAGGACCGAACGAGGAAGTTTTTTGGGCCAGAGCACTGCCATCAGCTTCTCCGAAGCATCTCTTCAAAGTAGCCGAGACCCGAGCCCGTCCCGTCGCCGGTGAGGAGCGCACGGTCGAGGAAGCTGTTGAACGCTTCACACGACGTCTCCGGGACAAAACAGCAGGCGTGGCACACCGAATGGGAGTAGCTTTTCTCGGCTCCCATCATGTCGGTGATGCAGAGCGGGTCCGAAGAGCACCATTCGATCGCATCGATTGCACGTTGGAGGATGCCTGCAATGCGCCCCGCCTTCCCCTGACGTTCAAGCCCACCGAGCGTCCCATCCGAGTCCGGGGTCGCGGTATAGATGAGAAGTCCCGCCATCTGCTCCTCGCCAGTACCGGCATAGATCCTCTCCTGGAGAGATGCCGAGGAGTAGCCGCATTCGAGGGTAAGCTGACGCATGAGAGCGTGCGCGAGGGTGTGGCAGAGCATGTATCGCGGGGTGATCGCCTGAGGTGGCTTGGCGTCTTCTCCGTACCGTTCCTTCCAGTCGGCCTGATGCCGCGTCTCGCACTCGGAAACGCGCGCCACGACGTCTGGTCGGTTTTCCCAGCTTGACAGGCGCTCCTCGTTCAGAGCGAGAAAGATGCCCTCGCCGCGAACCTCGATGGCTGGTAGCCATTCAAGCGGCTCCTTGGAGAGACGAGCCACCTCTGGCGAGTCTGGATCGCCTGGTGGGTTGATGCGGGTGAATCCCTTGATGGCTCGCACCTCTCTTAGCCGGACAGCCCTCACGACCCTTGCAATCCACGGGGCGATTTCCGCGGCGACCGCCTCCCGGCGTGTCTCGAAGTCGATGTCGGGGGTTCGACTGCGACCGGGTTCCGTGACGAACTGTCGATACTCTGCTGGTCTCAGATCATCGGTCCGCAGCTGTCCGTAAGACGTCAGGCGGGCACGGATCGCTTCCGCCAGTTCGGCAGGGGACATTTCGAGTTCCTTTAGAACGCTCTCAAGGTCGCCCTTCGCAAGGAAGTCGATGTATTCCTCGAGCTTCGACAGGTCGTCGAGGTTCGTCAGAGAACTCCACCAGTCACCAAGCACCTCCTGAAGGCGGTCTGACCAAGGTGGAATGCTCAGCGCTGACTCCGTCACGGCGAAATACAGGTTCGACGCTCCTCGTTGAACGGCGTACTGCTCCTTGCCGCAGTTCTCATTGCCATCGGCCAGCCATGGTCGATGGCCGCGGCATTTGGGGCCGCGTTCCCACGTCTTCTTGGAAAAAACGCCATCCATAGATCGGCGTGCGCCGCACTTCGAGCAGCTGAGGATCAGACCGGCGAGGCCTGGTCTCTCTGACCGCAGGACAAGCCCCGGATGGCGATCCGTGTTTTCCCGTTTAGCGACTGAGCACTCCGGCTTGTGTCCGACCCACCAGTCCCACGGAAACTCGTCAACATGCCCATGCTTGCATGCCATGACGAAGCGAACAGGAATGACAAAGACCTTGCTGTCGCCATGGGCCTTTTCGGTGCACGTCGGGCAGTAACGGTAGGCCTTTCCCGGGTCGTTCTTCCATCGGCGCTCCGGCTTTATGACATCGCAGCTGGGGCATTGCAGCCATTTCGGGAAGCGCACGGCAACCAGACGCCGGGTATCCGGATCGTCATCCTTTCCCCGCTCCAGCGTCACAGGGGGCGTTCTGAATCCCTTGACGCGGAGCTTTTTCTGGAGGCGCGTCTCGCGGATGACCTGCGGGTGCGCCAGTCCCGCCGGAGGGAAGGACTGATCCCATTCCTCGAGCCCTGCAGCGATGCCAGAGACGGCTCCTCCACCTGCTCTGAAGTCCACGACGGAACCGGGACCAAAGGTAGAAACGACTGCGCTTCGCCGCAGCTCCTGCAACTCATTCTTCATGCGTATCGTCCTTTGCCCTCAGTACTGGGGCCATCCTGAATGGGGTTCCGGCTTCGACGGTCCGCATGGAGTTGAGGGTAGGCCAGGCGGCGCCAGCATCGCGGCCGGCAGCTCGACGAGCGGCAGCGCGCTCTGCGCTCTGCAGAAGGGATTTCCCTCCCTTGTAGTCGCTCCAGTAGACCGTCGGCGATCTTGCTCGCCATATATCGAGGCGCCGTTCGAGTTCATCCCGCACGGCCGTCTCTTCCGGATCGATGCGTTTTGCCCGCTCTACAAGGAGGTCGATGAGATCCATTGCCTCGTCTTCCGCCTCGTCTTCCATTCGAGGGGAGTCTAGCATGTCCGGAACCAGATGGCGTACTGCCGCCACAAGAGCGGCATGCAGCGCCCTGTCGCGAGCACGCGAGGCGAAGGGTGTGACGCTTGTCGCCTCAACGTCCCTGTACAATGTGCGGTGCCAGCTGCAGAACGTCTCGAAATGCGAGCGATCCCTTGCCTTGGCGTTGTTTAGGACCGAAACGACCAAGCCGCTCACGTCACCGCGCCCGACGCGGCTCGTTGACTGGATGTACTCTGCGATCGTCTTTGGTTGCCCGTTGACGAGCATCAGTCCCAGTCGGGAGATGTCGACGCCGACACTCACCATGTTAGTCGCAAGCACCGCATCGACTGCGCCAGGAGCCCCAACCTTGATATCGAGAAGATCGAGCATCTCGCGGATCTCCTCCTGCGTCCGGCGAGAGGTGAGTTCTTCGACGTTGCTCAGAGGGCGCTTCTCTTCCGAGCGAGCGTTCGCGTAGAGCGCGATACTGTCGGTGACGTCATCCTGCATCAGTACAAGGGCGCCGCCGAGCTCCCGAAGGGAGTTGAAGTAGCCGACAAGTGTCCAGTAGGCGTCCCGACGGACATCGTCGCTAAACGCTCCGAAGACAGTCTGCAGCAGGGAGCCAGCCACTGCCTGAAGGGTGAACTTCGCGGATCGGCCCGCTGTCGTGACCCCGAGATATCGCCGTCCTTTGGCGCTGGGGCGGCGGTCGCGCACCGCAAACCCTGAATCGTCATGGTCGATGGCCGGCGGCGGAAACTGGAACGCCTCGCGATCGAAAAGCGCCAGAACCTGTTCCGGCGCCCTGCGGATCGTAGCCGTCGAGCCGATGACCTTGGCGCGATGTCCGCGCGCGGCGAACATCAGGTCGAAAGCGGACTCATAGACGCCAGCAATTGTCCCAAGCGGACCCGAAATGAGATGAAGCTCGTCCTGGATGATCAGGTCAGGAGGGGACCCTTCCGAGACGGCAAACAGGCTGTTGGTTCGCTTTTCTCGGACCACCTGCGCGAACTTGTCTGCCGTTCCAATGATCAGCGTCGGGCGGATGTCGTAGACATCATCGTCGACGGTATGGACCGGAAGCAGCCCGCACATCGCGCATTCGGGGTTCTCGCACGAAACCTCCACACGCGATGTCGGGCTTGCTATCGACCAGTTCAGCTTCGAATCGCAGGCAGGGCAACGCGCGAGTTGCTTTGGCGAAGCCACCTCCTGCGAACGCTGGACGATGGAAGCGTAAGCGGCGGTCCGCTTGTTGGGGGTGGCATCACCACCAACCCACAGGCCTATCGAGAAAGGCTCTCCGCCCTGAAGCGGCAGTCCCTCGGGTGCGGCTACCCGACCAGTGCGGATGGCCTCAAGGGCCACGATCATTGCGGCGGAACGCGCAAACTGCTGGGTTGTAAGAAGACGAAGGGTGTAGCGCATTAGGGCGCAAACGCCGCTGTGGTCGTCCGCATTGTCTGAGAGGCGGCGGTAGACGGCGATGCACGCGATCAGCGCCAGATAAGCCTCGGTCTTACCGCCACCCGTCGGGAACCAGAGCAGGTCCATGACTCCTCGGTGTTCGTGATCCCGGATCACCGACGACGGTGCGCTCAGAAGCAGAAAGCCCAGCTGGAACGGGCGCCAGCGGAGGGAGCCGTGACGGCTCTTCGACTTGTCCCACGAGTGCTGCAGGTGCATGGCGAAGTTTGCCAGCTGGAACGCTCTCCGCAGCCTCGGGTTGGCGCCGAGTTCATCAACCGAGGCTCGCATGCGATCCAGAGCCTTGTCGCACTGGATGAGATGTTCCTCGGCAACATGCTTCAATGCAGGGGCGACGTCCCCGGCATCTTCCAGCCGCTTCCTCTGCGTCTCGATCCACCGTGCATAAGCGTCGCAGAAGGTGACAAGTCCGTTCCTAAGGGTCGTCGGGTCGGCAGAGGCCAGCGCCTCGGCCAGGAGGGGGTCGAAGGTCCCGCGCTCACTCCCCAGCTCGGCGAAATATGGATGACCATTGGGATCCACGCCCTCGACAATGGCCGAGGGTAGCCATGTTGCTGCAACCCATAGAGCATGGGGGCGTGAGCCTGCTGAAGCCTCTGCCTCTTCCCACTCGGCCGAACAGACGTGGCCGACGGCAAACTCTGCGACGTTCCTGTAGAGAAGCGCTCCGCTTTCTTCGTCTGTCAAAGTGTCCGTTTCGCCGCCAGTCGTCGGTCTATCCGGAGCTGTACGCCTTGCAGGTTTCGGGACCAGAAGAGTACCGACGCAGGGTTCTATGCGGAGCGAGGTCTGAAAAAGAGATGCCGCCTCGATCTCGTTTCGGTCTTGTTCCGGCACCATCGAATTGACCAGAGCAAGGGTTACCAGGACCGTATCCGCAGCCTTGATGCATCTGACACTAAGGGAAACGTCGGGAAGACCTTCGCTGTGTTCGGCGAGCCGGATCTCGCGCGTCGGGCCGGGCGATAATTCGAGGGCTGCAATCTCGACACTGTGAGATTGCCGAGTCCATACGTCGCCATCGTCGCGTTTCTCGGCCCGATAGGTCCCAAAGCTGCAGACGACGCGTACCTGCGCGATACCGTCCGCCTTTGCGCTGAAGGATATGCCAGCGACGGACGGTTTCTGGACCGATCCGGTCCGGACCGCATCGCTTTCGCCATTGCTCTCCTCCGCGGCGCTCGCACCTGCTGTGCCGAGGCGATCGTCATCCTCACCCGACATGCTAGTTCGCTGGGGCCAGAGGATGCCGGTCAGGTAGACATCGGAAGGCCGGGCTGGAAGTTCCTCGTCTTCGGCGCGGGGGCCGACAAGGTCTTGGGCGAGCCTGAGCGCAACGACGTCTCTGTCCTCTGATCTGTCCTGCATCGATATTACTTTCGTTGAGTCTTGTAAGTTGGGAAAGCCGCAAGCCTTGGCTTGAGAATAAATCCAGTAGACGCCCATGGCTCATGTAAAGATGCAACTGTTTCATCTTCCGGCGAGAGCACAATCGATGAACAGCCTTGCGCCCGGACACTTTCGATTAACTCAGGGGCATTGTATGCTTTACTGCTAGTGGTGCAGGATAGTTCCCGGACATCTCGTGAGAAGTTGTCCGACATCATGCCAACGCACCTAGCGGTATCATCAGTGTCAATACCATATTTGAAGCCCACGCCTTGTCGGCGAGAAAGGCGGAAAACCATGACGGATTGCGCCGAGGCAGCTAGGTATTTTTGAGCGGCTGACGCTTCAGCGCGTTGAAACCCTTGCATTCCGACAAGCCCACTCACCTCAATGTCGCCGTTTCGACCGACTTCAATTGAAACCCGCTGCTCAGAAAAATTCTGACTGGAATGGAAATTACGCCCCGAATATAGCTTTTGAGCCCAAGAATGTTCTCGTGGCACTACGTATAGCTCCTTGCGCGCACGCGTCGCACCGACAAAAAGAACGCGCGCCTCTTCCACGACGTCCTCCACGGAGCGCAATTTGCGTGCCGTTGGCATCATGAGAATTACTACGTCGGCCTCGCGTCCCTTGCTGGCGTGGATCGTACTTAACGTGAAGCCTTCCAGTCCAAATTCAGTTTCAGCGATTTCAATGGGAGGACGCCTTCCTGCCAACCGGCGCCTTAGCTGAAGAATGTCTACTACATCGCCACGCCGACCCGCCAACTTCAGCAGTGCATCCCAAGCGAGAAGCCACCCCTCTCTGGCAGAACTCTCCTCGCCAATATTGCCGCGCCAAAGCTCAGAAAACCTCTCCCGAGAGACAAATGGCTCTCGAAAATCCGAGAAGCATAGAGCCAGCCAAGCGGGTAATCCCGGCTCATACCCCGTCAAACGAAGCCTGTGCGCATCCATCTGCCCTTGCGAGAACTCAAGGACATCCGCCCGGTTTCGAAATAGAACCAAGAGGTCCTGCGGCGCATCCTTTGGATATTGCTTGAGGAAGCTTTCAATGTCACCGGCGGACAGGTTTTCGATTGCACCCGCTACCCACTCGCGGAGCTCCATCACTTGGTGCTCCGGCTTCATCAATTCCGTCCGCAATTCGGAGTAGATTGTCTTGAGTTGCGGGGTTGACGTTCTGTGAACTTCACTCAGAGATAGCACAGAAAAGTGACCGCAGACACCTGCGCGAACACGAACCAGCAGAGAGCTGTCCGTCTCCAAGTTATTGCGTCTAGATTTTCTTTTTGAGAACCCATATATTGCTTGGGCTTCGTCCGCGAATACCGTTACGCCGCAATCAGGCGGGAGAAGCTTGATCATCGTTGCGATAAGCTCTGCACGACGGCCCTCAATGTCCTGCGCCTCATCAATAACTACATACTCAAGTCTCGACTGTTCCTCGGCCACGTCTTCATCAGTTTTCATTAATGAAATAACGCGATCAATGTTATCATCATAGGACTGCGTCACGCGAGCATTTGGATCGTGGCCTGATCTGATTGTCCAAGCGTGTGAGTCAATAGTTGCATTGCGAACAGCATATGAAGCCTCTCCGACATACGAATACAAGCGTTTTCGTATTTCTGCCGCCGCTGCTCGCGTGAAGCTGATCATCAATATGTTGCTTGGCTCAATATCTTCATTTGCGATCAGGTGTGCAAGGCGAGCGCAAGCAACAGCAGTCTTGCCTGTCCCTGGGCCTGCTTCAACGACCAAGCGAGCACCACTGCTTTCAGTGATTACACGCAACTGATCGGCGTCCCATTCTGTGATCAGATGGCTTGCTTCGGGGGGCTTTTGTTCGTTCAATATTGCTTCTCACTCGTAAACTCGCCTCGCAATTGCGTTCGACGGCCCGTGTAGTTTGTTCGTCGGTCAGGGTTTTTCGCTACTGCCTCCGACGAAAAAAGAAGAAGGGGGGGAACGCCGCGATCCTCGGTGCGAGCACGAAGCCCGATGAGGCCCACGGTTCATTAAGTGTCTCGAGGTCGCTGTCATCGGGACCCAGCACGATTGTCGCGCTGCCCTGACCCCGGACATGGTTCACGTAGCCAGGCGGCTTGTGGCTGTGCCTCTGCTTTCTTTTGTCGAGTATCTCCCACAGGTCAAATGTCAGACTACGCGACATGACCCCAACACAGGGACCTCCGTCGCCGACCCGGATCCTGTAGCGCCAGTCGAGTTCGGGATCTGCTTCCAGCTTGTAAGACGTGACCACATCCGCAGCTTTCGCGAGGAAAGCCTGACCGGTTTTCGCGTCGGCCGCACTGAACTCGCTGCGGCCAACAAGCCCGCGAGCGGTGATGTCGCCATCGCGACCGACTTCAACCATCGTGGACTTGCCGTTCCTCGCAGACCTATGAACTCGGCCCGATGCGAGCGTTGACGCTCGAAAAGCGTTGCTTTCCCCGACGATAAGGGACGTACGCGCGCGTGTGGCGCCGACGAAAAGGACTCTTGCTTCCTCGGCCTCGTCCTCGATCGCCTCGAATTCTGCGCCGTTTGGAAGCAGCAACACGACGTTGCTCGCCTCACGCCCCTTGCTGGCGTGGATCGTTCCGACGATCGGTCCCTGAAGGCCATACTCGGGGAGGGTCAGTTCCACCGGAGGACGGGCCTGGCCCAGCCGCCTTCTAAGCTTCTGCATGTCGACAGAGCCATCTCTGCGCCCTGCAACGCGCAAGAGGTGCTGCCATGCGTCGGCCGGCCCATAGTGCGGCGCAGCCTTGTTTTCGATCCGCGTAGCCCAGAGATCGAGGAAATGCCGCTCGGCCAAGTACGGCTCGACGAAATCCGAGAAGCAGATTGCGAGCCACGCCGGGAGCGTCGCTCCGTATCCCGACAGGCGCAGCCGATGAGGGAGGTCACAGAACTGTGCCGCCATCAGCACTTCGCCGCGGGTTCTGAAGAGCAGAAGATCGTCTCTTGAAAAGTCGGCGACCTTCATCTCGGTCCACTTCAAGCCCTTCCTGTCCGCAAACTCCCGGATTCTTTCCGCCGTCTCGGCGTGAAAGCCGTCGCGATGCCTGTTCTTGTCGAGGACATCCTTGCGCAGGTCGGAGAAGATCTTTTTCAGTCCCGGCGAGGACGTGCGATAAATCTCCTTCAGGATCAGCGACTCGAAGCCCAGAGATCTTTGTGCGCGTAGCCTTTCGAGAAGCGTCCTCCCGGGCTCGGCAGCGCCGCCCTTGCGATTTCCGAGGCTGTCGTCCGAAAACCCATAGATGGCTTGGGCCTCGTCAGCGAAGACTGTGACACCACAATCAGACTGCAATCTCTTCAACAGTTCTTCGATCAGGTCTGCCCGCTGTCCTACGAGGTCCTGTGCCTCGTCAATTACGACATGCTCGACCTGTGACAGTTCATCGGCCACATCCTCGTCAGACTTCAGGAGATCGATGATCCGGGCGATGTTCTCCTCATAGGACCCGGTCAGCCTCGCATTCGGATCGTGCCCGGAGTGGATGGACCATGCGTGAGAGTCGATCGTCGCTATCCTGATCGCAAAGGAGGCGTCGCCGACGTAGGAATGCAGCCGCGCACGAATTTCTGCTACTGCGGTCCGGGTAAAGCTGATCATCCAGGTATTGCTCGGCTCGACATCCTCCTCACTGATCAGGTGAGCAAGGCGCGCGCAGGCGACGGCAGTCTTGCCGGTTCCGGGGCCCGCTTCGACAACAAACCTGGCATCTGCTTCAGCCTCGATCACTTTAAGCTGTTCAGCGTCCCAATCAGCATCCAGAGCCGCCTGATTGACAATGTTCATGCTGACAAAATCCCTGCTTGAAACACTACATGCCCGTTAGATGACTGCTCACCGCGCTCGAACTCGATATGCCGATAGCGTCCTTGTTCAGCAGCACGATCTGCTGGTTCTGCGGCTTCCTCGCCGCCGGATCTGTGTCGAGTCCAAGCCTCCTCAGCGCGTAGTAGAGCAGCGCGCGCCGGACCTTGACCGTAGCCTTGCCGCTTCGCATGCCGTAGTCGAGCGCGATGACCTTCGCCTGCGTTTCCGAGAGGTCTGGATGGGGGGCGATCTCCAGCGTGATCTCGGAATGCCAATCGCTGTCGTTGGCAGCTGAGGCTTCGCTTTCCCGTGAGCCTCGGATCTTTAGCATTCGCGACAGCAGGAAGTCCTTGAAGCACTCGTCCGTCAGACAGAACGCTCGAGTGTGCCAGCGGAAGCCGTCGAACGCGATGGCGTGGGGCGCGATCCAGCGCCAGCGCGGCTCCGGGCTGGACAGTGATTGGTACTTCGCCTCGACCGCCTCTGACCGCCGTATGGCGCCAACGACCGAGCGGAGCGTCTCCGGGTTAACTCCACGTACCGGCGTCGGGGCGGACGCGTAGGGCGGGAGATTGGCTATCCAGGAGTCCTCCCGGTCGAGGATCCCGTCAGAGAGTGAGCGTAGCTGCGCGAGGTAGCGGCTCGCATCGGGCTGAAGGAACTGCGCCTTGAAGTCCGAGCCGCGGACATACGTCCGCGCGCTCTTGTCGTAGACCATGTTGTCCGGCGCGAAGCCGATGTAGCGATTCAGGTCGGTGGACGCCTGGTTCACCGATACCCCGAACTGGTCCATCAGATCTCTGCGGTTCACATGTCCCTCCCAGAACAGGCGGAACTCTATGAATTCAAGGCGTTGCTCGACGCCCCAGCGAAGTTCCGACCTGTCGTTTTCCATTACGCTCCCCGGATCGGGCAGTGCGCACCCTAACTATGCGCGCCCATTTTCTGGGCCTAAGGCGAGGCTAGCCGATCTGGGGATGTGGCGCAATCGGAATGCCACGCAAATCAGAGCTTTGGAGTAACACCACGGATGTGGAGGACGAGGTCAGCGTCAGTTGGCCGGGACGTTCTGATCAGACGTGGCATTCATTACGTCGCGTTCGAAGGCCTCGATATCGGCGATGCGGTAGACGACGCGCCCTCCGATCTTCATGTAGACGGGTCCTTCGCCGGCCCACCGCCACCGCTCCAGGGTGCGGTGCGAAATGGTCCAGCGTTCCGCGAGTTCTTTCTGGTTCAAACAAGTTGGTTTCATCATCGTCTCCTTCTTCGCAACGCACAGCGGTTGCAGAAGGACGAAGGCGTGAAAGAAAAAGAGAGGCAAGTCAGTGTCTCGAGGCGCCCTGCGCAAAGGCTCCGCGGCCAGCGCAGAGCCGTCAACGCACCCGGCGAGAGCGAGAGAAAGTAATCGTATCGGACGCTATTCCCAGAGAAACGTGGCAGGTGGTCGGAATTTGAACCTGCCCGCTGAGCGGAGTTTTTGCGTATCGCCTTCCCTCCGCCACCGCACCCCCAACCCTTCCAGTTCTCGCGCGTCGCGGGCCCGGTCAGGATGCTGCCCAGGCGGCCATCGCGGGCAGCAGGGTGTCGAGGATGGACTGGAAGGCCGCGACGATGTCGGCCGGCTCGTCGCTTGCGGCGGCGATCCGGTTCTTGAAGTCGCGGGTCTTGATGACCCGTTGATCGCGGTCGCGCAGCAGGGTGAGGCTGATATCGACGTCGGCCATCACCGCCTCGCCCAGGATCTCGACCTGGAAATCGTCGATACGGGTCAGCAGGGCGAGATCGGGCACGGGTCCGCCTTCGCTGGGGCCGACATAGCCCATCCGCCCCGTCCCGGCGATCGAGCGGACGAGGAGCGACTGCATGACCGCGGGCAGGGTGTCGGCCCAGCGGGCCTCGGGGAGATAGGTGATGGCCACCGGGTCGGGCTTGACCATGATGCGGTCGGTGGCGATGGCGGCGGGCGCATTGGGCAAGGGCACCAGGAGGGTGCGGCCCGATCCACCGCGCGAGGCCGATCCCTGCGGCGGCGTCAGGTCATAGGTGTCGAGCGGCGTGGCCGCGGTGTTGAGCGAGCTGATCGCGCTGCATCCGCCGAGCGAGGCGACGGCGCCCAGCATCGCGGCGCGGCGTGTGAGGGTCAGGGCGGGCATCATGTCATCTCCGATATTCAGGGACGCGGTCATCCAGGAGGAATCGCGCAGGGTCTCGTTCGATGCGGCGCACCAGCTTCTCGAGCGACTGGACCAGGGTCCGGGCCTCGCCGCTGAGGCGCCCCAGTTCGTTCAGGCCGTTGCCGGTGAAGTTGCGTATGCCGGGGGCGGCGGCGGTGACGGTGCTTTGCACCTGCGCCACCACGTTGTCGGCCCGCGCGATGAGCGCGCGCAGGTCCGAGGTGATCTTCGGCAGGTCGTCGGAAACCTGGTCCGCCGCGCTCCCGATCCGGTTCGTGGCCGCGCGGATATCGGCCAGAACGGGGGCGAGATCGGTGGATATGGCCGCGTCGGCGCTGTCGAAGGCGCGCTCGGCCGAGCCCAGCGCGCGATTGGCCGCCACGAGCGATCCGTCGATCCCGTCGAGCGTGGCCGAGGCGCGCTCGAAAAGCCGGGTGGCGGTGTTCATGGCGCTCCTCGTGTCCTCCGCCAGCGGCGTGAGCTGGTCGGAGAAGCCGGTCAGGTCATCCGCCGCCCTCTCGACCGCATCCGAAGCGGTCGAGACGGCGCTGCGGATATCGCCCATGACGGCGGGCACGTCATCGTTGATGATCGCCTCGACCTTGACGATGGCGTTGTTGGCATTCGCCAGCACCTCGCGCGCGTCCGCGACCAGGCGCGTTCCATCGCCCGCCACCAGCGTGCTGACGCTGTCGGACGCGGTCGTCAACGCGTCGAACGAGGTGCTGGCATCGGCGAGCGTCTTCTCCAGTTCGGCAAGCCGCGCGTTCAGAAGCGTCGCCGTTTCGTCGAAGCCCTCGAGCGTGCTTTCGGTGCGGGTCGAAATGCTGTCCACCGCGGCGTTCAGCGCCTCGACGGTATCGCCGATCTGCGCGACGATGACCGGCACCTGCTCGCGCATCAGGGTCTCGGCCTGGGCGAAGGCCGCGCCGGCGCTGTCGATGGCGGCGCGGGAGTTCCCGATGGTCTCGTTGGCGGTGTCGAAGGCGCCCGTGGCCGCGTTCAAGGTGCGGTCGGCATTGGCCAGCGTGGTCTCGGCCGCGGCGCCCAGCGTCTCGAGCCGTTGGCTGAAGCCCGATATCTGCGCCGTCGCCTCGGACACGGTCTCGGTGATGCTGGAGAAATCGCTCAGCGCCTTCTCGAGCCCGCCCGAGGCGTTGCTGAGGTTGCGAAGCGTGGTTTCCACGTAGGCCTGGTTTTCCGGGCCGGCGATCTTCTGGAACCGCCTGAGAAGCTCGGTCGCCTCGGCGATCAGGTCGGGCGCGTCCTCGACCAGCTGTTGCACGGTGGAGCGGCGCGAGGGGATGATGGGCGGCGTCTCGTCGGGCGAGGTCAGGGGCGGCGCGTCGGCGTTCGGCGTGGTGAGCGAGATATAGGCCACCCCGGTCACGCCGGAGGAATTGAGCTCGGCCACCGTGCTCTCGAGCACGGGCGTCGTCGCGTCCACCTCGATGCCGACATAGACCTTGGAGGGGTCCGGCTCGTGAATGCGCAGGTCAATGACGCGGCCCACGTTGATGCCGTTGAAGACCACGTCCCCCGAGGGCGAAAGGCCCGAGACATCGTCGAAGAGGATCGCGTAATAGGCATACTGGCGGTCGAGCTGCACGCTCGAGAGCCACACGGCAAAGCCGAGGCTGCCGATGATCCCGAGGAGGGTAAGCGCCCCGATCAGGATGAAATTCGCGCGTGTTTCCATTACCGCATCTCCTCGGTTCCGGCCGTTCCGAGAGCGGCGCGCGCACGGGGGCCGTGAAAATATTCATGGACCCAAGGATGATCCACCTTCAGCATTTCCTGCATCGTGCCGACCGCCAGCACCTTCTTCTCGGCCAGGACGGCGATACGGTCGCAGATCGCGTGGAGCGAATCCAGATCATGCGTCACCAGGAAGACCGTGAGGCCCAGGGCCGCCTGCAACTGGCGGATGAGCGTGTCGAAGGCCGCCGCGCCGATCGGGTCCAGCCCCGCCGTCGGTTCGTCGAGAAAGACGATCTCGGGGTCGAGCGCGATGGCGCGGGCAAAACCGGCACGCTTGCGCATCCCGCCCGACAGCTCGGAGGGGAACTTCGTCAGGGCGTTCTGCTGCAAGCCGACCATGCGCACCTTGATCCCGGCCAGCGTCTCGCGCAGGTCGTCCGGCAGATCGAGCTGTTCGCGCATGGGCGCCTCGACGTTCTGGCGCACGGTCAGCGACGAGAAAAGCGCGCCGTCCTGGAACATCACGCCCCAGCGGCGGCGCAGGGCCCGGTATTCCTCGGGCGAGGTGCCCTGCACGCTCTCCCCGAAGACCTCGATGCGGCCCGCGTCGGGTTTCAGAAGCCCCACGATCTGCTGCAGGAGCACCGATTTGCCCGTGCCCGAGCCGCCGACGATGCCGATGATCTCGCCGCGCTGCACGTCGAGGTCCAGGCCGTCATGCACCACGTGATCGCCGAAGGCCTTGACCAGCCCGCGCACCTTGATGATCGGCGCCCCGTTATCCGTGTTTGGCGCGTCCATCAGATGCCTATCAGCGCGAAGATGACGGAAAACAGCGCGTCGGCCACGATCACCATGAAGATCGACAGCACGACCGAGGTCGAGGTCAGCCGCCCCAGAGATTCCGCGTCGCCCCCCACCTTGAGCCCCTCGTAGCAGCCGATGATCCCGATGATCAGCGCGAAGAACGGCGCCTTGATCATGCCGACCAGGAAATGCCAGACATCCGTGTTGCTCACCAGCCGCGCCTGGAAGACGGCGGGCGACACGCCCAGCTCGATCCATGACATGATCGCACCGCCCACCAGCCCCGATATGTCCGAGATGAGGCCCAGCACCGGCAGCATCAGGATCAGCGCCAGCACGCGCGGCACGACGAGGATGTCGATGGGATCGAGGCCGAGGGTGCGCATCGCGTCCACCTCCTCGCGCATCTTCATCGAGCCGATGGCGGCGGTGTAGGCCGACCCGGACCGGCCCGCGACAATGATGGCGGTCAGCAGGATCCCCAATTCGCGCAGCACGGAAATCGCGATCAGATCGACGACGAAGACCTCGGCGCCGAACTGTCGCAACTGCACCGAGCCCTGGAAGGCCAGCACGACCCCGATCAGGAACGACATGAGCGCCACGATGGGGATCGCGTTCCAGCCGACCTCCTGCATGTGGTGCACCAGCGACGTGAGGCGCAGCCGGCGCGGATGCAGGAATGTGTTTCCCAGCGAGGCGATGACCTGCCCGAGAAAGCTGGTCAGCTCGACCGCGATCTTGCCACTGACCGCCGTCTTGCGCCCCAGCGCCTCGAGCCGGTCGGCCAGGCTGCGGCGGGGGGGCTGTGGGCCTTCCTCGGGGGGCATGTTGCGCCGCACCGCCTCGAGCAAGTGGTGCTGCGCATCGTCCGCGCCCTCGATCGGCACCTCACCGCCGGTCGCGGCCAGGCGCTGCTGCATGTCGACGACATACCACGCACCGGCGGTATCCATGTGGTGGATGTCGGAGAGGTCGATGACCTCGGCGCCCTCGGCGCTGCGCGTCAAGCTGGCGACGTTCTCGATCAGGAGACTGCCGGACAGCAGCAGGCGCCCGTCCGACACGGTCGCAGCCGGGGGTCGCGGACCCCCGCCAGCGCCCTCCCCGCGCCGGTTCATTCTGTCACCTGACCGGTCCACGAACCGCTTTCCTCCATTCCTCGCCCCGGCCTGCAACGCCCGAGCGGCAGAAAACGGCCATCGAGTTGATATGCCCTGAACGGGCAGGGTATGCCAGCGGCGGCCGAATATCCATCACGCCTTCCAGGTTGCCTGCGCGATCCGCCGCAGGATCATCGCGGTATCCCGCATCATCGGCGCCGCGACGCATCGCCGCGCCTGCGACGCTTTTCCCGGCCCTTCAGCGCCTCGAACCCTACGATCACGTCCAGAAGCTCGGTCGTGATCTCGCTTTGGCGGACCGACCGGGTTTCGCCTTCCAGCTCCTCGAGGTTCTCGTCCACCGACTGTTCGGCCTGCTGCATCCGGGCGAGGCGGGCGGCGTTTTCCGTCACCAGTGCCTCGGCCGCCGCGCGGTAGAGCGTGGCAAAGACCAGGTTGCGCACCAGGGCGGCCAGGAGATCGGCGGCGGGCATCGAGAAGCGCGGCAGGCTGCGCGACACCCAGGGCCTCTGCGCCAGGTCGTCCAGCATCCGGGGGTCCAGCGGCAACAGCGTTTGTGTCACCGGCGCCTGAAGGCCATGCGCGCCGCGCTGCGTGTAGATCAGCGTGGCGGCCAGGTCGCCCGGTCCCGCCTCGGCGCGCAGCGTGTCGAGCCGCGTGACCAGCTGGCCCGCGAGGCGGATCAGCCCGTCCACGTTGGCGGGCGGCAGCAGCGTGACGGCGGGCGTCACCCCCTCGCCTCCGAGCGCGTCCTCCATCTGGGCGCCGACGCAGATGACCCGTGCCGTGGCCGCGTGCGGATGCGCCGCCACCTCGCGCGCCAGCAATTCGTTGTAGTTCCCGCAGAGGCCGTGGTCGGAGCCGAGCACGATCAGCACCCTCTCGGACCGATCGGTGGCGGCCTGCACGATGGGGCCGTTGCAGCGCAGGAAGCCGTGGAGACCGTCGAGCACCGTCTCCCGCCAGGCGTCGATCGCCTCGGCGGCCTGTTCGTAAGGGGCCGCGTTGATCGCCGACATCGTCTTCATCGTGCGCACGATGCCCCGGATGCTCTTCATCGTGGCGGTGCGGCGGGTCAGCCGTTCAAGCGTCTGTGCCATGGGCGGCCTCCGACAATGCGGCGCGGGCGGCATCCACGATGCGGGCGCGGTCCTCGTCCCCCAGGCTGCGGCCCGAGGCGATGATCCGGGCGGTCTCGCTGTCGTTTTCGCGCGTGTCGCGGCGGATCCGGTCCGTCGCGGCGGCGATGTCGCCCTCGGCCACGTCATCCAGCAGGCCCGCCATCGCGCTCAGCAGCACGGCCAGTTGTTCATCGGCGGGCATCGGATCGCGCTCGGGCTGGCGGAGGGCCGCGCGCACGGCCGCGCCGCGCGCCAGCCTTCGGCGCGTGTCGTCGTCGAGGCGTGTGCCGAAGCGCGCGAATTCCTCGAGCTCCTCGAATTGCGACAGGGTCACGCGCAGGTTGCCCGCCACCTCGCGAAAGGCGCGCGCCTGTGCCTTGCCGCCCACGCGGCTGACCGAGACGCCCAGATCGACCGCCGGAAACTGGTTGCGCCGCACGAGGCGCGGCGAGAGGTAGATCTGCCCGTCGGTGATGGAAATCAGGTTGGTGGGGATATAGGCCGAGAGGTTCTCGGCCTGCGTCTCGACCACCGGCAACGCGGTGATCGACCCGCCCCCGACATGCTCGGCGAATTGTCCCGCCCGCTCCAGAAGGCGCGCATGAACGTAGAAGATATCGCCGGGGAACGCCTCGCGCCCCGGCGGGCGCCGCAGGAGCAGCGACAGCTCGCGGTAGGATTGGGCATGATGCGTGAGGTCGTCGAAGACGATCAGGACGTTGCGCCCGTCCGCCGCCAGGTCCTCGGCCATCGACATGGCGGCATAGGGCGCGACATAGGAGAGGCCCGGCGCCTCGTCGTCACCGGCGGCCATGACGATGGTGCGCTCGCTCATGCCGCCGTCGCGGATCGCCCCGATCACCTTGGCCACCGCGTCGCCGCGCTGGCCGATGGCGCAGTAGATGCAGAGCACACCCGTGTCCCGCTGGTTCAGGATCGTGTCGACGGCGATCGAGGTCTTGCCGGTCTGCCGGTCGCCGATGATGAGCTCGCGCTGGCCCAGCCCCACGGGCACGGCGGCATCGACGGCCTTGAGCCCCGTGGCCAATGGCCGCGAGACGGGCGCGCGGTCGAGGATGCCGGGGGCTTCCATCTCGATCGGGCGGGTGCGGTCGGACCGCACCGCTTGCACCCCGTCGCGCGGACGCCCCAGCGCGTCGACGACGCGGCCGAGCAGGGCGTCCCCCACCGGCACCGCCATCACCCGGCCCGTCCGGCGCACATCTGCGCCCGGCACGATGCCGCCCGTCTCGCCCAGGAGAACGACGCCCAGGCGGTCCTCTTCCAGGTCGAAGACGACGCCCATCAGTCCGCCGCCCAGGTCCAGAAGCTCGTTCACCAGCGCGCGGGCGAGACCCGTGACGATGGCGATCCCGTCACCCAGTTCGGCCACCTGCCCGATCTCGCTCAGTTCCGGTTCGGGCGCGGGGGCGTCGAGCAGGGTTTGCAGGAGGCTGTCTTCATGCGGCATCGGCCCGCCCTCCTCCGTGTCGCGCATCCGCCAGTATCCGTTGCAGACCGTTGACATAGCTGTCGGCCGTCCATCCCAGTTGCGCGCCGCCCACGCGCAGGTTGAGGCCCGGCGACTGGTCGGGATCGGTGCGGAAGACGACGCTCGTCCCGGGCATCGCCTGCGTGATCCGGCGGGTCAGATCGCGTTGCAGATCGTCCGGCAGCGCGGCCTGCGTGGTGATGACCGCCTCGGGGCTGTCGCCCGCGGCGTCGGCCAGGTCTCCGGCCATGTCCCGCAGGCGCTCGGCGGCGCGCGCGACGATGCGCTGCTCGAGCGTCTCGCCCGAGAGATCGCGCAGCGCCTTGCGCAGAAGGGCAAGCAGCGCCGAGACGCCGCGCAGTTCCAGATCGGCGGCGAAACGGCGCGCTTCGTCGGCGCGGGCCTGCTCGAGCGCGGCCTGCTCGCGCTCCAGCCGCGCGCGGGTGGCGGCCAGGAGCGCGTCACGCTCGGCCTCGGCCTCGGCGCGCACCTCCTCCAGCACGCCTTCGCGGCCCGCCTTCAGCCGCGCGATCTCGGCGCGGTGCTCGGCCTGCGCCGCCTCGGCCTCGGCGCGGATGCGCCCCGCCTCCGCCATGCGCTCGGTGATCTGGCGCTCGCGCGCGTCGATGCCGTCGAGGATCGGGCTATAGAGAAACCGCTTGAGCAGCCAGACCAGCACCAGGAAGTTGACGATCTGCGCCGCGACGGTGATCCAGTCGATGGACATGGCCTAGCCGCCCGTTCCCGGCGCCGCCGCCTCGAGCGCCGCGTTCCAGAACGGGTTGGCGAAGAGCAGGATCATCGCCACGACGAAACAGTAGATCGCGGTCGACTCGATCATCGCGAGGCTGACGAAGAGGGTGCGCGAGAGGGTGCTGCCCGCGTCGGGCTGCTGCGCGATGGCGCTCAGCGCCGAGGCGGCCGCCCGTCCCTCGCCCAGCGCGGGACCGATGGCGCCGATGGCGACGGTCAGCCCCGCGGTGATGATCGAGACGGCGGCGATGATGGAAAGATCGGTCATGTCTGCTCCTTTGCATTCAGGGTCTCGGGATCCGCCGTGGCGGACGAGATGTAGACGGTGGCAAGGATGGCGAAGATGTAGGCCTGGATGACGCCGGTCAGCAGGCCCAGCATGTCCATCACCACCGGAAAGAAGAACGGCGCGACGCCCAGGAGGATCGCGGCGATCACCGCGCCGCTCATGACGTTGCCGTAAAGGCGGATCGCGAGGCTGATGCCGCGCGACACCTCGCCGATGATATTGAAGGGCAGCATGATGATGTTGGGCTCGATATAGCTGCGCAGATACCCCCCGAGCCCGCGACTGCCGATCCCGAAGAGCGGCACCGCCACCAGCACCGCGAGCGCCAGCCCCGCCGTGGTCGAGAGCGACGCCGTGGGCGCCTGCCAGCCGGGCACGATGGCCAGCATGTTCGACACGATGATGAAGAGAAAGAGCGTGCCCGAGAAATAGAGCAGCCTCCGGTCGGGCCGCGCGCTGATCTCGTCGATCTGGCCCTGGATGGTCAGCACGATGGCCTCCAGCACCGTGCGCCAGCGGTTCGGCGGCACGTCGGGGCGCAGGTTGCGGGTGACGAGGATCGAGGCGCCGGTCAGCAGGGCCATCACCGCCCAGGTAAAGACGATGGTCGCGTTGATGCCGACACCCGCGATGGTGAAGAGGATCGTGTCGTCAGGCGTCAGTTTCATGACCCGATCCTCTCCGCCGGGGCGGTCCGCACCGCGCTTACCAGCAGGAAGCGCAGGACCACGAAGGCCAGCGCGAACCCGACGATCGCCGCGGCGCCCAGTTGCGCGATCGCCCAGCCCGCGGCCAGCAGAAGCGCGATACGGATGGCCGCGCTCGTCATCAGCACGGCCGCGGGGCGCGCGCGCCGAAGCGCCAGGCGCATCCCCCAGGCCAGCCCTGCGAAGTAGAGCGCGCCCGAGGCCGACCCGGCCAGCGCGCCGATGGCAAGGAGGGTCCAGTTCATGCTTTCGATCATTCGCCCTTCTCCTTCTCGATCCATGCCCAGGCCAGCGCCGCGCCGAGCACCACGCCGCCGAGGATGAGCGCGATGGTCCAGCGGAACTCCTGCGGGTAGGCGGCGTCCAGCCACAGCCCGAGGAACGCGCCCGCCACCGTGGGCACCGCGACCGACCAGCCGATGACGCCGAAGACCCCGATGCCGCGCAGCGGGCTGGGGCCGGGATTGTCGCGCGCCTTCTGCTTGCGCGCGGCGCTGCGCGCGATGCGGTCCGCGGTCTTGCGATCGTCGCTCATGGCTGCGTCCTCAGCCCCGCGAAGCGGCGCACCATGTCCGCCTCGAGACGCGACAGGGCGGCGCGCGCGGCGCGCTCTTCGTCCTCCATCGTGTCGAAGAAGTCGCCCACCACCGCGTCGAGCGACGCCATGTCCGGCGCCTCGACCCCGCGCTGCACGGCGATGTCGACCTCATGGCCCTTCTTGACCAGCGTGCCATCGTCGATGCCGAAGATCCGCTCGCGCCCGTCCCCCTGCGTCACCAGCAGGACCGAGGGCACCAGCGCGGTCACGAAATCGACGTGATTGGGCAGGATGCCGAAGCCGCCATCCGCCGCGACACCGCTCAGCCGCGTGGCGGGGCCATCGAACAGCGCCGTGCCGGGCAGCCGGATCCTGACCTGCATCTCATCGGCCATGCTCATGCCGCGTCCTCCAGCTCGCTCAGCGCGCCGATCATGTAGTAATCGCTTTCGGGACGATCGAAGCTCTCCTGGTTCAGGATCGCCTCGCAGCCGTCGAGCGTGACCTCCATCGGCACCAGCTTGCCGCCCGCGCCGGTCGCGCCGGCGACGGTGGTGAAGGGCTGGGTCAGGAACCGTTCGAGCCGCCGGGCGCGCGCCACGATGGCGCGGTCGTGCGCCGACAGTTCCTCGATACCGAGCATCGCGATGATGTCGCGCAGATCCTCGTATTCGGCCAGCGTGCGGCGCACCGCTCGGGCGATGTCGTAATGGCGCTGGCCCACCACGCCGGGCGTCAGCATCACCGAGGCCGAGGCCAGCGGATCGACCGCCGGGTAAAGCCCCTCGCTCGCGCGTTTGCGCGACAGGACGACCGAGGCCGAGAGGTGCGAGAAGATATGCGCCGCCGCCGGATCGGTGAAATCGTCCGCCGGCACGTAGACCGCCTGAATGGACGTGATCGCGCCCTTGCGGGTCGAGGCGATGCGTTCCTGCAATTCCGCCAGTTCGGTCGCCAGCGTCGGCTGATAGCCCACCCGGCTGGGCATCCGGCCCATGAGGCCCGACACTTCCGAGCCCGCCTGCACGTAGCGGAAGATGTTGTCGATCAGCAGCAGCACGTCCTGACCGCGATCGTCGCGGAACCATTCGGCAATCGTCAGCGCCGCCTTGCCCACCAGGAAGCGCACGCCGGGGGCCGCGTTCATCTGGCCGAAGAGCATCACCATCTTGTCGCGCACGCCCGCCTCGCCCATCTCGCGCCACAGCTCTTCGGCCTCGCGCGACCGCTCGCCGATGCCGCAAAAGAGGCTCACGCCGTGGTGATGCTCGACCGTGTTGTGGATGAGTTCGCTGAGCAGCACCGTCTTGCCGACGCCCGCGCCCCCGAAAAGGCCGGTCTTGCCGCCGCGCTCGATGGGGGCGAGAAGGTCGATGGCCTTGATGCCGGTCTCGAGCACCTCGGCGCGCAAGGTCCGGTCCGCGAGGCGCGGCGGCGCGCCGTGGATCGAGCGGCTGTCCGCCCCTTCGGGCGCGGGCAGCCCGTCGATGGGCGCGCCGAAAACATCCAGCATCCGGCCCAGAACCGCCTCGCCCACCGGCACGCGCACCGGGCCGCCAGTGGCGCGCACGGGCGTGCCGAGGCCGAGCCCCTGCACCGCGCCCAGCGCGATGCAGCGCGCGGCGCCGCCCTCGACGAAGCTCATGACCTGCAAGGCCACGTCACCGGCATGGAGCAGGTCGTCGATCTCGGGGCCGTCCGCGGGGAAGAGGACATCGACGATCCCGCCGCGCACCGCGACGATATGGCCCATGGGCCCGGGATCGGAGGCGTCAGGCATAACGTGCCGCGGATATCGCGCCCTTCAACCGCGGCGAGAGACCGACCAGCAGCACGCCGAAGACACCGAGGAGCGCCGCGTCGATCGCGGAGCCACCGGGCAGGTAGGCCGCCGCGATGGGGATCAGCAGGAGGAACGGGATCGTGCAGGTCGTCGGAAAGCGCGTTTCCGGGGCCAGGTCATGGTCGGAACGGGGCGTGGGATCGAAGGACATCGGTCAGCTTCCTTTCGCAAGGGGCGCGCGCGCCGAGACGGTATCGCGGGTTTCGACGGACGGCTCCGTGGCCATCTTCTACCGGGCGGGAAGGCGGCTCATTAACCTCGGTCAATGACCGGTTCGGTGGCGGCGCGGAACCCCGCGATGCCACGTCCGGCCCGCAGGCTGCGCTACGGCCAGTCGAGCCTCAGCGTCGTGCCCCCCTCCCCGCCCGTCAAGGTCAGGGTGGCGCCGATACGCGCGGCACGGCGGCGCATCGACGCGAGCCCGTGGCCGCGACGCGCCGGCGCCTCCATGTCGAGGCCGCGCCCGTCATCGGTGAGGCAGAGGTGCCGTCGTCCGGTCTGCACGGTGATGCAGCTTGCCTGCGCGTGCTTGCTCGTGTTGGTCACGAATTCCTGCACGATGCGCAGCAGGTCGATGTTGCTGGAGGGGCCGGGATCGGGCATCTGCGGCTCGTCTTCCACCTGCCAGTCGAACCGCAGCCCCTGCCGCTCCAGCATCGGCTCGAGCCGCGCGCGCATCATGGCGAGCAACCCGGCCACGTCGCCGGGATTGTAGAGGCTGTCGATGATCAGGCCCATGTCGGTCTGCGCCTCTTCCAGCAGGTCGCGCAGATGGGGGTCGGCATTGTCGGAGTGGCGCAATCCGGCCAGCGCGTTCACGAGGTGCCCGCCCACCCCGTCATGCAGGTCCATCATGATGCGCTGGCGTTCCGCGGTCAGCAGCATCTCGCGTTCGCGCGCCTTCAGCGCATCGGCGGTGCGGCGCAGGGTCTGCGAGCGCAGGATCACCCGCTCGCGCAGCTTCGCGGCCAGCGCCTCCTGCCGGCCGAGCGCGGTCACGAGTTGCATCAGGACCAGCCAGCCGGTGACGAACATGAACACCATCGGCATGAACTGCCCCAGTTGCATCGCGACGGGCGGCGGGCGGAGGTAGAAATAGAGCGCATCGTGCAGGGCGAGCGCGGCGGTGACGCTCATGGCGACGTAGAGCGTCGCGAACCGGCCCGGCGTGGTGAACCGGCGGTCGCGCAGGAAGATCGACAGCAGGTAGATCGTGATCACCAGGGCCACCGCATGCACCAGCGCGGAGGCGGCCAGCAGCCACTGGGGCCAGGCCAGGGCCATGACGAACATGACCGGCACCGAGCCGAGGGCGAAGGCCAGGGTCGCGGTCTCGAACCCGTCGGGCCGGCGGCGCAGGAAGCGGCGGATGAACCGGTGCAGCGCCGCGATCAGGATCGGGACCGACACGGTCCAGAGCGCCTGCCAGAGCGGCGCCGGAAGAGGTGGGCGCGTCGAGGCGTAATGCAGGCTCAACACCGTGGCCGCGGCACCCGCGATCGCGGCCCAGCGATAGACCTTGTCGCCCCGCCGCGTCACCGCGAGGCCGGTCATCCCCACGGTGCAGAGCAAAGCCAGAAGCAACCCGAACCGCGCCACGTCACGGGTCAGCGTGGCCCGCCACAGATACGCGTCGCGCAGCGCCGCGTCCGGCCCCGCGTGAAATGGCATGAGCGACACCTCGAACCAGGGCGCGCTGCGCAGCACCAGGTCGACCGGCGCCTCCCCGGCCTGCAACGGCTCGGGGACGCGGACATAGGCCGGACGGTTCCAGTGCCAGGGCGTTTCGGCGCCCGTCGCGGTGCGCAGCACGGGCGTCTGCCCCACGAACACGGTCAGCGCGTCGCTGAACAGGGGGAAGAACATCGCCTGCGGCCCGTCGCCCCCTTGGGCCGTGGCCCCGGCGGTCACGCGCAGGCGCACCACGTCGCCGACGGCACCCGAAAGACCGCCGAAAAAGGGCAACGGAACCGGATCGCCGACGCATTGCGCCTGCGGTGCGGGATCGGAACAGAGGATCGCCCGGTCGATCATCGTCGCACCGGGAAGCGGCGTGACGCGGCCGGGCGCCAGCCAGACCAGCGCCGCCAGCAGCGTCAGCGTCAGCAGCACCGAAAGGGTGCCGCGGGCCAGACCGCGGCCCGCTCTCACAGAAGCCCGAACCGCGCCGCGATCGCCACGGCCTCGATGTTCGAGCGGGCCTCGAGTTTCCGGTAGATCGCGTTGATGTGGGTGCCGACCGTGCTGATCGAGATGGAAAGCCGCTGCCCCACCTCCTCGCGCTTGTAGCCGCGCGCGACGAGACGCAGGATCTCGAGCTCGCGCGGGGTCAGTTCGGGCGCGTCACCCCCTGCCGCCTCGGGCTGCACCCGGTCGACCATGGTCAGAAGGTGGCGGGCGACCTGCGGGCTGATCGGGCTGCCGCCCGCCAGCACGGTGCGAACCACCTCGGCGGCGCGGTCCAGCGCCTCGAACTTGAGCATGTAGCCCCGCGCGCCTGCACAGATCGCGTCGACGACATTGCGTTCCTCTCCGAAGACGCTGACGACGATGGTCTCGCAGGGCCAATCGGCCTTCGCGACGGCGCGCACGATCTCGAGCCCCGATCCGTCGGGCAGGCCGAGGTCGCTCAGCACGATACGCGGACGCAACCGGTGGAGCGCCTCGAGACCGTCCTCGACGCTGTGGGCAACGCCCGCCACCCGCAGTCTCGGAGAGGCGGCGATCTCGCGTCGCAACTGCTCGGCCGTCTGGTGCCGGTCCTCGACGATGAGAACCGATGCAACGGCGTCCGGGGACGAGGAAGCGTCGTTGGTCATGTGACGTCGATGTCCGAGCATGAGAACCAGATGCCGAGGTTACTTGAGCGCCCGTCGATTCTACAATCGCCGGATCCGTCTAGGGGCGCGAGAAAAATCGCGCCGTCCGTCTCACGTCTCCGCGGTTTTCCTGCCCCCTGCCGCGCGGCGGAAGATGCGGGTGACGATGACGAAGAAGAGCGGCACGAAGATCACGCCGAGCACCGTGGCCGAGATCGTGCCGCCGAGCACGCCCGAGCCGATCGCCGTGCGCCCGCCCGAGCCCGCGCCGGTGCTGAGGACCAGCGGCAGCACGCCCAGCGAGAAAGCCATCGAGGTCATCAGGATCGGGCGGAAGCGCTGTTCGGCCGCGATCGCCACGGCGTCGATGATGCGCTCGCCCTCCTCGTATCGTTCTCGGGCGAATTCCACGATCAGGATCGCGTTCTTGCCCGTCAGGCCGATCACCGTGAGGATCCCCACCTGGAAGAACACCCCGTTCTCGAACCCGCCGAGCCACGCACCGACGAGCGCGCCCAGCACACCGATGGGCATGGCGAACATGACCGCGAAGGGGATGGACCAGCTTTCGTAGAGCGCCGCGAGCGACAGGAACACCACGGCGAGCGACAGCGCGTAGAGCAGCGGCGCCTGGTTGCCCGACTCGCGCTCCTCGAGCGAGAGGCCGGTCCAGGCGAGCGCGTAGCCGCTGCCGAGTTCGGCCACGATGCGCTCCATTTCGGCCATCGCCTCGCCGGTGGTGACACCTGGCGCGGGCGTGCCCTGAAGCTGCATCGAGGGCACGCCGTTGTAGCGGTAGAGCCCCTGCGCGCCGTATTCCCACCCGGCCTCGGAGAAGTTCGAGAAGGGCACGAGGCCGCCCATGGCGTTGCGCACCCGCCATTTGTCGATATCCGACGGCACGGCGCGGGCGTCGGGTTCGCCCTGGACGTAGACGCGCTTGATGCGGCCCTGGTCGATGAAGTCGTTGACGTAACGGCCCGCCCAGGCGATCTGGAGCAGTTGCGCCACGTCCTCGGGGGTGAGGCCCATCGCGCCGGCCTTGCGCCAGTCGATGTCGAGATTGAACTGCGCCGCGTCCTCGAGCCCGCTGGGACGCGCGGAGGCGATGAGCGGGCTTTGCGCGGCGGCGCCCAGCACGCGGTTGCGCGCCGCGACAAGGTCGGCGTGGCTCTGCCCGCCGCGGGCCTGGAGGTAGAAGTCGAAGCCCGAGACGTTGCCGAGCTCGATCACCGAGGGGGGCACGATGGGAAAGACCTGCGCATCGCGGATCTGGCTGAAGGCGCCGAAGGCCCGGCCGGCGACGGCCTGAACGCTCTGGCCCGGTTCCTCGCGCTTCTTCCAGTCCTCGAGCTGCACGAAGGCGATGCCCATGTTCTGGCCGCGTCCCGCGAAGCTGAACCCGACGACGCCGAACATGGATTTGACCACCCCCTCCTCGGCCACGAGGAAATGATCCTCGACCTGTTCGAGCACGTCGAGCGTGCGTTCCGCCGAGGCGCCCGTGGGGGCCTGGATGAGGGTGAAGAGGATGCCCTGGTCCTCGTCAGGCAGAAACCCCGTGGGCGTGCGCGCGAAGAGCGCGACCATGACGCCCACCAGCACGAGATAGACGACGCCCACCCGGAAGGGCCGCCGCACGCTCCAGCGCACGGTGCCGGTATAGCCGCTGGTGAGCGCCGCGAACCCGCGGTTGAACCAGCCGAAGGGCCCGCCCTTGCGGCCATGCGCCTCGACATCCTTGGCCTTGAGCAACGACGCGCAGAGCGCGGGTGTCAGGGTGAGCGCGACCACGACCGAAAGCGCCATGGCCGAGACGATGGTGATCGCGAATTGCTGGTAGATCACGCCGGTCGAGCCGGGGAAGAAGGCCATCGGCACGAAGACCGCCGAAAGGACGAGCGCGATCCCGATGAGCGCGCCGGTGATCTGGCCCATCGACTTGTGCGTCGCCTCGCGCGGCGAAAGGCCCTCCTCTTCCATGATGCGCTCGACATTCTCGACCACGACGATCGCGTCATCCACCAGAAGCCCGATGGCGAGCACCATGGCCAGCATCGTCAGCGTGTTGATCGTGAACCCCGCCGCCGCCAGCACGCCAAACGTGCCCAGAAGGACGACCGGCACGGCAAGCGTCGGAATGAGCGTCGCGCGGAGGTTCTGGAGGAAGAGGAACATCACCAGGAAGACGAGACCGATGGCCTCGAAGAGGGTCTTGACCACTTCCTTGATCGAGATCTCGACGAAGGGCGTGGTGTCGTAGGGGATCACGTAATCGACACCCTCGGGAAAGAAGGCCGCGAATTCCTCGAGCCGCTCCTTCACCGCCTCGGCGGTGTCGAGCGCGTTGGCGCCCGAGGCGAGGCTGATCGCCATGCCGGCCGCCGGATCGCCGTTGAACCGCGCGATGGTGGCATAGCTTTCGGCGCCGATCTCGACCCGCGCCACGTCGTCGAGCAGCACGAGGCCGCCATCGGTCTCGGAGCGCAGGACGATCTGGCGGAAATCCTCGGGCCGGCTCAGCAGCGATTGCGCGGTGATCGTGGCGTTGAGCTGCTGGCCCGCGACGGCGGGGCGATCCCCGAAGGCGCCGGCCGAGATCTGGGCGTTCTGCGCCGAGACGGCAGCCACCACGTCCGACGGGGTCAGCTCGAACGCGGCGAGCTTCGACGGATCGAGCCAGATCCGCATGGCGTATTGCCCGCCGAAGACGTTGACCGACCCGACGCCCTCGATCCGACTCAGCTCGTCCACGAGGTTCGAGACCATGTAGTCGGCGAGATCGACCTGTTCGAGCGCGCCATCGGTCGAGATGAGGCCCACGACCATCAAGAAGCCCGCCGAGGATTTCTCGACGGTGATGCCCTGCCGCTGAACGGGTTCCGGCAGGAGCGGCGTCGCCCGGCTCAGCTTGTTCTGGACCTGCACCTGGGCGATGTCGATGTCGGTCCCCGTCTCGAAGGTGAGCGTGATCTCGGCGCGGCCCGCGGCGGTGGAGTTCGAGGAGAAATACCGCAGGCCGTCGAGCCCTGTCATCTGCTGCTCGATCACCTGCGTCACGGTGTTGGCGACCGTGCTGGCCGACGCGCCCGGATAGGTGGCGGCGACCGATACCGAGGGCGGCGCGATCTGCGGATACTGCGCCACCGGCAGGAGCCGGATCGCGAGAAGGCCCACGCCCATGATGAGGATCGAGATGACCCAGGCAAAGACGGGGCGGTCGATGAAGAAACGGGGCATGTCAGGCCGGTCCTCGCGCGGGGATCATTGCTCTGCGGTCTCGGGCGCGGACTGCGCCTCCGCGTCGCCCCCGGGCTCGGCGTCGGCATCGGCAGCGCCGCCCGCCTCAGGCGCCGCACCGTCGCCATGGGCTTCGGCGCGCGGCTCGGGGGTCACGGTTCCGCCCGGCGCGGTCTTCTGGAACCCGGCGACCATGATGCGTTCGCCCGGTTCGAGCCCGGCCTCGAGCACCCAGTCGCTGTCGCGATCCTGGATGATCTCTATGGCGCGCTCCTCGACCGTGTCGGCGTCGGTCACGACCCAGACGATGGGCCGCCCCCGCCGGTCGCGCTGCACCGCCTCCTGCGGGACGAGGATGACATCCTCGGCCTTTTCCACCGGCATCTCGACCTGCACGTACATTCCCGGCAGCAAGAGAAGATCGGGGTTGGCGAACTGCATCCGAAGCGTCACCACGCCGGTTTGCGGGTCCACCTTGGGCTCGGCCGCGTTGAGCCGCCCGGTATGGGCATAGTCGGTCCCGTCGGCCAGCGTGAGCCGCACCGTCCCGTCCGCGCCCGCAAGCGCCTGCTGCGTCTCGCCCCGCCGCCAGCGCAGAAGCTCGGCCGCCGATTGCGTGACATCCACGTAGACCGGATCGATCCGCCGGATCACCGCAAGCGGCTGCGCCTGGCTCGCGGTGACGAGCGCGCCCTGGCTCGTCTGCGAAAGGCCGATGCGGCCCGAAAGGCGCGCGCGGATCGTCGTGTGCGACAGTTCGATCTCGGCGGCGTTGAGCTGCGCACGCGCGAGCTGGAGCCCCGCCGCCGCCTCGTCACGCGCGGCGATCGCGTCGTCGAGGGCGCGTTCGCTCACGATGTTGCCGGCCTGCAATTCCTGCAGCCGCGCCGCCTCGCGCGCGGTGGCACCCGCCTGCGCCTCGGCCTGCGAGACGCGGGCGCGGGCCTGCTCGACGGTGGCCTCGTAGCTCGCCGGATCGATCCGGTAGAGCGCGTCGCCGGTCTCGACCTCGCCGCCCTCCTCGTAAAGGCGCTCGATGACGATTCCGTTCACCTGCGGGCGCACCTCGGCCTCGGCCGAAGCCGCGACACGGCCGGGCAGCGTGGTGGTGAGCGTGACGTTCTGCGGCTCGACGGCGATGACGGTGACGGCGGGAGGCGGCGGCGCACCTTCCTGCGCGTGGGGGGCAAGCGGCACGAGGGCCACGAGGAGGAACGAGAGCAGACGGGCGAGTCGGGACATTGCGATCCTCGCATGGGGACGACGCGAAGCGGGCCCGCGCGGATCGGAAACGATGCGTGCGGCGGCGGCGCCGTCGGCGTGAACGGACGGGTCTGGGCGTCACGTTGACCATGTATCGCAAGCAAGAGCAAGCCCGCACCACGGCCGATGGCCGGGGCCCCGCGCGAAAACGCCAGCCCGCAAGGGCTGGCGCTTCGACAGGGTCATGACCTGGAACGGTCAGTCCTTCCACTCGGGAAGTGCCTTCATCTCGTCCTCGGTCATGTCCACGATCATGCGGTCATTCTCGCGCGAGATCTGGTCGAGATTGATGACCACTTCCTTCTCGCCGATGCCGAGGAAGCCGCCCACTTCGGCGGAAACGGCCATCGCCTTGCCGTCGCGGGTGAAGAGCACGTCCTCGATCTCGCCGATCTTGTCGCCGCCGGTGGTATAGATGTCTGTGTCCTCGATCTTCTCGACCGTGGTGCCGAAAGGTTCGATGACGACCTTGTCGAATTCCACGAGGTCGGTCGCGGATTGCGCGGTGGCGACCCCCGCGATGCCGGTGGCCATGATTGCGGCGAGTGCGGTTGTGGTGAGCGTCTTCATGTCGTTCCTCCTTTGCGTGTCGGTGACAGTTGCAAGGCCAACGGCCACCGCGCGCGCATGTTCCAGCGGCGTGGCGCAGAATCTCCGGGCACGGCGCGATGCCGCTCAGCGATGCCGCTCACCGGACGCGCGGAGCGGTCGCGAAGGGCGCGTTTCGCTTGGCCCTTGCGCCTCTTCTCCCAGCCGGTCGAGCCAGGCCCGGCCCAGCCGCGCGGTGGTGGCGGCGAAACCGGGGGCGAGCTTTCGCGGCTCGGGGGCCTCGATGTGGCTGCCGATCCACGCCAGAAGCGCCATGCGACGCAGCATGACGAACGTGTCGATCTCGGCCTCTTCCCCGGGCGAGAGGTCGCGGACCGAGCGGTAGCCCCGGACCCATGCGGCCTTGATCGCCGGGATGCGGGGGTCGTCCTCGATGAAGCTGATGGCGGCCGCGAAATCGTAGAGGAACCAGCCCCAGCCACAATCGTCGAAGTCGATGAGGCGCGTGCCGCCCTCGTCCACCAAGAGGTTGGCGAGGCGCATGTCGGCATGGATGAGGTTGAAGCGGTCGGGCGGCCGGCCGAAGGCGTCGAGCCGCGCGCGCACCCTCTGCTCGACGCGCTCCAGCACCTCGCGGATCTCCCCGGTCACTTCCGGCGCGTCGCGCCAGTCGCCCCAGGTGGCGCGGGGGCCGAACACCGCCTCGGCGTCCCAGGTGAGACGCTCGAACCGGGCGGGTTTCTCCCAGTGCAGGACATGCGCGTGACAGCGCGCCGCGATGGCGCCGAGTTCCTCGAATCCCGGCGTCAGGTCGCCCCTCTCGTCCGGCGCGGTGCCCTCCACGAAATGAAACAGCACCATGTGGCGTGGCGCATCGAGCCCCTCGGCGCGGCCCGTCTGGATCGGGTCTCCGTTGCGGCCCGGATAAAAGCCCGGAGTCGTGACCACCCCCGACGCGCCGAGCGCCTCGAGCCAGGCCAGCTCGCATTCGATGGCGCGGCGGCTGTGGTAGTTCTCGCGATGGATGCGCAGGACGGCCCGGAAGCCGCCGGCGCCTTCGACGAGATAGGTGGCATTCTCGGCCACGTTGAACAGTCGTGCAGTCGCCCCCTCCGGCACCGCGTCCCAGAGCGGCAGCGCGGCTTGCGCCATTTCGCCCAGATGGCGCAGAAGTTCTGCCAGCGGCATGTCCGGCGTCGACATCTCGTCTCCCGTCACGTCTTTCGCGGCCTCGCTATACAGACCTCTGCCGTCGCGGCCTAGATCCCCCCGAACACGGCCTCTCCCGCCACGTATGTCGCGACCACCCCGATCTCGTGGATCCGCTCGGGCGGACAGGTGAAGATGTCGGTGTCGAGGATCGCGAAATCGCCCAGCATCCCCGGCACGAGCCGTCCCTTGAGATGCTCCTCGCGCCCCGCGAAGGCGCCGAGCGTGGTGTAGGCTTCGAGCGCTTCGTGCACGCTGACCGCCTGGCTCGCGTCGAGCGATGCCCCCGACGACGTGACGCGATTGACCATCGAATGGATGCCGCGCATCGGGTTCGGGTGGCAGACCGGCGCGTCGGAATGGCCCGGCGCGATCACGCCCGCGTCTATCATGTCGCGGTGCGGCCACATGTGGCGCATCGCCTCGGCGCCCCGGTTGGCGATGTAGGCGTCGCCCAGATCATAGGCAAAGCCGGTGGCCGACGAACAGATCACCCCCATCCGCTTCAGCCGGTCGAGGATCGGAGGCGTCACGTTGCAGCAATGCTCGACCCGCATCCGGTGATCGTCGCGCGGATGCGCGTCGAGCGCGGCCTGGAACCCGTCGAGGACGAAGTCGATGCCCCGGTCGCCCACCCCGTCCGCACCCACCAGCAGCCCCGCGCCATGCGCCTGCGTCACCCGCTCGTTGAAATCGCCCTGTTCATAAAGAAGCATCCCGCAATTGTTCTCGGGCTCACCCAGCACGCGCTGGCCGACATAGGGCGTGTAATAGGCCGCCGTGCGCCCCGAGGTGGAGCAATCGGGGCACCATTCGACCCCGGTGAGGCGGATCCACTCGTCGCCCATGCCCGTGCGCCAGCCCGCGCGGATGATGGAGCGGATGAGCTCGTCCTCCCGCCCCGAGGCGAGAAGCCCGACGCGCAGGCGCAGGTCGCCCGCCTCGCGCATCATCTGGTAGGCCTTGATCCCGTTGGTCGAGGCGAGAGAGTTGTGCACCGAGGTGATGCCGAACCCCGCGAACCGGTCGAAGACCTGTATGAGGCCGCTCGCGAATTGTTCGGGAGTATAGCCGTCCTGGATGTGGTTCACGACCTCGTGCGCCGCCGTCTCGCGCAGAAGCCCGGTGAGGCGGCCCGTCGCGGGATCGCGGTCGAGCTTGCCGAAGGGCGGGTCGGGGCTGTCGTCGGTATAGCCCACCGCCGCCATCGCCGCGCTGTTGACGAGGCCCAGATGCGCGTCGCGGCGATAGATGAAGACCGGGTTGTCGCCCGCCGCGGCATCGAGTTCCGCAAGCGTCGGATAGCCGCCCATCCGCGTGTCGTCGAAGCCGAAGCCCACGAACCATTCGCGCGCCGGCTTGCCGCGCAGGTCGCGGCGGATGAGGCTCAGCAGGCCCTCGCGGTCGGGACGCAGCTCGCCCAGGTCGATCCAGCGGCCCAGCCGCGCGCCGTGCATGTCGGGGTGACAATGGCTGTCGATCAGCCCCGGGATGACCGTGCGCCCGCCACAGGCGATCACGTCCGCGTCGGGCGCGAAGGCGCGGATGTCGGCGGTGGCGCCGGTCGCCACGATCCGCCCGCGCGAGAGGGCCATCGCCTCGGCGAACTCGCCCTCGCGCCGCATGGTGGCGATCTTGGCATCCACCACGATGGTATCCACGCGTTCCGATTGCATGATCCGTCTCCTTCCCAGGTCGGCGGGAGCGTGGCACGGAGACGCCCGGTCGGGCAAGGGGAAGGATCAGGCGAGGCGCGACAGGAACCCGCGCAGGGGCGCAAGGAAGAGGTCGGGCCGCTCGACAAGACCCAGGTGCCGCAGCCCCGGCAGGATCACCACGTCGGCCTCGTCCATCTCGCCCGCGATGGCCCAGCTCATCGCCGGGGTCGAGCCGATATCGTCCTCGCAGGTCATGACGAGCGCGGGATGGCGCAGCCGCGGAACCGGGCGGATCAGTTCGGTCACACCTTCCGCCAGCACGCGGCGGGCGGCGGCGTAGCCCTGGGGATCACAGGCCAGCACCGCCTCGCGCACGCGGGCGACGCGCTCGGGTTCGGCGTCGCGGAAATCCTCGGTGAACCACCTTGCGAGCGCCGCGTCGAGCGTGGCGGCGGGGCCGCCCTCGGCGCTCGCGCGGGCCTGCGCCTCGACCTTGCGCTGAAGTGCCTCGCCCCGTTCGTGCGGCGAGTTGAGGATCGCGAGGCCCGAGACGCGGTCCGGGTGGTCCATCGCCACGCGCCGGTTGATCATCCCGCCCAGCGAGAAGCCCACCAGCGCCGCGCGCGCGATGCCCGCCGCGTCCATCAGCGCCGTGACCTGCGCGCCGAGCGCCGCCAGGTCGAGCGCGCCTTCGGGCGGCGCGCTCTCGCCGTGGCCCGGCAGGTCATAGCTCAGGACGCGGTAATCGCGCGCGAGCTGCGGCGCGATCCGGTCCCATGTGACCGCGCGCGACAGCCCGAGCCCGTGGATCAGGACCACCGCCGGTGCGCCCTCGGGCCCGGCGAGATCATGGGCGGTGGCCACCGTCACGTCAGGTTGAGCGCCCATCCGAACCCCTCCTTCAGCGTGCGTTTCGCGAGGTCTCCGGCCTAGACACCCGCGGGGTTGTCGACGTCATGGCCCATCTCGCGCAGGTCGGCATAGCGGTCGCCGATGCGATGATTGGGATGTCCGCCGATCGACGCGCCCAGTGCCACGACGATCTCGTCATCGGCGGGGGCGTCGGGAATGACCGTGTGGATCGTCTGGTAATGCGAGCGTTTCCCGCCATCGTCCTTGTGCATGAGCGGGATGACGAGCGCGGTGCCCGGTCCGCCGCGCGTGTTCGAGAAGACGAGGTAGGATTTCGCGCCCACCGCCTCGCGATAGCGGTTGCCGAACCAGAGCGAATGGGTCAGGCCCTGCCCGTGCTCGTTCTCGCCGCCGATGCCGGTGACGGACGCCTTGCCGTATCCCTCGAGCCGGTCGCCCGTGACGGTGAGGATCATGTCGGTCAGCATCTGGCCCAGCACGGGGCCGTGTTCGCGGATCTCGGGGCCCAGGTCCTCCACGTGGCCGCGCCCGAACCACGGGTTGCGGATGATCGCCATGGCAGCGACGAGCGTGGTGGGCTCCGCCACCTCCTTCCAGCCTTCCTTGTGCGTGGTCTGCACGAGGGTCAGCGTGCGGCGGATCTCAACCGGCATGGGCCATCTCCTTCGCGTCGGCGAAGGCGGGCATCACCTTGTCGATGAAAAGCCGCAGCGAGCGTTTCTGTTGCTCCATGTCCATGCCCATCGAGGCGTAGTAGATGAACGCGTCCACGCCCAGCGCCTCGTAGGCGCGCAGCTTCTCGGTGACCGTCTCGGGATCGCCGAAAAGGAGGTTTTCCTCGAGCATCGCCGGATCGACACGGGCATTTCCGTCAAGCTCCTCGAGGGGGACTTCCTCGGGGAAGCCGTTCACGACCTCGCCCTTCTTCATCATCAGGTTGCCGAACTGCGCGAGAACGTGACGGATGCTGCGCAGCGCCTCCTCGCGGTCCTCGCTGGTCTCGTAGACCGCGCTGTGCCGCATGAGCGCCCAGGTCCCGTCAAAGCCCTTGCCGTGCTTGGCGACCGCGTCGTCGAGCCGCTGGCGATAGGTCTCGGCCTCGGCCATGGGCATGGTGAGCGGCCAGCTCATGATGTTGCAGCCGTGCTCGACCGCGTAGTCGAAGGTGATGGGCGCGCGCGCGGCGACCCAGACCGGCACGCGCTCCTGCACGGGCTTGGGGCAGGACGTGGCGGTGGGGAACTGCCAGAACTCTCCGTCATGGGCGTAATCGCCCTCCCAGAGCTTCTGCACCACCGGTAGCATCTCCTGCATGTAGCGCCACGAATCGCGCTGATCGAGGCCCGGCTTCATGCGGTCGAACTCGCGCTGGTAGGCACCCGAGCCGATGCCGAACTCGAGCCGGCCGTCGCTCAGCAGGTCGAGCAGCGCGGCCTCGCCGGCAAGGTTGATCGGGTGCCAGTAGGCGGCGTTCACCACGCCCACGCCAAGGCGGATGCTGGACGTGTGTTCGCCCCACCACGTCAGCATCTGGAACGGATTCGGCGCGATGGTCATCTCGATGGCGTGGTGTTCGGCCGCCCAGGCGATCTCGAACCCGGCCTCGTCGGCCATCTTCACCATCTCGAGCGTGTGATCGCGCACCGCCTTCATGTCGGTCTCGGGGCTCATCCGCTCGAGGTTGATGGCAAGGTGGAATTTCATCGCGCGTCTCCTTTCGTCATCTCATCTGGAAGGGGTTGGACATCGGCGTGTCCGAGGTGTTCATCCACACGGTCTTGGGGCGGGTGTAGTCATAGACGGCCTGGAACCCGCTCTCGCGGCCATGCCCCGACGCCTTCACGCCGCCGAACTCGGCGATGGGCGAGACCGCGCGGTAGGTGTTGACCCAGACGATCCCTGCCCGCACGCCGCGCGACATGCGAAGCGCGCGCGCGCCGTCGCGGGTGAAGATGCCCGCGGCCAGCCCGTGCTCGGACCCGTTGGCGAGGGTGAGCGCTTCGGCCTCGGTGCGAAAGCGCAGCACGCTCAACACCGGGCCGAAAAGCTCAGTATCCACGATGGCGAGGTCGGGGCGCGGACAGTCCACGATCGTCGGTTCGAAATAAAGGTCGCTCCCCTGCCCCGCGGCGCGCTTGCCGCCGCAAAGGACGGTCGCGCCCTCCTCGGTGGCGCGGGCGATGTTGGCCTCGATCGTCTCGACCTGGCCCGGCGTGCAGAGCGGTCCCATCTGCGTCGCCTCGTCCATCGGGTCGCCCAGCCGCACCTCGCGCGCGATGCCGGCCATGCGCTCGAGGAACGCGTCGGCCACATCCTCGTGCACGACAAGCCGCGAGCCCGCGACGCAGGACTGTCCCGAAGCCCCGAAGATGCCCGCCACCGCGCCGTTGACCGCGCTTTCGAGATCGGCGTCGTCGAAGACGATGAAAGGCGACTTGCCACCCAGCTCGAGGCTCACCTGGGCAAAATTCGAGGCCGAATTCATCAGCACGTGCCGCGCCGCCACCGGCCCCCCGGTGAACGAGATCCGCGCGACGAGCGGATGCGAGGTGAGCGTGCGCCCGCAGGGATCGCCGTGCCCGGTCAGCAGGTTCACCACCCCGTCGGGAATGCCCGCCTCGGCAAAGAGCCGCCCGAACTCGAGAAGCACCGCGGGCGCGTGTTCCGAGAGCTTGAGCACCACCGTGTTGCCGGCGGCGAGCGCGGGGCCGAGCTTCACCGCGGTAAGGAAAAGCTGGCTGTTCCACGGCACGACGCCCGCCATCACGCCCAGCGGCTCGCGGCTGGTGAAGACGAACATGTCGGGCTTGTCGATGGGCAGGGTGTCGCCCTGGATCTTGTCGGCGGCCCCCGCGTAGAAATGGAAGAATTCGCTGATGTATTTCGCCTGCCACCGCGTCTCGGCAAAGAGCTTGCCGGTGTCGCGCGTCTCGATCTCGCCCAGGCGCTCGGACTGATCGGCCAGCAGATCGCCCAGCCGGCGCAGGCAGCGCCCGCGCTCGGTCGGCGTCATCCGCGCCCAGGGCCCCTCGTAGCAGGCGCGGTGGGCGGCGCGCACGGCGCGGTCCACGTCCTCGGCGGTGGCCTCGGGCACGCTGGCCCAGACCGCGCCGGTGGCCGGGTTCATCGTGTCGAAGCGCGCGCCGTCGCCCGCATCGACCCACGCGCCGTCGATCAGCATCTGGTAGGTTTTCGTCACTGTGGATACCCTGTTCGTCGCATCGGCGCGGACAATCGCACAGCGGATCAATTCTTGAAAATGAAATGTTTCGCTTTACAAGTTCGGAAACTTCGAATTTGGAGCCCGTCCCGATGAACATCACCTCGCTGCGCACCTTCATCGCCATCGTCGACACCGGAAGCCTCGTGCGGGCGTCGCAGGTGCTCCATGTCACGCAATCCACCGTGACCGCGCGGCTCAAGACGCTCGAGGACGCGCTGGGCCAGCAGCTCGTCAACCGGCAGAAATCGGGCGTCACCCTGACGCCCGCGGGCACCAAGCTGCTGCGCTATGCGCGGATCATGACGGGACTCTGGCGGCAGGCGCAATACGAGACGGCGCTTCCGGCCGGGCTGAGCTCGGTCTGTACCTTCGGCTGCGACCGCGAGCTCTGGCACGGGCCGGGACGGGCCTTCTTCGACGGGGTGGTGTCGGGTCATCCGGACATGGCCGTCTCGGTCCAGCAGGGCAGCGGGCGCGACCTCGAGGACTGGCTTGCCTCGGGACAGGTGGACGTGATCCTGACCTACGACGCCATCACGCGCGGCAACCAGACGGTGCATCCGCTCCCGCCCGAAGAGCTTGTCCTCTACTCGGACCGGCCCGAGACGCCCATCGACTCCGATCCGCGATATGTCTTCGTCGATCACGGCGAGGAGTATCGCCGCCAGCATGCCGAGACCTACCACGATGCCGGGATCGCGCGGATCAGCTTCGACAGCTCGTGGTGGGCGCTGCAATTCCTGCTCGAGCGCGGCGGCTCGGCCTACCTGCCGCGCGCGCTGGCCGCGCCGCATGTGGAACGGGGCGCGCTCCACGTGCTCGAGGCGCCGGTCTACCTGCGCAAGAAGAACCTGATCGTGACCGACACGGCGGCGGAGAACTGGCCCTGGTTCGACGCGCTGGTCGAGACGCTGAAGGCGCCCCTGCACGCCTGATCCACCCGGCCGGGCTCGGCAGGGGGCACGCCCCCTGCATCATCCGGGGCGCGGCTTACTTCTCGGTGTCGTCCATCTTCGAGGCGTTCAGATGCGCGTAGTTCTGTTCGCCCACGCGCTCCAGCAGGTCGAGCTGCGTCTCGAGGAAGTCGATATGTCCTTCCTCGTCATAGAGAAGCTGGTCGAAAAGGTCCTTCGAGGTGTGATCGCTCACGCTCGCGCAGTATTCCCGCGCCTCGGTATAGAGCGCGCGCGCCTCGATCTCGGCGGCGAGGTCGCATTCGAGCGTTTCCTTGGGCGTCTGGCCGATGCGCAGCGGATCGAGCTTCTGCAGGTTCGGGTGGCCCTCGAGAAAGATGATCCGCTCGATCAGCTTGTCGGCGTGGTTCATCTCCTCGATGCTTTCCTCGCGGCTCTTCCGGGCCATCGCGCCGAGGCCCCAGTCCTCCTGAAGCTTGTAGTGGACCCAGTACTGGCTGATCGCCGTCAGCTCGCTGCGGAGTGCCTTGTTGAGGTATTCAATGACTTTCTTGTCGCCCTGCATATCTCTTTCCCTGTGTTGCCGGGGCCCGCAGGCCGCGGAGTTCCATCGGTATCTCGAGGTTATCGTTTCTGCGCATGGTGGCAAGGAAGAGCGGCATGCATCCGCCACAATCGGCCCGCTTGCCCAGCGCGCGATAGACCTTGCCTGCGGTGACGAGTGTCGCGGGGTCCGAGGCACGCATCCAGTCGATGGCGGCGTCGATGTCGCGGTCGGTGATGTTCTGACAGTGGCAGATGATCATGCGTGTGCGTCCCGGCCCCGCATGGAAATCATTTCGTCAGGATGAGCTTGCCCGCGCGGGTGATGCGCAGGGTATAGAGCTGATCGCCGAGCTGGATGCGCGCCTGGTCGCGCCCCTCGGTCAGGTCGGTGGCCTTGTAGACCGGAAAGCTCTCGACGGGCGGATTGGTGGTCTGCTTGATCATCATGGCGGTATGCTCCCTATGTCGCTCGGGGGCGTCGAGATGGTCGAGCACGGTCTCGAGGCCGAGGCCCGTCATCTCGCAGCCGATCACGGCATCGAGGATCTCGGTCCGCTCGCTCTGCGTCGCTCTCATTCGACGTGTCCCTGTTCGGCGCTGGCATCGGGCTTGCGCGGTCTGCTGAATCTGGCGTCCGGCTGGCCGCCCCGTGCGGGGTGGCGTGGCTGACGAGTCTTTTTCTGATTTATTTGCTCAGGTATGTCAATCCGGGTTTTTCACTCGGGCTTTTTTCCGCCCTCGAGAAGCTCGAGCACGGCGCGCGCGGCGGCCTCGGCGCCGGGCCGCGCCTGCATCGCGCGCGACGCCGCGCCAAGGCGGTCGCGCATCGCCCGGTCGGCCAGAAGCCCTTCGATCGCCGCGCGCAATTCTGCCGCCTCCCAGCCCCGCCGGACCATGTGACGGCCCGCGCCCACCGCCTCGGCCCGCTGCGCGTTGTCATGCCCGTCCCAGCAATAGGGCATCACCAGCGACGGCACCCCGTGATAAAGCGCCTCGCAGAAGCTGTTGTTGCCGCCGTGATGGATGAAGAGCGCGGATTGCGCGACGACCGAAGGCTGCGGAAACCATCCGGCGAGATGGACGTTGTCGGGCACCGCGTCGAACGCCTCGATGAAGGCGCCCACATTGACCAGAAAGCGCGCCTCGATGCCCGCGAAAACCTCGATCATCGCCTGCGTCAGCGCCGTGTCGATGGCGCCGAGGCTGCCGAAGCTCATGTAGACGAGCGGACCCTCGGTGCCCGCCGGAAAGGCGGGCGGGTCGAAGCGTGCCTCGTCGCGCACGCAGCCCTCGAGAAAGACGAAGCGCTCGGGCGGCAAGGGGGCCGCGCGCGGATAGCGCACGATGCCGGGGGCGAGCAGGAGGTTGAGATGCGGCGACGTCTCGAGAAAGCAGCCCTCCGGCAGGGGCGCGAGCCCGTGGCGCGCCCGGAACGCGGCATAGCGGTCATGCGGGGCCCGGGTCGCGCGTATGTATGCCGCTTCGAACGCGGCGCGGGCCCCGGCATCCTCGGGCGGAAGGCCCGAAAGGTAGGGTGGCACGTTCGGGTCCGGTATCTCGGTCTCGGCGCAGGACACCACCCGCACCCAGGGCACGCCCGCCGTCGCGATGGCGGGAAACATGATCACGTTGTCGAGCAGGATCGCGTCGGGCCGGATCCGCTCGAGCAGCGCGGCCAGCCCCGCCTCGGCGGCCTCGACCGTATCGACGATCGCCTCCCACGTGGGCGCCACGTAAGTCGGAAGCTGCGCCACCGGGTCGAGGTCGAAATGCGGCAGGTGGGTTGTGATGAAGCCCTGCCAGTAGTCATCGGCCTCGCCCGGCCCGTCGCCACCCGCCGTGTCGGGCAGATGGTATTCGCGGAAGCCGTATTCGGCGAAGACACCGGTGAAGCCCGGATGGCAGATGAAGACCGGGCGCGCGCCCATGCGCCGCAACTGCTGGGCAATGCCCACGCAATTGAGCGCGGCACCGAAGCTCGCCTCGGGGAAGAGCGCGATCACCGGCCCGCTCATCGGCGTGCCCCCCGCTTCATCGGGGCGAAGCCGCGCGTGGCGGCCTCGGTCCGGCGCGCGCGCGACCGGCGCAGGTGCAGCACCATGTGATCGGCCGCAAGTTCGAACTGGCCCCGCTCGAGCGCGTCGAGAATGTCGAGATGCTCGCCCAGCGCCTGGCGCAGGCGGAACTCGGGGATCGTGGTGTCCTTCTGGGTGGCCTGGCGCAGCCGGTGATGGGTGAGCAGGGTGCCCCGCAGGAACCGGTTGCGGCAGCTTTCGGCAAGCGCGCCGTGAAACTCGCAATCGAGGCGCAGGAAGCCCTGTGCCGTGAGCGCGACCGGCCCGCTTTGCAGCAGGTCGTCGATCTGACCGCGCAGCACGTTCGCCCGCGCCGGATCGAGGGCGAAGCCGGGCGCGAGGATCGCCTGCGGCTCGAGCGTGAGGCGCATCGCGTAGCTGTCATCGATGGCCTTGGGAGAATCGAACATCGGCTGAAACGCCCAGGCCCGGCCCGGAAGCTGCGCGACGATCCCGTCCCGCGACAGTATTTTTAGCGCATTTAATACCATGTGACGTGACGTGCCATACCGCCGCGTCAATCCGCTCACCGACTGCACGTCGCCGATCCGCCGCTCGGCCCGGTCCGCCAGGATGCGCGCCGCGAGCGACCCGTCCTGCGCGTCGAGCGCGCTCGCGACCCGCGCCAGGTCGTCGGGTTCGGCCCGGCGCAGGAAATACCCCTCCTCTTCGCGCCATTCGAGAATCTGCTTGCTTTCAAGCAGCTTGAACGCTGCGCGGATGGGTGTCCGCGACACGCCGCAGGCGGTCGAGAAGCGCTGCTCGGGCAGGTGGTCGCCCTGCCTCAACCCCTCTTCGAGCACCACGCCCAGCACCTGCTGCGCGAGCGCGATGTGGTTTTGCCTTGCGTTGCGCCGGGTCTCGGCCATGCCCCTCACCCTTTGCCGCCCAGGCCGGGCCCCGGCGGGCGTCGGACAGAACAGCGAATACAAGTTGACGTATTTTTTCAGTCAAGAATACTTACTGCATAACGGTCAACAAGAACCGTGCCAAATCATTTCGCGAACGCGCCCCGCCCGGGCGCCCGCGGGTCCGACAGACGAATGGAGGTTTCGACCCATGATCCGACAAAGTTTCACCGCCACGGCCACCCTCGCGCTGGGCCTCGCGGCGCTGCCCGCGATGGCCGCCGATCTCACGGTCTCGAACTGGGACGGCTACATGGCCCCCGACGCGATCGAGAGCTTCAACGAAGAGACCGGCCACGACGCCGAACTTGTCCTGCACGCCACGAACGAGGAGATCATGGGCAAGCTCATCGCCTCCAAGGGCAAGGGCTATGACGTGGTGTTCGTCTCCTCGCCCTTCGCCGAGGTGCTCCACAATCTCGGCCTCGCCGAGGAGCTCGATCACTCGAAACTTCCCAATCTCGAGAACCTCTACGAGGAGGCCACCCGGCTCGAACACGATCCCGGCAACCAGTTCTCGGTGCCCTACGCCTGGGGCACGACGGGCCTCTGCTATCGCTCGGACCTCGTGGACGAGCCGGAAAGCTGGATGGCGCTGCTGCAACCCTCGGACGACCTCAAGGGCAAGACCACGATGCTCGCCACCGACCGCTGGCTTCTGGCTGCGGGGCAGTTGGCCAAGGGATATTCCGTCAACGAGACCGACCCCGACAAGATGGCCGAGGTGCGCGACCTGCTCATCGACGCCAAGGGCACGCTGCTGGCCTATGACGACACGACCTTCTACGCCAAGCTCGTGTCGGGCGAGGCCGAGATGGTCCATGCCTGGGACGGCTGGTGCAACTACGGCATCGCCGAGAACCCGGACATCAGGTACACGATCCCCGAAGAAGGCTCGGACCTCTGGGTCGACACGATGGTCATCCTCAAGGCGTCCGAGAACAAGGACGCGGCCTATGACTTCGTGAACTACATACTCGGCGCCGAAACCCACCGCTGGGCGGCCGAGAACATCCTCTACAAGGTGCCGAACGAAGCCGCGATGGAGGGGCTCGACCCGTCGCTCATCGAGACGTTCCCCAACATGGGGATGAGCCCCGCCGAGATGATGCAATACGAACAGCTCCGCGACGTGGGCGAGGCGCAGCGCGACTATTCCCGCACCGTCTCGGAGATCAAGGCGGCGAACTGAGCGCGCCTTGACCAGAGCGGCCGGCGCGCTCTCCCCGCGCCGGCCCCACCCTGCCACCGTCCTTTCGCGTGTGTGATCCGTAACCGATGCAAGACCGCAAGCCGCTCACCCTCATGACACCGGCGCTCGTCTGGCTGAGCGCCTTCATGGTCGTGCCATGCCTTCTGATCCTCGCGCTGGCCTTCTTCCGGCGCGGCCTCTACGGCGGGATCGACTACACGCTGACGCTCGAGAACCTCGCGCTGGTGGTCGATCCGCTCTATGCGTCGATCTTCCTGAAATCGGCCTGGATCGCGGGGCTCGCGGCGCTCATCGCGGTGGTCATCGGCTATGCCGCCGCCTATGCCATTGCCGCCATGCCCCGCCGGCATCAGCCCTGGCTTCTCTTTCTCGCGGTGCTGCCCTTCTGGTCCAACTATCTCGTGCGGACCTATGCCTGGATCGTGCTCCTGAACCGCGAGGGGCTCATCACCGGCCTTGCCCGGTGGATGGGGTTCGAGGGCGAGTTGCCCAAGCTTCTCTATACCGAGCCCGCCGTCGTGGTGGGACTGGTCTACAACTACCTGCCCTTCGTGATCCTCGCCTGCTACGCGCCGCTCTCGCGTCTCAACCCCGAGATCGAGGAGGCATCGCGCGACCTCGGCGGCTCGGGCTGGACCACGTTCCGGCGCGTCACCCTGCCCATGACGGTGCCGGGCATCGCCACCGGCTTCGTCTTCGTCTTCGTCCTCTCGATCGGCAATTTCGTGACGCCCGCGCTGCTGGGCGGCGGACAGTTCCAGATGATCGGCAACCTCATCTACGCGCAGTTCCTGACCGCGAATGACTGGCCCTTCGGCGCGGCGCTGTCGATGGTGCTCATCGCGATCATGATGGTCCTGCTCACCGCCCAGACCTACGCGGCCGAGCGCGGCTCGGGCGCGCGGCGCGAGGAGGGCTGAGATGAAATCCGCGCCCCTGCCCCTCATGCTCACGATCCTCGGGCTCACCTTCGCGTTCCTCTACGTGCCGATCTCGGTCCTCGTGGCGCTGTCGTTCAACGAAAGCGGGTTGCCGACCGCCTGGACCGGGTTTTCCGTCAAGTGGTATGGCGAGCTTCTTCGCAACGGTGACATCCTCAAGGCCGCGGGCAACACGCTCATCGTGGCGCTGGCCTCGACCCTTCTCGCCACGCTCCTCGGCACGCTCCTGGCCGTGGGGGTCGAGATCCGGCGGCGCAAGGGCCGGTTTCTCGAGACCATCATCTTCGCGCCGATGATCATTCCCGACATCGTGCTGGCCATCGCGCTGCTAAGCTTCTTTTCGCTCCTGAACGTCACCATGGGGCTGCACACGATCATCGTGAGCCACGTGGTCTTCAACCTCGCCTTCGTCTGTGCCGTGGTGCGCGCGCGACTGAAAAGCTTCGACTGGTCCATCGTGGAGGCTTCGGCGGACCTCGGCGCGGGGGCGGTCACGACGCTGCGGCGCGTCGTGCTGCCGGTGCTCAGCCCCGCGGTGATCGCGGGCGCGCTGCTGGCCTTCACCCTCTCGGTGGACGAGTTCATCATCGCCTTCTTCACCGCGGGGGCGGGGCGCGATTCGATCACGCTTCCGATGCAGATCTTCGCCATGATCCGTTTCGGCGTCACGCCCGAGATCAACGCGCTCTCGACCATCGTGATGGCGCTCTCGGTCGTGATGCTCACGCTGTCGCAGCGTCTCAACCGCGGGAGGCTGCCGGGCCAATGACCGAACCGCTTCTTGCACTCGATCGCATCACAAAGGATTTCGGCGCGGTCCGCGCGGTGGACGGGGTGAGCCTCGACATCGCCGAGAACGAATTCTTCGCACTTCTGGGCGCGTCCGGCTCGGGCAAGACCACGCTCCTGCGGATGCTCGCCGGGTTCGAGACGCCGACAGAGGGCGAAATCCGGCTGGACGGCCGCGACATCTCGCGCGTGCCGCCCAATCACCGGCCGGTCAACCTCATGTTCCAGTCCTACGCGCTTTTCCCGCATATGAGCGTGGCGCAGAACATCGCCTACGGGCTCGAGATGGAGCGCCTGCCGCGCAGCGAGATCAGGGCCCGCGTGGACGAGATGCTCGAGATGATCCAGCTTGCCCCGCTGGCCCGCCGCAAGCCCGATCAGCTCTCGGGCGGTCAGCGGCAGCGCGTGGCGCTGGCGCGCGCGCTGGTCAAGCGGCCGCGGCTCCTGCTTCTGGACGAACCGCTGGGCGCGCTCGACAAGAAGCTGCGCGGCGCGATGCAGCTCGAGCTGAAGCGCATCCAGGACCAGTTCGGGATCACCTTCATCGTCGTCACCCACGATCAGGAAGAGGCGCTCGTGATGGCCGACCGCATCGCGATCCTGAAGGATGGCGCGCTTCTCCAGTGTGGCACGCCGCGCGACATCTACGAGCGTCCCGCCAGCCGCTTCGCCGCCGACTTCATCGGGGTGATGAATTTCCTGCCCGCCCGCGTCGACCGGGGTGCCCTCGTGGCGCGGGACGGCACCCGCATCGCGGCCTCCCTGCCCGAGGGCGCCGGCGAGGGCAGCGAGGTCGCCGCCGCGATCCGGCCCGAGCGTCTGCATCTCGGTGCGGAGGGGCACGACAACGGCGTGACGGGCCGTCTCGTGGCGATGGCCTATCACGGGCTTGACCTGCAACTCCATCTCGAGACCCCGCTCGCGCCCGAGCCGCTTCTCGTGCGGCTGACCGCGGGCGAGGCCGAGGGGCGCGAACTGTCCGAGGGGACCGAAATCACCGTGGGCTGGTCCGCCCGCGACACCCGCGTCTTCAAGACCTGATTAACCAATGCACCGACGTCATACCGACGTGGATACCGACATGGATACCGACGCCGAAAACCGACAGGAGAGAGACCATGGCACAGAAAACCTTCGCATTCTTCCCCGAGGCCGCCTTCGGCCCCGCGCTCAATTCCGTGGGCATCGCCCAGGCCGTCGAACGGATGGGTCACAAGGCCGTCTTCCTCAGCGATCCGGGCTTTGTCGAGGTCTACGAGGGCTACGGCTTCGAGGCGCATCCCGTGGCCCTGTCCGAGCCCATGCCGCCCGAGAAGATGGCCAAGTTCTGGGAGGATTTCATCAACTCCCATATTCCCAATTTCCGCAAGCAACCCATTGATCAAATTGACAATTACGTCAAGGAATGCTGGGAGGCGATCGTCGACAGCGCCAAGTGGGCCGAGAAGGACCTGCCCGGTGTCCTGGCCAGGATCCAGCCCGACGTGATCTCGGTCGACAACGTGATCCTGTTTCCGGCGATCAAGCAATACGGCGTGCCCTGGGTGCGGATCATCTCCTGCTCCGAGAACGAGATCGAGGACGAGGCGATCCCGCCGCACCTGTCGGGCATGTCCGAGGACGACACCGAGGGACACGCGAGATTCCGCAAGAAATTCAACGAGGTAATCAAGCCCATCCATGACGATTTCAACGAGTTCCTGAAATCCACCGGCGAGGATCCCTACCCCTTGGGCGAGTTCTTCGAGCCGTCCCCATACCTTAACCTGCTGCTCTATCCCGAGCAGGTGAAATACGATCGCGCCAAACCGCTCGACCCCGAGAAGTTCCAGTATCTCGAGGGCTGCGTGCGGCAGGATGAACCCTACGAGGTTCCCACCTTCGAGAAGAACAACGACGGCCCGCTCCTCTATGTCTCGTTCGGCTCGCTCGGGGCGGGCGACACGGACCTGATCAAGCGGATCATCGACGTGATCGGCAACTCGCGTTACCGCGCGCTGGTCAACGTGGGCGACTACATGGAGGAGTATGGCGAGACCCCCGGAAACGTGCACCTGGCAAGCTGGTATCCGCAGCCCTCGGTCATCCCGCAGGTCGATGTGGTGATCCACCACGGCGGCAACAACTCCTTCACCGAATGCCTCTATTTCGGCAAACCCGCGATCATCATGTCCTATGTCTGGGACGGGCACGACAACGCGATGCGGGTTCAGGAAACCGGCCACGGCTTCCGCATGGACCGCTATGACTGGTCCGAGGACGATCTGAAGGAAAAGATCGAAAAATGCCTTTCCGACAAGGAGATGCAGGCCAGACTTGAGAAGACGTCGGCGCATATGCAGGCGCAGAACGGTCAGGAGAAGGCCGCGCGCCTGTTGATCGACCTCGCGGAGAAAAAGGGATGACGAAGCTCGACTCCTCGGCCCCGCATATCCACGGGGCCACCACCTTTGACGATCTCGTGGACTGGGGGCCGCAACCCGACATGCTCGAGGGGCAATCGCATTCGACCGGGCGGCTTCTCTACAAGGGTCCGGGCAACTCGCCCGAGACCGGCATCTGGGTCTGCACCCCCGGGCGCTGGCGCCTGAGCCTGCCGCGCGACGAGTTCTGCCATTTCGTCGCCGGTCGCGCCACCTATCGCTCGGACAGGGGTGAAGAGATCGAGGCAACCCCCGGAACCTGCGTGCTTTTCCCGCAAGGCTGGTCCGGCGAATGCGAGGTGCACGAGACCTTGCGCAACATCTACATGCTGACCTGAAGGAGGCCCGTAATGACAACGACACCCGTGATGCGAAACCCGCTCGACGTGACCGACACGGTGGACTGGGGGGTCATCCCCACCATGATCGAAGGCGAAAGCCGCACCTCCGGCAAGGTGCTCCACAAGGGACCGAACGGCGAAAGCGAATGCGGCCTGTGGATCTGCACCCCCGGAAAATGGGAGTGCCACGTCACCTCGGACGAGTTCTGCCATTTCCTCGAAGGGCGCTGCACCTATGTTCATGAAGAAGGTGAGATCATCGAGATAACTCCCGATACCGCCGCGTTTTTTCCGAAGGACTGGAAAGGTTTCTGCACGGTCCACGAGACCGTCAAGAAGGTCTACATGATCCGCTGACCGAAAGGAGGGCGCCATGACCGGCATGACCGATCCGCGCTACTATCTCTGCCCCCGCTACCATTCCAGCGACGGGCCGTCCCGCGACGTCATCGACCCTGCCACGCTTGCGCGGGTGGGCGGCCGGGCGGAGGTGACCGAGGACGAAATGGCCGGGGTGCTGGCACGTCTCAACGCGGCCCAGGAGGGCTGGGCTGCGACCGATGCCAAGAGCCGCGCGCAGGTTCTCCACCGCCTTGCCAACCGGATCGAGGCCACGGACGTGACCGACTGCGCCGTCCTGATGAGCCGCGAGATGGGCAAGCCTTATCCCGAGGCCATCGGCGAGGTGGCGAACTGCGCGCCGGTCTTTCGCTACTTCGCCGAAATGGCGCGGGACGAGGCGGGCAAGGTCGCGGGCACCACGCAGACCGGATCGCTGCAATACGCGCGCTACGAGCCGCTGGGGGTCTCGGCGCATATCATGCCGTTCAACTTCCCCATCCTGCTCATGTGCTGGACGGTCGCGGCCTCGCTCGCGGCCGGAAACGCCTGCGTGATCAAGCCGGCGGAAGCCACGACGCTCTCGACGCTCAAGTTCATGGAGGTCTTCGACGACCTGCCCGCGGACCTCGTCGCCTGCCTGCCGGGCGGCGCCGACCTGGGCCGCGCCTTGGTCGAAAGCCCGCACACCCATGCCATAGCCTTCACCGGCTCGGTCGCGGGCGCCAAGGCGGTGGCGCAGGCCGCGGGCGCGCGCCTCAAGCCCGCCGTGATCGAGGCCGGCGGATCCGATCCGATGATCATCAGCGCCTCCGCCCCCCTCGACGTGGCGGCGGCCGGCGCGGTCACGGGCGCGTTTCACATGTCGGGCCAGGTCTGCACCTCGACCGAGCGCATCTACGCGGTGGACGCAGTGCATGATGCCTTCGTCGAGGCCTTCGCGGCCGAAACGGCGCGGCTGCGCATCGGCAACGGCCTCGAGAAATCCGAGATCGGCCCGCTGGTCAGCGAAGCCGCGCGCGACAAGGTCGAGACGCTGGTGGCCGACGCGCTCGACAAGGGCGCGACGGCCGTCTGCGGGGGGCGGCGGCCGGCCTCGCAGAATACCGGCTGGTTCTACGAGCCAACGATCCTCACCGGCTGCACGCCCGAGATGGACATCCTGCATCACGAGGTCTTCGGCCCCGTGGTCGCAGTCGTCCGCGTGCCGGATTTCGACGCCGCGATCGCGGGGGCCAATGCGTCGCCCTTCGGGCTGGGCGCGTCGATCTTCACCACCGACCTGGCCGAGGCGCACGAGGCATCCGAGCGGTTCGAGGCGGGCATGGTCTGGATCAACAATCCTCTCATCGACAACGATGCCCTGCCCTTCGGCGGCTGGAAGTCCAGCGGTCTCGGGCGCGAGCTGGGGCGCATGGGGCTCGACGCGTTCCGCCGCACCAAGATGGTGATCCTCGATCACAAGCCCGTCCGGCAGGACTGGTGGTATCCCTATCCCGACGACTGGTTTCTCGAGGGGGGCGGCCGGAGCCATGTCTGACGCGGCGTCCCGTGCGGCCCGCTTTCGGGAGGCGGAGCGCGACCCCGTGTGGTTCGCGGCCCTTCCCGCGCGGCCCTGCACGGCGCTTGACGGCGACGTCGAGGCGGATCTCGCCATCGTCGGGGGCGGTTTCACCGGACTCTGGACGGCGCTCGATGCGCGCAGGAGGTGGCCCGAGGCGCGGATCGTCATGCTGGAGGCGGCGCGCTGCGGCCAGGCGGCGAGCGCGCGGAACGGTGGGTTCTGCGCGCCGAGCATCTCGCACGGGGTGGGCAACGCGCTCGCCCGATGGCCGGACGAGGCGGCCACGCTGATCCGGTTGGGACGCGAAAATCTGGACGCGATGGAGGCCGACTTGGAACGGCTGGGCATCGACGCCGATTTCGCCCGCCCCGGCAAGCTCACCGTTGCGGCTCGGCCGTGGCAGGTGGCGGGCCTGCGCGAGATGGCCGGGAGCTATGCCCGCTTCGGCATTGAATGCCGCTTGCTCGAGGGGCGCGCGCTGGCCGAGAGGCTCGACAGCCCGGCCTATGCCGCGGGGCTTTTCGAGCCGAACTATGCGCTGGTGCATCCGGGCAAGCTGGTGGCCGGGTTGAGGGATGCCGCGTTGTCGCAAGGCGTGGAGCTTTTCGAGGAAACGGCCGTGACCGCGCTTGCGCGCGAGGGCGAGCGCATCCGGTTGACGACACCTACCGGGACAATGCGCGCGGCGCGTGTCATGCTGGCCACCAACGCGGCCGAGCCGCTTTTGCGGGGGTTGCGCCGGGCCATCGTGCCGATCTTCGACTACACGCTCGTCACCGCGCCGTTGAGCGAGGCACAACTCGCCCGGACGGGCTGGACCGGCGGGCACGGGATTGCCGATAGCGGCAACCAGTTCCATTACAGCCGCAAGACCGCCGACAACCGCATCCTCTGGGGCGGCTTCGACGCCGTCTACCACAAGGGGAGCCGCCGCGATGCCACGCTCCTGAATCGGCCTGAAAGCTACGAGCGGCTTGCGGCGAATTTCGACAGGGTTTTCCCGTCGCTCTCGGATGTGAGGTTCGAATATGCCTGGGGCGGCATCATCGACACGTCGGCGCGCACGACCTTCTTCGCGGGCACGGCCCATGGCGGCAGGGTGGGCTACGCGATGGGATTCACGGGCCAGGGGGTTTCGGCCACGCGGTTCGGGGCGCTCACGGCTCTCGACCTGCTCGAAGGGCGCGAGACCGAGCGGACCGCGCTTCGCATGATCCGCCGCCCGGTGCGCTTCCCGCCCGAACCGGGGCGGTCGCTTGCCATCCGCCTCGCGCAGCGCGATCTCGCACGGGAGGATCGCACCGGGCGTCGCTCCCTTTTTCTTCGGGCTATGGATCGGTTCGGGATCGGGTTCGACTCCTGACGTCAGTGGTCGAGATTGTCGAGCCTCGGGTCCTTGGCCTCGTCGTGCATGGCGGCAAGCTCGCCCAAGGTCACGGGTTTGAGCGGGGGGCGAATGCGCAGATACCCCGTTTCGTCTGGTGTCTGGCCAGTCGCCTCGGCCAGAAGCGCGGTGACGGCCAGACCGCAATATCGCCCCTGGCACGGTCCCATCCCGGCACGGCCGAACGCCTTCGCCTGGTTCGGGCCGAGACAGCCGAGCGCGGCATAGCGGCGAATGTCGCCCGCGCGCACCTCCTCGCAACGGCAGATGATCGTGTCGTCCTCCGGCAAGAGCGCGGCGGCATTGGGCGGATATGCAGCGTCGAGAAAGGGCCGGATCGCACGTTCGGCGTCGAGCTGGCGGAAGAGCGGCTGGGCGAGCGCATCGCGCTGACCCTTCGAGAGCGCGCCAAGCCGCATCGCGATGTCGAGGGCGGCGAGACGTCCGCCGATCTCGGCGGCGCGGGCGCCCCCGATCCCCGCCCCGTCGCCCGCCACGTGCACCGTCGTCCGCTCGGTCGCGCCCCAGCGATCCACGACCGGCGCGAAACAGTGCTGTGCGGCGTCCCAGCGATGGGGAACCCCGAGCGAACGCGCGGCCTGCGTGTTCGGGACGACACCGTGGTGCAGATAGACGGTCTCGCAGGCGACGCGGCGCGCCTTGCCGGCCAGCTTGAAACGGACGGCTTCGGCCCGCGCGGCACCCTCGATGACGATATCGCGCGCGCCCTTGTGGCGCGGCACACCGGCCCGCCGAAGCTCGGCCAGAAGCGACATCCCCTTGCGTAGATAGGGCCAGCCGCGCAAGGCACCCCCCGCGTGGCGCAGGGCACGGGCCGTATCGGCGGTGGTCTGCGTCTCGATCAGCGCGAGGGGGGGACTGCCCGCGCGCACCATCTGGACCGCGACCAGGTAGAGAAGCGGCCCTGCCCCCACGAGCACCGCGCGCCGCGCCGCCACGCCCGATTGCTTGAGCAGGATTTGCCCCGCACCCGCCGTCATGACGCCCGGCAGGGTCCAGCCCGGCACCGGCATCGGCCGTTCGAGCGCGCCCGTGGCCAGCAGCACATGGGCGCCCGTCACCTGCGCCGCGGCGCCGTGCCGCGTGTAGGAGACCACGCCGCCCTCCTCGATGGCCCAGACGACCGCACCTGCGAGATGCGTGATCCGGTCTTGCGCAAGTGCGCGAGTCAGGCGGCGGCCCTCGGTATACTCCGCCCCCAGACGCGCCGCGCGCGACTCGGGCACATGGTCCACGTCGCGATAGATCTGCCCGCCGGGTCGGGCCTGTTCGTCGAGCAGCGTGACGGAAAGCCCCTGGTCGGCGGCCGTTCGCGCAGCGGCCATGCCGGCCGGACCTGCGCCGATGATGACGAGATCACTCCGGGTCACGCCAAGCCTCCGAACTGGGGGCGCGAGAGATGTGCAGACCATCGCGCACCTCGGTCATGCAGGCCTGCCGCGTCACGCCATCGATCTCGACAAGACAGTCGAAACAGGCGCCCATCATGCAGAACGGCCCGCGCGGCGCACCCGAGACCGGCGTATCGCGAAAGCGCGAGACGCCTGCAACCAGGAGCGCCCCGGCCAGGTTCGCACCCTCTGGCAGGTCGAGCGGCGTGCCGTCGAACCAGACGCGTACCCGCGCGCCACCCGGCTCGGTTTCAAGAAAGGTCGAATCTGTGCTCACCGAACACCTCCAGGTCGGGCGCATCCTCCGCTGCTTCGAGCCAATCGGGCAAGCGTCGGGCATGCGCGGCGGCAAGGGTGATGCCGCTGTGACAGGTCACGAGGAAGGCACCGGGCATCGTCCTGCTTTGCGCGTAGATCGGCAGGCCGTCGGGTGACAGGACCCGCAGCGCGCCCCAACTGCGGACAAGCTGCGCGCGGGCGAGCGCCGGGTAGGCGGCGATGGCATCGGCGGCTAGAAACGAAAGGCCCGCCTGTGTCACGCGGTCGTCCCTGCCCACCTCCTCGTTGGTGGCGCCGATCTGGATGCCGCCCTCGTTCACTTGCCGCGCGACAAGCGACGGGCGGCGGATGATCGGCGGCAGTTTCTCGGTGATGAGCACCTGGCCTCGCTGGGCGCGTATGGGGGCCTTGAATCCCAGTTTCGGGCCGAGCTCGGCAGCCCCGAGACCGGCGGCGAGGACCACGCGGTCGGCCGCGACCTGCGTGCCATCGGCGCAGGAGAGCCGGAACCCGTCCGGCTTCGTCACGTCCGTCACGGTCTTGCCCGTCAGCACGGTGCCCCCGCGGCGGCGCACGTCATCGGAAAGCGCCATCAGGAGGTTCAGCGGATTGGCGTGACCGTCCTGGTGGTGAAGGATCGCGCCCGCCACCTTGGGGCCGATATGCGGCTCTTCGCGGCGCAGGGCGTTGTGGCCCAGCACCTCGAACGGGTAATCCCCGCCGAGATGCGCCTTGAGCGCCTCGTATCGTGCGACCGTCGCGTCGAGCGTGTCCTCGGAGAAATGGAGATCGAGCCCGCCGCGCTGCTCGAGCGCCGGATCGCGGCCCGTGGCATCGTGGAGCTCGGCCGCGAAATCCTTCCACGCCCGCGCCGAGTCCTGCGACCAGCGGGCGTAGCGCGGCTCCTTCAGGCCCTTGCCCTGGATCCAGACGAGACCGAAATTGCCCCGGCTCGCCCGAAAGGCACCGTCGCCGCCATCGAGGACGACGACGCGCTTGCCCCGGCCCAAAAGACCCCAGGCGACCGACAGCCCGACGACACCGCCGCCGATGATGGCATAATCCGCGTCCAACCGGCCTCGTCCCTTTCCTTGCAGCGCCGCCGCGCGGGCGACATCGCTGCCCGCTCACACGGCCCCATTTGCAGGATTGCGCCGCGGTTTGTCGAGCGGCATCTCGCAGTATGGGCCGATCATCGGGGTCCTGGCCGGCATCGGTTTGGAACCGCTCTGGCCCACCCGCGTTGATCCCCCGATCTCGAACTGCCCCGGGTCCATCGCCATGCTCGACCATCGCCAGCTTCCTGTTGGACCTGCCGTCTGCGACCTCCCGGCGCGTTTCCCCTCCTCGCTCACCCTACGATCGAACCGAATACCGCCGATCTCGTCCTTGCCGCGCCGCGCATCCGCTCCGCTCGACCTCGAAAATCCCTAGAAAGCATTTCCCGATCATGTTGGACCTTCTCAAGAGATTCGTGATTCCGATCACCGCCGCCATCCTCGCGATCGCGGCGCTTGTGCTGTCGCGGATCGACACCTCGTGGCTCTGGCTGCTGGTGATCGCCGTGCCGGTGGTGGTGCTGGGCATCTTCGACTTCATGCAGCGCACCTGGGTCATCACCCGCAACTATCCGGTCGCGGGTCGCCTGCGATGGCTGTTCTACAAGCTCAGACCCTACCTGCGGGCCTATATCGTCGAGGATGACCTGAGCGGCACGCCCTACTCTTTCGAAGCACGCAACCTCGTTCATGCCCGCGCGCGCGGCGAGACCGACACCAACCCTTTCGGCACCGAACGCAACACCGACGATGCGAATTACCACTGGCTGCTGCATTCGATCGACGCCACCGAGAACCCCGAGAAAAGCCCCCGTGTCGATGTGGGAAACGACCAGACGAGGAAGCCCTATTCGGCCTCGATCCTGAACATCTCGGCCATGAGCTTCGGCTCGCTCAGTGCCAACGCGATCAAGGCGCTGAACCTCGCGGCCAAGACGGGGGACTTCTACCACGACACCGGCGAAGGGGGCTTGAGCGACCATCACCTCTGGGGTGGTGGCGATGTCGTCTGGGAACTAGGCTCGGCCTATTTCGGGGCGCGCGACGAGGACGGCAATTTCGACCCGGAGGCCTTTGCCGACAAGGCCCAGAACGACGCGGTGAAGATGACCGAGATCAAGCTGAGCCAGGGCGCGAAGCCCGGTCACGGTGGACTTCTTCCCGCCGCGAAGGTCACCGAGGAGATCGCGAAGGTCCGGCAGATCGACGCGCACCAGGATTGCCTGTCGCCGCGCAGCCATTCGGCCTTTTCCACCCCGATCGAGATGCTCGAATTCGCCGCGCGGATGCGCGATCTTTCCGGTGGCAAACCGGTGGGGATCAAGCTCTGCGTGGGTCAGCCCTACGAGGTCTTCGCCATCGTCAAGGCCATCCGCGAGACGGGCATCACGCCAGAATTCATCGTTGTGGACGGTGGCGAAGGCGGCACCGGCGCGGCCCCGCTCGAGCTGTCCGACTGGGTTGGTCTGCCGTTGCAGGAAGGCTTGATCCTGATGCGCAACGCGCTCGTGGGTGCGGGGTTGAAGGACAAGATCCGGCTCGTGGCGAGCGGAAAGGTCTATTCCGGCATGGGACTTGCGCGCAACATCGCGATGGGCGCCGATTGGTGCAACGCCGCGCGGGCCTTCATGTTCTCGATCGGCTGCATCCAGGCACAGCGTTGCCACCTCGGGACCTGTCCCACCGGCGTGACCACGCAGGACGCCTGGCGCCAGCGCGGCCTCATCCCCGAGGTGCAGGGCGAGCGCGCGGCGCGGTTCCACGCCAAGACGCTCAGCTCGCTATCCGAGATGGTGGCCAGCGCCGGCCTCACCCATCCGCACGAGTTGCAGCCGCATCACATCATGCATCGCATCGGGCCCGAGAAGGCGGCGACCCTCGACCGCGTCCACGCCTTTCTGCCCGAGAACGCGCTGATCGAGGCGCCCGACGACACGATCTATGCCGAGTGGTGGAAGGCCGCGCGGGCCGAGAGTTTCAAGCCGGCGACCGACCTGGTGACACGACGATCCAGCAACGAGCCCGCGATCGCGGCAAGTTAGGAGGACCCCATGAGCAAGACGGTTTCCGAGATCATCGTCGACACGCTGCAACAGGCCGGCGCACGCCGCGTCTGGGGCATCGTGGGCGACACCATCAACCATTTCACAGACGCGGTGCGCGAATCCGACCTCCGCTGGCTCCATGTCCGGCACGAGGAGGTGGGGGGATTTGCCGCCGGCGCCGAAGCCTATGCCACCGGCGAGCTTGCCGTCTGTGCGGGAACCTGCGGGCCGGGCAGCCTGCATTTCGTGAACGGCATCTACGAGAGCCACCGCAACGGGGCGCCGGTGGTGATGATCGCGACGGACGTGGCGCGCAGTGAGGTGGGCCTCGGCTTCCCGCAGGAGGTGGATCAGCGCAAGGTCTACGAGCAATGCTCGGTCTTCTGCGAATACATCTCGCATCCCGACCAGGCGCGGCGCATCACGGCGATGGCGGCGCAGGCTGCCCTGAACGAGCGCGGTGTGGCCGTGGTCATCGTCAACGGCGACATGTTCCCCGAGACGCCCGACGATGACCTCGCGTGGTCCGTGCATCGGCCCGCGCCGGTCATCCGACCCTCCGACGCCGACCTGCAACGACTGGCCGAGGCGGTGAACGAGGCGCAGAAGGTGACGATCTACGCCGGGATCGGCGCGCGTGGCAGCGGAGGGCAGGTGGTGGAACTGGCCCGGAAGCTGAACGCGCCGGTGGTCCACAGCACGCGCGCCAAGGAGTTCATCGAGCCCGACAATCCCAACAACGTGGGCATGACCGGCATCCTCGGGAACGGCGCGGGGCTGAAGGCGATCGAGGCGTGCGATCTCATGCTCTGTCTCGGCAGCGACTTCGCCTACACGCAGTTCTGGCCCGACAAGGCGAAGGTCATCCAGATCGACACCGATGCGACCCACCTGGGCCGGCGTGCGCCGGTTCACATGGGCCTCGTGGGCGACGTCGGTGCGACCCTCGACGCGCTCATGCCGAAGGTCGAGGCCAAGGAAGATGACGCGCATCTCGCCACGGCCCTCGATCACTGGAAGGACGACCGCGAGACCTACGAGAAACGCGGGCGCGAACACGATGCGGATCTCATCCATCCGCAATTCGTGACCCAGATGCTGGACCGCCTCGCGAAGGACGACGCGGCCTTCACCGCCGACGGGGGCAGCCCGATGGTCTGGGCGCTGCGGCACCTCACGGCGACGCGCGACCGCAGCTTCCTGATCAGCCTTCTGCATGGCACGATGGCCAATGCCTACCCGCAGGCGATGGGCCTTGCCGCCGCCTACGAGGGGCGGCAGGTGATCGCGATGTGCGGCGACGGCGGGCTCACGATGCTGCTGGGCGATCTCCTGACGCTCAGGCAGGAGAAACTGCCGGTGAAGATCATCGTCTACAACAACGGCTCGCTCGCCTTCGTCGAGATGGAGCAGCGGGTGGAGGGGCTTCTGGACGCGTACACCGATCTCGAGAACCCGGATTTCGCCGAATTGGCCCGCGTCTGCGGCATCGCGGGTCACAAGGCCACGAGCGCGGACGACCTCGAGGCGGCGATGACCGCGTGGCTGGCCGAGGACGGCCCTGCCCTGCTCGACGAGCCGGTCAACTCCATCGAGCTTGTCATGCCCCCCGAGGTCGAACCGGGCCAGGTTCTCTCGACCGCGCTGTTCGGGGCCAAGGCGGTGACACACGGCCGGATCAGGGAGGTGGTCTCGCTCCTGCGGGACAACTTCCTGCGGTAGGGGCGCGATCATGGCCCGCGTGATCATGGCGCCCGGAAGGAGGAGAGACGTGAGCCCGCGCATGCTGTTTGCCATCCTCGCTGTCGCGCTGCTCGCCTGTCCCGTGCCGGCGCTGGCCCAGGACAGTTTCCTGACGCCGCTCGGGCCGGTGGCCGAGGCCCAGCGCGGCCACCTGATCCGCGTCACGCTCGTCACCATGATCGCCATCGTGCCGGTGCTTATCGCCACGCCGGTGATCCTCTGGCGGTATCACCGCACGCAGGATCGCGCGAAGTATCGCGAGGACAGCCTCTACCGCCCGGACTGGCAATTCTCGGGCCCGCTCGAGGCGGTGATGTGGGGCGTGCCCTTCGCCATCATCGCGGTTCTCGGCTGGTGGCTCTGGCACGAGACGGACCGGCTGGATCCCTACGAGGCGCGCGGACCCGACCCGCTCGAGGTGCAGGCGATCGGGCTCGACTGGAAATGGCTGTTCATCTACCCGGACGAGGAAATCGCCACGCTGAACGAACTGGTGATCCCGGTGGATCGCCCGGTGCGCGTGGCGCTCACCACCGATACGGTGATGCAGAGCTTTCGGATCTCGGCGCTTGCCGGGCAGATCTACGCGATGCCGGGAATGCGGACCGAGCTGAATTTCAGCGCCTCCCGCCCCGGCACCACGCGCGGCGAGAACACGCAGTATAGCGGCAAGGGGTTCGCCGAGCAGAGCTTTGCCGTGACCGCCCTGCCCCGTGACGACTGGCGCGCTTGGCGCATGGCCGCCGCGGACCTGACGCTCGACCGCGCGATCTATGCAACGCTCGGTCGCGCGGCCACCCCGTCCGAGACGATGGAGATGCTGGGCCTCGGCGACCGAAAGGCGGCACGGTTCGACCTGGCCCTGCCGGGCCTCTTCGACGAGGTGATGGCGCGCTACCATCAGGGTGCGCCGGTGCCCGCGCGGCGGCAACCCGGCGCCCCGAGCTACGCGGGAGGCGTCGATGAGTGATCCCGTGTTCGGCCGGCTGGATTGGCGCGTCACGCCCTTCGACGATTTCTGGCGCAATCCCACCGCCAACGAGGCCGTGGCCTCGGGCGCGGCGCTGGTGGTGATCCTGGGCGCGGTGGCGGTGGCATGGTTCCTCACATCACGACGGCTCTGGCGACCGCTCTGGCGCGACTGGCTGACCAGCGCGGATCACAAGAAGATCGGGATCATGTATGTCGTTCTGGCCGGCGTGATGTTCCTGCGCGCGGTGGCGGAAGGGTTCGTCATGCGCACCCACCAGGTCACGGCGCTCGACGGCGGGTTCCTGTCGCCCGATCATTTCGCGCAGCTTTTCAGCACGCACGGCACGATCATGATCTTCTTCGTCGCAACACCGCTGATCACGGGTCTCATCAACTTCGTGGTGCCGCTTCAGATAGGCGCGCGCGACATGGCGTTTCCGGTGATGAACCAGGTGAGCCTCGGTCTCACCGCGGCGGGCGCGGGGCTCGTCATGATATCGCTCGTCGTGGGGCAATTCGGCACCGGCGGCTGGACCATGTACCCGCCCTACACCGGCGCGACATTCAGTCCTGGCCCGGGGGTCGACTACTGGATCTGGGCCATCGGCATATCGGGGATCGGCTCGACCCTGTCGGGGATCAACTTCGCGGTGACGATCTACAAGATGCGCGCGCCCGGGGTGCGATTCCTGCGGATGCCGATGTTCACCTGGACCGCGCTCACCACGGCGATCATGATGGTCTATGCATTCCCGCCGCTCACCGTCTCGAACGCGATGCTGGCCCTCGACCGGTATCTCGATTTCCATTTCTTCACGAATGACCTTGGCGGCAACATGATGCATTATGCCAACATCTTCTGGATGTTCGGCCACCCTGAGGTCTATATCGTCGTCCTGCCCGCCTATGGCGTCTTCTCGGAGATCTCGTCCACCTTCGCGGCCAAGCGGCTCTATGGCTACAACAGCCTCGTGATCGCGACGCTGGCGATCGCGGTCATCTCCTTCTGCGTCTGGCTGCACCACTTCTTCACGATGGGCCAGGGGGCGAGCGTCAACGCGGCCTTCGGAATTGCCACGATGATTATCGCGGTGCCCACGGGGGTGAAGGTCTATGACTGGCTCGCCACCCTCTACGAGGGTCGCATCCGCATGAGCGTGCCGATCATCTATCTCACGGGGTTCTTCATCCTCTTCGTCTTCGGCGGGCTCACGGGCGTCATCCTCGCCAATCCGACACTCGACTACCAGGTGCACAACTCGCAATTCCTCGTCGCCCATTTCCACAACGTACTGATCCCGGGCACGCTCTTCGGCGTCTTCGCCGGTATCCATTACTGGTTTCCGAAGGCGTTCGGCTTCCGCCTCGACGAGCGGCTGGCGCGGCGGGCGGCCTACCTGTGGTTCGCGGGCTTCTGTCTTGCCTTCCTGCCGCTCTACTGGCTCGGCCTGATGGGGATGCCACGGCGCGCGGCAAGCTACGAGAATGCGGCCTTCGAGTCCGTCATGTGGCTCACCTTCGCAGGGGCCGTGATCGTGCTCGCGGCGCTTGGCACGATGATCTGGACCTTCGTGGCAAGCGCGCGCAACCGGGCGGCACTCGCCTGCCCCATCGGCGACCCCTGGGACGGACGCAGCCTTGAATGGGCAACCGCGGCACCCGCACCCGAATGGAACTTCGCGGCCACACCCGAGGTCGAGGCGCTCGACCCGTTCACCATCGAGAAGGCCGAGGGCGAGCCCTATCAGCCGGCCGAGTGCTACGAGGACATAGAAGTTCCGAGAAACACGGCGATGGGCGTCGTCATCGGGGGCCTGACGGGCGTGATGGGCTTTGCACTCGTCTGGTGGATGTGGTGGCTTGCGGCACTGGCGCTCGCTGGTGTGGTCGCGGCAATCGTCGCGCGGGCCTTCGTGACCGACACCCACCAGCGGATCGGCGCGGATGAATTGAGGCAGGCCCACCGCGACTTCCTGGACCGGGTGGCGGCAACCGAGCCGGTGAACCGCGACCTCGAGATGACATCGCGCAATCGCGGTCGCGCCGACCCGGAGGCCCCGGCATGAGCGAGAACGTCCATCCCGGCATCAACCTCGGCGCCAGTCACGGCGAGGCGCATCACGGGTCCGAGCGCACGGCCTTCGGGTTCTGGATCTTCCTGATGAGCGATCTCGTCATCTTCGGTATCCTCTTCGCAACCTATGTCGTGATGCGGCCCAACCTGGCCGGGGGGCCGGGGCCGAGCGAGCTCTATGACCTCAAGAGCATCGCGAAGCAGACGGGCCTGCTTCTGGCAAGCTCCTTCACCTTCGGGCTGGTGAGCCTTTCGATGAAATACGGAAGCCGCACGGGCGCGGTGGCGTTCTGGCTTGTCATCACGGCGGCGCTGGGCACGGGGTTTCTCTATCTCGAGATCAAGGATTTCGCGCGCATGGCGGGTGACGGCGGCATCCCGCAGCGCAGCGGCTTCCTCTCGTCGCTCTGGGCGCTCGTCGGGCTGCACGGACTCCATCTTGTCGCGGGGCTCGCGTGGATCGGCGTGATGCTGGCCCTCATCACCGCGCGCGGCCTGTCGGACGCGGTCAAGTCGCGGCTGCTGCTGCTCGGGCTCTACTGGCATTTCCTCGACCTGATCTGGATCGGTATCTTTTCGGTCGTCTTCCTTGGAGGCATGGCATGAAACGCGAAGCGAGGTCCGAGTTGCGCCGCTACGTCACCGGCGCCGCGCTGTCGGCAGCCTTCACCGTTCTCGCGTTCTGGGCGGTGATGGGTTCGTCCCTGCCCCGGATGACGGCCCTCTGGGTCGTCGGGCTGAGTGCCATCGCCCAGATCGCGGTGCAGTTGAGGTTCTTTCTGCATATCGGCTGGCGCCAGAAACGCGAGGATCTGCAACTCATCCTCTTCTCGCTGCTCCTGCTTGGCCTGATGATCGGCGGCACGATCTGGATCATGTCGAGCCTCGCCTCGCGCATGTAGCGGACGGGACGGGCGGTCAACGCGGACCGGATCTATCCCGGCGCGCGGAGGCCACAACCGGCTCCCGCAACATGTTCGATCGCCGCCGCGACCCTGAAAGCTCTCGCATCGTCGAAAGAGCGGGCTACGACCTGCACCCCGACCGGCATGCCGTCGGCGTCGAAACCGACCGGCACCGACAGGGAGGGCAGTTCCCCCAGCATGTTGAAATGGGCGGTCGTCACCCAATCATAATCGGAATTGAGGCAAACGCCGTTTACCCGCATCTCGGTCCACGGCATCTGATCCGCACGCACGCGGTTCGTCAGGACCACGGGGCAGATCAGCGCATCGTAACGCGCGAGAACCGGCTCGACCGCACGATAGAGCTGCCTGGCCATATCGTAACTGTCCGTCAGGTCGCGGAGCGAGCAGGACTTCATCAACTCCGCTGTCCATCTGGTGTAGTCGCATAGCTCGTCGCCGTGCCGGTCCATCATGTCGCCGAACCAGGGGGCTGAAAGGCAGGCGGAATGACGCAACGCGAGGTCGCCGACACCCTCGGGCCAGTCGATCTCGGGCTCCTCGATTTCGGCACCATGCGCTTGCAGCTTGGCGATGACACCCCGGATCGCCGCGACGATGCCGGCCTCGGGCATGGTCTTGCCCGGATCAAAGGACGCCGCGAGACGCAAGCCGCCGGGTGCGGGTTCGCGCGCTTTCAGCGTCACCCTCTCGCGCAGGGACGTGATGTCGGCGGGATGCACCCCGCTGATGACGTTCTGGAGCAGCGCACAGTCGGCCACGCTGCGCGCCATCGGACCGATGACGCTGTAGGGGTCGAAGCCTTCGACCGGGTCGGGCACCCTGCCATGCGGCGGCTTGTACCCGACGACGCCGCAAAGGGCGGCGGGCACGCGGATCGACCCCGCGCTATCGGCCCCGATGGCCAGCGTGCTCGTGCCCGCGGCGAGGCTCGCCGCCGCACCGCCGGACGAGCCGCCGGGCGTGCGCTCGGGGTTCCACGGGTTGCGCGTCACACCCCAGAGCCGCGTGGCCGTCACCCAGCCGAAGGCGAATTCGGAGGTGGTGGTGCGGGCGTGGATGATCCCACCGGCCTGCCTCACCCGCTCGACGACGGGATGATCGGTGTCGGCGCGATGACCCTTGAACACCAGGCTGCCGCGCGAGGTGCAGGCGCCTTTCTGATCCAGCACATCCTTGATCGTGACTGTCAGCCCCTCGAGCGGGCGCGGATCGGCGGACCGGGACATGTAGCGCGCCTCCGCCGCCCTTGCCTCGGTCATGGCCGTGTCGAAGAACGTCTCGGTAAAGGCGTTGATCTCCGGTTCGACCTTTTCCGCCCGCGCGATCTGCGCCCGGAGAAGCTCGACGGGAGACAGATCCCGGCTGCGGAACATCTCGAGCGCTCTGACCGCACTCAGGTAGCACAGATCGTCCGCCTCGGTCTGATCGGGCCTTTGGAGCATCATTGCAGCCCTGTCCCCGACCGGCGCTGCATGTTGCGGCTGCCCTGGCTGATCAGGCGGTCGGTGATGATCGACAGGAAGGCGATGCCAAGCCCCGCGACGATCCCCTCGCCCGGCTGGACCTTGGAGATCGCGACGAGCGTGTCATGCTCGAGGCCGCGCGTGCCGACAAGCGCGGTTATGACCAGCATCCCGAAGGCGAACATGATGGTCTGGTTGATCCCCAGCATGATGTCCGGCAAGGCGAGCGGCAGTTGCACGTTCGTCAGCTTCTGCCAGCGGGTGCAGCCGGCCATCTCGCCCGCCTCGATGCTGGATCGCGCGACGTTCTGGATGCCCTGCTTGGTGTAGCGCACGCCCGGCGGCAGGGAATACGCGACGATGGCGACCAGCCCGGCGAACTCGCCGACGCTGAACAGCATCACGACCGGGATCAGGTAGACGAAGCTGGGCAGCGTCTGAAGCGTGTCGATGATCGGCGTGACCACGCGGTCGGCGCCGGGGCTGAGCCCGGCCCAGATGCCGACCGGCAGCGCGATGATCAGCGTGACGATCACCGACAGGAGCACGAGGTAGAGCGATACCATCGCGCCGTCCCAGTAGCCCGTGACGGCAATGAAGCCCAAGAGGCACGCACTCATGACCGCGAGCCGCACGCCGCCGATGGCGTAGGCGACCGCCGCGATGACCGCGACAAAGCCGATCCAAGGCACGTTCAGAAGAAAGGTCTTGGTCGGGCGCATGATGTAGGTGATCGTGGTGTCCCGCAGCGCCGCGATCTGGCTGTAATAGGTATCGCCGATCCAGGTGATCGCGTCGTTCCAGAACGATCCGGTCGAGATCGTAGCGGCCTTCGGGTAGTCGTAAAGCGCGGGAAAAACCTGTCCCAGCAGAACGAGCAGGAGCGTGACCGCGATCCAGCCGGAGATCAGCGGATGACGTTGCCAGAGGGGTTTGGCCGCCGCCTCCACGTGATCCGGGCGGCTGAGGGCGATGGCGCGCGAGATCCGGTCCAGCATGATCGCCATCAGGGTAATGGCGATCCCGGCTTCGACCGCGTTGCCGATCCTGAGCGCCTTGAGTCCCTGATACACCTCGCCGCCCAGCCCGCCGGCGCCGATGACGGATGCGATGATGACCATCGCGAAGGTCAGCATGATCACCTGGTTGAGCCCGATCAGCAGGTTCTGCCGCGCGGCAGGCAGCAGCACCTGCCACATCTTCTGCCGCTTCGTGCAGCCTGCCATGTCTCCGAAATCGGCAATGTTGGGCGGCACGCGCTGCAGCGCCAGCGTCGTCACCCGCGCCATCGGCGGCATCGCGTAGATGACCGTCGCGATCATCGCGGCCACCGGGTTGAACCCGAAGAGCAGCAGAACCGGCACGAGGTAGGAAAAGGTCGGGATGGTCTGCATCACGTCGTAGATCGGCATGAGGATCGCGTTCGCCGTGGCGTTTCGATACCCTAGGATGCCCAGCAGGATGCCCAGCACGAAGCTGACGAACACGGCCACGACCACCGAGGACAGCGTCAGCATCGACGAATCCCAAAGACCGAAGACGACGAAATACACAAGCGAGAAGAGCGAGAAGAGCGCCACGTTGCGCCCTGCGGCCCAGTAGGAGAACGCGGTGAGACCGATGATCACGGAAGGCCACGGCAATCCGCGATAGGTCGTGACCTCGCCGCCCTCGCCGTAGAACTCGAATCCTTCGGACAGGATCCCTTGCAGCAGCTCCATCGGGATCTTGATCAGGTCCGCCAGTCCCCGGGTCATTTCCGCGACGGTGATCCCGCCGATGGCCATGTCGTTCACAACATACTTGACGGCGGTCGTGGTCGCCCCGGCGATGCCCCAGACCCAGGCCTCGGGATATTCGCGCAGCCACGCGAAGGCGTCGCCCGTCATCAGCAGGAGAACGTTCAACAGGATCGCGGCAAGGATCAGGCCGGATTTCAGGCTCATCCCGTCACCGCTGCCGGTCTGTCTGAGGACGCGCGTGTTCATGCGCGCTCGCTGCGATTGAGAAGCACCGCCGTCACAGCCCCCCGGTCGAGCGCGCCGATCACAGCGCCGCCCGCATCGGCCACCGGAAGGGCGTGCGGCGCCGCCAATGCCTGTTCGGCCACGTCGCCGACGAGAGCAGCAGCCTCGACCGGCGGGCCGCTCAGGCCGGGCCGCACCGGCCCCATCACGGACCGCACTGTCACCACCTTGCTGCGCGGCACCTTCTCGGTGAACTTGGCGACGTAATCATCCGCCGGGTTGGTGATCAACTCCTCCGGCGTGCCGATCTGCACCACCCTGCCATCCGCCATGATCGCGATACGGTCGGCCAGCCGGATCGCCTCGTCGAAGTCATGGGTGACGAAGACGATGGATTTGTGCAGCAGGTTCTGAAGCCGCAGGAACTCGTCCTGCATCTCGGCCCGGATCAGCGGGTCGAGCGCCGAAAAGGGCTCGTCCAGGAACCAGATCTCGGGCTCGGTGGTGAGGCTCCGGGCGATGCCCACGCGCTGTTGCTGACCGCCGGACAGTTCGTGCGGCAGGTAGGACTCGCGCCCCTCGAGGCCGACCAGTGCGACCATCTCGCGCGCCTTGGCGTGCCGCTCGGCGCGGGATTTCCCCTGCACCTTCAGAGGGAAGGCCACGTTGTCCAGAACCGTGAGATGGGGCAGCAGGGCAAAGTCCTGGAACACCATGCCCATTACCTTGCGACGTATCTCGATGAGATCCTGGCGCGACGCGGTTCCAAGATCGGTGCCCGAGACCATCAACTGACCCATCGTCGGCTCGATCAGGCCCGTCATGCAGCGCAGGATGGTGGACTTGCCCGACCCGGACAGGCCCATGATGACGAATATCTCGCCCTTGCGGACGTCGAAGCTGACGTCGCGCGCGGCCGGGATGAGGCCATGCGCGGCAATGATCTCATCGCTGATGGCCTCGCCATGGCGGGCGACAATGTCATCGGCATTGGCTCCGTAAAGCTTCCAGACCGATTTGCAACTGATCAGCACCTCACCCGCCGGGATCGTGTTGTCTTGAGTCAAGGCGTGAACCCTCATCATTCGGAATGGCGCGGCATCGGGGCCAGGTCGAGATGCGGACCCGGTTGCCAATGAGCAACCGGGCCAGCGTCGCTTTCGGCTTTCGCCGTTGGGTGTCAGTTGATCCAGGCGGACCAGACCTCTTCGTTCTCGGCCATCCAGGTATCGACGGCGTCTTCCAGCGGGGTGCCGTCCACGTCGATGCTGCGGAACACGTCGGCAAGCTGGCTGTCGCTCAGCTCGAAGGCGTCCATGATCGCCTTGGCTTCGGGTTCCTCGGCCAGCAACTCGGAGTTCGCATAGACCCAGAGCGAGCCGGTCTTGACGCCGCAGTCATGCGTGGCGTCGGGGTTCGTCCCCCACGCGGGATCGGTATAGCACTCTTCCTCGAATTCGGGGAACTGAACGAATTCGCCCTCGTCGCTCATGAAATACCAGTGCGGTGTGTAGCCCCAGCCGATCACCGGCTCGCCGCGCCGGGCGGCGGCGGAAATCGTCGCGACCATGGCGGCCGCGCTGCCCGAGGGGATCGGCTCGACGTCGATGTCGAACGCCGCGGCCATTTCGGAGACGGGCATCACCCAGTCTGCCGGCCCTTCGACGAACCGGGCCTTGGGCGCGGTTTCCGCCGTGGCGAGCGCCTCGATGCAGGCCGGCTCCTTCAGCGCCTTCCAGTCCGGCAAGCCCGGGCAATGCTCCTTCAGGCTCAGCGGGTACCACCAGCCTTCGGCAGAGCTGATGCCGGTCGATCCCACGTTCTCGGCCTTGCCGCCTTCGGTCGCGTCCTCGCACAATTCCCAGGTCGACTGCCAGCAGATTGTGTAATGCAGATCGCCGGTCTGGATGCCGGAAAAGCTCGCCGTGTAATCGGCTTGAACATAATCGACGCGATAACCCGCCTCGGCCAGTGTGCTCCCGAGGATCCTGGCGATCACGTCCGAGGGCGTGTCGCTGACCAGCGGCACGATGACCGGCTCGGTACGGTCCGCTGCAAAGGCAGGTGCGGCCAGGCCGGACAGTGCCATGGCGGCAAGCGCGAGGCCCGTGGATGCATGCAGTTTCATTTTTTCTCTCCCTGTCGATATCGGGCTGCGTTTCGCCGGTGCCTATGAAGGGATCAGACCTTGTCCAGGTCGACCCGCCAGATGAAAGCCCCGTTCGGCATGAGAACGCCCCGTGTCACTCCTGCGATGATGCAGAGAGTCCGATATGTGCAGAAGTCGCTACTTGCGCCTGAAAAGTACACATATAGCGACAGATTTCGCCGTTACCTAGAAGTCCTGCCATGGGTGCCCGATGAAGCCGTCCTCACCGTCGGAAATGACATTCGCAGTGGCGGCCCGGATATCGTCCGGGATCACCGGATCATCCTTGTCGAACAACCCGCAAGCCCCGAGCGTCGCGCGCAGGTCGATATCCTGCCCCAACGCTTCCCACACCACGCGGTAGCAGGCGATGTCGCGGCTGGTGGCGCTGCTGATCCCGAGGCTGAGGCCGGTGAGAACCGCCACCTGGTCCATCCGGGCGGGATAAAGGATGGTTGTCCACATCATCTGCCCGGCCTTCTGCTCGCGCTCATGCACGAAGATCCGCTCGCCGGTGTGGAAGGCGACGCCGGTATATTTCAGCATCCGTCGCGCGCGGCGCTTGGCCAGCGCGTAGTTCTCGATGTTCTTGAGATAGGTAAAACCGCGCTCGGAAAAGAGCCGCATGAGCGAGCACTGTATCTTGCCGGGGAATTCGATCGGCCGATAATAGCACCTGTAATACCCGATATACTCGGCCATGTCGCGCGAGGCGGACGGATTGATCCGGTGCAGCTTGGAGATGTATTCTCCAAAGGGATCGATCTCCGGCCCTTGCGGCTTGCGAAGCGCGACAAGCTGACGAAAGGCATTCTGGTCCATCAGGATTTCATGCTCTTCCACACCGAAGTAATCACAGATCGCCTGCATGTTGGCCAGTGAAGGCCGGCTGCTGCCGTTCAGGTAGCGATGGAACTGTTGGCGGTTGATGCCCAACTGCTCGCAAACGCGGGAAATGGATTTCGCGTAGCTGCAAAGAAGCCGCAGGTTGTTGGGAAAATTCGTGCTCGGCATGGATCCACCCGGTCGTTTCGGCTGCGTGAAGATGGGTGTCACGTTGCCAGCTGCCCATCATCCCGTGGCAACGACAACGGGACGCACCCCCGGCCTCCGGTGTATTCGACCCGGCGCGTCCTGACAAACACGGCGACGGATGGCCTCTTGGCCGGATTGCAGGGGGATCGGGCAAGTGGCAATCGAAATGGGTTTGGCGCCGTCGAGGATGCAGCGCTTGTCCACATCGGCGATGCGTTTCGCAGGGGGAGTCCCGCTCAGGCGGCTTGCGGTTCGCGTGGCTCTTCCGACGGCTTCCACGCCGTTGTCGGTGCCAGGTCGCTGCAGGAGGCACAGGTGCCGGCCTGCGCACGATACCCTTCCGAGCGTTGCGCCGCCTCCTCCGCGGGCAGCATCCTGCCCTTGCGCCAGCGCCCATGCAGATAGAGACCCGCCCCCATCAGCGCCGTTGCAACCATGCCCGCCGGAAAGGCCAGCCACAGCGCGTCCGCGCCCAGCAGCGGATAGAATCCGAAGGCAAAGCCGAGGCGCACCGGGTACATCGAGATCACCATCACCACGAGCGGCCCGATGACATAGCCATTCGCGCGCATCGTCCCGAACAGCACCTGGGCCACGCCGAAGAACAGATATCCCCAGGTCGCGAGGATCTGGATCCGCGCCCCGATGGGCACTGCCGCGCTGTCGCTGCCGAGGAAAAGAGCCAGAACGGTTTCGTCGAACGCCGTGAGCAGTGCAACAACCGTACCCGTGAGCAAGAGGTTGAAGACCAGCCCCCAGCGGGTGATCCGTGACACGCGGTCCCACTTCCCGGCGCCGATGTTCTGCGCCGCCATGGCGCTGGCCGCGGCGCTCAGCGCCATGGCGAGCATTTGCACGTAGGTCCATAACTGCTGGGTTGCGCCGTAGGCCGCCGTCGTCTGGACACCCTCGCGATTGATCAGCGACAACATGGTGAGCGCCGCCGATGAGATGACGATCATCTGAAGGCCCATCGGCAGGCCCTTGGATATCATCGAGATCAGGATCGTGCGGTCCGCCAGCAGATAGCGCAATTCCGGGCCGCGCAAGGCGAGCACGGAACCACGCAGGTAGATCGTGGCGACCATTCCGATCAGCGCCAGCGTATTGGCGGTGGCCGTGGCAAAAGCCGATCCGAATATGCCCCATTCCGGAAACGGGCCGAGACCGAGGATAAGCACCGGCGTCAGGATCAGGTCGATGCCCACGGACACGACCATGAACCACAGCGGCGTCATGGAGTCGCCGGTGCCGCGCAATGCCATCATGAACAGCGTGAACGTCAGCGTTGCAGGCATCGCAGTGAAGATCATGCGCAGATAGGTCAGGGCGAGGTCGGCCGCGCTTGCCGGTGTGCCCAGAAGATCAAGCAACGTGGGCGCAAGCAGCCAGCCGCCGGCGGCGATCAGCATGCTCAGCGGAATGATGCTGCCAAGCGCGGTCCCGATGGTGCGCCGCGCCAGATCCGCGTCACGCCGACCCACCGCCTGACCGATCAGGATCGTGGACGCCATGCCGAAACCGAAGACGAAGGACACCAGCAGGAACATCAGGATATTGCCATTCGCGGTTGCGGCCAGCGCCTCCTCCCCCAGGAAGCGCCCTACCCACACGGCATTGATAGACCCGTTCAGCGATTGCAGCGCCGACGACCCGAGCGTCGGCAGCGCGAACAGGATCATGGTCAGGGCAATCGACCCTCTGGTCAGATCGCGGCGGTTCTTGGCGGGAATACCGGCGTCGGTCACGCGCTGCCCCTTGCTTCACCCATCGAACCCCACGGGTTCGGTTGCTCTGAAAGCTTTCGGCAACGACAGTCTACCGGCCCCGCGGATCGATATCCGAAGACCATGGGCGCGGCGATTGCCGCGCCCTCCGTGCGACGTCAGCCCGGCGGGCTTCGAAGTCCCGGCCACCGAGGGGACCACGAGCGCGGTGGCGCTCGTTTTCAGAAACAGAGGAAATGTCCTGACGCTGACAACGGCAAACGGGAATTCCAACAAGAGGACCGCGTCGGATGGCGCCCCTAGGGGCGTGACGATGCGGGATCGTCGGCGCACACAGTGCCGCGGCAGGCGCTTGCCTACAGACTGCACTCCCCCCGCCCCCGGCGGGCGGGATGCCTCCGCGTGCTATTTTGGAAGTTGCCGCTGTTCCAGCGCCTCCTCCTCACCATCCAGTTTCATGACGTCGGCGCTGAGAGGGTCTGTCGTCATGCAGGGCATCCAGCGGATCGCTGGTCAGCTACGCGGAGCTTTCCGCCCTTCGCCGCGGGTGCTCGGCACTTTTCGCCGCCGGGAAAGGCATCGTAAATAGGGCGGATGGACTAAGCCGCTCCGCGGCATTGGCGTTCTTGACTGATGGCGCGAACCGCCCGTAACGATGCGCTCTTTGCGATCTTCCTGACCTGCCTGACGATTGGGGCCTTCTCAATCGATAGACAGGTGGCTTCCATGACAGAGGAGAGAGCAACACCGCTGCGCCGCCGGATGATCGAGGATATGAACATTCGGGGTTTGGCCGGCTTCACGCTGCGGATATGAGCTTTCTGGGTCCACCGCAGGATGGCCACCGGTGCGCTGCGGCCCGCATCGAAAAACCTTCAGGAAAGCGGTCTTTCGCAGCGCTGTTCACGAATGACCGATATGCGCAGCGATCCGACCCAGACGTGACGGCTGAGAAGCAGGGGCCTGTGATAACGTAGCCAGTTGGCGCCGTTCATTCGCCTTACGGTCCCCTGACGCTCGCACACGGTGTGGCGCTTGCCTGAAAAAGCAATCGTTGCGGAGTTGCTCTTGTCCGCGTTTGGCTCGTAGCAATTTGCAGTTAGACGTCAGAGGGAGGCTCGATCGTGGAGACATTTCATATCTTGATAGGTCAGGACACGCCGCATATTGCTTGGTGGCAGATGAGTATCCGCGCCGGAATCATCTTCTTTTACGCCATCTTGCTTTACCGGGTCGCACCGCGACGATCATTCTCGAATCTATCGGCTCAGGACATTGTTCTGACCGTTGTTCTGGGATCAAGCCTGAGCCGCGCACTCACAGGCAACGCGCCGTTGCTCCCCACGCTCGCGGCTACCGGCCTGCTGGTCATTCTCTATGTTGGCGTGACCGCCCTGGCACCACATTCGAAGACCGTATCGCACCTCGCAAAAGGTCGTCCCATTACTCTGGTTGACAATGGAGACGTCAACCACGGGGCGTTCCGGAAAGCGCATTTCGGCGAGAACGACATCTCGGAACTGTTGCGGCTGAATGGCTTGCGGGACCTTTCGGAGGTCGAGGAAGCACGTCTTGAACGGAATGGGCAGGTCAGCGTGATACCGAAGAGCAGCACCTGAGAGCCGGGGGAAGGATTCTACCCCCGGACCCGACTGGGTTATTTTCCGTTATGGCTATCCACATAGCCCCGCACGAACTCCTCAAGCTCCGGTGTGTCGCATTCAAAGCCCATCTCTTCGGCCTTCCTGATGACCTCGGCGCCGCTCATTCCCTTTTCGCAGCCGATGTGCATCATCACGAACCCGCCGGACCGCTTGCCGGAGGCGCGGTGAACCAGCGCCAGGGCGGGCAGCTCAGTGGCATTTCGGCGGAAGTCGTCGACGAGGTCCACCGAGAGTTTCTCGCCGTCGACCGGATGGTGAAGGAAGGTCAGGCCGGCCTCTTGCGCCTTTTGACCTTCCTCCTGGGTTTCATCTTCAGCTTCTTGTCCTCGTCATCGGTTTGCATGTTGATGAGAGACTGGCAGCCTTCCTGCGCGGCCTGCCGGATTTGATCGGCGTCAGGCGCGAATTTGGCGATCGTGAAGTGATCGTTGATCTGGACTGTATCTTGCATGATGTCCTGCTTAACTCGGCACCTCGATTTCATAGTTGGCGGCCTGCCAGGCTTTCCAGCTTCCGGGTACGTTGCGCACCCGGTCGAAGCCGTTCTTTTTCAGCAGGCTTGCGGCGACCGAGGCGCGAAATCCGCTGGCGCAGTAGGTGGCATAGGGGGCCGAGCGATCGAGATCGTTTATCTTCTCGCGCAGTTCGCCAAGGAAGGCATGTCGCGCGCCGGGGACGTGCCCGCCCTCCCACTCGTCGGGCTTGCGCACGTCGAGCGGCTGCAAATCCTCCGCCTCGTTCAGCTCATGCACGGAAATCTGCGGGATCTGGGCAAACTCTCGCCCGGTTTCGCGCCAGGCCGCCATGCCGCCGGCAAGGTAGCCCCCGAAGTCGGTGAAACCGGTGCGCCACAGCAAGCGCAAGACGTCGGGTAAATCGCCGTCATCGTGCAGAACCAGGTGTATCGGCCTGTCAGGATCCAGCAGCCAGCCAGCCCAAACCGACAGCTCCGGCCGAGCGCCGATATTGAGGCTTCCCGGCACATGCCCTGCGCCGAAGTCCATCATGTCGCGCACGTCGAGAAGCTGCGCGCCGCTTTCCGCGGCCTCGGCAAAGCGGTCCACGGTCATCGGCTCGATCCGGGGCAGGTTGCGCAGAACCTGCGGACCCTTGGAATTCACCTTTTTCATCCGCGGATAATGCGTGGGAACCGGCGGTGCGTCCCCCAGGATCGCTTCCTTGAAGTCCTCCAGATCCTCAATCCGGGCATAGCTGTTGAAGCGCCGTTCGTAGCCGATGGTCGAGGACATCCGGTCGCCGATGTCCGGCCCACAGGCCGAGCCCGCGCCGTGGCAGGGATAGATAATGACGTCATCAGGCAGCGCCATGAAGACATCGCGAACCGTGTGGAAGAGCTTTTCCGCCAATTCCTCGGACTGGTCGTCGCCCAGCAGGTCGGGCCGGCCGACACTGTCGACGAAGAAGGCGTCGCCCGAAAGCACACCCCAGGGCGTGTCCTGGTCGCCGTCGTAGAGCAGGTAAGACATATGCTCCGGCGTGTGGCCGGGTGTTAAGCACGCCTTCATCCGAATGCCGCCAAAGGTGAACTCGTCACCATCCCGCACCGGCTGGTGATCAAAGTCGTATTCAGCGCCGCCCTCGGTACTGACGTACAGTTTGGCCTGCCCGCCAAGCCGATCCACCAGCTCGCGGGCGCCGCTCAGAAAGTCGGCATGGATATGGGTTTCAAAGACATGGGTAATCGCAAGGCCGAAGCGCCGGGCGGTCTCGAGATAGATCTCCACGTCGGGGCGCGGATCGACAACGGCGCAAGTGTGGGTCTCGTCGTCGCCCAGCAAATAAGAACATTCGGCGACGCCATCGGCCAGGATCTGCTCAAAGCGCATGGTCATGATTGGTCCTCCTGTCGGGTAAACTCGTCTCCTTCAAACCAGTTCCGTGCGCCGGGCGGCATTCGCCGGCCCCGAAAACCACCGGCACGGGGCGCCTCTGCTCGGCGCGGGTCCGGGGTCAGCTTTTGCTCGGAAGCGAAGCGGCGGACGCGGCATCATCCCGCTCCTCGCCGAGACTGCACACCGCTTCATGCTGGCTCAGGAAAATCTCCCCCGTCAGTTCTTCCAGCAGGTGGCTGCGCCTCAGGCGGTCCATGACCGGCCCCTTGACCTCGCTCAGATGCAGGCGGATGCCGGATTCGCAAAGGCGCTTGTTGATCACCTCCAGCGACTCCAGCGCCGAAAGATCGACCTCGTTCACGGCGGGGAACATCAGCACCACGTCGGTCAATTCCGGCTTTTCAGCCGCATAGGCGGCAACCTGATCCTCAAGATAGCGTGCGTTCGGAAAATAGAGGCTCTCGTCCACCCGCAATGACAGGACATGCGGCTGGGTCTCGACCTTGTGGCGCAGCACGTTGCGAAAATGCTCGGTGCCCGGCACACGGCCCACCACGGCCATGTGCGGGCGCGATGTCTTGTAGAGGTGTACGAGGATCGAGGTGACGACCCCCGCCGTCACCCCCAGCTCGACCCCCGCCAGCAGCGTCAGCAGAATCGTCACCACAACAGCGGCAAAGTCGGCGCGACTGAAGGCCCAGGCGCGCTTGAGGATCGACAGGTCGACGAGGCTCAGCACGGCTACGATGATCGTGGCCGCCAAAGTCGCTTTGGGCAGATAGTGGATCAGCGGCGTCAGGAACAGCGCCGCCAGCGCGAGGCCGAGCGCCGTGAAGGCACCGGCGGCGGGCGTCTCGGCGCCCGCATCGTAGTTCACCACCGAGCGCGAAAAGCCACCGGTCACCGGAAAACCGCCGGTAAAGGCCGCCCCCATGTTGGCGGCACCAAGCCCGATCAGCTCCTGGTCGGGGTCGATGCGCTGGCGTTTCTTCGCGGCCAAGGTCTGCGCGACAGAAATGGACTCCACAAAACCGATGATCGAGATCAGCAATGCGGGCACCGCCAGTTGTCGGATCAAGTCCGGCGAAATCGAGGGCATTGTCATCGGAGGCAGACTTTGCGGCACCTCGCCCACGATCGCGACACCACGCGCGCCCAGATCGAAGACCCAGACCGCAAGCGTAGTGGCGGCGATGGCCAGAACCGGCCCTGTCTTGGCTCCGATGTCGGCCACCCGCGGGCCAATCCCGAGCCGCCGCAGGAGCGGCTTCAGCCCGCCGCGCACCCAGTAGAGAAAGGCCGTGGCCGAACCACCAAGCGCGAGGGTGATCACGTTTACGTCGCCCAGATGCGCCCAGAGGCTGGCAAGGATCTCGATCAGCGTGTGACCCTCGGCCTCGATCCCCAGGATGTGGCGCAGCTGGCTGGCCGCGATCAGGATGCCGCTCGCGGTGATGAAGCCTGCGATCACCGGGTGCGACAGGAAATTGGCGAGAAAGCCCAGCCGCAACAGCCCCAGGGCAAGGAGCATCGCGCCGGAGAGCGCCGCCAGAGTCAGCGCCGCGGCAGCATAGTCCGCCGTTCCGCTTTCGGCGACGTTACCGACCGCCGCGGCAGTCATCAGAGAAACCACCGCCACCGGCCCGACCGCCAGCGCCCGCGACGTGCCGAAGATCGCATAGAGAATGATCGGCGCGATCGACGCGTAGATCCCGGCCTCGGGCGGCATCCCTGCCAGCAAGGCGTAGGCCAGCGATTGTGGGATCAGCATAATCGTGACGATCACCGCCGCGACGGCATCACCGGTGAAGGCAGTGCGGTCATAGCGGCGCCCCCAGTCGAGGATCGGGAAGTAGCGCGACAGCGACATGGTCTTGGGTCCGGTCATGGTGAAGGACATGCGGGCGGCTGGAAGGCCGCCCGTAAAAGCTTAGTCGAAACGGTTGACCGGCAGCTTCAGGTAGTGATTGCCGTCATCCTCCGTGTGCGGCAGCCGGCCGCCTCGTAGGTTGACCTGAAGGGCCGCGAGGATGCGGTCCGGCAGCGGCAGCGTCGCGTCGCGCTCCTGTCGGCGCTTGATGTAATCATCACGATCCGTGCCGTCCTTGACGTGCTTGTTGTTCGCCTTGTGCTCTGCAACCGTCGCTTCCCACATCGGCTCGTCGCGGTCCGGTCCGCCGTAATCGTGACCTACGAAGAGGCGCGTGTCCCCGGGCAGCCCCAGGATGTCCTGGATCGAGTCCCAGAGCTCGGTCGTCTTGCCGCCTGGGAAGTCCGAGCGCGAGGTGCCGATATCAGGCTGCATCAGCGTGTCGTGCACAAAGGCCGCGTCGCCACAGACATAGGTGATCGAGCCCAGCGTGTGACCTGGCGACAGCATGACCTTCACCTCCAGTTCGCCAATCTTGAACGTTTCGCCCTCCTCGAAAAGGCGGTCGAAATCACGCTGCGGATCGAAGGCCTCAGGCAAGTTGTAGAGGTCGGCCCAGATCTTCGCGATCTCGGGAACCAACGCACCGATGGCGTTGGGCGCGCCGGTGCGCTCCTTCAGATGAGCCGAGGCCATGACGTGGTCGGCATGGGGATGTGTGTCGAGAACCCACTGCACCTCGAGCCCATTGTCTCGCGCGAGATCGAGCACTTGGTCCATGCTCTCGGTCGAGAAACGATAGTTCCGGTGGTCGAAGTTCCAGGCCACGTCGATCAAAGCGGCCTTCTTCGTGGTCGGATCGGCGCAGATATACTGGATGGAGCCCGTGTCAGGTTCGTAGATCCCCCAGATATCGGGGCTGCCCTTTCCAGTCGAAGGCGAATGGCGGACGACCCGGGATTTCAATGGGTCACTCATTGCGTTGCTCCTCTCGTTGCAAGAGGGTTGTCGGGAACGTGGCGGGCTGCCCACATGCCGATCAACATGAAGGGCACGAAGACCAGCGTGCCCGTGGCGGCGATGGGCAGCGCAGTCAATGCCGGGCCGGGGCAGAAGCCGCCTAGCCCCCAGCCAATGCCGAAGATGGTCGCGCCGGCGATCAGCTTGGGCTCGAGGTCGCTTTTCTCCGGGATGCGAAACTTGCTGTCGAAAAAGGGCCGGCTGCGCGAGCGGGTGAGCCAGGCGAAACCCGGCGCCGTGACAAGGATGGCGCCGCCCATTACGAAGGCGAGGCTGGGGTCCCAGCTGCCGAAGAGATCAAGGAAGTTCAGCACTTTTGCCGGGTTCGCCATGCCCGAGATGATCAGGCCAGAGCCGAACATCAGGCCCGAGAGCAGTGCGAATATCTGTTTCATCAATCAGACCTCAGATCAGGTGGCGGGTGACGAGGACGGTCGCGATCGCCGCTGACATGAAAACGATCGTCGCGACGATGGACCGGGCCGAACCGCGGGAGATACCGCAGACCCCGTGGCCGGACGTGCAGCCGCTTCCGAACACGGCGCCGAAGCCCACAAGAAGACCGGCCACGGCCATCAGGATCGGGTTGGAGGGCACCCATTGCTGTGGCCACTCGCCCGTAACCAGCAACCAGAGCGGTGCAGCGAGCAGCAGGCCAAGCACGAACAGCGCCGAGACCCCACGCGCCTCACCATCGCTGCTTCGCGCGAAGATGCGCGAGGTCAAACCGCTGATACCGGCAATACGCCCGTTCGTGGCCATCAGCAGCACTGCTGACGCGCCGATCATCATGCCTCCGCCCAGCGACAGCCAGGGTGTGAATGTAGTCTCCATATCTCGCCTCCGTGACAGCACGCGGGGTCGTGCGCGCTTGATGTTGCCTACCACCGAATATATATCGACTTTTGAATATTCAAGACGGAGAATGTAAATGTCCGGTGAAGACCTGCTCGAAGGCGACATCAAGAGTGCCTCTGAGTTGATGAAGATGTTGGCCTCTGAGGCTCGCCTGCGGATATTGTGTCGTCTGGTGGAGGGCGAGCGCTCGGTCGGCCAGCTCGCGCAGGCCTGTGGTGTCGCGCAGCCCACAATGTCGCAACAACTCAAGCGACTGAAAGATGCCGGCCTGGTCGACAGTCGTCGGGAAGCTCAGACGATTTACTATAGGCTGGCAGGAATTGAAGCCGCCGCCGTGCTGGAAACCCTGCACAGGTTGTATTGCGCGCGTCAACGCTGATTGCTGTCCACTGAAACGACCATGGCAACTTGAACAAGAAGGTCGATAAACGGCTTGCCTCGCTGGGCACTATTCCTATCGCGGGAGAAGCCTCCCACCTCACCAAGCTCGGAGTGTCAGCTGTTGGCAAAAATGGGCAATTCTTCTGACCAGCGGGAGAATTGAGCAATGTTGGGACCGAGACAGGAAGCGCAGGCCGCACTCTTCTACGAGTTCTCGCTGGAGGATCATGTTCCCCAAGATCACCTGCTTCGGTCCATTGATCGGTTTGTCGACCTGAGCAGCATCCGCACCCATCTTGCCGGTTTCTACAGCCATACAGGTCGTCCGTCGATCGATCCCGAACTGCTGATCCGGATGCTGCTGGTGGGGTATTGCTTCGGCATCCGTTCGGAGCGGCGGCTGTGCGAAGAGGTGCATCTGAACTTGGCGTATCGCTGGTTCTGCTGCCTTGACCTGAGTGACCGGGTCCCGGATCACTCGACGTTTTCGAAGAACAGACACGGCCGGTTCCGCGACAGCGAATTGCTACGCCACCTGTTCGAGACGACCGTCGCGCGGTGCATCGAGGAAGGGCTCGTGAGCGGGCAGCGCATGGCGGTCGATGCCAGCCTGATCGAGGCGGACGCGAACAAGCAGAACTCGACACCGAAGGAGGACTGGGACTCGGCGCGGATCGACCCGGCCGATGCGCCCCGTGCGGTTCGCGAGTATCTCGACACGCTGGATGAGGCCGCGTTCGGTGCCGCCAGCGAAGTGCAGCCCAAGTTCACGTCGCATTCCGACCCCGCCAGCCAGTGGACAGCGGCGCGCAAGGGTCCGGCGTTCTTCAGCTATTCCGACAACTACCTGATCGACACGGATCATGGTGTCATCGTCGATGTCGAGGCGACAAGATCGATCCGGCAGGCCGAGGTCGGCTCGACGGAGACGATGCTCGATCGGGTGAAGACCAGGTTCGACCTGCATCCCGAACGCCTGATCGCCGACACTGCGTATGGCACCGCGAAGACGCGCGCCAGATCGCGCGCGACATCGCCAAAACCAAGCAATATGAAATCTCGATGAAGCTCCGAAAGAAGATCGAGATGCTCTTCGTCCACCTCAAGCGCATTCTCGGCCTCGGACGACTCCGATTGCGCGGCCCATGCGGCGCGAACGACGAATTCCTCCTCGCCGCCACCGCCCAGAGCCTCCGGAAATTGGCCAAGGTCTTTCCCGCACCGCAGCAAACGCGAAAAGCGTAACAAGCAAGGCGCCTGCGCCAATCACGAGCGCCAACAGTCTGCGCTCGCGAACAGTTGTTTTTCCACGGAATCGGCCGGAACCGGACAATCGACATCGCGCTGAAGCCGATCGTTCCAGATGATGCCGTGCTATGCAGCGACGGCCTCAAGTCCTATCGGGCTTTCTGCAAGAAGCACGGCCTTACGCACTACGAGGTCGCGAACAAGTCTGGCCAACGGGTCGTCGCCGGGGCATTCCACATCCAGAATATGAATGCGCTTCACTCGCGATACGACGCCTTCATCAGGCCGTTCTGCGGGCCGGCGACGAAGTATCTCTACCGCTACCTGAGGTGGTTCCGGCTCCGCACCAAGATCACACCAGAAGCCGCTTTCAAGAGGATCCTTGAGGCATACTGATCAGGAGCCGGAACATTCCCAACACGGTATCGCGACACAGCCATTTTTCTTGGTCCAGGCGACCAGTTCGCCGTGTCCCGAAAATGCGCTCGCCTCTTGCTCCAGTCGACCAAAAAACGACCGCACTGATCGTTCGAATATCTCCTGTCACCGATAATTGCCTGGTGCGAAGTAACCTCTACCGCGCCCTTCCGCCTCAGGTGGACGCAGCCATGGCAATCCTGCGATAACCGGCCTCGCCATGGTAGAAGCCATTGCTGAGCCCCGCATCCCCGATCAGCGCCGCGAGGCGTGCATCGGCCTCCCGCAGCGGTACTTGCCCGTCCAGGGCGTCGCGAAAGACCTGGGCCACGGAGACCATGTCCACCGCCTGGGGCATCAGGCGCAGGTGGCTGACACCATCCGCCACCAGTCGCGAGGTTTCCGGTAGAAGGTCCATGTAGCTTTCGGACTGGGTCTGGATGCCGTTCACCCGCAAGATCGGCTGTTCATCGCGGGTGCGTAGAGGCATGCCGTCGGGATCCTCCTCGCAGACGAATTGACAGTTGTCCTTGGTCCGGCCATGAGCACGGGCGTGGTAGCAGCGTGCCGAGACGGCGAGAGAGACGCGGCCAAAGACCTGAACTTCGACGCCAAGCCCCAGGTCGCGGGCCGCGCGCGCTGCCACAGCAATGGCCGGGGCCGGCATTTCGGAAGGCAGGCAGACATGGGTCGCGCCCTGCGCGGCCATCCATCCGATCGTCGCCTCGTTGTAGGCATTCATGAAGGGGCCGATGCGGTGTGGTTGCCGACCCCGCGCAAAGAGGCCCGCCGCGTTGTTGATCTCGATCTCGGGCGCGTCCATCGCGGCCAGATCTTCGGTCGCCTTGCGCTCGCGCTTCAGCATCACCTCGGCCAGCGTGGACAGGATCACCCGCTTGCCCGCCCGCTCCAGCCGGTCGATGGTGGCGGGCAGGTCGGCCTCGTGAAAGGGCGCGCGCTTGGAGCAGATCACCTCGCCCAGATAGACCTCGTCCACCGGGGCCTCGTCGGCGATGCGCGCGTAGAAATCGCGGCGCTCTTCGGCGGACCAGTGATACGCGATCGGGCCGAGTGTCAGTTTCGTCATGTCGTTCACCGCCATTTCTTGGTCTCGAATGCGCCTTGCGTCTGTTTCTGCCCCTCGGTCAGGGCGATCAGGTCGGCCATGTTCGGCTCGCGCCCCGCGCGGATGTCGTCCACCGCCGCGCGGAAGGCGCGCACCACCCCCCGCACATAGCTTTTCGAGCGTTGCCGGCCCTCGATCTTGAAGGCATGCACGCCAGCGTCGATCAACTCGGGCAGGAGGCGCGAGAGGTTCAGGCTGATCGGCTCCTCGAAGGCGTAATAGCCCTCGGGACGGTTCGGCGCGGTGTAGCGACCCTTGCAGATGGTCGGGTAGCCGGCCTTTTCCTCGGGACCGAAACGGTCGATGGTGAACCCGGCCAGCTGCGAGGACATCGAGCCGTCATCGCCGCGCCGGTATTCCACGTCCGACGCGGGCGAGCAGACGCCGTCCATGTTGGTCGATTGCCCGGTCAGGTAGTTGGTCAGGCTGCACCGCCCCTCGACCATCAGGCCGTGGTTGCCGAAGATGAACGTCTCGATCTCGCAGGGGATTTCCTTGCGGATCTGGCGGATCTCCGGGATCGTCAGGATGCGCGGCAGCACGACACGCTTGACCCCGAAATTCTCGCAATAATACCGGATTGCCTCGGGGCTGGAGGCGGCGGCCTGCACCGACAGGTGCAGCCTGACTTCCGGATGGGTCCGCGCGATGTAGTCGGCCACGCCCATGTCGGCGACGATGAAGGCATCAACGCCCAGCTTTGCCCCGGTATCGGCGGCTTGGCGCCACAGATCCACCTTGCCTGCGGGGGGATAGGTGTTGAGCGCCAGCAGCACCTTGGTGCCGCGCTCATGCGCGTAGGCGACCGAGGTCGCCAACTCGTCCGGCGTGAAGTTCAGCCCCGGAAAGTTGCGCGCGTTGGTGGCGTCCTGGAAGCCGCAATAGACCGCGTCGGCCCCCGCGTCGACGGCGGTGCGCAGCGCGGCCGGCGTGCCCGCGGGGCAGATCAGTTCGGCAAGGCTCATGTGTTGTCCCGTTCTCTCATGTCGTCAAGGTAACTCCGCCGCAGGCGCGCCAGGATCGCGCGGCCGGGACGGCCGAACATCGCCGCCGTCTCCTCGGCGAGCGAGCCGTCCATGTCGTCGAGCGCATTGCGCAGCCGCACGACCGCCTCGGTGTCGCCGCTCACCTCCAGATCGCGCGAGAAGAAGGCCGCATCACCGTCCTGTTCGGCGTCGATCAGCTCCAGCAGCAGCAGGAACCGGCCGCGGATCGTGGCACCGGCCCGGGGTGCCGCATCGCGCGGCACGGCGCGCAGGACCAGGGCGTTCGGATCCGGGCGCAGATGCAGCGCGAACGGCAGTTCCTGCGGATCGATCAGGAAGTCCGTCGCCTGATGCGCCCCGAGCCGCGCAAAGAGCGAGGGATGCCGCACCGCGATCTGGCGGACGATCCGCGTCAGGATCGGCTGCACAGCGAGGCAGGACAGCCGCGCCACGACCCCTTCACCGGGTCGGCGCCAGGCGGGCGTTTCGCTGCTGATACTCATTACCGATCCTTTCGTTGCGCGGTTGGGACTGTCCCGATCAAGCCTGTTCCTCGAGCCGCGGAAACAGCACCTCGTCCTCCAGATACCTATGCTCATCGAGATCCTCCGCCAGCTTGCCAAGCCCGGCGTAAAGGCGCCGCCACGTTGCACAGGCATTGCGGGGCAAGCGGAAGCCGTGGGTGATCGCCGCGATCCGGTTCAGCGCGCTCTGCTGACTGTCGTGGTCCTTGTTCAGGTCCGGAATCGATACCACTGCGTCCCGGACGGTTCCGGATCGGAACGCGGCAAAGACTCCGTCCTCTTCGGCGCGCATGTGCGCCTCCAGCTCAGTGGTCATCGCTTCCAGCGCCTGCGTCAGCCCGTGCGGCGTGTCAATGTCTTCGGGATGGGCCTTTTCGACCCTTCGGGCGAGTGCGATCAGTTCAGGCAGCTCGCGCCGGTGTGTGTCGTGAAAACGGACCCGGATATGGTCGATCAAGGCTTCGGTCCGGATAGGCGTCTCGGCGGCGGGCATTCAGACCTCCTCTGCTTGGGACTCTTCGAGGTTAATGACGGACCGGCACCAATCGAGGATGGCCGTCTCGTCGGGCTCCAGCGGGCGGGCCATGCCTTCCGCGAAGTCTTCGAAGGCCGCGAGATGGGTGTCGGAGAGGCCGGTCAGGACCGGCACTGCCCGCGAGAGCGCTTCGGCGATCAGCGCGCTGAACCCGCGCCCCTGTGCTTCGCTCAGGACGAACTTGTTCAAAACGACGATGTCTGCGCCCTCTGCCTCCGGCCGCGCGCACGCCGGTCCGACGGCGTCTTCCAGCGCCCCGGCATCCATCCGGCAAGACGCGGAACCGGCGCCCAGGTCCTGCGTGATGCGGGTGAACGGGGCGACGGTTTCGGTCAGCAGCTGATCGGTCATCCCGCGCGCCGGCGCGGACATGCTCGCCAGCGTTGTCATGGCCGTGCCTCGCCTTTGAACCTCGGGCAAGTACGTCGTTCTCCGGCAGATTCGACGTCGACAAGCGCGCCGGTCGCGCTCGGGACGTGGGCTTGTGGATGGTCAATCATCGCAGGCGCTCTGTCAGGTGTGCCGCCGCGTCTTGCTCGGGCAGTCGTGAATTAGTATCTGAAATGCGCATATCACTGTCGGAATGCGCATTTCAATTACCAAACTGGGACCGCGACCTCGCGCCTCACCTCCTTCACCGACCACGGCGTGCGCGTTCTGATGCGTATGGCGGGCGAGCCCGACCGACCCGTCACTGGGGCCGGGTTGACAGTTGCGCCTCGATCAGCGCTTCCAGGCGCATGTTCGGTTCGGGCTTGAAAGAGTGTTCGGTTCACGGGCTACGCAAGGCCGCCGCCGCGCGCCTGGCGGAGTTGGGATGCACCGAACAGGAGATCATGGCGATAACCGGCCACCGAACCAGTAAGGAAGTGACGCGCTACACCAGAGCGGCGAGTCAAAAGATCCGCGCCGAAAGCGCGCTCCGCCGCCTGTCAGGAGAACAAAGCTAAGACAAAAGTGTCCCACCTTTTCCCGACATGTCCACCAGTGGGACAAAATCGGGGTCTAAGTATCTGAATTTACTTTGAGGTTTTTTATAATGGTGCCCGGGGGCGGAATCGAACCACCGACACGAGGATTTTCAATCCACTGCTCTACCCCTGAGCTACCCGGGCACGGGGAACGGAGGGCCGTTCGGGTGCAGGCGTTCTAGGGCAGCGTCGGGGGGGTGTCCAGAGGGTTTTCGTCGAAAAACCTCAATGCGGTTTTCCATCGGGATCGGTGTCGCGTTCCAGCGTCGCGTCGAGAGCGGCCTCGACGTCCTCGGGGTCCGTCGAGGGAACGGCGTATTCGCCCGAAAGCCATTTGCCGAGATCGATCCGGGCGCAGCGCCGGGAACAGAAAGGGCGCATCGTCCGGTCGGTGGGTTTGCCGCAGATGGGACAGCTCATGTCAGGATCTCCGCCAATGGCATCCGTTCGCGCTTTCGTTGAAGTTCGAAGTGCCCAAGCGGCGTCCAGCCGACCAGCGCCGTTTCGATGCGGTCAGCACGAAACGCCGCGCGCAGGGTGCTCTCGAAGAGTTTCCGGTCCTTCTTCGCCATCGGCGCGAGATCGAGCGTGACCTGTCCGCCCAGGCCCCGCAGCCGCAATTGCCGGGGCAGATCGCGGGCGGCGGCAAGATTGACCTTGAGCGCGGCGGCGGGCGACGTGTCGCTGCCGGCGTTGACGTCCACGGCGATGAGCGCGCGGGTGGGCTCGATCCACATCGCGCCATCGCGGCCCAGTGCGACCCGCGGTGTCCGAAGCCCGTCGATGAGGTCGAGCACCCCCTCGGTCTCGAACGCCCCGGCCCGGGCGATCACTGTGGCCGGCATCGACCATTCCCGCCAGGCGAAGGCATGGGGTCCATCACCGTCGAGCAGGGTTTCGGGCGCGCCTTCACGCTCATTCGTGATCTTCTCGGCCACGTCTGCCATCGCCGTGATATCCTCGGCTATGGCCTCGTCGTCGTTCTCTTCCTCACAGGAGGAACGCAGGATGAGACCCATCGGCCGCCCGCCCATCATGTCATGAGCAAGCTCCAGGAGCGCGTCTCGTCGCGCCTCGTCGCGGATGGCGCGCGAGATGTTGAGGCCCGGCGCGTCGGGGGTGACGATCGCGTAGCGGCCCTTGAAAAGGAGTTTCGAGGTCACGGGCACGGCCTTCCCCTGCTCGGCCCGGCCGGACACCTGCACGAGAAGCGGCTCGCCGGGCCGCAGCCCCTTGGCCTGGCGCAGGAACGCGGTGCCGTCGGGAATCTTCAGAAAGCTGCCCCCCTGCCCCTTCACCGGCCGGTCGATCGTGGCGCGGTATATGGTGCCCACGGGCGGAACGGTCTCGTCCGCGACGATCAGGTCCGCAAGCTGCCCGTCCTCCAGCAGCGCCGCCGCCTCGCGTCCGTCGAGCTGATCCAGAATGATCGTGTGAGAGCTCATCGGGCTCCTTTCCAGACGGGATACCCCGCTGCCATCAGAAGGTTGGCCGTCTCGGCGAGCGGCAGGCCCACCACGGCGGAGAACGAGCCACTGATCCACGGGATGAAGGCGCTGGCCGGTCCCTGGATGGCATACCCTCCGGCCTTGCCCTGCCAGTCGCCGGTCGCCACGTAGCCCTCGATCTCGGTCTCCGAGAGGCGCTTCATCCGCACGGAAGTGACGACATCACGCTCCCAGCTTTGCGAGGCGCGGCGCAGGGCGATGGCGGTGATGACCCGGTGACGGCGTCCCGACAGCATCCGCAGGAAGGCGCGCGCCTCGTCCGCGTCCGCCGGTTTGCCCAAAATGCGGCGCCCCACCGCCACGGTGGTATCGGCCGCGAGAAGCAATTCGCCCGCGCCGCAGGAAACCGCCGCGGCCTTTTCCGACGCCATGCGCCGACAATAGGCGCGCGGAAGCTCGGCGCGGCGGGGGGTCTCGTCGATATCGGCCGGCCGCAGATCGTCCGGCGTCACGCCGATCTGCGCCAGAAGCTCGCGGCGTCGCGGGCTCGCCGAGGCGAGAACCAGGCGGGGTGCGGGATCGTGGGAAACTGTCATCATTGCACCCGCTCGGCCTACGGGGTGCGACCGCACCCCGCCAGCGGCGAAACACCTTGCCGCACGAGGCGAAGCGCCGGCTCCGCCCTATTTGAAACGATAGTTGATCCGACCCTTCGTGAGGTCGTAGGGGGTCATCTCGACCTGCACCTTGTCGCCAGCCAGAACACGGATGCGATTCTTGCGCATCTTGCCTGCCGTATGTGCGATGATCTCATGGCCGTTCTCAAGCTCGACCCGGAATGTCGCATTGGGCAGGAGTTCTTTCACGACACCGGGAAATTCGAGCGTATCTTCCTTGGCCATGTTGTCTCCTTGCTAATGGGGCTCCGCCTATCCTGCGGAACGCATCTTAAATGGTGCGGTTTCGCGGCATATTCAAGCGGATTGTTACCTGAGCGCCTCAGGTGTGACCCGCGCGTCGCGCCCTGTCTGCTCGTCCCAGTGCGTCCGGTTGAGCACGATACCGTCGCGGCGCACATGCTCCACCGCCGCGAGGTCGATCTCGCCCACGGTCCAGCCGGGCGTATCGAGCGTGCCTTCCGCCAGCACCCCGGTCTGGGGAAACCCGGTATCGGGCGGGCCGAAGATGCCGCCCATGCCGGTGTTCTGATCGACCGCGTAACACCACTCGGCCGGCCCGACCACCGACGACATGACCGAGACGAACTGCTGCTCGAGTGCGCGCGCCATGGCGCCGATGCGCACTCGCCAATACCCCGCCAACGCCTCGGTGCAGGAGGGCACGAGCAGGATGTCGGCGTCATGAAGTGCCCGCCCGAACGCGGGATATTCGCTGTCATAACAGATGAGCACGCCGATCTTGCCCAACGCGGTGTCGAACAGGCGCAAGGGGCCGCCGGGCACCACGTCCCAGGGGTCGCGCTCGAACCGGGTCATGATCTGCTTGTCCTGGATCCCCATCGCGCCCGTCGGGGTGAACAGGCGCGCGCGGTTCACCGGGCGCGGACCGTAGGTTTCATCGAAGACCGGGGCCGAGCCCGCGAGAATGTGGACACCATGCTTGCGCGCGAGTTCCGAATGAAGCGAATCCGCGTCGGGAATCCGGTCCGAGACGGCATGCAGGCAGCGCTCGAGGTCGTTCGCCACGTCCGGTCCCGACAACATGGCCAGCTCCATCGCGCCGTATTCGGGAAAGACCAGAAGCTCCGCTCCCGTCGCGGCGCCGTTCGCGACCCAGTCAGTCAGCTTCTCGGCATAGGCGCTCCAGCTGTCCAGCGGATCGAGCGGATAGGCGGCGGTGGCGACTTTCATCGGAATCGTCCTTTCGCGGAATTGGATGCGGGTCAGAGGTAACGCGCGCCCCGGCCCTTCGCAATGGGCGGGCGTGCTCAGGCGGGTTCGCCGTCGGTGAACTGAAGCCGCGCGAGACGGGCATAGAGCCCCCCCTCGGCCACGAGGCTTTCATGCGTGCCCATGGCCACGATGCGCCCCTCGTCCATCACGACGATGCGGTCGGCCTTCTTCACCGTGGCAAGGCGGTGGGCGACGATGACGGTCGTGCGGGTGCGCGCCATCGCCTCGACCGCCCGTTGCACCGCCTGCTCGCTTTCGGCGTCGAGCGCGCTCGTCGCCTCGTCGAGAAGCAGGACCGGCGCGTCGCGCAGGATCGCGCGGGCGATGGCGATCCGCTGCTTCTGTCCGCCCGAGAGCATGACGCCGCGCTCGCCGACATAGGTGTCATACCCCTCCGGCAGCGCCTTGATGAAGTCATGCGCGGCGGCGGCGCGGGCGGCATCCTCGACCTCGTCATCGGTCGCGTCCAGCCGGCCGAACCGGATGTTCTCGCGCGCCGAGGTGGCAAAGATCACCGGGTCCTGCGGGACCAGCGCCATGTGCGCGCGGAAATCCCGGCGGAGCATCTTCGACAAGGGCACCCCGTCGAGCGAGACGGTGCCCGCGTCGGGATCGTAGAACCGCTGCAGGAGCTGGATGATCGTCGTCTTGCCCGCGCCCGAAGGCCCCACCAGCGCGACGGTCTCGCCCGGCGCGATATGCAATGTCAGGTCGCGCAGGGCCGGCAGGTCACGGCGCGCCGGGTAGGAGAACTGCACATCGTCGAAATCGAGCGCGCCCTTCACCGGGGTCGGCACCGGCTCCGGCTTCGCGGGGTCGCGCACCGCGTCCTCGGCGCCCAGCAGCTCGACCAGCCGCTCGGTCGCGCCCGCCGCGCGCTGCAACTCGCCCCAGATCTCCGAGAGCGCCGCCACCGATCCCGCCACGAGGATCGCGTAGATGACGAACTGTACGAGCATCCCCGCGCTCATCACGCCTTCGCGCACGTCCCGCGCCCCGATCCAGAGCACGCTGACCACGCCCGCGAAGACGAGGAAGATCACGATCACGGTCATCACCGCCCGCGTCAGGATGCGCCGCCGGGCCGCGTCGAAACTCTGCTCCGTCAGCACCGAGAAGAGCTTGCGGCTGGCGGTCTCGTGGGTGAAGGCCTGCACCGTCTGCACGCTCAGCAGCGCCTCGGACGCATTGCCGGAACTCTGCGCGATCCAGTCCTGGTTCTCGCGGCTCAGCACCCGCAGGCGCCGGCCGAGCGTGAGGATCGGCACGATGATGAGCGGCACGATGAGAAGGACGAGTCCGGTGAGCTTGGCCGAGGTGAAGACCATCAACACCAGCCCCCCCACGAAGATGAGGAAATTGCGCAGCGCGATCGACACCGAGGAGCCGATGACGCTGAGGATGAGCGTCGTGTCCGTCGTGATCCGGCTCAGCACCTCGCCGGTCATGATCCGCTCGAAGAAGGCGGGGCTCATTCCGATCACGCGATCGAACACGGCCTTGCGGATATCGGCCACCACCCGCTCGCCCAGCCGCGTTACGAGTGCGTATCGCAGCCCCGTCCCGAGCGCGAGCAGCCCCGCGACAAGAAGCGCGGCGGTGAAATACTGATCGAGGATTTCGCCGTTCGCGGCGTTGAAATTGTCGACCACCCGGCGCACCGCCATCGGCAGGATGAGCGAGATCGTGGCCGTCAGCACGAGCGCCAGGATCGCGGCGCCGAGCAGCAGCTTGTAGGGACGCAAGAACGGCCAGAGAGCCGAGAGCGACCCGACCCGTTTCGACCCCTCGCGTTCGGCAAGTTTCGGATCGCTGTCGGCGCGCCGTGGCATCACAAGCTCCTTTTTTTCGGGCCGTTCTTGGAGAGATCGCCGGACGGGGTCAAGCAACTAGGAAGAAAACCTTCCCGCCCGCGACGACCGGCCTCACTGGTTGGCGCGCTCGGCCTCGATCTCACGCCAGCGCGCGACGTTCTCATTGTGCTCTTCCAGCGTCTCGGCGAAGGCATGGCCGCCGGTGCCATCGGCCACGAAGAACACGAAATCGGTCTCGTCGGGATTGGCCGCCGCCCTGATCGCTTCCTCTCCGGGGTTGGCGATCGGCGTCGCCGGAAGCCCGTCGATCACGTAGGTGTTCCACGGCGTCTCGGCGCGAAGCTCCGACTGGCGCAGGCCCCGGCCCAGCGTGCCCTGCCCTTCGGTGATGCCGTAGATGACCGTCGGGTCGGTCTGAAGCCGCATGCCGCGGTTGAGACGGTTGACGAAGACGCTCGCGACCCGGCCGCGTTCCTCTGCGATGCCGGTTTCCTTCTCGACGATCGAGGCCAGTTTCAGGAGATCCTCGGGCGTCTCGAGCGGCAGGTTCGGATCGCGGTCCTCCCATGCTGCGGCAAGGATCGCCTCCTGTGCCTCCTGCATCTTGTTGAGCAAACCGGCGCGGTCGTCCCCCTCGCGCACCTCGTAGCTGCGCGGCGCGAGCATTCCCTCGGGTGGAATGGCCTCGATCTCGCCCTCGAGCACATCGACGGATTTCAGGGCATTCGCGATCTGCCAACTGGTCGCGCCCTCGGCGATGGCTACGCGGTAGCGCGTGTCGGCCTCCTCACGGACCTTGAGGAATTCGGCGGGCGGTTCATCCTCGCCGGGGGTGAATTCGGCCTTCTCGACAAAGCGATCCGTCGCGGGATCCAGCTCGCGCACCTCGACCTCTGCGTCGGTCACACCGATGCGATAGACCACCTCGGTGCCGCAGGTGCTTGCCCCGCCGCGCGTGATGAGGTCGACGATCTCGCTCATGCTGGCACCCTCGGGAATGAGCCAGCTTCCGGCCTTGAGCGCCTGCGTCTTGTCCGCGTAATCCGCCCCGATCCGAAGAAGCGAAGGATAGGTGATCGCCCCCTGCTCTGCCAGATCCCGGGACACGGTGCGCATGTTGGCACCACTCTTGACGCGCAGGCAGACGGGTTCGTCGAGCGGCCCCTCCGCGGTGTATTCGGCCTGCCCCCAGATGATCGCGCCCCCGAGCAGAAAGGCGATGACGACGAAGAAGGTAAGCGCGTTCGAGGCAATATGCCGCCACATCAGCGGGGCGTCCCGATACAGAGGCTCGCGTTCGTGCCGCCGAAACCGAAGCTGTTCGACATGGCCACGCGCACCTCGCGCTCTTTCTTCTGGTTCGGGACAAGATCGAGCGGCGTCTCGACCGCCGGGTTATCGAGATTGATCGTGGGTGGCACGACCTGGTCGCGCACGGCGAGGATGGCAAAGATCGCCTCGATCGCGCCCGCGGCCCCCAGCAGGTGGCCCGTTGCGGACTTGGTGGAACTCATCGCGGCCTTGCCGGCGGCATCGCCCAGCAGGCGTTCGACGGCCTTCAACTCGATCGTGTCGGCCATGGTCGATGTGCCATGCGCGTTGATGTAGTCGACTTCGGACGGGTCGATTCCCGCATGACCCAGCGCCATCTTCATCGCGCGATAGCCGCCGTCGCCGTCCTCGCTGGGTGCGGTGATGTGATAGGCGTCGCCCGACAGGCCATAACCCAGTACCTCGGCATAGATCTTGGCGCCCCGTGCCTTGGCGTGTTCGTATTCCTCGAGCACGACGATGCCTGCGCCCTCGCCCATCACGAAACCGTCGCGGTCCGCGTCATAGGGCCGGCTTGCGGCCTTGGGATCGTCGGCACGCTTGGTGCTGAGCGCCTTGCAGGCGTTGAAACCGGCGATTCCGATCTCGCAGATTGCCGCCTCGGCCCCGCCTGCGACCATCACGTCGGCATCCCCGAACATGATCAGCCGCGCCGCATCGCCGATGGCATGTGCGCCGGTAGAGCAGGCGGTCACGACCGAATGGTTCGGCCCCTTGAAGCCGAAGCGGATGCCGACCTGCCCCGAGATGAGATTGATCAGTGCGCCCGGGATGAAGAAGGGCGACACGCGGCGCGGCCCCTTCTCGTGGATGAGGAGCGTCGTCTCTTCGATCGAGCGCAGCCCGCCGATGCCCGACCCGATCATGACGCCGGTGCGCAAAAGGCTCTCCTCGTCCTCGGGCATCCAGCCCGCATCGCGCACGGCCTGGTCGGCGGCGGCGATACCGTAGAGGATGAAGTCGTCGACCTTGCGGCGCTCCTTCGGCTCCATGTAGGCGTCGGCGTTGAACGTGCCGTCCGAGCCGTCGCCCAGCGGCACTTCGCAGGCATAGGTCGTGGCCACCCGGGAGGGATCGAAGCGCGTGATCGTTCCCGCGCCGGATTCGCCCGCCAGCAGACGTGACCAGGATTTCTCGACCCCATCCGCGAGCGGCGTCACCAACCCGAGACCCGTTACGACGACACGACGCATGCAGTTGCCCTCTTTTCACACTCGTTTGCGCCTCTTACCCCGCCTTGCCCCCGATGGGCAAGACCGGGCGGCCCGGCGGATCGGGAACCCGCCGGTCATGCAGGCATGCAAATCGTCAGGTGAATTCGGCCGTAGGCTCCGAGGAAGGCTGCGCGATCGCCAGCGCCTCGGCCAGGTCCACGTCGCGCGCCATGAGAGCACGTCCGATGAGGGCGCCCGAGATGTTGGGCACGTAACGTAGCCGGGCCACGTCGTCCACCGTCCGTATGGTCCCCCGCGCGATCACGGGGTGGCGCGTTTCCGCCGCGAGGCGCGTGATGAGACCGAGGCTTGCATCGCTGTCGCCGATATTGGCGTCGATATCCGTGACGATGATTCCCGCGAGCGGCGCCGTATCGAACGCCTTGATGAACTCGGCCGGGTCGAACGCGCTCTTGCTGCGCCAGCCCTCGGTCATGACCGAGCCTTCGAATATGTCCACCGCAAGGACCATCTGGTCGGGATGATACTTCGCAAGCTCCCGCAGCAGGTCCGGGTCGTGCGCCGCCATCGTGCTCACCACGATGCGCCCCGCGCCCTTGTCGATCCAGCGCTCGACCTGGTCGCGCGCGCGGAAACCGCCGCCAAGCTGCACGGGAATGCCCACCGTGCGGATGATTTCCTCGATGAGCTCGTTGTTGCCGTTCTCACCCTGGAGACCGTCCATGTCGGTGATATGCATCCATTCCGCACCGGCCTCCACGAAGCTGCGCGCGGTCTGGACCGGATCGACATGCCACAGCACCGCCTCTTCGAGACGCCCGCGCGTCAGCGTGACGCATTTGCCCTGTTTCAACTCCAGTGTCGGATAGATGATCATTCCTGCGGCCCCTTTTCACTCAACCGGCTGTCCGGCCCTGCCGAAGCGTCCCGGCCCCGGCATTATGCAATGTCCGCGAGGGCGCGAGTTATCTCAAATCGGCATCGCGCGGTCCAATCGCGGCGCCCCGCGCATTTCCCTCCGGCCGGGACGGAACGAAACCGCGCATCGGCGGTTGTCCCGTCGAGCCGGTCGAACGGACCGGCGTGGAACACAAGACGATTTGGACAGGAAAGGTATCTGACCATGAAACTACTCACGACAAGCGCACTTGCCCTCACCCTCGGCGTGACCGGAGCGATGGCACAGGATGCCCCGAGCTCGGACGAACTCGCCGGGATGAAGGGCGACCTGATCCGCAGCCGCGACATCACCGACGCGGAAATCTACACCACGAATGCCGCGGATGACGAAGGCTGGGACGATGCGGACTATACCGCGGTCGATCCCGAGTGGAACCAGATCGGCGAGATCGAGGATCTGGTCCTGTCGAAGGACGGCAAGATGATCGGCATCGTGGCCGAGGTCGGCGGTTTCCTCGACATCGGCGACAAGCATGTGGCCCTCTCGGTCGACGATGTGAAGCTCGTGCCGGTCGACGACAAGTCCTTCGTCTACGTCACGCGCTACAGCGAAGAACAGCTCGAGGCGCTGCCAAGCGTCGACGAAGGTTTCTGGGACTGATCCATCCGGTCCGCGGAAAAACAAAGGGCGAGGTGATCCGTCACCTCGCCCTTATTCCGTTCTGTGGCCCGCCTCGGAAAGAGGCCGGCCGGATCGCGCTTATTGCGCTTCCTTGATGAACTTCACCGCATCGCCGAAGGTCTGGATGTTCTCGGCCGCGTCGTCGGGAATCTCGATGCCGAACTCTTCCTCGAAGGCCATGACAAGCTCGACCGTGTCGAGGCTGTCGGCGCCCAGATCGTCGATGAACGAGGCGTTTTCCGTGACCTTGTCCTCTTCGACGCCCAGATGTTCCACAACGATCTTCTTCACGCGCTCTGCGATATCGCTCATGCCAAAATCCTTTTCGTTTCTTGGGCTCCTGGCCCGTTCGCCGGCCCGGCTCACTCCGGCTCCGGGGGTTTCATTTTGCCCAACGGGCAGAGTTCACGGCCCGGCCCGCAAGGGGCCGCCCCGGCCAATCAGCGCCGCCTATAGCATATGGCGGGCCGTTGGCAAACGGTTTGTCCAGAATGGGCATTCCCATCCGCAATGACAAGAGGCCGCGCCATGGGAAGGCGGGCTAGAGCATCGCCATCCCGCCGTTCACATGCAGTGTTGCGCCGGTGACATAACCTGCCTCGGAACTGGCCAGATAGAGCACGGCCGCGGCGATTTCCTCGGGCGTTCCCATGCGCGCGGCCGGGATCTTGTCGTTGATAGCGGCCTTCTGATCGTCGGTCAGCTTCTCGGTCATCGCCGTGGCGATGAAACCGGGCGCCACGGCATTCGCGGTGATTCCACGGCTCGCCACCTCGTAGGCGATGGATTTGGTCATCCCCACCATCCCCGCCTTGGACGCGGCATAATTGGCCTGGCCGGGATTCCCGGTGGCGCCGACGATCGAGCTGATGTTGACGATCCGGCCCCAGCGGGCCTTCATCATCGGGCGCATCACGGCGCGACAAAGGCGCATCGTGCTGGTGAGGTTCACGTCGATCACCTGCTGCCATTCCTCGTCGGACATCCGCATGAAGATCTGGTCGCGCGTGATCCCCGCGTTGTTGACCAGGATATCGAGCCCGCCCATCGCCTCGATCGCCTGTTTCGGCAGCGCGTTCACCGCCTCGGCATCGCCCAGGTCACAGGGCAGGACATGCGCGCGGTCGCCCAGCTCGGCGGCCAGCGCCTCGAGCGGACCCTCGCGCGTCCCGCTCAGCCCGACGCTCGCGCCCGCGCCATGCAGCGCCCTCGCGATGGCCCCGCCGATCCCGCCCGATGCGCCGGTCACGAGCGCGCTTTTCCCTGTCAAATCGAACATGCTGGCTTCCTTTCTGCCTCATCGCCGGATCACCCGGCGTTCAACGCCTCGACCGCGGCCTTCACGTCTTCGGGCGTGCCCACCGCGCGGCAGGTCGCCTCCCGCGAGATGCGCCGTATCATCCCGCTCAGCGCCTTGCCCGCCCCGATCTCCCAGAACTCCGTGACACCCTGCGTGGTCATGTATTCGACGGACTCGCGCCAGCGCACCGAGCCGGTCACCTGGCTCACGAGGAGCGAGCGTATCGTCGCCACGTCCTCGACCTCCTTGGCGAAGACGTTGGCGATCAGCGGCACGCGCGGTGTCGCGATCTCCACGTCGTCAAGCGCCTCCGCCATCACCCGCGCGGCGGGCGCCATCAACTCGCAATGAAAAGGCGCGCTGACCGGCAGGAGCATCGCGCGCTTGGCGCCCTTTTCCTTGGCCAGATCCACGGCACGCTCGACCGCGGCCTTGTCACCCGAGACGACGACCTGGCCGGGATCGTTGTCATTGGCCGCCTGGCACACGTCCCGCCCGGCCGCCTCTGCCGCGATCTGGCGCACGGTGTCGAAATCGAGGCCGAGGATCGCCGCCATCGCGCCCGCGCCAACCGGCACGGCCTCCTGCATCGCGGTGCCGCGCGTCCTGAGAAGCCGCGCGGTATCGGCCAGGCTGATGGATCCGGCGGCGGCCAGCGCGGAATATTCACCCAGCGAGTGCCCTGCGACGAAGCTCGCGGCCTCGACGCTCACCCCCTCGGCCTCAAGCGCGGCCATCGCGGCGAGCGACGTGGCCATCAGCGCGGGCTGTGCGTTGCGCGTCAGGGTCAGTTCATCCTGCTCGCCCTCCCAGATCAGGGAGGACAGCTTTTCGCCTAGCGCCTCGTCCACCTCGTCGAAAACGGCGCGCGCCTGCGGGTAGGTATCGGCGAGGGCACGGCCCATCCCGATGGTCTGGGCGCCCTGGCCCGGAAATACGAATGCTCGGGTCATGCTCTGCGCCCCCTTCCCTATCTTCCCTGTTGTTGCATGCAGGCGTTACCGTGCCACGCGGAAGGGCGCAACGCAAATGGCGGCGCAGAGCCGATGTGCGCGGGTGCGGATTGCCGGCGACCGCGTCGGTGCTAAGATCAAACGACACGCATCCGACCGGAGCCAACCCATGCCCCTCGGCAACAGCCACACGACCTACGGATCCGTCACCAAGACCTTTCACTGGCTGACGGCGCTCCTGATCCTCACCAATCTCGGGCTCGGGATCTGGGCCACCAACATCGCGCAAGCGATCGAGGCGCCCGACGTCGAGACGACCGACGCGACCGTGGCGCGAGCGACCTTCCTCTTTTCGCTGCACAAGACCATCGGCGTCACCGTCTTCTTCGTCGCGCTCGCCCGCATCGCCTGGGCCATCGTGCAGCCGAAGCCGGGGCTTCTCAACGGCGACGATCCGCTCGAGGCACGCCTGGCCGAGACCGCGCATTGGCTCCTCTACGGCTCGATCGTCCTTGTTCCACTCACCGGCTGGGTGCACCACGCGGCGGCGACGGGGTTCGCGCCGATCTGGTGGCCCTTCGGGCAAACGCTGCCCTTCGTGCCGAAGAGCGAATACGTCTCCGAGTTCGCCTCGACGCTGCACTATATCCTGCAATGGGTGCTGATCGGAACGATCGTCGCCCACGTCGCCGGCGCGTTCAAGCATCACCTGATCGACGGCGATGCCACGCTGCGGCGGATGCTGCCCGGGCATGGCGGCGCCGAACCCACGGCCCGGCAACCGGGCCATGTCCTGCCGGTGATCGCCGCGCTTGCCATCTGGGCCGCGGCGCTGGGCGGCGGGGTTTGGCTTGGCTGGTTTCCCGAGCGTCACGCGGGCGCCGCCACCGCCGCGTCAAGCAGCGCCGAGAGCGACTGGCAGGTGCAATCCGGCACGCTTGCCATCGAGGTCATGCAAATGGGCTCGGCCGTCGAGGGGCGGTTCTCGGACTGGAGCGCCGATATCACCTATGACGAGACACCGGACGCCGAGGGTCGCCACGGCGACGTCACGGTCACCATCGCCACCCCGTCCCTCACCCTCGGTTCCGTCACCGAGCAGGCGATGGGCAGCACCTATCTCGCGGCCGAGACACATCCGACGGCACGCTACGAGGCGGACCTGGTGGACCGGGACGGCACGCTCATGGCGCTTGGCACGCTTACCATCAAGGAACAGGAACAGCCGCTCGACTTTCCCGTCCAACTCGAGATCGACGGCGACACCGCACGCGCCTCCGGCACCGCGGTGGTCGACCGGCGCAGTTTCGATATCGGCGGGAGCGTGAACGATCCCTCATCGCTCGGCTTCGACGTCACGATCCGCTTCGAACTCACCGCGACGCGGGCCACCGAATGAAAAAGGGCCGCCCGTCACGGGGCGGCCCTGAAACTCCGGTCTCGGACCCGATCACTCGGCCTTCTGCGCCTCGATCGAGATCGTGACATCGAGCTCATCGCCGACGTTGGGCGCGAACTTGCCCGCGCCGAAATCGGACCGCTTGATCGTCGTCGTCGCCTCGAACCCGAGCGTCTCCTTGCCGTTCATCGGATGCTCCGCCACCTTGTTGAGCTTCGCATCCAGCGTCACCGGCTTCGTCTCGCCGTTGATGGTCAGATCGCCCATGATCTTGGCCGTGTCATCGCCCGTCACCTCGATTCCGGTCGACGTGAAGCTCACCATGTCGCCCTCCGCAGTGCCGAGGAAGTCCTCGGACATCATGTGCTGGAACCGCTCTTCCCAACCCGTGTAGAGCTTGTTGGTCGGGATCGACACCGAGACGGACGAGCTCGCCGGGTCCTCCGCATCGAACATGATCTCGCCTTCGAAGCCCGAGAAGGCGTTGTAGGTCTTGGAAAATCCGAGGTGGTCGTAGGTGAACATCACCTGGCTGTGCGCGGGATCGAGCATGTACTTCTCTGGCGCGGCCAAGGCCGCCCCGGCGCCAAGAACAAGGGTCGCTGCGGTCGCAAAAACGATGGATTTCATTCCCAATCTCCCGAAAATAGGTTTTCTTATGGAAGGGAGTGTAACCCGGTTCGACCACACGGCAATCCCGCAGGGCTCAACAGACCCTGTGTGTGGGCAAACATCCGCGCGTGATGTCAGCCGAGGTCGAAGGCGTCCTTGAGGGCGCGTGCCATCTGCGGATCGGCCACGGGCAGCGACAGGACCCGGCGTCCCGCCCCGTCATGCGCCGTCATCCAGCCGTCGCGCAGCACGACTTCCCGGAGCGCGTCGAAATCATGCGCGATCTCGGCCCGGACGTGGCCGGCCCGGTCGAATTCGATCATCGTGACGCGGCGGGCCTCTGGATCGATGCGGATCTCGGGAAGGGCATTGCGGCGCCCGGCGTTCAGACCGTAGATCGCGGCGACCCCGAAGCCGACCGAGAACGCGGCCCGGATCACGTGGACGATGACGTCGCCTGTCTCGACCGGCATCATCCAGACGCCCAGGGCCGCGAGGATCGCGACAGCCGCGATGAACCGCCAGCCCAGCGAGGTCAGGAAGGCAGAGCCGCTCCCGGTCTCGGCAAGCCTGATCTCGGGCATCTGCGGCAGGGCGCGGTCGGGCATGATCGTGTCGGGTAGGGATGTCATCGGGGTCTCCTCGTCTGTTGCGTTAACCTTGACCACCGATTGCGACGCGATTGCGGCGGCAGGCGGGCGTTAATCGGACACCTGCTCGGCACCGGCCCTCCCCCTTGTGCGCAGGCGCGATCCGGGGTATGTGCCCGCGTCCGGCTGCAGAGTTTTTGAACCGCGCAGTCTCTCGTGGATGGGCCGCAGCCGGGTTTACCGCGTCCATCCTTTGAAATGCGCCTTGATAGAAATGGAGTTTCCATGCCGCTTTACGAGCATGTGTTCATCTCGCGCCAGGACCTGTCGAACACGCAGGCCGAGGGCCTCGTCGAACATTTCGGCGGAGTCGTGACCGACAACGGTGGCAAGGTCGTCGATACCGAGTACTGGGGTGTCAAGACGATGGCCTACAAGATCAACAAGAACCGCAAGGGCCACTATGCCTTCATGCGCACCGACGCACCGGCCGAAGCCGTGCAGGAGATGGAGCGCCTGATGCGCCTGCATGACGACGTCATGCGCGTGCTGACCATCAAGGTCGACGAGCACGAGGAAGGCCCCTCGATCCAGATGCAGAAACGCGACGAACGTGGCGACCGCCGCGAACGCCGCCCGTAAGGCAAGGAGACGAACCCATGGCTGCAAAACCGTTTTTCCGCCGTCGCAAGGTCTGCCCCTTCTCGGGCGAGAACGCGCCCAAGATCGACTACAAGGACACCAAGCTCCTGCAACGCTACATTTCCGAGCGTGGCAAGATCGTGCCCTCGCGCATCACCGCCGTCTCGGGCAAGAAGCAGCGTGAACTGGCCCGCGCCATCAAGCGCGCCCGCTTCCTCGCCCTGCTGCCCTACGCCGTGAAGTAAGGAGAGAGACATGCAAGTTATCCTTCTCGAACGCGTGGCCAAGCTGGGCCAGATGGGCGAAGTCGTCGACGTCAAGCCCGGCTATGCCCGCAACTACCTCCTGCTTCAGGGCAAGGCGCTCACCGCCTCGAAAGAGAACATCGCCGCCTTCGAGGACCAGAAGGCACAGCTCGAGGCGCGCAACCTCGAGACCAGGAAAGAGGCCGAGAAGATGGCCGCCGATCTCGATGGCAAGCAGTTCGTCGTGATTCGCCAGGCCGCCGATTCCGGCGCGCTCTACGGGTCTGTCACCACGCGCGACGCCGCGCAGACCGCCACCGACGAGGGCTTCTCGCTCGATCGCAAGCAGGTACTCATCAAGCAGCCCATCAAGTATCTGGGCCTGCATGACGTCCACGTGACGCTGCACCCCGAGGTCGAGGCCACGATCACGCTCAACGTCGCCCGCTCGCCCGAGGAGGCCGAGCTTCAGGCGTCGGGCAAGTCGATCCAGGAAGCGGCAGCCGAAGAAGAAGCCGCGGCCGATTACGAGATCGCCGAGCTCTTCGAGGATATCGGCTCCGCCGCCTCCGACGACCAGGACCTCGCGGAAACGGTCGAGGAAGTCCTGCCCGAGACGGAAGGCGACGACGAGGACGACAGCTCGAAAGGCTGATCCCCCTCGACACCGGACATGAAAGGCCGCGCATTTCCTGCGCGGCCTTTTACGTGCGGCCCCACTTTCACGTTCCCCCGCGGCTCATGTCGGGGGCTTCACCCCCGCCCTCGCGCCGGATATGGTCACGCGAGCTTTCGAAAGGGCATATGTCATGAAAGTTGTCGTCATGGGCGCCGGTGTCATCGGCGTCACAACAGCCTACTATCTCGCCAAACATGGTGCCGACGTGGTCGTGATCGACCGCCAGACCGGGCCGGGCCTCGAAACGAGCTATGCCAATGCGGGGCAGCTCAGCTATGGCATGACCTCGCCCTGGGCCGCGCCCGGCATCCCGATGAAGGCCGTCAGGTGGATGTTCATGAAGCGCCGCCCGCTCTTCATCTGGCCGCTCATCAGCCCGACCATGTGGAAGTGGTGCGTGCAGATGGTGCGCAACTGCAACGAGGAAAGCTACAAGGTGAACAAGGGCCGCATGGTCCGCGTCTCGAGCTACTCGCGCGACGTGATGCCCGATCTCATCGCCGAGACGGGCATCGAGTATGACGGCCGCGCGCAGGGCACGCTTCAGCTTTTCCGCACCGAGAAACAGGTCAAGGCATCGAAGGCCGACCAGGAGATCCTTGCGGAGTACGATTCGCCCTACGAGGTGCTGGACCGCGACGGGTGCATCGCCGCCGAACCCGCGCTGGCACATGTGCGCGAGAAATTCGTCGGCGGGTTGCGCCTCACTGCGGATCGCACCGGCGATTGCCGCATGTTTACCATCGCGCTGACCGAGAAATGCGTCGAGATGGGCGTCGAATTCCAGTATGGACAGACGATCAGGTCCATCGCGACCGAGGGCGACCGGATCACCGGCGTGGATACCGAAATCGCGGGACGGATCACCGGTGACGCCTACGTCTGCGCGATGGGAAGCTACGCGGTGCGCGTGCTCAATCCCATCGGGATCAAGCTTCCCGTCTATCCGGTCAAGGGCTATTCGGTGACGCTTCCCGTCGTCGATGACGCGGGCGCGCCGCAATCGACCGTCATGGACGAAACGCACAAGGTCGCGATCACGCGCCTGGGCGACCGCATCCGCGTCGCGGGCCAAGCCGAGATCGCGGGCTATTCCAACCGCCTCGGGCCGCACGCGACAGATACCGTCAAGCACGTCATCGGCGATCTTTTCCCCAAGGGCGGCGACCTCTCGCGCGCCGAGGGCTGGACGGGCCTGCGCCCGATGACGCCCGACGGAACACCGGTGCTGGGACCGTCGCGTTACGAGAACCTCTTTCTCAACACCGGGCATGGCACGCTGGGCTGGACCATGGCCTGCGGCTCGGGCCGCGCGGTTGCGGATGTCGTGCTGGGCCGGACGCCGGAAATCTCGTTCGAGGGGCTGACCGCCGCGCGTTACCAACGCTAGGCGGCGACGCGGGGGCGGGGCATACCGGCCCCGCTCGCGCACCGACACGATACCGACGTGGATACCGACGTAGATACCGACGTGCGAAAATCGCCCGGTTCAGGTCATCCCGAGCGCTTCCTTGTACATCTCCAGAACCGCCTCTTCCTCGGCGATATCATCCTTGTCGCGCTTGCGAAGCGAGATCACCTGCCGCATGACCTTGGTGTCATAACCCCGCGCCTTGGCCTCGGCCATGACCTCTTTCTGCTGATCCGCGATATCCCGTTTCTCGGCCTCAAGCCGTTCGAAACGCTCGATGAATTGACGAAGTTCATCCGCGGTCACGCGGTAATTGGCTTCCGTGGCGTCCTGCATCTGCTCGCTCTCCCTAGCTGCTGCCCAGCCCGAAACCGGGCCGGCCGTTGAGGGAAAACATCACGACCGCCGCGTCCGGGCGTTCGACGGTTTAAGGCGATTTCACCATCCGCCGCAACCGGTCAAATGACCCCCGCCTTGCCCTGCCCCCCCGACTGCGATAGGCCACCCCAGCACAGCCACGGGACTTGCAACATGGACACTTTGATCTGGCTCGGCGCCGCGACCTCGCTCATCGGCCTTCTGGGCCTTGTCTGGTGCATCTGGCGTGTCTGGACCGTGCGCCGGTCGGGGCTGTCTGACGACGCGCTGAGGCGCGAGGTTCAGAAGGTCGTGCCGGTCAATACCGGCGCGCTGTTGCTGTCGATGGCGGGTCTCATGCTGGTGATCCTGGGCATTATTCTGACGTCCTGAGAAACGCGTCGAAATCGAAGGGCCGCGCGAAGAAATCCCGTCCCTCCAGAACCATCGCTTCCCAGGCCGGCACCGGTCTCAGCGTGCTTCCCTGCCCCGCGCCGAGTGCTTCCAAATTCCTCAAGAGGGACAGAAGGCCTTCTTCATCGGCCTGAAACAGCATCCCCCCGCGCGCGGCCTCGACGCGGGTCAGATGGACAAGTAGCATCTCCGCGTCGGCAGGTCGGAAAACCACGCGATGGCAAAGCGCGTGCAGCACGACGTTCACCATGGCACCAAGCAAACCGCGCTTTGGTGAGATGATTCCGGGCCCATCTCCCGAAGCCTGATCGTCCGGTGCGCGCCAACCAGCGCATTCCGCGAACCACGCCAGCTCCCCGGCGGCCCGATCGGTGCCCAGCCTCCGCATGATTTCAAACGGTCCTCGTTCAGCACCGAGGGTCTTGGCGGCCCCGTCGATTTCCGTCTCGGACCAGCCCATTGCGCGAAGGTCGAAGGCGGCGGCAAGATATCCGGCCCCGAGCCACCGGGTTGCACAGCCGGCGCCCCGTCCGCTCCGAATCACCACCGGACAAACAGACCGCGCGAACGCCGCCGCGCGGGCAAGATCACCCTCGCTCGAAACCGGACCCGACAGCTCCGCAACGGTGACGTCATCGTGGGGCGTGCCCATCCAGAGCGCGGGGATCGTCGTGTCCATGGTCAGGCCAAGCCGAACCGTGCCTTCCGGAGCCGGCGTTCCGGCGTAAAGCGTGATTACGCCATCGTCGGCCGTCGCACCATTCAATGCCAGCCTGCCCAGGGCCGCGTCCCGCTCCTCGCCCGCGACCTTTCCGCGGGACACCGCCCGGTCCAGCGTCTCTTTGATCCGCCGCGCCAGTTCCTCGGATTTTTCCGATCGAAACTCCACCGTCCAACCCTTCACGAGCGCTCTCGACCCGAAGGCGACAACCTCCCCATCTTCGCCTTCCAGGGACATTCGGCCAGGATGGGTGACTTGAGTCGAGAGATGCGCCGGAAGCCGGGCTTGCTGCGCCACGATGGCCATGTGGCGCGCGGCCCGCGCACGCGGCGCGTCGCGGCATTCCGCGCCGAGGCAGCTTTCGAGCGCGACGCCTTGCTCGAACGGCAGGAGAAGCGCGGCCTCGACCGTGCGCAGGGCCGCGCCCTCGGGGCTCGACATGTCGGACATCCGGGATTGGATATCCCGCACGGACTGAAGATAGGTGCGCGGATCGTTGAGCCCCATCCTGCGATCCCTGGTCCGGCGCGGCGACGTCTTTTTCGCAAGAAACCGCACAGCCTCATCCACCGCGTCACTCTCGGCAAGATGATCGACCAAAGGCCGCGCGACCGGATCGGTGGCCCGGACGGCCTTGGCCGTGAGCATGAGACGTAGCGCGGTCTGCGCCCCGACGAGTCGCGGAAGACGCTGCGTGAGGCCACCGCACGGGATCATGCCAAGCTGCAACTCGGTCACCGCAAGCCGGGCCCGTGGTGTCGCAACCCGGAAGTGGGCCGCCAAGGCGAGCGAGAGAGCGGCGCCACTGACCAGTCCGTCGAGCAGGATCGCGACGGGGACCCGCGCGGCTTCGATCCGGTCGCAGAGAGCGACCATATCGCCGATGGTCTCCGCGTCGCCATAGGCCGCGATATCGAGACCGGCCGACAAGCGTCCGTTTGCGCCCGCTATGAGGATGCCGGTAGTCGAGGTTTCCGCGAAGGCCGCGTCGAGGGCGCGCGAGAGATCGTCGCGCATGGATGCGCTGAGTCCGTTCACCGGCGGGCACGAAAGCACGAGTGTGACGATGCCATCGCGCTGAGATGTCTCGACCCTCACGGATTCGATGTCATGGCGATCCCCATGTGGCACCAGTTCGATTGCGCCGGGGCCGAACGGTCAGCGAGAGGTTCGGCACCTCGATCCGGTCCCATTTGACGCGAAACCCGCTCACCTTGGCAAGGTTGAGTTGAGGGCGGCGTGATCGCCGGGTCACCTGTCACAGCTCAACGGTCCCCACGGAACGACGCATGGGATCGCTCCGCCCACGCGGGCTTTCGACGCTGGTCCCTAGGATTTCATACCGGCATGTTGTCGAAGATCGCCTCGACGGCCTCTTCCTCGAGCGAGCGCAACATCTGGCGCGCGCCACGTGGTGGCATGTCACCCGAGGCTTCGCGCATGGCGATCATGTAACGCAATTTCGGAATCTTCGAGAAGCGTTCTTCGGGCGAGTACGCCTCGAGCGTCCGGATGAGGCCTGAAATGCTTTCCTGTGACATGGTGTTCATGATTCCCCCCTTTCAGCAGCATCAGCATCGCATGTCGGTTCGCGCATCTTCTCGACCGTGCGAGACAGGTCGCCGAGCCGGGCAGCATTCGGGGCCTGTCGAAACAACCATACCATGTTTCGGGCGCACCCAACTTGCGCTTTGTCAAAGAAGGACGTTCTTTTGCGAATTTCCGCCCGTGGCTCACACCGTTGTCATCGTGTTTCCGCCGATAGGGCGTTGAACCCGGTTTTCAGGCATCGAGAGGATAGGTTTCCTGCGGATCAGCCGCCTCGGGGCGCGGAGTGTCCTCCTCATGGTCCGCCAAAGCGGACGTGCCGGCCGGATCTGTCTCATTCGGTTTCGACGCTGTCACCGCGCCTTCCGTGGCTGCGCGGTCGCTCGTTTGGGAGACAGGCGGTGGCATCGGCCCGGCACCATCCGTTCGTCCACTCGATCGACGCGGTGTTTCCGACGAAACGAGTCGCACCGCGCGAGCGCCGTTCATCTGGCCAAGCCGCGCGCCGGAAACGAGGTGACGCCCCACGCCTTCGACACGCAGCAGGAGATCCGGTCCGATGTCGAGCGGAACTCGATTGCCGACCGCGAGCTTCATCACCTCGTCGATAGGCATGGACACGCGGTCGAGGACTGCATCGAATGTGACCGTAGCCTCCACCACGACGGATGCGAGCGCTCGCCCCCGTTCGGGCGCCGCCCCCTCGCCGTCGCGCTCTTCGGGCGGCAGGTCGACAACCGGCAGCGCGATTTCGATGAGGCCCAGGCGCATCCCGTCGGCGAGCGAGGTGGAGACGCGGAACAGGTGGAACTCCTCGGACTCGAGCGACAGGTCGAGATCATGCGCGTTTTCCAGCATGGCACCGTATTCATAACCGCGCCATGTTTCCGCCCCCTCTTGATCGGAGAGGAATCCGGCCAGGCGCGACAGGGTGTCGTCCAGAAAGGACGCCACCAGTGCGGCATCCGTGCGTGTCACCGGCCGTTCGCCAATGGCGCGGTCGGTCACGCGCCCGATGGTCTGCTGCTCGATGATGGAGGCCAGCGCGCCACTATCGAGCCGCGCCGCCCCGCGCCGCGCGCCCTCGATCAGGATCAGCAGCCCCGGGGCCGCGAATGTCTTTATCAATTCGCCGCGCGACACCTGCGATTGCTCGAGCGTTGTGACAGCGAGCGCGAGGTCCATGGTGGCGTCCGCGGCCTTGGCGAGCGCCAGGCGAAGCGCCTTGGCGGGTGACATGGCGCGCGCTTCGAACCCTTCCCGCGCGGTGCGGGCCTTCCTCGAGATCACCCTGTCGGAGGCGTCGGCTTCCATTCTTGATAAACCCGTAGCGATCTGCGTTGCCGGGCCACTCTACCGCGCGTTTGGTTACCAATCCCCTTACAGCAACCTCACGCCGCCCGGGGTCTCGCCAGCATCTCATTGGAAAGCTCAACCCGGAACGCCGGTCGTTCGGCATCGGCAAGATAGCGGATCTGCCCCCCGAGCCGCGCCATGATCTCGCGGCAGATGGCGAGGCCGAGCCCAGCTCCACCGGCCCGCGTCTCGCCCACGCGGGAAAATTTCTCGAAGATCAGTTGCTGGTGATCCGGCGGCACACCCGAGCCGTTGTCGATGAAATCGAGTGCGACGCCGCCGGGGATCTCGTGCAACTCGAGCCAGAGCTGCGGGTCGGGCGCATCGCAGTATTTCTGGGCATTCGACACGAGGTTGATGAAAACCTGTGCCAAGCGGTCGAGATCGGTGTCCAGCACCACGTCTTCCGCTCCTTCGGCCGGATGTACGACAAGCGCGCTGCTTTCTCCGCCCGTTGCGGCAATGGCGCGGTCCAGCAGATCCGATAGACGGCCCTCACGCCTGTTCAGGACGATCTCGCCGCTCTCGAGAACGCTCAGGTCGAGGAGGTCGTCGAGAAGCCGCGTGAGCCGCTTCGCCTCGTCGTGGATGATGCCGGCATAGCGGGCCTGGTCTTCCTTGCCGAGGCCGTCGGCATCACGGAGAATTTCCGAGAAGGCGCGGATCGAAGTCATGGGGGTCCGGAGCTCGTGACTGATCTGCGACAGAAACCCGTCCTTCTGGATCGAGATCTGCGTTAGCTTCGCGTTCACTTCCTGCAATTGGCGGGCCGTATCGGCAAGCTCGGCGGATTTCGCCTCGAGCCGCGAGGAATACTGCATGATCTGCGCGGTCTCGTCCGCCACCGCAAGAAGGTCGTCGACCGAGACATGCGCGCCGCCGATGATCTGGGATATCATCGCATGCGCAGTGGCCGATCCGACGGAACCCGCCAACTCGCGCTCGAGCAACTCGATGAAATCGGTCGTGGGTTCCGGCAGGAAGCCGGAAAGCCCCTGGATCGCCGCCGCTCGGCCAAAGAGCTTCCGCGCCTCCTCGGGGCCCATGATGCGCTGCGCCATGATGAGAAGGTCTTCGCTCTGGGCCATGCCGGCATGCCACCCGCCCGAGATACGCGAATGCTCGAAGACGTTGACGAACTGCGCGCCCTGGAGCCGTTCCTGCGGGGAGGGGAACCCCAGGATCGACACGGTGACGAAGGTCAACAGGTTGAGAGATAGGCTCCAGAGCATCGCGTGGAGCACCGGATCAAGCCCGCGCGCGCCGAACATGGCGTACGGCCTGAGCCAGCCTTGGCCAAAAAGACCGTTGTCCATCACGTCCTGCGGGATGACTGCGCCCGCGCCGAGGCCGGGCAGGAACAGGCAGTAGAGCCAGACGGCGAAACCGATGGTCAGCCCTGCCAATGCGCCGCTCCTCGTGGCGCCACGCCAGAGAAGCCCGCCGACGAGCGCGGGAAGAAACTGCGACACGCCGACGAAGGCGATGAGCCCGATGGCTGCAAGCGCGGTCCCCCCGCCCGATACACGGAAATAGAGATATCCCAGCGAGACCACCGCCGCGATGGAAAGCCGCCGTGCAATGAGCGCGACGCTGCGGACATCCCCCGACATTACCGCCGTTCCCCCGGTCATCTTCAGCCAGATCGGCATCACGATATGGTTTGACACCATCGTCGAAAGCGCGATTGAGGCCACGATCACCATGGAGGTCGCCGAGGAAAAGCCGCCGATGAAGCTGAAGACGGCAAGCCCATCCTGGCCGGCCAGCAGAGGAAGGGTCAGGACGAAGAGATCCGGGTTGGACCCTGCCGGCAGAAGCTCGAGCCCCATGACGGCGATGGGCACCACGAAAAGACTCATCAACAGGAGATAGGTCGGAAAGGCCCAGGCCGCGGTGCGCAGGTGACGCTCGTCCTGGTTTTCGACCACCATGACCTGGAACATGCGAGGCAAACACAGGAAGGCGGCGGCCGACAGCATGGTAAGACCCACCCAACGCCCGCTCGAGACCTCCCATGTGGCGATCTCCGACGCGTCGATCCGCGACAGGAGGTCCACAGGCCCCTGCCCCAGCCCCCAGACCACGAAGATGCCGACGGCAAGAAGCGCGCAGAGCTTCACGACCGCCTCGAGCGCGATCGCCATCACCACCCCGTGATGGCGTTCGTTCACATCGAGGTTTCGCGTTCCGAAAAGGACCGTGAACAACGCAAGCCCTGCCGCGATCCACAAGGTCGAAAAGCCGGAGGTCGCTGCGGGATCCGAGGCCGGATCGGTCTGGGCAAAGGCATTGATCGAAAGCGTGACGGACTGCAACTGCAGCGCGATGTAGGGCGTGGTGCCGATGACGGCGATCAAAGTCACGAAAACGGCAAGCAGGTTCGACTTGCCATAGCGCGACGACATCATGTCGGCGATCGACGTGATGCGCTGCGCGCGTCCTATCCGCACCATCCGGCGCAGTATGGTCCACCACCCGATCATGACGAGCGTGGGGCCGAGATAGATCGTGACGAATTCCAGCCCCGAGCGCGCCGCGAAGCCGACCGCGCCGTAGAAGGTCCAGGCCGTGCAATAGATCGACAGAGAAAGCGTGTAGATCACGGGCGAGCGCAGCCATGCTCCCCGGCCGCGCCGGGCCGCGCGATCCGCGGCGAATGCGACGCCGAAGAGCAACACCACGTAACCCAGCGACACCGTCAGAAGCAGGTTGAGAACGCTCATCTCTCGTCGGCTTCCTCGTCCGGTGGGCGCTCCGCCATCTCCTGCGTTCCGTCCTCTTCTCCCGACTCAAGGTCACGCGAAACGATGACGGACAGGACGCACAATCCGGCCCAGACCGGAAAGAGAAAAAGGATCACCGTGCTTGTCCGCAGATCCGGCCCGCCCCAGACCATCGGCAACAGAAAGAGGCCCGCACCGAAGAATGGCAGGAGCGTCGCCGCGTCGGTCATCCTGCGCCTGCGATAGGTGCGCCGTTCGGTGAAAACGGGATCGCGCCAGCGTTTCATCCGTTCATCAGATCCTGCACGGCCTCGAGCACGGCGGCATTTGCGAAGGGTTTGGTCATGTAGCGACTGGCACCCGCGCGTTCGGCCATATCGCGGTCCCGTTTCTGCCCGCGCGCGGTAAGCATCAGGACCGGGATGTTCCCCAACTCGTCATCCTGCCTGAGTTCCTGGAGAATATCGAAGCCGCTCTTGCCCGGCAGCATGACGTCCAGAATGACCACGTCCGGCCTTTCGCGCCGCACCGCCTCGACCGCATCGACGCCGTTCGAATGGGTTCGGACGGTAAGGCCGTTGCGCTTCAGAACGAAACCGATGGCTTCGATTATGTTGGGCTCATCCTCGATCAGAAGCACGTTTGGTGCCATTCAATCGGCCTCCCCTCCGATCAAATTCTCCGGGCCCACTATCACGAATGGTTTTCGCCCTGTCAAAAGGCGTCTCGAAGGATCGACGGCTCTCGCCGCGCGGTGCAGTCAGGACGTGGACAGATCCGGCAGGTGATGCCGGTATCCAGCGTCGGCTCGTGATCGTCGGGAGGGCGAGATGCCGGCACCAGAAGCATCTGCGCGCGCCTCAGCGGTGGCATCTGGTAGCCCGAAGGGGGTTCGACCTCGGAAACCGCGAAAGCCGTCATCCAGCGTGGATCGCGACCGGTCTGCCGCACGGCCAGTCTCAATGGCTGGCCCGGTTGCCCCAGCGCCAGGTAAAGCGGCCAGAGCGGACAGGCCCCCACCCCGCGCGGCACCGCGAACCCCGCCACCGGGCGGCGTTGCGTGACCGCCCCCGCGCCGTCGCATGCCACGTGCCCAAGCTCTCCGACGAGCGCCTCGGGCAAATGCGCGAGCCTGCGCATGACATCCGGCAGACCCACGCCCAAGTCGCCGGCAAGCGCCACCGGATCGACGCCCACGCGCCCGATCATATCGGTCATCTGCCGAAGTGGCAGTTCGGAGGCCAATTCGTCGTAGGCCTTCAGCCATTCGAGGGCGAGAGTGCGCCCACCGTCCGAGCGCAGTTCCTCCGCACCCTCGACGATCTCGGCGGGGGCCGCCCCCGGCTGCTCGAGCGCGGGAAAATGATGGCCGCGTGCGTCGAGAAATGCGTCGAACTCCTCTTGCGGGGTCAGCGTGCCGGTGTGTTCGCCCGGAGGCGTCTCGAGATACGAGACGAGCGCGGCCGCCCCTTCGGCAAGTCTGCGGCTATCCTGATGGATGTTGCGATGGAACCTGTCGAGCCACCCGGTCTCGAGATCGGGCGTCTCGACCAGGATCGACGCGGTGGATCGGATCGCGGTGACAACGCTCAGCACCTCGTGCAGTTTCCCGGCCAGATCTGGGTCATGGCTCAGACGATCGGTCAGGGCCTCGACTGCCTGTTCGAGCCGACCGATCTCGCGTCGCCCCCGGATGAGAAGCTCGGCCCAACCGGGAAATCGTTCCGCGAATTCCTCGGCGGCGGCGAGGTCGAGGCCCTCGTCCGCCACCGCCTTGGCAGCCTCCCGCAACCCGCCCACAAGCGCGGCCGCCGGTCCGCGGGTCAGCAGGGCGGGTTCGACTTTCAGGGCATCCGCGATGTGAAGAACGAGACCGCCCGCGATTCTGCGCCGGTTGTGCTCGATGAGATTGAGATAGGAGGGCGAGATACCGACCTCTTCGGCAAGATGCGCCTGCCTGATGCCCAGCGCGAGACGACGCTCGCGGATCCGGCTTCCGACGAGGCCGATTTCCCTCGCGTCATTTTCCCCCATGAATCAAGGTCCTAGCCGCTCTCTGACAAGTTTTTTACAGATTACCTGATTTTTGTTTTCATTTCTTTACAAAATTATCATGACTTCAGAATGACTTGTTGAGTAATTTTCGGAATGCGCAAATCATGCATTTGCATTTTCATGCCGTCCCGCCGCAGCACGTTGAGGAGCCTGCTGCCCGGTGACGTTCAACACACTGGGAGGACTTCATGTCAAAATCCAATTTCACGCGTCGCGGCCTGCTCAAGACCGGCACCATCGCCGGTGTCGGCCTCGCGATGCCGACGATCTTCACCGCATCCTCGGCGCGCGCCTTCACCAATGAACCGACGGGCGATACCGTCACGCTCGGCTTCAACGTGCCTCAGAGCGGCCCCTACGCCGACGAGGGCGCGGACGAACTGCGCGCCTACAAGCTGGCGGTCGAGCACCTGAACGGCGAAGGCGACGGCGGGATGATGCAGACCTTCTCGTCCAAGGCGCTGCAAGGCAACGGCATCATGGGCAAGAAGGTCGAGTTCGTCACGGGCGACACGCAGACCAAGTCGGACGCCGCCCGCGCATCGGCGAAGTCGATGATCGAGAAGGACGGGGCGGTGATGATCACCGGCGGGTCGTCTTCGGGCGTGGCCGTCGCCGTGCAGGCGCTCTGCCAGGAAGCGGGCGTCATCTTCATGGCGGGCCTCACGCACTCCAACGATACCACGGGCAAGGACCGCAAGGCCAACGGCTTCCGCCACTTCTTCAACAGCTACATGTCGGGCGCGGCCCTCGCGCCGGTACTCGCCGAAGCCTATGGCAAGGATCGCAAGGCCTATCACCTGACAGCCGACTACAACTGGGGCTATACCACCGAAGAAGCCATCAGAGACTCGACCGAGGCGATGGGCTGGGAGACTGTGAACGCGGTCAAGACGCCGCTCACGCAGACGGACTTCTCATCCTACATCGCACCGGTGCTTCAGTCGGGCGCGGACGTGCTGGTGCTCAACCACTACGGCGGCAACATGGTCAACTCGCTCACCAACGCGGTGCAGTTCGGCTTGCGCTCGAAAGAGGTCAACGGGAAGCAGTTCGAGATCATCGTGCCGCTCTACTCCGAGCTCATGGCGCGGGGCGCGGGCGAGAACATCGCCGGCATCCTCGGCTCGCAGAACTGGGACTGGAAACTCGAGAACGAGATGGGTGACCGCTATGTCGGCACCAACGCCTTCGTGCAGTCCTTCGGCGACAAGTACGGCTTCCCGCCCAGCCAGGCGGCGCATACCTGCTACGTGCAGACCCTGCTCTATGCCGATGCCGTCGAGCGCGCCGGCAGCTTCGATCCCTGCGCGGTCGTCGAGGCGCTCGAAGGCTTCGAGTTCGACGGTCTGGGCAACGGCCCGACGCTCTACCGCGCCGAAGACCACCAGTGCTTCAAGGACGTCGTCGTCGTGCGGGGCAAGGAGAACCCGGAGAACGAGTTCGACCTCGTGGAGATCGTCAAGGTCACGCCGGTCGACCAGGTCACCTATGCTCCCGACGCCCCGCAGTTCGGCGGCGCGGAGGCAAGCCTCGGGTCCTGCAGCACCGGCGCGTAACGCGCGCTGAAAGGCCGGTCATGGCGACGGCTCGCGTCGCCATGACCCTCCCCTTCCATCCGGCCGATGGGCGCATCTTCACGGGCGCGCTGCCATCCCGGCCACCTCTCCGGCAGCTATCGGCCCGGAGACCCCCTGTTACCGTGGGACGGAACACATGGACGCATTTCTGCTGCAAATTCTCAACGGGCTCGACAAGGGCTCGGCCTATGCGCTCATCGCGCTCGGCCTCACGCTGATCTTCGGCACGCTCGGAGTGGTGAACTTCGCGCACGGCGCACTCTTCATGCTGGGCGCGTTTTGCGCGGTGACGGTGAACAAGCTGCTGACGCTGGGCTTCGTCCCCGAGGAGGCTGAAAACACGAGTGTCGGCGGCTTCAGCTTCGGCGCGGCGAAAGAGACGCCATATGTGGAATACTGGTTCGGCGAATCCGTCGGATCGGCCCTCGTCGACTGGGCGGTACCACTCTCGATACTCTTTGCCATCCCGGTGATGATCGGCATCGGCGTCGCCATGGAGCGCGGGCTTATCAAGCATTTCTACAAGCGCCCGCATGCGGACCAGATCCTGGTGACTTTCGGTCTCGCGATCGTGCTTCAGGAGATCATCAAGTATTTCTACGGCGCCAACCCCATTCCCACGCCCGCGCCCGACGCCTTTCGCGGCTCGTTCGATTTCGGCGCGATGCTGGGCTTCGATCCCAACACGATCATCTATCCCTACTGGAGGCTCGTCTATTTCGCCTTCGCTGCAGTCGTGATCGGCGCGGTCTTCGCCTTCCTGCAATTCACCACCTTCGGCATGGTCGTGCGGGCGGGCATGGCCGACCGCGAGACGGTTGGCCTCCTCGGGATCAATATCGACAAGCGGTTCACGATCATGTTCGGCATCGCGGCCGCCGTCGCGGGGCTTGCGGGGGTCATGTATACGCCGATCAACTCACCGAACTACCACATGGGCATGGATTTCCTCGTGCTCAGCTTCGTGGTCGTGGTGGTTGGCGGCATGGGCTCTCTTCCCGGCGCCGTTCTCGCGGGATTCCTGCTGGGCATCCTCGAAAGCTTCGCCTCAATGGCAGTCGTGCTCGAGACCCTGCCCGGCATCAACCAGATCGTGATCTACCTGGTCGCCATCATCATTCTGCTCACGCGTCCGCGTGGCCTCATGGGCCGCAAGGGCGTGATGGAGGACTAACACATGCTCGGTCTGAACAAGAAAGACTTCCTGCTTCTGCTCATCGTGACGGCGCTCGCGATCCTGGCGCCCTTCATTCTGAACCCCTTCCCCGAAGGCTCCACCATGGCGCAGTTCAACGCGGGCTATCCCGACCTGATGCAGCGCTTCGTGATCTTCGGCATCTTCGCGATCGGCTTCAACATCCTCTTCGGTCTGACGGGCTACCTTTCCTTCGGGCACGCGGCCTTCCTCGGCGTCGGCTCCTACGCGGCGATCTGGATGATGAAGCTTCTGACCATGAACGTGCTACCTGCGATGTTCATGGCCATCGTCGTGGCGGGGATCTTCTCGCTGCTGGTGGGCTACATCTCGCTGCGGCGGTCGGGGATCTACTTCTCGATTCTGACCCTCGCCTTCGCGCAGATGTCCTACGCGCTGGCCTATTCGGTGCTGACGCCGATCACGGGCGGCGAGACCGGGCTTCAGCCCAAGCACACCGATCCGCGGATCCTCGACGGCGCGAGCGACGGCTTCCTGCCGCAGGCCAACCTCTTCGGCCTAGACATGGGCGCCAGCCTCGAGATCAACGCCGGCAGCTGGCTCTTCACGCTCAACGCGGGATACTACCTGGCCGCCTTCATCATGCTTCTCAGCTTCTATCTCTCGATCCGTATCTTCCGCTCCCCCTTCGGCATGATGCTGCGCGCGGTGAAATCGAACCAGCAGCGGATGAACTACACCGGTCTCAACACGCGGCCCTACACGCTCGCGGCCTTCGTGATCTCGGGCATGTATGCGGGTCTCGCCGGCGGGCTGCTCGTGGCGATGGACACGCAGGTCGGCCCCGAGCGGATGTTCTGGACGGCCTCGGGGGAAGTGGTGCTGATGACGATCCTCGGCGGCGCGGGCTCGCTCATCGGGCCGGTGCTGGGCGCGGGCATGATCCGTTACATGGAAAACATCGTCTCCAAGATCAATGAGGGCATCCTGCATCAGTGGTTCTCGTTCCTGCCCGACGGGCTCGAGGACGTCATGGTCGCCATCGTCTATCCCTTCGTGGGCAAGGGCTGGCACCTGACGCTGGGTCTGATCTTCATGCTGGTGGTGATCTTCCTCCCCGGCGGACTTGTCGAGGGCGGGCAGCGCATCGGCCGACTGTTCCGCCGCCGCGACAAGAAGGCGGGCGGGGTCGAGGACGACGCCGCCCAGCAACGCAACCCCGCCGAATAAGGAGGCGCGAGATGGGAATTCTCGAAGTCAAGAACGTGAACAAGCGCTTCGGCGGGTTGAAGGCCCTGAGCGACGTCAATCTCAGCGTCGAGGAAAACACCGTCCATGCCATCATCGGGCCCAACGGCGCGGGCAAGTCGACCTTGCTCAACTGCCTCATCGGCAAGCTCATTCCCGATACCGGAAGCGTCTTGTTCGACGGGCAGTCGGTCCTGGGTCGGAAGCCCTACGAGATCTGCCAGATGGGCATCTCCCGCGTGTTCCAGACGCCCGAGATCTTCGGCGATCTCACCGTGCTGGAAAACATGATGATCCCGATCTTCGCCAAGCGTGACGGGGCCTTCCGAATGCATGCGCTCGAGATGACCGGCAGCGAACGCGAGATCATCGCGCAGGCCGAGAGCATCCTCGAAAGCCTCAACATGGCCGACAAGCGTCACATGCACACCGCCTCGATGAGCCGTGGCGACAAGCGGAGGCTCGAGATCGGCATGTGCCTCAGCCAGAACCCCCGGCTGCTGCTGCTCGACGAGCCGACCGCGGGAATGGCGCGCGCCGACACGAACAACACCATCGACCTGCTGAAACAGATCAGGGACGAGCGCGACATCACCATCGCGATCATCGAGCATGACATGCACGTGGTCTTCAGCCTGGCCGAGAGGATCACGGTGCTCGCGCAGGGCACACCGCTCGTCGAGGACACTCCCGAGAAGATCAAGGGCCACCCCAAGGTCCGCGAAGCCTATCTGGGCGAAGCCGCCTGACGCGGCGAAAGGAACACACCGATGACCGAGAGACCCGATTTTTCCAAGCATGCCAACCAGGCCGCCACCGCGCCGGCGTTCCTGTCGGTCTGGGGGCTGCAATCCTATTACGGCGAAAGCTACATCGTGCAGGACATCAGCTTCAATGTCCACGAGGGCGAGATCCTGGCGCTTCTGGGCCGCAACGGCGCGGGCAAGACCACCACGCTGCGGTCGATCGCGCGGATGGACAATCCGCAGGTGCATCACGGCGAGATATGGCTCGACCATCAGCCGTTGCACAAGATGAACTCGCACCAGGCGGCGGTGGCGGGCATAGGCCTCGTCCCCGAGGACCGGCGCATCATTCCCGGTCTCACCGTCGAGGAAAACCTTCAACTCGCCCAGATCGCCCCGCCGGTCGGCTGGTCCATCGAACGGCTCTACGATCTTTTCCCGCGTCTCGCCGAGCGTCGCAAGCAGGAGGGTGTGACCCTTTCGGGCGGCGAGCAGCAGATGCTCGCCGTGGCGCGTGCGCTGGCACGCGACATCAAGGTGCTGCTCCTCGACGAGCCCTACGAGGGGCTCGCCCCCGTGATCGTTGACGAGATCGAGAAGACGCTGCGCATCATCAAGGAACAGGGGATCACCACCATCCTCGTCGAGCAGAACGCGGTGCGCGCGCTCAACCTCTCGGATCGCGCGATCATTCTCGACACCGGCGGGATCGTTTTCGACGGAAGCGCGACCGAGGTGCTCGAGAACGAGAAGCTGCGCGCCGAATACCTGGCGATCTGACACCTCCCGGCGGTCGCGGGTTGCACTGCCCCGCGCGCCGCTTCAGTATCCCTTACCAAACGTCACCCCCAAGTCAAAGGTGCCCCATGTCCGACAAGACCTATCCGCCCTCCGACGAGATCGTGAAGAACGCCCACGTGGATGCCGCGACCTACGAGAAGATGTATGCGGCGTCCATCGACGACCCCGAGGGGTTCTGGAAGGAACACGCCCAGCGGATCGACTGGATCGAGCCGTTCACCAAGGTCAAGAACGTGGATTTCACGCTGGGCAACGTGTCGATCAAATGGTTCGAGGACGGCAAGCTCAACGTCGCCGCCAATTGCGTCGACCGCCACCTTAAGGACCGCGGCGACCAGACAGCGATCATCTGGGAACCCGATGATCCCGAGGGCGAGGCGCAGCATATCACCTATCGGCAGATGCACACGCATGTCTGCAAGTTCGCCAACGTTCTCAAGGCGATGGGCGTGGGTAAGGGTGACCGCGTGGTGATCTATCTGCCGATGATCCCGCAAGCGGCCTATGCCATGCTGGCCTGTGCGCGGATCGGTGCAATCCATTCCATCGTCTTCGCGGGCTTCTCGCCCGACGCGCTTGGTGCGCGGATCCATGGATGCGATGCCAAGGTCGTCATCACCTCCGATGGTGCGCCGCGCGGCGGACGTGTGACCAATCTCAAGGACAACGTGAACAAGGCGCTGCTGAGCGATTACGACGACGTGAAATGTCTCGTTGTCAAACACACCGGGCAGCAGATCGCCTGGCGCGACGGTCTGGATTTCTGGCTGCACGAGGAGGAGGAGAAGGTCTCCGATGACTGCCCGCCCGAGCCGGTGGGCGCCGAGGATCCGCTCTTCATCCTCTACACCTCGGGATCGACAGGCCAGCCGAAGGGCGTGGTTCACACCACCGGCGGCTACCTCGTCTACGCGGCGATGACCCACGAGATCACGTTCGACTACCATGATGGCGACATCTACTGGTGCACGGCCGATGTGGGCTGGGTCACGGGCCACAGCTATATCGTCTACGGGCCGCTCGCCAACGGTGCGACGACGCTCATGTTCGAAGGGGTGCCGACATATCCCGACGCGAGCCGTTTCTGGCAGGTTTGCGACAAGCACAAGGTCAACCAGTTCTACACCGCCCCCACCGCCATTCGCGCGCTGATGGGCCAGGGCGACGACTACGTGACGAAATGCGATCTGTCGTCGCTCAAGATCCTGGGAACCGTGGGCGAGCCCATCAATCCCGAGGCATGGAACTGGTATAACGAGGTCGTCGGCAAGGGCCGCTGCCCCATCGTCGACACCTGGTGGCAGACCGAGACGGGCGGGCACATGATGACCCCCCTGCCCGGTGCCCACGCGACCAAGCCGGGCGCGGCGATGAAACCCTTCTTCGGCGTGAAACCTGTCGTGCTCGAGCCGCAATCGGGCGACGAGATCCAGGAGAACCCCGCCGAAGGTGTGCTCTGCATCGCCGATAGCTGGCCGGGTCAGATGCGCACCGTCTGGGGCGACCACGAACGCTTCGAGAAGACCTATTTCTCGGACTACAAGGGTTACTATTTCGCCGGCGACGGGTGCCGCAGGGATGCCGATGGCGACTACTGGATCACGGGCCGCGTCGATGACGTGATCAACGTCTCGGGCCACCGCATGGGCACCGCCGAGGTGGAAAGCGCGCTTGTCGCGCATCCCAAGGTCTCGGAAGCGGCGGTCGTGGGCTATCCGCACAAGGTCAAGGGACAGGGCATCTATTGCTATGTCACCCTGATGGGAGGCGTGGAATATACCGACGATCTCAAGGCCGAGCTGCGCAACTGGGTCCGGCAGGAGATCGGGCCCATCGCGTCGCCGGACCTGATCCAGTGGGCGCCGGGCCTGCCCAAGACCCGCTCGGGCAAGATCATGCGCCGCATCCTGCGCAAGATCGCCGAGAACGACTACGGGTCGCTGGGGGACACGTCGACGCTGGCCGATCCGACGGTCGTGGAAGACCTGGTCGAGAACCGGATGAACCGCGACTGACGCGCAGGTCGGATGCGCGGCAAGATCGCCCATCCCCGGCGGGATCAAGCCTCTCGTCGGGGTCGGAGGGCTTGCGCGCGACAGGCATCCCGAGTGCATGGCCCTACGCCGCGGCCCGTGCCGGCGGCGGCGAAAATGGCGCATTTTCCACATCGGTATCCATGTCGGCATCCACGTCGGTATTACGTCGGTGCATTGACCCCTGGCCCGCGAACCTCATCCTCCTGCCGCGCAGCCGGCGAATTCGGCAGAGGCCTGCCGCACAAGTCCGCTTTCCTAGGTCTCGCGCATGGCCTATAAGGGCTGAAAAACCGAACACGGGTTCGGGCCTGTCCCGAAAGCCCCTGCAATGGTCGAGGAACTTGATGGCACAGAACAAGCACGAGGACGACGTCGCCTTCATCAGGGCGCTGGCGGAACTTCTCAACGAGAACGACCTGACCGAGCTTCAGGTCAAGCGCGACTACGGCGAGGATGACAGCCTGAATGTCCGCGTGAGTCGCCGCAAGGAGGTCGTGGCCCATGCCCAGGCCGCTCCAGCGCCCGCCCCTGCCCCCGCGCCGCACGCGCCCGGCGCACCCGCGCAGGCCCCCGGCGCCACCGCGCCGCAGGGCGAAACCGCCGAGGACCCCGCGAGCCATCCCGGCGCCGTCACCTCCCCGATGGTCGGCACCGTCTACATGCAGGCCGAGCCGGGCGCCCCGAGCTTCGTCAAGACCGGAGACCAGGTGAGCGAGGGCGACACGCTGCTCATCATCGAGGCGATGAAGACGATGAACCACATTCCCGCGCCGCGCGCGGGCACGGTGAAACGCATCCTCGTCGAAGACGGCGCCGCCGTCGAATACGGCGCGCCGCTCATGATCATCGAATAAAGGCCACGCCCCTCATGTTCGACAAAATCCTCGTCGCAAACCGGGGCGAAATCGCCCTTCGGGTCATCCGCGCCGCGCGCGAGATGGGAATCAGGTCCGTGGCCGTCCATTCCACCGCCGACGTCGATGCCATGCATGTGCGCATGGCCGACGAATCGGTGTGCATCGGCCCGCCTCCCAGCACCGACAGCTATCTCTCGATCCCCGCGATCATCGCCGCCTGCGAGGTCACGGGCGCGCAGGCGATCCATCCCGGCTATGGCTTCCTGTCGGAAAACGCGAATTTCGTGCAGATCGTCGAGGATCACGACCTCACATTCATCGGCCCCACCGCCGAACATATCCGCGTCATGGGTGACAAGATCACCGCCAAGGACACGATGAAGGCCCTCGGCGTGCCATGCGTGCCGGGCTCGGAAGGGGGCGTCCCCGACCTCGCGGCGGCCAAGGCGCTCTGTGACGAGATCGACTATCCGGTGATCGTCAAGGCCACGGCCGGGGGCGGCGGGCGCGGCATGAAGGTCGCGAAGACCGCCGCCGAACTGGAACGCGCGTTCATGACCGCACGGTCCGAGGCCAAGGCGGCCTTCGGCAATGACGAGGTCTATATCGAGAAATACCTCACCACGCCGCGCCACATCGAGATCCAGGTCTTCGGCGACGGCAAGGGCCGCGCCGTTCACCTGGGCGAACGCGACTGCTCGCTCCAGCGCCGCCACCAGAAAGTTCTCGAAGAAGCACCCGGCCCTTGCATCTCCGACGAGGAACGCGCGCGCATCGGCAAGGTCTGCGCCGACGCCGTGGCCCGCATCAACTACGCCGGGGCAGGCACGATCGAGTTTCTCTACGAGAAGGGCGAGTTCTATTTCATCGAGATGAACACCCGCCTCCAGGTCGAGCATCCCGTCACCGAGGCGATTTTCGGCGTCGACCTCGTGCAGGAACAGATCCGCGTGGCCGAGGGGCTTCCGATGTCCTTCACGCAGGAGGATCTGATCATCAACGGCCATGCCATCGAGGTGCGGATCAACGCCGAGAAGGTGCCCGAATTCTCGCCCCGCCCCGGCCGCATCACGCAGTTCCATGCGCCCGGCGGCCTTGGCGTGCGGATGGATTCGGCGCTTTATGACGGCTATTCGATCCCACCCTATTACGACAGCCTCATCGCCAAGCTGATCGTGCACGGCCCCGACCGCAAGGCCGCCATCGCGCGGCTTCACCGCGCGCTGGGAGAGCTCATCGTCGATGGCGTCGAGACCACCGTGCCGCTCTTTCACAGGCTGCTGGACGAAGAGGCGGTGCTCACGGGCGACTACAACATCCACTGGCTCGAACAGTGGCTCGAGAGCGATCCCTTTTCCTGAACCGCCGCGCCACGGATCGCGGCGGCCTTCGCGAAACAGATCATGTCCGACGCGTTCCGTCTCACCCCCGCCATGCTTCTCAGGGCCTACGCAGCGGGGATGTTCCCGATGGCCGAGGGGCGCGATTCGGACGAGCTTTTCTGGGTCGACCCGGAGGCGCGGGGCATCTTCCCGCTCGAGGGATTCCACGTCTCGCGGAGCCTTGCCCGCCGTGTGCGCAAGGCCGACTACCGCGCGTGTCTCAACGCGGATTTCACGGGTGTCATGCGCGCCTGCGCCGCCCGAGAAAGCACCTGGATCAACGATACCCTACTCAGCCTCTATACGGACCTGCATCGGTCCGGCCACGCGCATAGCGTCGAGATCTACGACGGCGACGGTCTTGCGGGCGGCGTCTATGGCGTGACGCTCGGGGCGGCCTTCTTCGGCGAGTCGATGTTCTCGCGCCGCACCGACGGCTCGAAACGGGCGCTCCTGCATCTCGTGGATCATCTGCGGCGAACCGGGTTCCGGCTGTTCGACACGCAGTTCCTGACCGATCACCTGGCCTCGCTCGGCGCGGTCGAGATCAGCCGCGCAACCTATCGCGCGGCACTGGCCGACGCGTTGGTGCGGGATGCCGACATGACCTCCCGCCCGCTCGACCCGGATCACGCATCGGTGTTGCAGCGCATGACCCAGACGTCATAACGCGGATGGTCGAGCGCGTTGAGCGCGGGCGCCGAGGCGATCATCCAGCCCGAGAAATAGGGCTCGGGGCGATCATCCTCCTGAATGGTGAGAAACGCGTAGGCGTCGCCCGCCGGGTTGCCCGCCGGATAGCGACACTCGCCGAGATTGATCGTGAGCCGCCCGAAGCGCGAGGATGTGGCGTTGGGCATCTCGATATCGCGCACCTCGCCATTCACCTTGTCGAGCGCGCGCAGAAGCGCGCCCGAGCCGGTCTCGGCCTGCTGCTGCGCGGGCGCGAGCGATGCGGCAAACAGAAGCGCGGCCGAGACAATTGCGGGGGCGCGCCTCATTCCCCGGCTCCGTCGCCGCTGTCGTCGCCCGCCACGAATTTCATCAGAAGCGAGATGAGGCTGACCGACCCTTGGGTGAATTCGACCGTGTCGCCGGGGGCGAAGGCGAAGGGGGAGCCGCCGGGCAGAAGTTCCACGAAATTGCCGCCCAGCAGGCCTTCGGAAGCGATCGCCACCGCGCTGTCATCGGGCAGTTCGATCCCTTCGCGCACGGTGAAGGTGGCGCTGGCGCGGAACGTCTCGGGGTCGAGTTCGAGCGCCGTGACGCGGCCCACCTTGACGCCAGCCATACGCACATCGGTGCCCAGATCGACACCGTCGGCCGAGCGGAAACTGGCATGCAGCTCGTAGCCATCCGAGCCGCCGCCCAAGCCGGTCAGCTGGCCCGCATAGACGAGAAAGCCGATGGCGACGGCCAGGACGACACCGCCGACGGCCACTTCGGTCGTGTTTTCGGCCATGTCGCTACTCCGGCTTCCAGGCCTCGTAATCGCGGCGCTCAACGGGGTCGGGCCGGCGGATCGACCCCGCGGGCGCGTAGGCGAGCGCGGTGCCGGTCAGGTTCTCCTGGTGCGGCTTTTCCCAGGGTTTGCGCGGCAGGGGACGCTCGGTCGGCGGCTCCTGGTAGGTGTGGTGGAGCCAGCCGTGCCATTCCGGGCTCACGCGACTCGCCTCGGCCTCACCGTTGAAGATCACCCAGCGGCGCGATCCGTCCGCATTGCGGTAATAGATGTTGCCCTCGTTGTCCTCGCCCACCTTGGTGCCCTTGCGCCAGGTGTAGAACTGCGTGTTGAGCGTGCTGCCATGCCACCAGGTCGCGGCGCGCAGGAGCGATTTGAGAATGCCCATCGGGTCCTCCGGAACGTGTCGGTTCAGATATGCCGCATCGGCGAACAAAGGTCCAGCACTCGAAACCGGTGTCCCCGACCATCGCGACACTCCGCCGGAAAGCGCGGAGTCGCTCGCGACCAGGCGCCTTCCTTTGGAAAAAACACTCGTCCGAGACGGGGCCGGGAACGGCCGGGGTTCGCCGCGCGCCGAAGCCGTGAGGGCCCTCGTGCGAAACCGCTCAGCCCGCGCTGGCGCTCGCCTTCGCGTCCTCGCCCTTCGGGTCGGCGTAGATCATCAACGGCGCCGCGTCGGAGGTCACCGCCTCTTCGTTCACGACGACTTCCTCGACATTCTCCATGCCGGGAAGTTCGAACATCGTGTCGAGCAGGATCCCCTCGAGGATCGAGCGCAGGCCCCGTGCGCCGGTCTTGCGCTGGATCGCGCGTTTCGCGATCGCCGAGAGCGCGTCGTCGGTAAAGCTCAGTTGCACGTTCTCCAGCTCGAAGAGGCGCTGATACTGCTTGACGAGCGCGTTTTTCGGCTCGGTCAGGATCGTGACGAGTGCCGGTTCGTCGAGATCCTCGAGCGTCGCGATGACCGGAAGCCGGCCCACGAATTCGGGGATGAGGCCGAACTTGAGCAGGTCCTCGGGCTCGAGATCCTTGAAGATCTCGCCAACGCCGCGGTCGTCGTTGTCGCGCACGTCGGCGCCGAAGCCCATCGCGCTGCCCTTGCCGCGCTGCGCGATGATCTTGTCGAGACCAGCGAAGGCGCCGCCGCAGATGAAAAGGATGTTGGTCGTGTCCACCTGCAGGAATTCCTGCTGCGGATGCTTGCGCCCGCCCTGCGGCGGCACGGCCGCGACCGTGCCTTCCATGAGCTTCAAGAGCGCCTGCTGCACCCCCTCGCCCGAAACGTCGCGGGTGATCGAGGGATTTTCCGACTTGCGCGTGATCTTGTCGACCTCGTCTATATAGACGATGCCGCGCTGGGCGCGTTCGACGTTGTATTCGCTGGCCTGCAGAAGCTTGAGGATGATGTTCTCGACATCCTCGCCCACATATCCCGCCTCGGTCAGCGTCGTGGCATCGGCCATGGTGAAGGGCACGTCGAGGATGCGCGCCAGCGTCTGCGCCAGCAGCGTCTTGCCGCAGCCCGTCGGGCCGATCAGCAGGATGTTGGACTTCTGCAGCTCGATGTCACCCGACTTGCCCGAGTGGTTGAGCCGCTTGTAGTGGTTGTGCACCGCGACCGACAGAACGCGCTTCGCGATGGCCTGCCCGATCACGTAATCGTCGAGCACGTCGCAGATCTCGCGCGGAGAGGGCACGCCCTCCCCCGACTTGAGACCCGAGGCGCGCGTTTCCTCGCGGATGATGTCCATGCAGAGTTCGACGCATTCATCGCAGATGAACACCGTCGGGCCCGCGATGAGCTTGCGCACCTCGTGCTGGCTCTTGCCGCAGAAGCTGCAATAGAGGGTGTTCTTGCTGTCGCTGCCGGAACTCTGGGACATCTCTTACCTTTCGGGCTCTCACCTTTGGGGGTTGCGGGGCCGGTGGGATGACAGCTTAGGGCAGGCGCCCTGCAGTCACAATCCGAAAATCCGGCCTTCGCGGTCTTATGCCTTGCCGTCGCTCTCGGGCTTCTCGCGGTTCTCGACGATCTCGTCGATGAGGCCCCATTTCTTGGCTTCCTCGGGCGACATGAAGTTGTCGCGCTCAAGAGCTTCCTCGACCTTCTTCAGGCTCTGGCCCGTGTGTTTCACGTAGATCTCGTTGAGCCTGCGCTTGAGCTTCAGCGTCTCTTCGGCGTGGATCATGATATCGGTCGCCTGCCCCTGGTAGCCGCCCGAGGGCTGGTGGACCATGATGCGGCTGTTGGGCAGCGAATAACGCATGCCGGGCGCGCCCGCCGTGAGCAGGAGCGACCCCATCGAGGCCGCCTGTCCGATCACGAGCGTCGAGACCTTGGGCCGGATATACTGCATCGTATCGTAGATCGAGAGGCCCGATGTCACCACGCCGCCGGGGCTGTTGATGTACATGCTGATCTCTTTCGAGGGATTCTCGGCCTCGAGATGCAGAAGCTGCGCGACCACGAGCGACGACATCCCGTCATGCACCGGGCCGTTTAGAAAGATGATCCGCTCCTTCAGGAGGCGCGAGAAGATGTCATAGGCCCTTTCGCCGCGGCTGGTCTGTTCGACCACCATCGGCACGAGGGTGTTCATGTATGTCTCGAAAGGGTCCGTCATGTCCGCCTGCCTCATCCTGTTTCGCCGGACCTTACGCCCGATATCCTAACGGAGTCTTAGTATCGCGCCCAAGGCGCCGCAAGGGGCGGAATCCCCGGCAGGCACCCCGCCGGCCCTCACGTTTGCTTGTGATCGCGCGCTGCAGGATACATGCTCGCGTATCCGCGCAACCAGCAGCAGGAGGACGCCATGGCGCGAAAGAAAGGCCGCAGCTTCGCCATCATCGGTCTCGGAACCTTCGGCACCGCCGTGGGGCGCGAACTCGCGCGGTTCGGGAACTACGTGCTCGGGATCGACACCGACCCCGCCGCGGTCAACCACCTGGCCGAGACCCTGTCGCAGACGGTGGTCGCCGACGGCCGCGACGAAGACGCGCTCAAGGAAGTGGGGATCGGCGATTACGACGTGGCGCTGATCGCCATGGGCGAGCATCTCGAATCGTCGATCGTCACGGCGATCACGCTCAAGATGTCGGGGGTTCCCGAGGTCTGGGCCAAGGCCGTGAGCCGCACCCATCACCGGATCCTGAGCAAGCTCGGCGTCGACCGGGTGGTCAACCCCGAGGAGGAGATGGGCCGCCACATCGCGCAGATGCTGCACACGCCGCTCGTGCGCGACTATCTCAGTCTCGGGAACGGCTATCACGTGGTCAACATCGTCGTGCCGGAGCGCCTGGCGGGCAAGACGGTGGGCGACCTGGACCTCGGCGAGACGTTCGACCTGCGGTGCATGGCGGTGATGGACGGCAGCACCCACAAGGGCACGGGAGACGACCTGCGCCTGGCCGAGGGCGACCGCTTCGTCCTTCTGGGCGCGCGCGACAACCTGCGCCGTTTCACCGACACGGTCTGAGCCGGGCCGGATGACACGCAGCCCGCTTTATCGCCGCCTGCAAAGGCTGCCCGCGCCGGCCCTGCTGGCGCTTCTCTACCTGGTGCTGGTGGCGACGGGGTTCGTGGTGCTGCAACTGCCCGTGTCGCACAATGATGCCGTGGGGTGGTCCGAGGCCCTCTTCACCGCGACCTCCGCCGTCACGGTGACGGGGCTGACGGTCGTCGATACGGGCCGGGATTTCACCCTTTTCGGCCAGATCGTGATCGCCGTCCTGATCCAGCTGGGCGGCATCGGCCTCATGACCTTCGCGATGCTGCTTCTCTCGGCGCTGGGTATCCCGATCGGGATGCCGCAGCGGATGGTGGTCCGCCAGGAACTGAACCAGAGCTCGCTTTCCAACCTCGCCATCCTCGTCCGCCGCATCGCGATCACGGCGCTTGTCGTCGAGACGCTTGGCGCGGTGGCGCTGCTCACGGTTTTCGTGCCCGAGTTCGGCTGGACCGCGGGTCTCTGGCACGCGATCTTCCACTCGGTCTCGGCGTTCAACAACGCGGGCTTCGCGCTTTTCTCCGACAGCCTGTCGGGTTGGGTGACGGACCCGGTGATCAATACCGTGATCCCCCTCATGATCATCGTGTCGGGCCTCGGCTTCGTGGTGATCGGCGACATGATGCAGACGCGCCAATGGCGGCGTTTCTCGCTTCACACGAAGCTCATGCTGACCGGGACGCTGGCCCTGATCGTCTGGGCGACGGGGACATTCGCGGTGCTGGAATGGACGAACCCGGCAACGCTTGGCGGGCTCGACACGGTGGGCGGCAAGCTGACCGCGTCCTGGTTCCAGGGTGTGACCCCCCGCACGGCCGGCTTCAACACGATCGACACCACGGCCATGCGCGACGAGACCGCGTTCATGACGATCGCGCTCATGCTCATCGGAGGCGGCTCCACCTCGACGGCGGGAGGGATCAAGGTCACGACCTTCATCGTGCTTCTGCTGGCCACCGTCGCCTTCTTCCGTCGCCGCGAAGAACTTCATGCCTTCGGGCGCAGCATCGGCACCGAGGAGGTGATGAAGGTGCTGGCCCTCACGATGATCTCCATCCTGCTCATCATGGTGACGCTGTTCCTCCTGATGATCCTCGAGGACAACGATTTCATGCATCTCAGCTTCGAGATCGTATCGGCCTTCGGGACCGTCGGGCTGACCATGGGTGCGACCGGGGACCTGAGCACGGCCGGGCGGTTCATCGTCATCTTCGTGATGTTCGTGGGCCGCGTCGGCCCGCTCACGTTGGGCTTCTTCCTCGCGACCCGGTCCCGGCCCCGCGTGCGCTACCCCGACGGGCAGGTTTACCTGGGATAGCCGGCGCTCCGAACTCTGCAGGTCGTTCGCGCGCCGGTTCTCTACCCCGGCTTGACCGCGGCGCCCATGCGCGCCGCGCGGCGGCCCGGTTCCTCGCGCCCGATCGAGCGGCAGAGGATCAGCACCGGGATCAGCCCGAAGGCCATGAGCGCGAGCGAGGGCACAGCCGCCTCGTTGAGCCGCTCGTCGGCGGCGAGGCGATGCGCCTGGACGGCGAGCGTCTGGAAGTTGAACGGGTGCAGGATCAGCGTCGCGGGCAGTTCCTTCATCACGTCGACGAACACGATCAGGAGCGCCGTCATCACGCTCGTCCGCGCCACCGGCAGATGCACCCGCATCAGGAGGCGCGGACCGCTTTGCCCCAGCGACCGGCCGATGGCGTCGAAATGCGAGGGGATGGTGGCCATGCCGCTGTCATAGGCATTGAGCGCGGCGGCCATGAAACGCGCCATGTAGGCCAGCACCATGAGCCAGATCGACCCGGTGATCAGAAGCCCCGTGTCGATGCCGAAGCGCGCCTCCATGACCGCGTCGATGGCGTTATCGAGCGCGGCGAAGGGCACCATCAGCCCGACCGCGATCACGCCACCGGGCACCGCGTAGCCAAGGCCGGCGCCGATCACGAGGCCCTTCGAGACGCGCGTGGGCCGGGTGCGCGCGCGGTAGCCGATGACGATGGCTCCCGACACGGTGAGCACGGCCGCCAGCGATGCGAGCATAACCGAGTTCAGCATGAGGTCGCGGTAACGCGGATCGAGAAGGCTCTGCCCGCTGCCGAGCGCCATGCTGCCCAGCATCACCACCGGGATGACGAAGCCCACGATGACCGGCGCCGCGCAGAAGGCGGTCGCGGCCCAACCCCGCGCGCCCCTGAGCCGGCCACGCTCCATCGCGTCGAAGCGGGCACCGCGCCCCGCGGTGCGCACCTTGCCCCGCTGCGCCCGCTCGAGCCCCGCGATGAGCAGCGCGAAGCTCAGCAGGCAAAGGGCCAGTTGCGCCGCCGCCGCCCGGTCGCCCAGGCTGAACCACGCCTGGTAGATCCCCGTCGCGAAGGTGTCGACGTTGAAGAAGGCGACCGTGCCGAAATCGGCGATGGTCTCCATGATGGTCAGGAGCACGCCCCCCACGATGGCCGGCCGTGCCATGGGCAGCGCCACGCGCCAGAAGGCGGCAAAGGGCCTGCGCCCCAACGTCCGCGCGACCAGATAGGCATTCGAGGATTGTTGCCGGAAGGACGCGCGCGCCAGCAGGTAGACATAAGGATAAAGCACCGTGGTCAGCATCGCCGCCGCGCCGCCGATCGAGCGTATCTCGGGAAACCAGTAGTCGCGCGGCCCCCAGCCCGTCACGTCCCGCAAAAGGCTCTGGACCGGGCCGGAATGGTCGAGGAACGAGGTATAGGCGTAGGCCAGCACGTAGGCCGGGAAGGCGAGCGGCAGCGCCAGCGCGATCTCGAGAAGCCGCGCGCCCGGAAACCGGTAGACGGTGACGAGCCACGCCGTGCCGGTCCCGATCACCGCCGTCGACGTGCCCACCACCGCAACGAGCACGAGCGTCGTCGCCGTATAGCGCGGCAGGACCGAGGCAAGCACGTCGCGCCAGACCTCGAGATCGCCGGTGACCGCCGCGAGCGCCGCCGCCACGATGGGCGCGACGCACAGGATCGCGACGATCCAGGCCAGTGCATTGAGCAGACGTTCGATCTCGTGCCTCCTTCCGGGCCCCGTGGTGCGCGAGGCGCATCCCGCGCCCGGCCCCTTTCCCGACGCTTTCGATCAGTATTCCCGCCCGCCGCCGGCGTCAATCTCGCCTCTTGCGGGTGATTCCACCCCCGTTCGGCCCCGCGCCTCCAATCGGCTTGAAACATTGACAAAGACCACGGGACCGGCGGGAGTGAAAGATTTCGCCGGGCGCGACCCGCCTGACGTAAAGTTATCTCTGCCGCCCTGCCCTTTACACGCCCCTGCAATTGCGACAGGCTCACCGGCGATCGCCGGAAAGCTCCGCTCCGCGGCGTTTTCCCGCATCCACTAGGGAGATATCACATGAAGACAATCCGCAATCTTGCCACCGCCACGGCGCTCATGCTGGGCGCGGCGGGCCTCGCGTCGGCTCAGACGCTCAATTTCGCCTATGACGCCGATCCGGTCTCGCTCGACCCGCATGAGCAGCTTTCGGGCGGCACGCTGCAGCTTTCGCACATGGTCTTCGACCCGCTCGTGCGCTGGAACAAGGACCTGGGCTTCGACCCGCGCCTCGCCGAAAGCTGGGAGCGCGTGGACGACACCACGATGCGCTTCAAGCTGCGCGAAGGCGTGAAGTTCCACTCGGGCGACGAGATGACCGCCGAGGACGTGGTCTACACGATCGAACGCCTGAAATCCTCGCCCGACTTCAAGGGCATCTTCTCGGGCTGGACCTCGGCCACGGCGATCGACGACTACACCGTCGAGGTCAAGACCGATGGTCCCTCGCCGCTCATCCTGCACACGGCGACCTACGTGTTCCCGATGGACAAGGACTTCTATACCGAGGGCGGCGACGAGATCGCCAAGCACGGCGACAGCTTCGCAAGCCAGAACATCTCGGGCACCGGTCCCTTCACCGTGGCCGAGCGCGAGCAGGGCGTGCGCGTGGTCTTCGAGCGCAACCCCGACTACTGGGACAGCGAAAGCCCCGGCAACGTGCAGACCGCGATCCTGACACCGATCAAGGAGGCACCCACGCGCGTCGCGGCGCTTCTCTCGGGAGACGTGGACTTCATCGCGCCCGTTCCGCCCACCGATCTCGAGCGGATCGAGGCGGACGACAACGTGAACCTCGTGACCATGAGCGGCACGCGCGTCATCACGCTTCAGCTCAACCAGAAGCGGAACGAAGCCTTCGCCGATCCCAAGGTCCGGCAGGCCGTGGCCTACGCCATCAACAACCAGGGCATCGTCGACAAGATCATGAAGGGCTTCGGCACCGTCGCGGCGCAGAACTCGCCCGAGGGCTATCTCGGTCACAACCCCGATCTCGAGCCGCGCTACGACCTCGAGAAGGCGCAGCAGCTCATGAACGAGGCGGGCTACGAAGACGGTTTCTCGGCCACGATGATGTGCCCCAACAACCGCTACGTGAACGACTTCAAGATCTGCGAAGCGGCGGCGGCGATGCTGGCCAAGATCAACATCGACGTGGACCTCACCACGATGCCCAAGGCCCAGTACTGGCCCAAGTTCGATGAACGCGCGGCGGACATCATGATGATCGGCTGGCACGCCGATACCGAGGATTCGGCCAACTTCTTCGAATTCCTCAACATGACGCCCAACCCCGACACCGGGCGCGGTCAGTACAACTCGGGCAACTACTCGAACGAGAAGGTCGACGAGATGACCATCGCGACGCTGACCGAGACCGACCAGGAGAAGCGCGCCGAGATGCTCCAGAAGATCGAGAAGATCCTCTATGACGACGCGGCCTTCATCCCGCTGCACTGGCAGGACCTGGCCTGGGCGGCGCGCAAGGGCGTGAATATCGAGCCCGTGCTCAACGTCATGAACTTCCCCTATCTCGGTGATCTCGTGATCGAGGAATAAGACATTCGGGCGGGCCGGTTCCCCGGCCCGCCTGTGCTATCCGTACCGGATCAGGTGCGGGGCAATCTCGCCGAGCCCCACGCCGCCTGCCCCCCTCCAGCCGCTGCCAGAGACACCACAGCTCATGCACATCATCGCCTTTCTCATCCGTCGCGCCATCCAGGCCGTGATCGTGATGTTCGTCATTTCGCTCATCGGCTTCTCCATTCAGGACAACCTGGGCGATCCACTTCGCGAGCTCGTGGGTCAGTCGGTCTCGGAGGCCGAGCGCATGGCCCTGCGCGACCGGATGGGCCTCAACGATCCCTTCTTCGTCCAGTATTTCCGTTTTCTCGGAAACGCGGTTCAGGGCGACCTCGGCACCTCCTACTTCTTCAAGCGCCCCGCGCTCGACGTCATCATGGACAAGTTCCCCGCCACGTTCGAGCTCGTGCTGGGCGCTGTTTTCATCTTCCTGTCGCTCTCCATCCCCGGTGGCATCTACTGCGCCATCCACCGCGACTCGTGGATCGCCAAGACCATCATGACCGCCTCGATCGTGGGCATTTCCATCCCGGTCTTCCTGACCGCGATCCTTCTCGTATGGCTCTTCGGGGTCGAACTGGGCTGGCTTCCGGCCTTCGGACGCGGCGAGACGGTCGAGCTTCCTTGGGGTTGGGACACCGGGTTCCTCACGCTTGACGGCCTGGCACACCTGATCCTGCCCTCGATCGCGCTCAGCTCGATCATGCTGCCGCTGTTCATCCGTCTCATCCGGGCCGAGATGATGGAGACGATGGGCACCGACTACGTGCGCTTCGCCCGCGCCAAGGGGCTCTCGACCGCGCGGGTGCGTTACGTGCACGCCTTCCGCAACACGCTTCTGCCCGTCGTCACGGTGGGCGGCCTGATGATCGGGACGCTCATCGCCTACACGATCCTGACCGAGACGGTGTTCCAGTGGCCCGGCATGGGCTTTCTCTTCCTCGAGGCGGTGAACCGCGTCGATACGCCGCTCATCATCGCCTACATCATCGTCGTGGGCCTCATCTTCGTGGTGGTAAACACCATCGTCGACTTCATCTACACGCTCATCAACCCGATGGTGAAACTGCCGGGGGCCAAGGCATGATCAACTGGAACACCATTGTTAAGCGTTTCTTCGCGGATCCGGTCGCCATCGGGGCGGGCGTGGTCCTGCTGATCCTGACGCTGATGGCCGTCTTCGCGCCGCTCGTCGCGCCGCAGAACCCCTATGACCTGATGCAGCTCGACATCATGGACAGCGAGCTTCCGCCGGCCTGGGCGCCGGGCGGTGACGACCGCTACCTGCTCGGCACCGACGCGCAGGGGCGCGGGGTGCTCTCGACGATCATGTACGGCACCGGCATCTCGCTCATCATCGGCATCGGCGCGGTGATCGTGCAGGGCGTGCTCGGCGTCACGCTGGGTCTCATCGCGGGCTACAAGGGCGGCTGGATCGACAGTTTCCTCATGCGGCTCGCCGATATCCAGATGTCGCTTTCGACGCTGATGATCGCGATCATCGTGCTGGCGCTCTTCCAGGCCGCGTTCGACGCGAACATCTACGCCGACTGGGCCATATTCATGCTGATCCTGATCATCGGCATCGCCGAATGGCCCAAGTTCGCACGGACCGTCCGCTCGTCGGTGCTGGGCGAGCGCAAGAAGGAATACGTGGACGCCGCGCGCGTCATCGGTCTTCCCGCGCGCAAGGTCATGTGGAAGCATATCCTGCCCAACACGCTGACGCCGGTGCTGGTCATCTCGACCATCCAGGTGGCCGAGGCGATCATGACCGAGGCGGCGCTGTCGTTCCTCGGGCTGGGCATGCCGGTCGACCGGCCCTCTCTCGGCTCGCTCATCCGGTCGGGGTTCGAGTTCATCTTCTCGGGTCAATACTGGATCACGCTCTATCCCGCGCTCGTGCTGGTGGCGCTGGTTCTGGCATTGAACCTTTTGGGCGACTGGCTGCGCGATGTGCTCAATCCCAAACTGCGGCGGGGGGACGACTGATGGCGATGCTGGAAATCGACGATCTGCGCGTGGCCTTCCCGCGCGGCAAGACGGACGAGATCGAGGCGCTGCGCGGTGTTTCCCTGCGCCTCGAGCGGGGCGAGCGACTGGGCGTCGTGGGCGAGAGCGGTGCGGGCAAGTCGATGCTCGCCTTCGCGATCCTGAACCTCATCGCCGAGCCGGGCCGCGTCAGCGCGGGCGAAGTCCGCTTCGAAGGCGAGAACCTTCTGAAACTCTCCGACCGGCAGATCCGCTCGATCCGCGGCAACCGCATCTCGATGATCTTCCAGGATCCGATGGTCACGCTCAACCCGGTCCTGACCATCGGCGACCAGATGATCGAGACGCTCAAGGCGCATCGCCGCATTTCCCGGCGCGAGGCGCATCGCCTGTCGGTCGAGAAGCTCAAGCTGGTGGCGATCCCCTCGGCCGAAAGCCGGATGGACGCCTATCCGCACGAACTTTCGGGCGGGCTCCGGCAGCGGGTGGTGATCGCCATCGCGCTTCTGACCGATCCCGAACTGATCATCGCGGACGAACCCACGACCGCGCTCGACGTGACGATCCAGGCCGAGATCATGGCCCTCATCCTCAAGCTCTGCCGCGAGAATGACGTGGCGCTCATCCTCATCACCCACGATCTCGGTGTCGTGGCCGAGGTGACGCAGAAGATCATGATCATGTATGCGGGCAAATGCGTCGAGACCGGCGAGACGCGCGCGATCATCGACAACCCGCAGCATCCCTATACCTCGGGGCTCCTCCAGGCGCTTCCGCAGAACTCGGAACGCGGCGCCAAGCTTTACCAGATACCCGGCTCCATGCCGCCGATCACCAATCTGCCCACGGGCTGCCCGTATCACCCGCGCTGTCCGCGTGCGACCGAGGAATGTCGCGCCTTCATGCCCGATCTCAAGAACGGCGTCGCCTGCTATCACCCGCTTCTGACTCCCGAGGAAACCGCATGACCGAGGTTCAGACCGCCCCCGACACGCGCGACGAGGCGAACACCACGCCCCTCGTCGAAACCCGCGGACTCGAGGTGCGTTTTTCGCTGCCCACCCACTTCCTCAGCCGCGAAAAGCCCGTGCTGCACGCACTCAACACCGTGGATGTCGCCATCGAAGCCGGTGAAACCTTCTGCGTCGTTGGCGAATCGGGCTGTGGCAAGACGACACTCGGCCGCGCGATCATCGGCCTTCAGGAGCCGTCGGCGGGCGAGGTTTACTTCAAGGGCGAGCGCATCGACCAGATGGACGAGCGCCGGCGCAAGCCGGTGCGCCGCGACATGCAGATGGTATTCCAGAACCCCTATGCGTCGCTCAACCCGCGCCGCAACGTGTTCGACACGCTGGCGGAACCCGTGCGCCACCTGATGCCCGAGAAATCGAAGGACGAGGTGCGCGCCATCGTCGAGGACGTGCTCGCCGCCACCGGCTGCGATCCCTCGTGGCAGCGCCGCCTGCCGCACGAGTTCTCGGGCGGTCAGCGGCAGCGGATCGCCATCGCCCGCGCCCTCGTGACGAACCCCGCCTTCATCGTCGCGGACGAGCCCATCTCGGCGCTCGACGTGTCGATCCAGGCGCAGATCCTGAACCTGCTGACCGATTTGCAGGCGGAACGCGGGCTGACCTATCTTTTCATCACCCACGATCTGAGCGTCGTAGAGCATTTCGGCACCCGCGTCGCCGTGATGTATCTCGGGCAGGTTATGGAGCTTGCCGATACGCGCACGCTGTTTTCCACACCGAAGCACCCCTATACACGCCTCCTGCTCGAGGCGATCCCGAAGCTCGAGGGCGGATCCTTCGACAAGCCGCGCACGCCCGGTGAATTGCCAGATCCGGTCAACCTGCCGGTCGGCTGCCCCTTCGCCCCGCGCTGCCCGCTCGCGACCGAGATCTGCCGCAAGGAACGTCCGCGCCTGCGCCGGCTCGAGACGACGGCGACGGACGTGGCGTGTCATCACACCGAGTGATTTCACCCAAATATCGCTTTTGTACTGTTCGGGGCGGAACTCCTGTGGATAACTCAACGCTCTCGGGCGCTTGAGATGCTGCCGCGAGGCACCGCCGTCGCCTTCAGGATGGCGTGAACCTCCGCGCCGGGGCGCAACTCCAGCTCCTCGGCCGCACGCGCCGTGATGCGCGCGAGGATGCGGTCGCGGCCCATCGCGAGTTGCACGGCGACCCCCGGCCCCTCTCCGCGGTGAAGCGCCGTGACCACGGCGGGCAGCACGTTGCGCGACGACAGCCCCTCGGGCCGCCCGCGCGCGATCAGGACATCGCTTGCCAGGATACGCACACGCACCCGCGCGCCCGGCCCGACCCCCAGGGCGGGCAACAGAAGCTCGCCGGCATCGAGCCGCAGCCGCGTGAGCCCATCCGCCTCGTGCGCCGCCACGGTCGCGGTGAGGATCGCACCCGCCTCGCGCACGCCGACAAAGGGCAGCGCGGCGGGATCGCTCAGCACCTCCTCGACCGGACCCTCGATCACCACGCGCCCCTCGTTCAGCACGATGATCCGGTCGGCAAGCCGCGTGACCTCGGCGAGCGAATGGCTGACATAGAGGATCGGGCAGGCCGCGTGGTCGCGCAAACGCTCGAGATAGGGCAGGATCTCTTCCTTGCGGGGTGCATCGAGCGCCGCGAGCGGCTCATCCATCAAGAGGATGTCCGGCCGCGACAACAGGGCCCGCGCCAGCGCCACGCGGCTCGCCTCCCCGCCCGAGAGCGCGCCGGGCCTGCGATCCATCAACGCACCGATCCCCAGCATCCCGATCACCGCCATCTCGTCATTTTCTCCGGCGGGCGCGAAACGCTGGCCGAAGCGGATATTGCGGGCGACACTCATGTGCGGAAAAAGCCGGCTGTCCTGGAAGACGTAGCCCACGCGCCGCTTCGCCACCGGCACCGCCACGCCACGGTTCGTGTCGAGCAGCACGCGCGCGCCGAGCGTGATCCGCCCCTCGTCAGGGCGCAAGAGCCCCGCGACCGCGTTCGCCACGGTCGTCTTGCCCGACCCCGACGGTCCGAAAAGCGCAGTCACGCCCGCCCCCGACTCGAACTCCGTCTCGAGCGTGAAACCCGCGAAGCGATGGCGAAGCGCGACCGAAAGGCTCATGCCCGCCCGATCCCGCGCGCCACGCGCCGCGCCAGCCATTCCGAGATCAGCACCGCGCCCACCGCGACGATCACCGACAGGATCAGGAGCCGCATCGCCGCCGTCTCGCCGCCCGGAACCTGGAGCCAGGTATAGATCGCCGTCGGCAGTGTGCGCGTCTCGCCGGGGATGTTGGCGACAAAGGTGATGGTCGCGCCGAACTCGCCCATAGCCTTGGCGAAGCCCAGCACGACGCCCGCGAGGATCCCCGGCGCGATGAGCGGCAGCGTGACAAGCGCGAAGACATGCAACCGCCCCGCGCCAAGCGTCTCGGCCGCTGCCTCGAGCTTGGGATCCACCGCTTCAAAGGCGAGACGTATTGCCCTGACCATCAACGGAAATCCCATCACGCCCGCCGCCAGCGCCGCGCCCGTCCAGCGAAAGGCAAAGACAAGGCCGAACTGTTCGAGAAACCCGCCGATCGGCCCCTGCCGCCCGAAGGTCAGAAGCAGCAGGTAGCCCGTCACCACCGGCGGCATCACCAGCGGCAGATGCACCAGCGCGCTGAGCCAGGCCTTGCCCGGAAACTCGCGCCGCGCCAGCAGCCACGCCACCCCGACAGCAAGCGGCAGCGCCACGAGCGTGGCCCAGATCGAGACCTTGAGCGACAATGTCAGCGCCGCCCATTCCTCGGGCCGGAGCGTCATGGTGCCGCCACCGGCAGGAAGCCGTGCCTTCCGAAGATGGCTTGGCCCTCCCCCAGCATGTAGTCAACGAATTCAGAGGCTTGCGGATGATTGCTCGCCCGGGTGATCGCCGCGCCGTAGCGGATCGGGCTGTGCAGGCTCTCGTCGATCTCATGGAGCACCCGCACCCGCGCGCCCTTCGCATCGCTGGCATAAACCACACCGAGTGGCGCCTCACCGCGCTCGACCAGCGCAAGTGCCGCGCGCACATCGCTCGTCTCGGCCAGATGCGGCGAGAGCGCGCGCCAGAGCCCGGCTGCGTCCATCCATTCCTTCGCGTAGATCCCGGCCGGGACGGACAGGACCTGCCCCACGGCCATCCGCCCATCACCCAGCCGGTCCAGAAGCGCCTCCGGCGTCAACTCGGGCAGGTCGGCCGCGCCCTCCGGCGCGATGAGCACGAGCCGGTTGCCCAAGAGCGTGAGCGTCGCGCCCTCTCTCAGCGCGCCTTCGGCCTCGAGCCAGTCGATCCACGCCGTGTTGGCCAGGATCACCACGTCGGCGGGCGCACCCTGCGCGACCTGCCGCGCGATGCTGCCCGATCCGCCGTAGGAGATCACCGCGTCACCGGGCCATGCGACGCGCATCTCCTCCAAGGCCCCGCTCAGCGACGCCGCGGCGAAGACCCTCAGCGGCTCGGCCCCGGCGGCCTGGACCGAAACGAGGCAAATACTTGTGAGAAAGGCGAAAAAACGGATCATGGGCCGCAGTATTTCGCAAAGCTTCCCCCCGCACAAGCGGTGGCGGCCTGTGGCCCCTTTGCCGAACCGCGCCGCGCCCTGCCCGCTTCCCTCTGGCGAAACCGGGGCGATCCGCAATATCCTGCGGGAAAGATATTGAAGTCCACCAAGCGGATAGGCACCATGGCCGGTCAGGCCCCCATCGCCCTCGAGGGCTACGACAAGAGCGAGATGCGGTCGCAATTCGCGGCGCTCTGCTTTCGCATGCGACAGGACAAGCCCGAGATCCTGCTCGTCACGACGCGCGGATCGGGGCGGTGGATCCTGCCCAAGGGATGGCCCATGCCCGGCAAGACCCCGGCCGAAGCCGCCCTCATCGAGGCGTGGGAGGAAGCGGGCGTGAAGGGCAAGGCCTATGATCGCTGTCTCGGCGTGTTTTCCTATGCCAAGTCGCTGCACCCGTCGCACGAGGCGCCGTGCCTCGCGCTGGTCTATCCGGTCAAGGTCAAGACCCTGCTCGCCAAATTTCCCGAATCCGATCAGCGCAAGCGCAAGTGGATGCGCCCGAAACGCGCGGCCAAGGCCGTCGCCGAACCCGAGCTTGCGCAGCTCCTGCGCAATTTCGACCCGCGCGTGCTGGACAAGCCCGCGCATAGTTCAAGTTGAATTCGCACCCCGGATCGCTATCTAATTCCCTAGCTGTGCAACCGGAAGAGACATGATCAAGTTCACCCTCAGATGCCCTGACGACCACCGCTTCGAAAGCTGGTTCAAGTCGGATGCCGCCTACGACGCGCTGCGGGAGTCGGGCCATATCTCCTGTGCCGTCTGCGGCAGCACCGATGTCGAGAAGGCGCTGATGGCCCCGCGCGTGCAGGAAAGCCGTGCCCGCCCGGCCCGGCCCGAGGCACGCCCCACGCCCGAGACGATGGCCCGCGCGATCGCCGAGATCCGCAAGCATGTCGAAGCGAATTCCGATTATGTCGGCGGCAATTTCGCGCGCGAGGCACGCGACATGCACGAGGGTGTCGTGCCCGAACGCGCCATCCATGGCGAGGCCCGCCCCGAGGAGGCCCGGCGCCTGATCGAAGATGGCGTGCCCATCGCCCCCCTGCCCTTCACCCCGAAGGCCAGGATCAACTGAAAGGCGAAGAGATGCATGTCGTCATCACCGGGGCCAGCCGGGGCATCGGCAAGGCGCTGGCCGAACGCTACGCCGGCGCTGGCGCCCGCGTGACTGGGACGAGCCGGTCGGACGGCGGCGATGCAACGCTCGACGTGACCGACCCCAAGAGCCATGCTGCCTTTGCAAGCTCGCTCGGCCACGACGCGGTCGATCTCCTGGTCTGCAATGCAGGCATATATCCCGACAAGGGAGAGACGCTCGACACGGGCTATCCGCCGGCGATGTGGGCCGAGGCGATGGCCACCAACGTGACCGGCGTTTTCCTGTCGATTCAATCGCTTCTCCCGCATCTTTCGCGCAGTGACCGCCCGCGCGTCGCGATCATCTCGAGCCAGATGGCCAGCGATACGCTCGCGCCGGGCGGAAGCTATGTCTACCGCGCGTCGAAGGCCGCGGTGCTCAACCTCGGCCGCAACCTAGCCACCGACCTCGCGCCGCGGGGCATCGCAGTGGGCATTTACCATCCGGGCTGGGTGCGCACGGACATGGGCGGCGACAGCGCCGCCATTTCACCCACCGAGTCCGCCGACGGGCTGCATGCGCGGTTCGATGAGCTCGACCTCGACACGACCGGCTGTTTCAGAACATGGGACGGACGGGAGCACCCGTTTTGACCTCTTTCAGGATCAGGCAATGACCGGCGGCACCGATCTCGACGCGCTTCTGGCGGGCATGCGACCCACGCTCGCGCCCGAAACCTATGTCTTCGCCACCCGGCCCGATGGCACATGGCCCGATACGCTACGCCCCCGCATGATCTTTCACGAAGCCGAGGGCACGACCCTCGTCATCACGCGGTCCGAGGCCGAAGCGGCCGGGCTGGATCACGAATTTCCCTGCCGGATGATCACGCTCGACATCCATTCCGCGCTTCATGCGGTGGGCTTCATCGCCCGCATCGCGACCGAACTCGCGGCGCACGGGATGGGGGTGAACCCCGTCGCGGGGTTCTTCCACGATCATCTTTTCGTGCCCGAGGACCGGGCCGGGGATGCCATGGCGATCCTCGAGAATCTCTCGCGCGAAGGCTGAACCGGAGGGCGTGAAAAAGCCGCGCGGAACGCTCTTCCGCGCGGCACCATCTGTCGGATCGCCGCACGCCGTGGCGCGCGGCATCGCGGGCCTTAATGCACCGTCACCGGATGCAGGTCATTCTGCCGCGCCAGCACGAAGGCCATCCCGCGCTCCCGCACCAGGGCGAGTCGCTCGCCCATGGCGCTGTGAACGGCATAGATCGTCTCGGCACCGGGCAATTGCGCCCGGATCTCCTCGGGCAGTTCCGAGACGGCGACGGGGCGGACATAGGCGATGCGCGCCTCGTCGGTCATGTTGAAGTCATAGGGCGTATTCATGACGTCTGTCCTTTCTCTATACGTATGGTCTGAACCACCTTTTCGGGTTCCGCGCGGGTGAGGTCGATGTGCAGCAGGCCGTTTTCCATGATCGCGGCCCCCACCTCGACCCCGTCGGCAAGGACGAAGGAGCGATGGAATTGCCGCGCGGCGATGCCACGATGCAGGAAGATGCGATCGTCCGCCTCGTCCCGCTGGCGCCCCCGGATGACAAGCTGCCGGTCCTCGACCGTCACCGACAGATCGCCCTCTCCAAACCCCGCCACGGCTAGCGTGATACGGTAGGAATTGTCCGAGGTCTGTTCGATGTTGAACGGCGGATAACCTTCGTTGCCGGACTTGGCACTGCGTTCCAGAAGGCGCTCGAGCTGTTCGAAGCCGAGCATGTAGGGGTGCGCCCCCAGAGAAAGCTTGGTCATTGACACGTCCTTTATCAAGCGACTGGTCCATATGCGCGGCCCCTGTCAAAGGCGACCACTTGACCTGAATATGGGGCGTTGCGGCACCCTCTGCAAGGTTTCGGATGCAGGAATGGTTAGCACGCCAACCCGTCCGGGCCGGATCGCGGCATCGTCGCAACCACGGGATTTACTTGGAAAATTTTCGGTTTTGCACTATAATCCGGCGGCAATCCCGTGAGAATCAGACAAGGATCAGATCGGCAATGACGGCATTCGGCGATCTCTCCATGAAATCCGATGACGTGCTGCGCGTCGAACTGATCGAATTCAAGCGGCAGCACCACGATCTCGACGTCGCGATCCAGGCGCTCGAGGAACGCGGCGCGCGCGATGCGCTCACGATCAAGCGTCTCAAGCAGCAGAAGTTGCGCCTCAAGGACCGCATCACCTGGATCGAGGATCGGCTCACGCCCGACATCATCGCCTGAGCCGCGCCCCGGGGCCGGACCCGGGCCTTGCTGCACGCGCGCGCAGCTCCCTCATCGCCCGCTTGTCACCGTCCGCTTCATGCGTATAGTGCCGCACTCCATAACCTTGGGAAGGGGCGCGAACATGGTCAGCGTGGGCATCATCATGGGCAGTCAGTCGGACTGGCCCACCATGCGCAAGGCCGCCGAGATCCTGGACGAGCTTCAAGTTCCCTACGAGACCCGGATCGTCTCGGCTCACCGCACGCCCGACCGGCTCTGGGACTACGGCAAGACCGCCGCCGAGCGCGGTCTCAAGGTCATCATCGCCGGTGCGGGGGGTGCGGCGCACCTGCCGGGGATGATGGCCTCGAAAACCCGCGTCCCGGTCGTGGGGGTGCCCATCGAAACCCGTGCCCTGAAGGGCGTCGACAGCCTTTATTCCATCGTCCAGATGCCACGCGGCTATCCCGTGGCCACCATGGCCATCGGCGAGGCGGGCGCGATGAACGCGGGGCTGATGGCCGCCGGCATCCTCGCCACCACCGACGCGGCGCTGGCCCGGCGGCTCGACGACTGGCGCGCGGCGCTTTCCGCTTCCATCCCCGAGGAGCCCTCCGATGACTGATCCGCTCGCCCCCGGCGCCACCATCGGCATCCTCGGCGGCGGTCAGCTTGGCCGCATGCTCTCGGTCGCCGCGGCGCGGCTGGGGTTCAAGACATGCATCTTCGAGCCGGGCGGCGACTGCCCGGCGAGCCACGTGGCCAACTACCACTTCAAGGCGCCCTATGACGACGAGGACGCCTTGCGCGCCTTCGGCGACGCCGTCGATGTCATCACCTACGAGTTCGAGAACATCCCCACCTCGGCGCTCGACATCCTCGAAAGCCTCGCCCCGGTGCATCCGGGCCGCGAGGCGCTCCGTGTGAGCCAGGACCGCATCACCGAGAAGGACTTCCTGACCGATCTCGGGCTTCGCACCGCACCCTATGCGCAGGTCGACGACGCGGCGGGCCTTGTCGCCGCGATCGACCGCATCGGCACTCCCGCCATCCTCAAGACCCGCCGTTTCGGTTATGACGGCAAGGGTCAGGCGCGGCTCTCCTCGCCCGACGATGCCGAGGCGGCCCTCGCCGACATGAACGGCGCGCCCTCGGTGCTCGAGGGGTTCGTCGCGTTCAGCCACGAGGTCTCGGTCATCGCCGCGCGCGGGATGGACGGGTCGGTGGCCTGTTTCGATCCCGGCGAAAACGTGCATGAGGGCGGCATCCTGCGCACGACCACGATCCCCGCGCGGCTTTCGACCTCGCAGCGGACCGACGCGGTGCTCCTTGCCGGCAGGATCCTGAACGCGCTCGACTACGTGGGGGTCATGGGGGTCGAACTCTTCGTCACCGACGATGGCCTCATCGTGAACGAGATTGCGCCGCGCGTGCACAATTCCGGGCACTGGACGCAGAACGGCTGCGCCGTCGACCAGTTCGAGCAGCATATCCGCGCGGTTGCGGGCTGGCCACTGGGCGACGGCTCACGGCACGCGGACGTGGTGATGGAAAACCTCATCGGCGATGACATGGACCGCGTGCCCAGGCTCGCGCGCTCCCCCGACTGCGCGCTGCATCTTTACGGCAAGGCCGAGGTGAAGCCGGGGCGCAAGATGGGCCACGTCAATCGGATCGCGAGGCCCGAGCGCCCGGCCTGACGCCTGCGGTCGATGTCCGGACCAATCATGATCCGCCGCTCACGAAACGCGCGGCGGCCTCGCCGCTCATGTAGCTGATACGCCCGCCCGCGATCGTCGCGACGACCCTCAGACTGCCGGGCTCGAGCACCACCAGGTCGGCGCGCCGACCGGGCTGTAGCGAACCGCGATCGGTGAGCCCGAGAATACCCGCCGGCCCTTCCGATATGAGCCGCCATGCGTCGGACAGGTCCAGCACACCCGATCCGACCAGGAGCCGCACCGCGCGGGTCAGAGACGGATAGTGATAATCCGAGGCGAGCGCCGTCACCTGCCCCATCATGACCTGCTCCGCGGCGCTCACGTTGCCGTTATGCGACCCGCCGCGCACCACGTTGGGCGCACCCATGACAACCGGATCGCCCGCGTCCCGCGCGGCCTCGACCGCCTCCGCCGTCTCGGGGAACTCCGCCACGCGCACGCCCCGCCCGCGCCACTCTGCCAGCGCCTCGGCGGTCCGGGCGTCATGACATCCCATCAACACCCCGCGCCGGCCGAGCCGCGCGCAAAGCGTGTCGAGCGCGACGGGCACCTCGTCCATCCGCGCATGCATGGCCTGCATCATCTCGAGGTGCCGCTCGGGATTTCGGCCCACCTTGAGCGCCTGCCCCGTCAGGCGCGGCGGGCGCTTGCCCTGCTCGAGCGCATCGTGCGGCAGGTGATCGTTGAAGACAACGAACCGCACGCCATGGCGTGCCACGACCTCTTCGGCCGCGCCGTAATCGTCGAGCATTGCCACCTCTAAGCGCATCTGCAGATGCAGATCGGTCGCAACCCGCGCCCGCGCGGCGGCGACGCCGCCAAAAACCGCCTCGGCGAAGTCCGGGCCGCGCATCCCCCCTTCCCAACTGTAGAACTGCGCGAGGACGGCACTCGTGATCCCGTTCGCGGCCAGTTCCGCCTCGGCCGAGAGCAACCCCGCCTCCACATCCTTCATCGCGCCCCGCCGCGGGGCAAGATGGCGCTCGAACCCGTCGCCGTGAATATCCACGATGCCGGGGGCCACGAGAAACCCGCCGAGGTCGATCTCGCGCCCCGGCGCATCCGAGACGATGCCGCCATCCGCCAGGCGCACGGGCGCCTCCGCCACCCCGTTCGGCACGAGCACATCCGCGCCGACGAGCCGCAGGTCGAGCGTGCTCACCGCTCCACGTCCAGGAATTCCGTGCCAAGGTCGATCACGTCCGAGAACCCCAGGTCCCGGTCGAACTTCCCGTCGCGCAGGAACGCCACCACCTGCGCGATCACCAGCGGGTTGTTCATCATGAACGTATGCGTCACCGGCAAGGTGAGGTGATCCGCCATCCCCTCGACCTTGGTCGAGGCGACCGACACCTTGCCGTCATCCGGCCCCTCGATGAGGCTCGAATAATAGGGGTTGAGCGAGCGCGATCCCGCGATCACGCCAAGCTCGAAATCGACATCGGGCAGGTTCTCGGGCACGCCCTCCGGCCCGGTTTCGAGCTGCGCGCCCGCGGGTCCGTTGATCCATGCGAAAAGCTCCAGCCCCCCCAGCTCGTCCACAAGTTGCGAGCCGTGGTTGGGCGGGCCCAGCATCACGACGCGGCCCAGCCGCTCGGGCCGGTTGTCGCGCAGCCAGTGCCGCAGCAGGATGCCGCCCATCGAATGCGTGACGAAGTGGACCCGTGACTCGCCGCACCGCGAGATGGCCTTGGGCAGGGTGTCCGTGGCCAGACGCTCGATCTCGGCCCGCGTCGAGGGATAGCGCGGCGCGATCACGTCATATCCCTGCACCTCGAGCGTCTCCTCGAGCACCCTCATGGAATTCTCGGTGCGCGCCAACCCGTGCAACAGCACGACGCAATCCGCCATGGCGCCCGCGGGAACCGACACGAAAAGGAAAAGGAGGATGAGCCGCACCATGCCCCCTAGATAGCGATCCCCCCGCGCCGCGCAATGCCGCCCGTAACGGCACTTCGCGCGACCTGCCGAAAAATGCTCACGGTTCCGCGATATCATCTCGCATTCGGGCCCCGCCGTTGCCGCGCGGGATCACGCCCGGCAGGTCAGGTGAACCTGTTGTCCCTCGGGAAGCCGCGCGGAGCCATGCGACCCGCGCTCGCGCGTTTGCCGACCCATTCGGCCAGCGCGGTCTCGGTGCGCGTCCGTCCGGCCGGATCGTGCCAGCTCAGCCCCTCCTCAAGCGTGAAGGTTATCGCATCCGACAAGCCGCCGTCCTTGTACTTTTGCAACCTCACACCCTTGCCTCTTCCCATTTCCGGCAGATCTTCCAATGGAAAAATCAATACTTTGCGATTTTCGCCCACAACGGCCACGTGATCCCCCGTGGCGGGCCTGCAAAGTCGCGCCTGCGCCTCGCCCCGGACGTTGAGCACCTGTTTCCCGGCCCGCGTCTGCGCCAGAACCTCGTCTTCGGGTACGATGAAGCCGTCGCCTGCCGAGGACGCCACGAGGAGTTTCCGCCCCGGCACGTGGATGAAGAGATCGACGATCTCGGCCTCGTTGGGCAGATCGACCATGAGGCGCAGCGGCTCGCCCATGCCCCGCCCGCCGGGCAGCGCCGCCGCCGACAGGGTGTAGAACCGCCCGTTCGACCCGAAGACCAGCAGGCGGTCGGTCGTCTCGGCATGGAACATGAAGCGCGGACCGTCGCCATCCTTGAACTTCAACTCGCGGGCCAGGTCCACATGGCCGGACATCGCCCGGATCCAGCCCATCTGGCTGCACACGACCGTGATCGGCTCGCGGTCGATCATCGCCTCGAGCGGCACCTCCTCGATCTCGCCCGCCTCGGCGAAGGTCGTGCGGCGCGCGCCCACGTTGCGCCCGTCAAGCGTGTAGCCCTTGCCGAAGGTCGCCTTCACCTCGCGAAGCTGATCCGCGATCGCCGCCCATTGCAGCCCGACGTCCTCGAGCAGGTCCTCGAGCCCCGCACGTTCCTCCATCAGCGCGTCACGCTCGGCCAGAAGCGCCATTTCCTCGAGCCGCCGCAATGCGCGCAGCCGCATGTTGAGGATCGCCTCGGCCTGCACGTCGCTCAACCCCTCGTGATCGCCCGGCGCGGGCGGCACGTAGTCCGCCTCGTCGCGGGCGCGCACGAACTCCCGGCCCCAGTCCTCGCGCATGAGCGCGGGTTTGGGCTCGTCGTCATAGCGGATGATGTCGATCACGCGGTCGAGATTGAGGAAGGCCACGATCAGCCCCTCCAGCACCTCGAGCCGATGGTCGATCTTCTCCATCCGGTGCCGCGAGCGGCGCTCCAGCACCTCGCGCCGGAAATCGAGAAAGGCGCGCAGCACCTCCTTCATCGAGCAGACCTTGGGCGTAAGGCCGTCGATGAGCACGTTCATGTTGAGCGAGAAGCGCACCTCCAGGTCGGAGTTGCGGTAGAGCATGCCCATCAGCATCTCGGGATCGACGTTCTTCGAGCGCGGCTCGAGGATGATGCGCACGTCATCGGCGCTCTCGTCGCGTATATCGGCGAGCACCGGGACCTTCTTGGTCTGGATGACCTCGGCCAGCTTCTCGATCAGCCTGGATTTCTGCACCTGGTAGGGGATTTCCGTCACCACGATCTGCCACTGGCCACGGCCAAGATCCTCGGTCTCCCAGCGGCAGCGCAGGCGGAACGATCCGCGCCCGGTGCGATAGGCTTGCGCGATGTTCTCGGCCGGCTCCACGATCACGCCGCCCGTCGGGAAGTCGGGGCCGGGAACATAGTTGAGGAGCGTGTCGTCGCGCGCATCGGGCGTCTTGATGAGATGCAGGCAGGCGTCGATCAGCTCGGCGATGTTGTGCGGCGGGATGTTGGTCGCCATCCCCACCGCGATCCCGCTCGACCCGTTGGCCAGAAGGTTCGGGAAAGCCGCCGGCAGGACCACCGGCTCGGTCAGCGTGCCGTCGTAGTTGTCGCGGAAATCGACCGCGTTCTCGGCCAGCCCCTCGAGCATCGCCTCGGCCACGGCGGTCATCCGGGCCTCGGTATAGCGCGAGGCGGCCGGGTTATCGCCGTCGATATTGCCGAAATTCCCCTGCCCGTCCACCAGCGGATAGCGCACCGCGAAATCCTGTGCGAGCCGCGCCATCGCGTCGTAGATCGCGGCATCCCCGTGCGGATGGTAGTTCCCCATCACGTCGCCCGAGATCTTGGCCGACTTGCGGAACCCTCCCGTGGAACCCAGGCGCAATTCGCGCATTGCATAAAGGATGCGTCGGTGCACGGGCTTCAGCCCGTCGCGCGCATCGGGCAGCGCCCGGTGCATGATCGTCGAGAGCGCATATGTGAGATAGCGCTCGCCGATGGCACGGCGCAACGGCTCGGCCACCTCGTCGGGGGTCATGTCGGGATCGTCCAGAAGGTCGCTCATGACCGACCTGATAGCTTCGGGCGATGCGACGGTAAAGGCGCTTCGGAACGAGGCGATGGCGATTTCCCGTCAGGGGCCGGACCGAATCGTGTAGGATGACATAAGGGCGGCGGTATTCGCCGCTCCCGTCCGGGGGGATGATATGTGGCGTTTCATAGTGGTGAGCTTCGGCTTTCTGGGGTTTGCGTTCTACGAATTGAGCGGCGGTGCCGACTACCGCCCGCACGAGGATTCTCTCCAGGCGCACATGCAGCGTGAGCGCGACAGGGCAGCGACACTGACCCGCGTGGCCGAGGCCGACGCGGCCACCCCGGCCCGACGCACCGACAAGGGCGACAAGGGCGACGAAAAGGCAGACGATTTCGACGTGGCCACGACGCGCACCATGACGCGCGACACGGACGAGGTCGATGCCGCGGCCATCGATGCCGCCCTCACGGCCGCGCTCGAGAAGGAAAAAGGCGCCGGCATCACCGCCACCACCGAAGCCACCGTCATTCCCGCAGCGGCCACCCGTGAGGCGGACACCCCTGCTGCCGGCGTCACGACGTCGGTCATCGGGCTTTCCGAAGTGACGCAGCAGGCGGATGATGGCGCGCAGGTAACACTTGCCTCGTCGGGTAACGCCAACGGGTTCGGCGCCTTGGGCGCGGCGCTCAGGATCGACATGACCGGCGCCTCCGGTGCCGGTGACGAAGGCAGTTCCGCCTCCGGGGTCACGCAGGTCGCCGTGGCCGACAGCGCCGCCGCCGATATCCGCCGCGTGACCGGCAATCTCGTCAACATGCGGGCCGGGCCGGGAACGTCCTATGGCCGCGTCGATCAGCTCGCCGAAGGCGCGCGCGTGCGCGTGCTCGAGGATCTGGGCAACGGCTGGCTGCATCTCGAGGTCGAGGAGACCGGCCAGGTGGGCTACATGGCCGACTGGCTCGTCACCGCCAGCAACTGAGTGCCGCCACGCCGTTTTTCGTTGCGCCGTCCGCGCAGTCCCCGCATGGTCGCGCGCATGAGTGACAGAAGCATTCTCATCACCGGCTGTTCCTCCGGTATCGGGTACGATGCCGCCCACGGTCTCCGGGCACGTGGCTGGCGCGTCTTCGCGGCCTGCCGCAAGGAGGCGGACTGCGACCGCCTGCGCGCCGAAGGCTTTGAAAGTCCGCGCCTCGACTACCAGGACGAGGCCAGCATCCACGCGGCCCTGACCCAGGTGTTGGACACCACCGGCGGACGGCTCGACGCGCTTTTCAACAATGGCGCCTTCGCCAATCCCGGCCTGGTCGAGGATTTGCCCACCGATGCGCTCCGCGCGATCTTCGAAGCCAATCTCTTCGGCTGGCACGCGCTGACCCGCGCCGTGATCCCGGTGATGCGCGCGCAGGGGCATGGGCGGATCGTGCAATGCTCCTCGGTTCTGGGCTTCGTCACGATGCCCTGGCGCGGCGCCTACAACGCCTCGAAATTCGCGCTCGAGGGTCTCTCGGACACGCTGCGGATCGAGATGCGCGGCACCGGCATCCATGTCAGCCTGATCGAACCCGGCCCCGTCACCTCGAATATCCGCGAGAACGCGATCCCCCATTTCGAGCGCTGGATCGACTGGGAAAACGCCCCCCGGCGCGAAGATTACGCGCGGCTGCGCCACCGTCTCTACGAAAGCAGCGGCCCCGACACGTTCGAGCTGCCGCCCTCCGCCGTCACGCGCAGGCTCGTCCACGCGCTCGAGGCGCGTCGGCCCCGCGCGCGCTACTACGTGACGACGCCGACCTACCTCATGGGCACGCTGAAGCGGCTCCTGCCGACCCGCTGGCTCGACGCGGTGATCGCGAAGGCGGGTTAGGGCAGCGCCTGACGCAAGGCCCTGGTCCGGCCTTGAAGCCGACGGGAGCGCTTGCCGCTTGACCGGGCGCGGGTGGCGGGGCATCACTTCGGGTCATGATCATCTTGAAGATATTGCGGCGATCCGAATGGGACCGGCTGCGCGCCGAGGGCCACAGCGACGGCGCCCCGGTAGACCTCGCCGACGGCTACATCCACTTCTCGACCGTGGCGCAGGCGCCCGAGACGGCAAGGCGCCATTTCGCAGGCGCGGGCGACCTGATGCTCGTGGCCGCCGAGAGCGAGGCGATGGGCTCGGAACTGAAGTGGGAGCCCTCGCGCGGCGGCGAGAATTTTCCGCATCTCTACCGCGAATTGCGCCTGACCGACGTGATCTGGGCGCAACCCCTTCCGCTCGTCGGCGGCCAGCATCAGTTTCCCCCCGGCCTCGCATGAGTGCGCTGGAACGGCTCGGCCTCTACGCGCTGCACCGGCTCGACCCCGAAACCGCGCATGACTGGGCGATCCGGGCGCTTCGCGCGGGCCTTGCGACCGGTCCGGGCACTGTGACCTCGCCCCGGCTCGCCAGCACGGTGGCCGGGCTGGCGCTTCCCAATCCCGTGGGCCTTGCCGCGGGGTTCGACAAGAACGCTCGCGCGCTGCATCCGCTGGCCCGCGCGGGTTTCGGCTTTGTCGAGCTGGGCGCCGTCACTCCCCGCCCGCAACCGGGCAACCCGCGCCCACGGCTCTTTCGCCTGGCCGAGGATCGCGCCGTCATCAACCGCTTCGGCTTCAACAATGACGGCATGGAGGCGGTCGCGCGGCGCCTGGCGCAACGGCCCGAGACCTGCGTCATCGGTCTCAATATCGGCGCCAACAAGGACAGCGCCGACCGCGCCGAGGATTTCGCGCGCGTGCTGGCCCATTGCGGACGCCACGTGGATTTCGCGACGATCAACGTGTCCTCGCCCAACACCGAACGCCTGCGTGATCTTCAGGGCGCCGAGGCGCTCCACGGCCTTCTGGGCAAGGTCATGGAGGCGCGCGACTGGCTCACCGGCGAAACCGGCCGCGGCCTGCCCGTCTTTCTCAAGATCGCACCCGACCTCGACGAGACCGCCCTTGCCGAGATCGCCGAAGTGACCCGCGGCGCCGGCATCGCCGGGATCATCGCCACCAACACGACACTTTCGCGCGATGGCCTCGTCAGCGCGCATCGTGACGAGACGGGCGGGCTTTCGGGCCGGCCGCTCTTCGAGCGGTCGACCCGCGTTCTGGCCCACCTGTCGCAGGTGACCGGGGGCACCTTGCCGCTGATCGGCGTCGGCGGCGTCGCCTCGGCCGAGGACGCCTATGCCAAGATCCGCGCGGGCGCGAGTGCCGTGCAGCTTTATTCTGCCCTCGTCTACGAGGGGCTGAGCCTCGTGCCGCGCATCGCGCGCGGGCTCGACGCGCTCCTGGCGCGCGACGGGTTCGCGAACGTGGCCGAAGCAGTGGGAACCGACAGGGAGACTTGGCTGTGAGCACGATCATCTGGCACAATCCGCGCTGCTCCAAATCGCGCGATACGCTGGCGCTTCTCGAGGCGCGGGACGAGGCGCACGAGGTGCGGCGTTATCTCGACGACCCGCCCTCCGAGGCCGAACTTCGCGAGGTGGCGAAGATGCTGGGCACCGGCGCCGGAGGCCTGTTGCGCGCGGGCGAGGCGCTGGCCCGAGAACTCGGACTGCGCCGCGATGATCCCGAGGATCGCCTTTTCGCCGCCATGGCCGCGCATCCCCGCCTGATCGAGCGGCCCGTTGTCATCAAGGGCGACAGGGCGCGTCTCGGACGCCCGCCCGAACAGGTGCTGGAAATCCTGTGAAGGCGCCTGCTGCTCTCGTTGCGCTGATGCTGATCGTGCCGGGCATGGCCAGCGCCATGTGCCTCTGTCTTCGCTGCGTGACCGGCCCCTATGACCGCTACACCGCCGCGTCGGCGGACATGAGACCGACGATCGAACCGGGCCAGTGCATGATCTTTCACACCGCGCCCGCGCCCGAGGAGATCGCGCCGGGGCGGGTGATCGCGTTCACGCATCCCGCTGCCGACAGGCAATATGTCAAGAGGATCGTCGCGACCGCCGGACAGACCGTGGCGCTCGAGCGCGGCGTGATCCTCATCGACGGCGTGCCGGTATCGCGCCGGAAAACCTCCGACTACCACCAGAGCCGAGCGGCGGACGGACCGTCCGACACCCTTCCCCGCTGCGATCCATCCGCCGCGAGGGGCGAGACCTGCGCCATCCCGCGCTTCACCGAAACGCTGGGCCGCGCGGCCTACGACGTGCTCGATCTTGGCGAGACATGGCTCGACGACATGCCCCCCGTCACCGTGCCCCGGGGCCACGTCTTCGTGCTGGGTGACCATCGCGACAACTCCATGGACAGCCGCCAGCCGCTCGCGGCGGGCGGGATCGGCCCGGTGCCGGTCGGAAACATACGCGGCGTTCTGGACGAGATCCGGGAGTGACCCGCTAATCGCCCGACGCCCGTTCGAGCGCGGGATATCTCAGCCCAAGCGTCACGCCCCGCGCCACGAAACTGATGAGAAGCGCGCACCACAAGCCATGATTGCCGAGCGTCGGCACCAGTGCCAGGGCTGCCAGCACGTAGATCAACAGGCTCACCGCCATCATGTCGCGCATGTCGGCCGAGCGGGTCGCGCCGATGAAGATGCCGTCGAACATCCACGCCGCAAGACCCACGAGAGGCGCGGCCACCATGTAGGGCAGGAAGACACGGGCCGCCTCGCGCACCTCGGGCGCGGTGGTCATCACGTCGATGATCGCGCCCCCGGCCAGCGCGAAGGCGAGCGCCAGGCACAGGTTCGATCCGAACGCCCATTGCGAGGCGACGATCGCCGCGCGCCGCACCCGGGACCGGTCACGCGCCCCGAAGGCCTGTCCCACCAGCGCCTCCGCGGCGAAGGCGAAGCCGTCCATCGCGTAGGCGGTCACGCTCAGGAATTGCATCAACACCTGGTTCGCGGCCAGCGTCACGTCGCCGAACCAGCCGCCGAGCAGCAGGAACGAGACGAAGATCGTCTGGATCATGAGCGAACGCAGCAGGATATCCATGTTGACCGCCGTCATGTTCGACAAGGCGTCGGCGTCGAAGACGCGCGGCCAATCGCGCCAGGCGGGCACCCGGAACGCATCACGGCAAAGCCAGAACCCGAGGGCAAGCCCGCTCCACTCGGCCATGAATGTGGCGACTGCCACGCCCTCGACGCCCCAGCCGAGTCCCAGCACGAACCAGAGGTCGAGCACGATGTTGAGCCCGTTCATCCAGACCTGGAGCATCAGAACCGCGCCCGTCCGCTCGAGCGCGACGAGCCAGCCCGTGATGCCGTAGATCGCGATCATTGCGGGCGCGCTCCAGACGCGGATGGCCATGTAGTCGCGGGCCAGCCCCTCGACCTCCGCGCTGGCCGGCGAGACCCGGAAGGCGGCCCAGAAGATCGGCCATTGCAGGACGATGATGGCCGCGCCGGCTCCCAGCCCGATCATCAGCGCGCGCGTGAGCATCGCGGCCACCTCGCCCGTGCGCCCGGCACCCTGCGCCTGGCTCGTGAGACCCGTCGTGCCCATCCGCAGGAAGCCGAAGATCCAGTAGATCGCGGTCAGGATGATGGCGCCCACACCCACGGCGCCGATCGGCGCCGCCTCGCCCAGCTGGCCCACGACGCCCGTGTCCACCACGCCCAGGATCGGGACCGTGGCGTTCGAGATGACGATGGGAAAGGCGATGCGCGCGACGCGCCCATGCGTGATGGGCCGCGCCGGTTCAGCCATCCTGCCGGGGCATCAGGAAATGCCCTTGCGCCTGCGCGAAGGGGCGCTCGCGGTTGTCTTGCCACGCCTCGACATGGACCGAGCCATAGCGCCGCCCCGAGCGCGTCACACGGGCGCGCGCATAGGCATCACGCGGCAAGCCCGAGCGCAGGTAATCCACCGTGAAGTCGATGGTGCGCGGCAGGCGCGGCATCGTGCCGCCCGCCATCGCCTCTGCATCCACCTCGCCGCTCTCGATCAGCGGCCAGAGCGTCGCCCAGCTCAACCCGATGATCGCCGTCGTCTCGAGAAAGGCCGCCGTCGCGCCGCCGTGCAGCGCGGGCAGAAGGGGGTTGCCGATCAGCTTGTCGTCATAGGGCATCAGCGCCGTGAGCTCGTCACCCCGCCGCTCGAACACGATGCCGAGGAAGCGGATGTAGGGCACGCCCTCGACCAGCGCGGCTAGGGCCGCGTCGCGCCGTTGCTTCACCTGCTGCACCGGCTCGGGTTTTCTCGGTCCGCTCATGGCCCCCCCTGCACGGTGAATGTCCCGGTCGCGGTCGCGACGGGACGGTCATCGTCGCCATCCGTGGCGGTGGCGCGCACGAAGGCCACGCTTCGGGTGATGTGGTGGCATTCGGCCCGCACGCGGATGGTGGCGCGCGGCGTCGCGGGACGCATGTAGTCGATCCTGAGCCCGATCGTCGCCGTCGCGCCCATCAGCCTCGGATGCGACATCGCGGCCGCCCCGCAGGCGGTGTCCATCAGGGCGCTCACCGCGCCGCCGTGGATCACGCCGGTCTCCGGGTCGCCCACCAGGTCCTCGCGCCAGGGCATCGACATGATCGCCACGCCACCCCCCATGTCCTCGGGCTCCATCCCGAGGGCAACGGCATGGGGCAGCGCGGAAAAGAACTTGCGCGCCTTCTCGAGCCGTGCGGCGGCGTCGCGCTTGTCGGTCATGGCGGTCACGCTCCGCGTCCTGGGGTCCGGTCGCGCCTTCAATAATCCCATCCGGACCCGTTCGCCACCTCGAATGCGGCCGATCCCGGCCGCGGGGGTTTATTCGGTCCCGGATTTGGGGCAAGCTGGGGCTCCGACACACCTTTTCCCCTCCACCGGGGCAATCGCCATGTCCGACAAACGCCTGTCACTCAAGGAAATGTGCGCGAAATTCGATGTGACGCCGCGCACCCTGCGCTACTACGAGTATATCGAGCTTCTCGAGCCGGAGCGCGAGGGCCGCTCGCGCTTCTACGGCCCGCGCGAACGTGCGCGCATGACCCTCATCCTGCGTGGCCGGAAATGGGGCTTCTCGCTCGAGGAGATCCGCCAATGGCTCCTGATCTACGAAAGCGAGGGCACCGAGGCCCAGATGCGAAGCCTGATCGAGCTTGCCGACCGTCAGCTCGAGGACTTGGCCCGGCAGCACCGGCAACTGTCCGAAGCCATGACCGAGCTGCGCGAGATGCGCGACAAGGTAGCGGGCGACTTGCCCGACACATGACCCGCGCAACAGAAAAGGCGGCCGCAACCGCGACCGCCTTTCCCTGTTCATGCTCTGAAACTTAGCCGTCGAATTCGGGCTGCGCCTCGAGCTTCTCTTCGGTCGAGTCGATATAGACCCTCAGGTCATCGCCTTCACCGCGCAGGATCTGCAGTTCGTCGAAGGTCACGGCGATCTCCTTCTCGCCGATCCCGAGGAAGCCACCCACGTTGATGACGGCCTGCTGGACCTTGCCGTTTTCATCGAGCACGAGATCACCGACCTCGCCGACGCTCTCGTCGTTGATGCCATAGACCGACTGGCCGACCAGCGCATCCGAGGTCAGTTCCTCGACCTTGGTCACCTCGGCATAGCCTTCACGCTCGACATTCGGGCGCGTCAGCATCGGGCGATCCATTGCCGTTTCGGTGCCGGCCTCGCTTTCGAGATTCTGCTCTGCGTTCTCGGCAGTCTGCTCGGCTTCGTCCGCCGCACTTTCGGCAGTCTGCTCGGCTTCGTCCGCGGCGTTCTCGGCGCTCTGCTCCGCTTCTTCCGCAGCATTCTCCATGTTCTGCTCTGCGTTCTCGGCGGTCTGCTCCGCGTCGTCCGCCGCGTTCTCGGCCATCTGTTCGGCCTCGGGCTCGGCGTTGACAGTGCCGTCGGTGTCGGCATTCTCCATGCCGTCACGCTCGCGTTCGACACCCGGCGCGTTTTCAAGCTCTTCCTGGGACACGTTCACGACCAGGAACCGGCCCGCGCCCTCGCCTTTCTCATGCAGAACCTTGATCTGCTCCATGGGCAGCGCGACGTTCTTTTCGCCGATGCCGAGGAAGCCGCCGACGCCGATGATGGCGACCTGCACTTCGCCCTCGGAGTTGACGATGAGATCGTTGATTTCGCCGATGTTATCCCACTCGCTCGTCGCTTCCGCTTCGATCTCGGTTTCCGCGGCCATCTCCTGCTCGGAGCTGTAGACGCGCATCCCGATCAGGTCCGATGCGTAGAAATCGGTCTCGGCGTTGTACTCATATGCGCCCATCGCGTCGTGGTTCTCGGCATAGGCCGTGCCACCGCTCAGGACGAGAGCTGTTGCAGCTGTTGTCAAAAGACGTTTCATTGTTACCTCCGTTACGTGTCACTTCGAAACTCGTGATCATCCAACGTGGAAACATGCGGGCTGTTCCGCCCCCGCTCACGTTTTTTTGAGATCGCGCGAGCAATCGCCCCGGGAGGGGCTTGAAATTGACGCAACGTAGCACTTACGTAAACGTCAATCGACCTTTATGGTGCCGCTCGACCTTCCTCGACCGGGCGCCACACCCCCGTGACCACAGGACAGAAACGATGACCAGCACAGACCAGGAATTCACCACCATCCGCGAGATGTGCGACACGTTCGACGTGACGCCGCGCACCTTGCGTTTCTACGAACAGAAAGAGCTTCTCGCGCCGCGCCGCGAGGGACAGAAGCGCCTTTTCACGCGCCGCGACCGCGCCCGGCTCAAGCTCATCCTGCGTGGCAAGCGCTTCGGCTTCAGTCTCGAGGAGATTCGTCAGCTTCTCGATCTCTACGATACGGGCGATCAGCAATATACCCAGATGAAAGAGACGCTCGCCGTGGCCTCCGAACGCCTCGCGGCGATGCAGGCGCAGCGCGACGAGCTCGATCAGGCCATCGACGATCTGCGCGAACAGATGGATTGGGTGCGCAATATCCTGCGCTCCATCGAGCCGGCCACGAAGGCCGCGGAATAATCAAGACCGACAGAGGACAAGACGCCATGCCCCGCTACACCGCCCCCGTCAAAGACATGCAATTCATTCTTCACGACATGCTTGACGTGTCATCGGACAAGACGCCGGGCTATGGCGAGCTCGATCGCGATTTCACGTCCGCCGTGCTCGACGAGGCGGGCAAGCTGGCCTCCGAGGTCCTGTCCCCGCTCAACGTCGTCGGCGACACCGAGGGGTGCCACCTCGAGAACGGCGTCGTGCGCACGCCCACGGGCTTCAAGGCGGCCTTCGACCAGGTGCGCGAGGGCGGCTGGACCGCGCTCGACCTGCCCGAGGAGTTCGGCGGACAGAACATGCCGTATATCCTCGCCACCGCGGTGGGCGAGATGTTCTCGGGCGCCAACCAGGCCTTCACCATGTACCAGGGCCTGACCCACGGCGCGGCCTCGGCGATCCTCGCCCATGGCACCGATGACCAGAAACAGACCTACCTGCCCAACATGGCCTCCTGCGAATGGACCGGCACCATGAACCTGACCGAGCCGCATTGCGGCACCGACCTCGGCCTCATGCGCACCAAGGCCGAGCCGCAGGATGACGGCAGCTACGCGATCACCGGGCAGAAGATCTTCATCTCGTCGGGCGAACATGACATGGCCGACAACATCATCCACCTCGTGCTGGCCAAGATCCCCGGCGGCCCCGAGGGCATCAAGGGCGTCTCGCTCTTCATCGTGCCGAAGTTCCTCGTGAACGACGATGGCAGCCTCGGCGAGCGCAACGGCGTCTCCTGCGGCAAGATCGAGGAGAAGATGGGCATCCACGGCAACTCGACCTGCGTGATGAACTACGACGGCGCCAAGGGCTGGCTCCTGGGCGAGGAGCACAAGGGCATGCGCGCCATGTTCACCATGATGAACGAGGCCCGCATCGGCGTCGGGATGCAGGGCGTGGCCCAGGCCGAGGTCGCCTACCAGAACGCGCTCGACTACGCCAAGGACCGGCTCCAGGGGCGTGCCGTCACCGGCGCCGAGAATCCCGACGGCCCCGCCGACCCGCTCATCGTGCATCCCGACATCCGCCGCAGCCTCATGGACCAGAAGAGCTTTGCCGAGGGCGCGCGCGCCTTCCTGCTCTGGGGCTCGCAGCTCATCGACCGGGCCCATCGCGGCGGCGACGAGGACGCGCATGGCATGATTTCCCTGCTCACCCCCGTCATCAAGGGCTTCCTTACCGACGAGGGCTACGACATGACCGTGCAGGCCCAGCAGATCTATGGCGGTCACGGCTATATCGAGGAATGGGGCATGTCGCAGTTCACCCGCGACGCCCGCATCGCCATGATCTACGAGGGCGCGAACGGTGTGCAGGCGCTCGACCTCGTGGGCCGCAAGCTCGCCCAGGACGGCGGCAAGCACGTCATGGCCTTCTTCGACATGGTCAAGACCTTCTGCAAGGAGAATGACGGCGAGCCCATGGCCGACTTCGTGGAACCGCTCAAATCCGCGTCCAAGGATCTTCAGGCGGCCGGCATGTTCTTCATGCAGAACGGCATGAAGAACCCCAACGCGGCACTTGCGGGCTCGACCGACTTCATGCACCTCTTCGGCCATGTCTGCCTCGGCCTCATGTGGGCGCATATGGCGAAAGCGGCGCAGGCGGCACTGGCCCGCGGTGACGGCGACGCCGATTTCCTCGAGGCCAAGCTCGCCACCGCGCGCTACTACATGACCCGCCGCCTGCCCGCCACGAAGATGCATCTCGCGCGCATCGAAAGCGGGGCGGACCCGGTGATGACCCTCGCCGCGGAGCAGTTCTGACGGCATGATGGGCAGAAGACCCATCCGACGCGTCCGGCGGGCAGATGTCCAGCCGGGCGCCCGGGATGGGAAGGACGCATACCTCACGCGAAGGACCGGACCATGCCGAAACGCTTCCGCCTGACCCGCCGCTTCAACGCCGCGATGACCGAGGACGGCTATCGCCGGCTCAAACGCTTCGCGCAGGAGGCGGGCCTCGACGAGGGCGAGGCGCTCTCGTTCCTCTTCGAGAATTTCGACAGCGTGATCGACGAGGACACGTTCGGCCACCGCCTGCGCATCTTCAATTCGGAACTCGAGGCGCGCAAGCGATGATCCCGGGCGCGTGCGGCATGGGGCGGGACCGCCTTCGGCGAGAGTATTCGGGGCAAGATGAAGGGGCGCGCGTCCACCCCGCCCCGGGCACGGGCCTCATGGCACCGGTCTCGGGAGCGGGGCTTCACCTTGCACGCCCATCGGCTCTCCAGCCTGTGACGCACGGCCAGATTGGCACGTCAGCGTTAACGAGAGATGAACGCGCCCCTTCATCTTGCGGAAAATACTCCACGGGGGTGCGGGGGTGTGAAACCCCCGCCTTCGACGGTGCATCCCGCGCACAGAGAGGAAACTAGGACCATGACCACCCGACTTCACTGCTTCGGCGAATCCGGCAATGCCTACAAGGCCGCGCTCGCGCTCGAACTGTCGGGTCTCGACTGGGAGCCCGTCCACGTGGATTTCTTCGGCGGCGCCTCGCGCACCGAGGAGTTCCGCGCGCTCAATGTCATGGGCGAGGTGCCGGTCATGGTCGACGGCGACGTGACGCTGACCCAGTCGGGCGTGATCCAGCTCTATGTCACCGAAAAGACCGGCCGCTTCGGCGGCGCCACCCCCGAGGAGGCGCGCGAGGTGATGCGCTGGATGTTCTGGGACAACCACAAGCTCTCCAGCCAGGCCGGCATGACGCGCTTCCTGATGAATTTCCTGCACGAGGAGAAGCGGCCCCGGGATGTGATCGGTTTCATGCAGGGCCGCCTCAAGGCCGCCTACCAGACCCTCGACACGCATCTCGCGGACCGCGACTGGATCGTGGGCGAGGACGTGACCAATGCCGACCTCTCCTGCTGCGGCTACCTCTTCTACCCCGAGCCCTTCGGCTTCGACCGCGCGGACTGGCCCGAGATCGACCGGTGGCTTTCGAACATCGAAGGCCTGCCCGGCTGGAAACACCCCTATGACCTGATGCCCGGCAGCCCCGCTGACCGTGCCTGAAGAAGGAGACGAGTAACATGACCGACGCCTATATCTACGACGCCGTGCGCACCCCGCGTGGCAAGGGCCGCAAGGACGGTGCGCTGCACGAAGTGACCGCCGTGAAACTGTCGACCGAGGTGCTGAACGCATTGAAGGACCGCAACGGACTCGAGGGCCACGCGGTCGAGGACGTGATCTGGGGCAACGTGACCCAGGTGAAGGAACAGGGCGGCTGCCTCGCGCGGACCGCCGTGCTGGCCTCCGATCTCGACGAGAGCATTCCGGGCCTCGCCATCAACCGCTTCTGCGCGTCCGGCATGGAGGCCGTGAACCTCGCCGCGAACCAGGTGATGGGCGGCGCGGGCGACGGCTATATCGCGGGCGGGGTCGAGATGATGGGCCGCGTGCCCATGGGCTCAGACGGGGCGGCCATCGCCGTCGATCCCTCCGTCGCGATGGAGACCTATTTCGTCCCCCAGGGCATCTCGGCGGACATCATCGCCACGGAATACGGCTTCACCCGCGATCAGGCCGACGCCCTCGCGGTCGAATCCCAGAAACGCGCCAAGGCGGCCTGGGATGACAAGCGGTTCGACAAGTCGATCATCGCGGTGAAGGACCAGAACGGCCTGACGATCCTCGATCACGACGAATACATGCGCCCCGGCACCGACATGCAGGCGCTTGGCTCCCTCAACCCCAGCTTTCAGCAGATGGGCGAGGTCATGCCGGGCTTCGACGCGGTCGCCAAGCTGAAATACCCGCATCTCGAGAAGATCAATCACATCCACCACGCCGGCAACTCCTCGGGCATCGTTGACGGCTCGGCCGGTGTGCTGATCGGGTCCAGGGCGTTCGGCGAGAAATGGGGCCTGAAGCCCCGTGCGCGCATCCGCCAGACCTGCAAGATCGGCACCGATCCGACGATCATGCTCACCGGCCCGGTGCCCGCGACGCAGAAGATCCTTGCCGATTCCGGCATGAAGATCGGCGATATCGACCTCTTCGAGGTGAACGAGGCATTCGCATCCGTGGTCCTGCGCTTCATGCAGGCCTTCGACGTCGATCCCGACGTGGTCAACGTGAACGGCGGCTCGATCGCCATGGGCCACCCGCTGGGTGCGACGGGGGCGATCATCATCGGCACGCTGCTGGACGAATTGGAGCGCACCGACAAGGAAACCGGCCTCGCCACGCTTTGCATCGCGTCCGGCATGGGCGCGGCCACGATCATCGAGCGGGTGTGATGTCTGCAGCCCTCCTCCCACGATATGCCCCCCTCCCTGACCCTCCCCACGAGGGGGAGGGAACGGACAGGGCGCAACCGTGCCGCGCAACCCTCCCCTCCCCCTCGTGGGGAGGGGCCGGGGGTGGGGGGCCGCTGCAATGACCGGGATCACGCCGGAAACCCGCGCCCGCGCGAAGGCACTCCGCCGCGACATGACGTCTGCGGAAAGAACCGTCTGGCGCGGCCTGCGCGATCTCAACCGCGCCTTCGGCTTCCACTTCCGCAGGCAAGCTCCAATCGGCCCCTATATCGCCGATTTCGCCGACTATTCCGCGCGGCTGGTGATCGAGATCGACGGCGGACAGCATGATGCGGAACAGGACGCACCGCGCACCGACTGGCTGACCGGCGAAGGCTTCCACGTCCTGCGCGTCTGGAACAGCGACGTGACCGACAACACCGAGGGCGTGCTGGCACGCATCCTCGAGACACGACTGGAAAGGGAAACGACATGACCGATTTCACCATGAAAACCGGCGCCGACGGCGTCGCCATCATCACCTGGGACACCCCCGGCAAGTCGATGAACGTCATGAGCATGGAGGCCTGGCCCCAGCTTGACGCGCTCATCGACGAGGCGCTCTCGGATGACGCCGTCAAGGGCATCGTCATCACCTCCGGCAAGGACGGCTCCTTCGCCGGCGGCATGGATCTCAACGTCATCGCCAAGATGAAGGAAAGCGCGGGTGACAATCCCGCCCAGGGCCTCATGGACGGCCTCATGGGCGCCCACGCCATCCTGCGCAAGATCGAGCGCGGCGGCATGGACGACAAGAACAAGGGCGGCAAACCCATCGCCTGCGCGCTCCCGGGCACCGCGCTCGGAATCGGGTTCGAGATCCCGCTCGCCTGCCACCGCATCTTCGCCGCCGACAACCCCAAGGCCAAGATCGGCCTGCCCGAGATCATGGTCGGCATCTTTCCCGGCATGGGCGGAACCACGCGACTTACCCGGTTGCTGGGCGCGATGGCGGCCTCGCCCTTCCTGCTCGAGGGCAAGCTCTCGGACCCGAAGAAGGCCAAGCAGGCCGGCCTCATTCACGAGGTCGTTCCGGCGGATGAGTTGATCGACAAGGCCCGCGAATGGGTTCTCTCGGAGCCTTCGATCGTCAAGCCGTGGGACGAAAAGGGCTACAAGATGCCCGGGGGCGAGCCCTACCACCCGGCCGGGTTCATGACCTTCGTGGGCGCCTCGGCCATGGTCAACGGCAAGACGCAGGGCGCCTTCCCGGCGGCCAAGGCGCTCTTGTCGGCGGTCTACGAAGGCGCGCTCGTGCCCTTCGACACCGCGCTCAGGATCGAGGCGCGCTGGTTCACCAACGTGCTGATGAACCCGTCCTCAAGCGCGATGATCCGCTCTCTCTTCATCAACAAGGAGGCGCTGGAGAAAGGTGCGAACCGCCCCGACGTGCCGGACCAGCGGGTGAAGAAGGTGGGCGTCATGGGCGCGGGCATGATGGGCGCGGGCATCGCGCTCGTCTCGGCCATGGCGGGGATGGAGGTCGTGCTCATCGACCAGAAGCAGGAGGCGGCCGACCGCGGCAAATCCTACACAGCCCAGTACATGGACAAGGGCATCAAGCGCGGAAAGGCGACCGAGGAGAAGAAGGCCGACACTCTGAACCGCATCACCGCGACCACCGACTACAGCGCGCTCAAGGGCGCGGACCTCATCGTCGAGGCGGTGTTCGAGGATGTGGGCGTCAAGGCCGAGGTCACGAAAGAGGTGCTGAAACACGTCGGGAAGGACTGCATCTTCGCCACCAACACCTCGACCCTGCCGATCACCGAACTGGCCAAGGCCAGCGACAACCCCGAGCAGTTCATCGGCATCCACTTCTTCAGCCCCGTGGAAAAGATGATGCTGGTCGAGATCATCAAGGGACAGAAGACCGGCCCCCGCGCCGTGGCCAAGGCGCTCGACTACGTGCGCCAGATCCGCAAGACGCCCATCGTGGTGAACGACGCGCGGTTCTTCTACTGCAACCGCTGCATCATCCCCTATATCAACGAGGGCCTCCGCATGGTGGGCGAGGGCGTGGCCCCTGCCCTCATCGACAACGCCGCGCGGCAGCTGGGCTTCCCGGTGGGGCCGCTGCAACTGGTGGACGAGACCTCGATCGACCTCGGCGCCAAGATCGCCCGCGCCACGAAACAGGCGATGGGCGACGACTACCCCGACGAGGCGGTGGACGAGATCATCTTCTGGATGGAAGGCGAAGGCCGGCTGGGCCGCAAGTCGAACGCGGGCTTCTTCGACTATGACGAGAAGGGCAAGCGCCTCGGCTACTGGGAAGGTCTGGCCGAGAAATACCCCCATGCCGAGGAGCAGCCCGACCTCATCGAGGTGCAGCATCGCCTGATGTTCGCACAGGTGCTCGAGGCCGTGCGCGCGCTCGAGGAAGGCGTGCTCGAGGACATCCGCGAGGGTGACGTGGGCGCGATCCTGGCGTGGGGCTTCGCGCCCTGGTCGGGCGGGCCATTCTCGTGGCTCGACATCATCGGCGCACCCTATGCCGCCGAACGCTGCGATGAGCTGACGAAGGCGTTCGGCGCGCGCTTCAGCACACCCGACCTCCTGCGCGAGATGGCCGAGAAGGGGCAAGACTTCTACGACCGCTTCGACCAGCAGAAATCGGCGGCCTGACCTCCGCCACGCGCGCGCTCCGGCCACCTGCGACCGGGGCGCGCGACCCTTGTTTTCCCCGCTTGAACAACCCTGCCCCCGGTGGCTAATGTCGCGCAGTCATCGCGCCTAACCGGAGCGTCCGAGGTGAACAGGAAACACTCAGCCCCCGAGACCGGGCCGCTTCACACCCTGCTTTTCGATCACGCGCCCAACGCCTACCTGGTGCTCGATCCCGATCTGGTGATCGTGGGGGCCAACCGGCGGTATTGCGAGATGACGGGCCACGCCGTCGAGGATCTCGTCGGGAAGTTCCTCTTCGACGTCTTCCCCGAGGATCCGGACGACGCGGACTCCGATGGCGGCGGCGCGATCGAAAGATCCCTCGACCGGGTCCGCGAAACGATGGAGACCGACGACCTTGGCGTCGCGCGCTACGACATCCGCGACATGTCGAACCCCGACAAGGGATATGCCGTGCGCTATTGGCAACTGAGCCACATTCCCATCGTCGAGGATGGCCGGCTGATCGCGATCCTCCAGGACGGGCGTGACGTGACCGAGGATCACCTCAACCAGCGCAACCAGTCGATCAAGCTTCGCCTCGCCGCCAAGATCTCAGGCGTGGGCTATGGCGAGTTCGATTTCGCAACCGGCCTCGCCACCGTGTCGAGCGAGGTCGCCACGCTCTTCGGCTTCGACGAGGGGGAAACGACGCACCCGATCAAGGAATTCTTCGACCGCATCCACCCGCAGGATGTGGACCGCGTGCAATTCGCCATCGCCAAGGCCACGTCGGAGAGCGGGAACAACCTGCCGCTCAACGTGGACTACCGGATCCAGCTGCCGGGCGGAGCGATACGCTGGGTCAACACCCGCGGCGAGATACTCGTCAGCGCCGGGCAGCCGACCCGCTTCATCGGCGCGACCATCGACCTCACCAGGTCGAAGGAACGCGAACTCCTCCTCGAGGAAACGCTGGAGGAACGAAACAGGCTGCTGGAGCAAAAGGAAATCCTTCTCGGCGACGTCAATCACCGCGTCAAGAACAGCCTGCAACTCGTCTCGAGCATCCTGCGGATCGAGGCCGGCTCTGCCAGGGGCGCCGATCTCAAGGCGCATCTCAACCGCGCCGCCATGCGGGTGCAGGCCGTGAGCTCGGTGCATGAGCTGATCTATCGCTCCTCGCAGGTCTCACATGTGGAGATCGAGGATTACATTCCCCAACTGGCCGAGTTCCTCGAAGAGGGGCTGTCGGCCCGAAGCCGCAACATCCGCATCTCCGCGCGCGCCGCACCGCTGCGCCTGCCCACCGATCTCGCCATCTCGCTCGCGCTCCTGATCAACGAACTCGTGACCAATGCGGTCAAACATGCCTTCGCCGGGCGGGAACAAGGCCAGATCGAAATCGTTGTCTCCGCTGAAGAGGGTCGCCTCTCGGTCCGGGTCTCGGATGACGGCACCGGGAACACGGCCGCCCCCGGCAGTGACGGCCTCGGAACCCGCATCATCGCGGGCATCGTTGATCAGATAGGTGGAACCATGACGGCGGAAAATGCGAAGACCGGCTATCGGGTCGCCATCGTGGCTCCCCTGCCCCCGGCGTGAGCCTCGATATCCTCATAGTCGAGGATGAATTCCTCATCGCGCTCGACCTGCAGATGGAGGTCGAGGCGCTGGGCCATGTTGTCCTGGGGCCCGCTCGCGATGGCGAGTCCGCGCGGGCCGTCCTTTCCGAGACACGTCCCGACATGGCCTTCATGGATATCCGCCTTGCCGGCGGCGACAGCGGGATCGACGTCGCGAAATGGCTCTACGACACGCACGGCGTGCGCTGCATCTTCATGAGCGGCAATCTCGATCAGCAGGTCATGGACGCGGCCGCCGAGTTCGAGCCCTACGGCTTCCTCGGGAAACCGGTCTTCATGAACCAGGTCGGCCCGCTTCTAGACTACGTCCAGACCACGATCGACGCGCGCTGAGCTTCCGCCCTACGCCGCCGGTTGCCGAAGCGGCGCCTCACCCGGCGCCATCGCCGCGATGACGTCGCGCGCCAAGGTGTCGGGCAGCACTTCGTATCCCCCGTCATTCGCGTCGAAATCGAGGAAATCGCGCGACGCCGCGCACAGGTAGAGGGCGCCCGACTTCGAAAAGACGACCTCCTCGGACGCGAAGCGCAACACCACGCTGGTGACGCGCCCGTCGATGGGCGATCGCTCGACACCGGGAACATCGGCCAGCGCGCGCGCGGGAATGACGACGAAGGCATCGCCATAGAGCATCTCGGCCTCGTCGCTTTCCACCATCAATGCCTGGCCGGGCAGCAGGCGCACCGGCGCGTCGTTGCCGATCATCTCGGCGGGCACGTCCACGGCCCAGAAATCACGGGGGCAATGCGCCTCCCCGGTCCAGACCACTTGCCGGTCCACCCGCGTCACCTCCTGCATCCCGTTGTCGAAGGTCAGCACCCGGTCGCCCGGCTCCAGCGTCTCGACCCGCCGCCAGCCGCGCGGCGTGGCGACAAGTGTGCCCGCGATGATCCCGGACGTGAGATGCAGCGCCCCGCCCGTATCCTGCCGTTTTTCGCGTATCCTCTCGCGCGCGCCACTGAGCGCCGTCTTGCGTCCGAACATCGTCCTCATCCCCTCGTGGTGTCGGCTTTCGCGCCGGTTTTTCTTGAGCAGCCGGAGAATCATTCGGCGCGATTCGAGACCCTCCAAGGTCTGAATTGGGGCAAGTTTCCGGCATTGATGCGTCAGACGGGACAATGCCGGTCAAATTTTAGTCAAAGTTTCCCGAAACGTCGTCAAACCCGTATCCGAAGCGCGCGATATCCCCGGCGCATATCCGGGCCAGCCGCGCCGCGTCCGCATCGCTGTAATAGACGCGATGATCCCGCTGCCGGTCGGACGCGTTGGCCTCAGGCAGCGTCAGGTCGAACCCCAGGTGCGCCTCGAACGGCGCCACGTCTTGCGCGAAATGTTCCAGCCGCACGAAAAGATCGCACCGCTCCACGCCCCCGGCGGTGGTCACGTAACGGCCGTAGGGGTTCGCGGCGAAGCTGGCTTCGGTCTGCGGGTGGTGCAGGAATTCCGAAAAGGTCAGCCGTTGCGCCAGCGCGACGGCGGGATGCGCAAAGCCCTGCCCACGCAGCCAATGGTAATAGCTTACCATCCGGTCCCAAGGGTTGCGCACCATCGTGACGACGAAGGCCTCCGCGATCGTCTCGTCGCTCACCAGTCCCGGAATGTCGTCGAGGCGCGAATGTTTCCAGAGCCGCCCCCGCGCCGTCACCCCCTCGATCCGGCGTCGCCGCCTGCGCGCCTTGGGCGTGTCGCCGATCAGGAGGTCGTCGCGCATCGCCCGCGCCTCGAGCGCGAGGGCAAGCGAGGTGCCCCCGGTCTTGGGTATATGCACGAAGATATAGCGGCGGCCGGGCGAGACGATCATGTTCCGACCCTATGGCGAAACAGCGGCCGAAACCATCGTCCCGGCAATCGGCAATTTGACGACCCCGAGAAACGCAATAAGCTCGGAAAGCCGCGACGGAATCAGGGAGGGCACGATGGGCTGGATGAAGGACGAAACCGGGCTCGACCGCTGCAAGGCGAATTTCGTGCCGCTCACACCCCTGTCGCACCTGCGCCGCGCCGCCCATGTGTTTCCCGATTACGAGGCGCTGGTCTACGGCAAGACCCGCCTCACCTACCGCGCCTACCACGAACGCTGCACGCGGCTGGCCTCCGCACTGGCGGGCCTCGGGATCGGGCCGGGCGACGTGGTGGCCACTCTCATCCCCAACCTGCCCACCCATGCCGAGGCGCATTTCGGCGTGCCGGCCTGCGGCGCGGTGCTCAACACGATCAACACCCGGCTCGAGGCCGACACCGTCTCCTACATCTTCACCCATGGCGAGGCGAAGGCGGTCCTGGTCGATCCGCAGTTCCTTCCCCTCGCCGAGGCGGCGATCGGGGCGATGGAGGGCGACGGCCCCCGCATCATCGAGGTTCCCGACCCCGAGGCGGGTCTCACGGTCAGCGGACGGCACGAGGATTACGAGCGGTTGCTCGCCGAGGCCGACCCCGAGTTCGACTGGATCATGCCCGAGGACGAATGGGAAAGCCTCGCGCTCAACTACACGTCCGGCACGACCGGGCGGCCCAAGGGCGTGGTCTATCACCACCGCGGCGCCTATCTCATGACCATGGGCACCGCCGTCACCTGGCCCGTGCCGCGCCACGCGCGCTACCTCTCTCTCGTGCCGCTCTTTCACTGCAACAACTGGAACCACACGTGGCTGATGCCGATGCTGGGCGGGACCGTGGTCTGCTGCCGGGACGTGACCGCGGCCAATATCTACAACGCCATCGCGGACGAGGGCGTGACCCACATGGCCGGCGCGCCCATCGTGCTCAACATGATCGTGAACGCCAAGGAAGGCGACCGCCGCCCCTTCGACCACCGCGTGCAGACCTTCACCGCCGGCGCCCCCCCGCCCGCCGCCACGCTCGCCGCGATCGAGCCGCTGGGCTTCGACGTCTGCCAGGTCTACGGCCTCACGGAAACCTACGGCCACGTCACGGAATGCATGTGGCACGAGGCTTGGGACAAGGAAGACGACGAAACCCGCTACGCGATCAAGGCGCGCACCGGCATCCTCATGCCCATGATGGAGGAGATCACCTCGATGGATCCCGAGACCATGGAGCAGATCCCCATGGACGGCGAAACCCAGGGCGAGATCATGATCCGCGGCAACTCGGTGATGAAGGGCTATCTCAAGAACCCCGACGCCACGCGCGAGGCCTTCAGGGGCGGCTATTTCCACTCCGGCGACATCGCCTACCAGACCCCGGACGGCTACCTGAAGATCGCCGACCGGGCCAAGGACATCATCATCTCGGGCGGCGAGAACATCTCTTCGATCGAGGTCGAGAACGCGCTCGCCCGCCACCCCGCCGTTTCGCTCTGCGCCGTGGTCGCCAAGCCCGACGAGAAATGGGGCGAGGTGCCCTGTGCCTTCGTGGAACTGAAGGAGGGCGCCGAGGTGGACGAGGCCACGCTCATCGCCTTCACGCGCGAACGCCTGGCCGGGTTCAAGACGCCCAAGCGCGTGGTGTTCGAGGAGCTGCCCAAGACCTCGACCGGCAAGATCCAGAAATTCGAACTTCGCAAGAAGGCGGCCGAGATCTGATCGGCCCTCGGGTCCGGCCCGCGGGGCGCCTCAACTTCTCGAGATGCTCTCGAGCCGACAACCGCTGAACCGGCCCAGTGCCGCCCGGATCCCGGCCTCGGTCGGGTAGAGGCAGGCAGCCGTCGAAAGCGCATCCGCAAGGCCCGCGGACCGCGCCGAAACCGAGATCTCGCGCCACCGCGCGGGCACGGGTGCGCCGCGTTTCGGGTCGAGGATGTGGCTTTCTCCACTCAGCCCTTCTCCGAAGGTGGTGCCGCGCGGCGCCGACGTGGCCAGGGCCCGCGATCTAAGTGGCACCTCGCCCCCCGCCGCGAGGCGCACGGGCCAGTCGCCGCCTCGCGGATCGCCACCCAAAGCGCGGAATTCGCCCGTGTCGATCAGCACGTGGTCGAGCCCCTCCGCCGCCAGAAGATCGGCGATGCGATCCGCGATGACCCCTTGCGCGATCCCGTTGAGCGTCAGCGCCGCACCGGGCCGGAGCGTGATCCGGTCCGGCGCGATCTCCACGCCGTCCCAGCCCATCACGGCGCGGGCGCGGTCCAGGTCGGCGGCGGATGGCGCGCGCCCCGCGATGGCGGCCTCCGCGTGAACGCGCCAGAGCGGTTGCACCGTCGGGTCGAACCGCCCTTCCGTGGCGTCATGAACCCGCCCGGCCAGCGACAGGCACTGCAAAAGCTCGAAGGGCGGGGTCTCGAGCGTGCCCTGCCGGTTGAGTCGCGACAGCGCGCTCTCCGGGCGGAAAAGGCTGAACACGTCCTCCAGCCGGTCGATCTCGGCCGCGACCCGCGCCGAGATCGCGGGGGCATCGGCATGGGCCAGGCGCAAGGTCGCGCGCGCGCCGAGCGCCCGCCCCTGCCACGTATGCAACGGCAGGTCGGACCCGGCGAGTGCGGCGGCGGGCAAGGCCGTGGCCGCGGCGAAGATCGTCAGGACCCGGCGTCGGGATATCGTGCTCATCTCAGTCTCCAATCTTGTCCGACAGGTCGCGCAGACGCTCCTGGAACGTGCTGTCGTCGCTGTCCGGATCGTCGCTGTCTTGGATCAGTTCGACCGGCGCGAGGACCGCCGCGTCGGGTATCTCGTCAAGGGTCATCACGGTGCCGCCATTGGCCGCGGCGAAGGCCCGCGCCGCCTCGCGATCCGAGAAAGGCACCAGCTCCGGCGCGCCCATGCCGCCCACCACGTCGGCACCGACGACATAGACCGCCTCTTCGGCGTCGATCCAGTTCCGCGCGCCCGGGGCCTCCCAGCTTGCGCCGGGCGCGCCCATGTCGTTGACCCAGACCGCGACGACCTCGTGGCTCTGCTCGGGCATGCGGAGGTAGGCCACCACGTCGCGAACCTGGCTGAAGAAAAGCGGCGCACCGGGCAGCCCGCCCAGGTGGGCCTGTGCCTTGGGCCCGTCATGCTCCATGAGATTCATCTGGCAGTAATGCCCCACCGCGTCCGCGCTCAGCGGCACCGGCGTTACATCCTGCGCCGCCTCTTCCTTGCAGGCCGCGAGCAGCAGGCAGATCAGGACAAGGCCCAGGCGTTTCATGCGTCCACCTTCCGGAAGGTCAGCGCCGCCAGAAGCAGCGCGACGAAGGGCCAGATCACGACCGAGCCGAGGGATTGCCATTGCGGAATGGCCCGCGCCGCACCGGCCACACCGGACGCGGCGGCGCTGGCCTCGGCGGCGCTCAGGTTGAAAAGGCGAAACGCATCGGCCGGATTGGCCAGCAGCGCGACAGGAAAGACCTGCCTTGTGAAGAAGCCGCCCTCGTCGGCCACGACCGCCGCCAGAAGCCCGAGATCGTAGAGCACGACGAGGCCGAGCCAGACACCGATGGCCAGCCCGGCAGCGCCCGAGGCGCGCCGCGAAAGCGCCGAGACCGCGTAGCCGATCCCGAGGAACGTGGCCCCGAGCAGAACCGAAGTCCATGTCAGCCGCCAGAGCGCGTCAAGGCCGGCGACCGCGCCCGCATCCGCCGAGATCGCCACGATGGCCGCGGCGCCGTAGCCCGCGACCAAGGCCACGATCAGGATGACCACATGCGCCAGCAGCTTGCCCGCCAGCACCTCCCACCGCGCCACCGGATAGGTCAGCAGCAGCGGCAGCGTGCCGCGCTCGACCTCTCCGGCGATGGCGTCGAAGGACATGAGCAGCGCCACCAGCGGCACGAGATAGACCGAGAGCGAGGTGAGCGAGGCCACCACGACCGACAACCTGTCCGCGCCGAGCGCGCCGGTGGGGGCCGAGCCCGCCGCCGACAGCACCAGCGAGAAGACGACCATCAGCAGCACCGCGATCAGCACCCAGCGGTTGCGCCTTGCGATGTTCGCCTCGATCCGGGCGGTGGCGAGGATGCGCGCGATCATTGGCCGTCCCTCCGGCTGAAATGGCTGTAGATGTCCTCGAGGCTGGGCGGGATCACCTCGAGATCGGCCACCTTGCCGCGCATGACGGAAATCCGGGCCAGCGTGTCGAGCTTGTCCTGCTGCGCGCAGGTCAGGTGCAGGCCCTTGTCGGTGCGGATCGCGCCCGGAAACGCCTCGATGAGGTCCGAGGCGTAGCCGTTCATCGCCGTCACGTGGAGCGCCACCGGCAAAGCCGCTTCGCTCCGCAGGTCCGAAAGCGTCCCCTCGGCCACCATGCGCCCGCCCGACAGGATCAGCAGCCGGTCGGTGCGCGCCTCGACCTCGGTGAGCGCGTGGCTCGACAGCAGGATCGCGGCCCCCTCGGCGGCCAGCCCGTCGAGCAATTCGTAGAAATCGCGCCGCGACACCGGGTCGAGCCCGCTCGTCGGTTCGTCCAGCACCAGCAGGCTGGGGCGCCCGATCAGGGCCTGCGCCAGCCCGACGCGCTGCCGCATCCCCTTGGAATAGGTGCCGATCCGGCGCTTTGCCGCGAAGCCCAGCCCGACGCGCTCGAGAAGGTCCATTGCGCCCGATGCGTCCTCGCCGCGCAGCCGCATGTAGAAGGCGATCTGCTCCAGCCCCGTCAGCGCCGGATGGAACGCGGCGTTCTCGGGCAGGTAGGCCACTTTCGACCGCGCCACCGCAGCACCGGGGGCGCCACCGCAGACGGTGATCTCGCCGCTGTCGGGCGCGATCAGGCCGAGGATGATCTTCATCATCGTCGACTTGCCGGCCCCGTTATGGCCAAGCAACGCCACCCGCTCGCCGGGGGCGACGGAGAGCGAGACATCGGACAGGGCATGCACCCCGCCGAAGCTCTTAGTGAGCCGAGAGATCGTTAACGTCGATGTCATTCATATCGCTTTCATCACGGCGGGCGGCGGCTTCGGCCTCCATTGCCGTGTATTCTTCGGGCACCGCGATCTGCGGCGGGTTCATCAGGGGGGCGCTGTCCACGACACCGCCGGGCAAGGTGGCCGGGAAACTGGACTGCGCCCAGCGGATCAGCTGCACCGCCGGCGCCCCGGTCAGCAGCTGCGCGGCGGGTTGCGACCACAGGATGTGGTCCATGAGATCATTGGGCCTGAACGGACTGTCGGCGATCCCGTCGCCGTCGAGGTCGAAACCGGGATGGTCGGACCAGTAATTCCCGCGCTCCTCGAAGCTCCACTCGATATCGCGGGTGCCGACGTATTTCACCTGCTCGCGGTTGCCGATGAAGGCGTTCCCGGTCAGCACGTTGCGCTCCGACCCGGCGGTGAAATGAATGCCGATCTCGCATCCCTCGAAACGGTTGTCGTAGATCAGGTTCTTGTGCGCGTTGTAGATGAAGGTGCAGCGGTTCGCACCCCCCCGCACGAGGTTGCCGGACACCTCGGCGTTGTTGGCATAGTTGAGCATCACGCCGTGACTGATGTCCGACAGGCTCAGGTTGTCCTTCACCACGATGTTGTTCGAGAACATGATGGCATAGCCGAGGCCGTTGCCGATGGACACGTTGCCCGACACCTCGGAATCGTTGGTATACATGTAATGCACGGCAAAGCGCAGATCGCGGAACAGGTTGTTGCGATAGGTGCCGGTGCGCGAGGTGTTCGAGAAGATGCCGTCGCGCCCCCAGCGCACGGAATTGCCCTCGACCAGCGTGCCGGGCGAGTTCCAGACATAGATGCCGTTGCCCCGGTCGTTGACCCGCTGTTGCCGGGTGCCCTCGATCGTGTTGCCGATCACCTGCGCGTCGCGGCCGCCATGCACGTCGACCCCGTGCAGGTTGCCCAGTATCCTGTTGTTCTCGACGATGGCGCGGTCCGCGCCCTTCAGGATCTTGACTCCGGCGTCGAGCGCTTCGCTGTTCATCCCCGACCCGGTGACGGTCAGGTCGCGGACCGTCACGTCCGGCGCATCGATGGTGACGACGGTGCCCTGCCCCATGCCGTCGATGACGGCGTCGCCGGATCCGCTCAGGGTCAGCGGCCGGTCGATGGTGACGGCGCCCTCGTAGCGTCCGTCCGAAAGAAGCAGCACATCGCCGGGTTCGGCCCCGGCGATGGCCTTGGCAAGCGTGCCCTGCCCGGCCGGCACGGCCGTTTCGGCCGCCTGGAGGGGCAGCGCGAAAAGCAGGCTCAGCACAAGGGGCAGGACACGCATCATGGCTCAGCTCGCCCGCGGTTCGACGAACATCCGGCCGCGCATCTCCATGTGGAGCGCGTGGCAGAACCACTGGCAATAGTACCAGAAGACGCCCGGCTGCGCCGCGGTGAACGTGACCGAGGCCGTGGCCTGCGGCGCAACCTCCATCGCGACACCGTGGTTGCCCATGGTGAAGCCGTGGGTCAGGTCGTCGATGTCATCGAGGTTGGTGACATAGACCGTCACCTCGTCCCCCTGCTGCACCGTGAACGACTCCAGCGAGAAGTTCGGCGCCTGGCTCGACATGTAGACGCGGACCTTGTTGCCGTCACGGATCACCGTGTCCTGCCAGTCGTCGAGGTCCACACCGTCGGCCTCGGCCTGCCGGCGCGCATCTTCCCACATCGGGTCGTTGCGGTCCCAGACCGATTTCGGGCTGACCTTGGACGGATCGACGATGATCGAGTCGTGCGGCTCGGCGAAGGTCGGGCCGTCATGGATCAGCGTGAGGTCGTCGCCGTCGATGGCAAAGAGCTGCTCGTTCTCGGGCTTGAGCGGTCCGACATTGAGGAACCGGTCCTTGGAGAACTTGTTCATCGTGAGATAGTACTTGTCGGTCGCCTCCAGCGTCTCGCCCATCACGGTCGAGTTGTGGCCGGGCTGGTAGTGCACGTCCTTCTTGACGATGATCGGATCGACGTCTTCGCCATTGTAGAGCTGGATCGCCTTCTCGATGTTCCACTTCACCACCTGGCTGTCGAGGAAGAGCGTGGTGAAGGCGTTGCCCTTGCCGTCGAAACAGGTGTGAAGCGGCCCGAGGCCCAGTTCGGGTTCGGCCACCACGGCATCGCGCGGCTCGATGGTGCCGGCGAAGACATCGTCGAGCTTGCGCACGTCGATCACCGAGACCGTGGGCGACAGCTTGCCCGCGATGCAGAGGTGGATCTTGTCGGGCGCCATGTTGATGCCATGCGGGTTGTTCGGGATCGGGATGTAGCGCGTGTAGTTCTTGTTCTGGCCCTTGCGCCCGTCCAGAACCTTGACGCCGTTCAGCTCCTGGTAGTCGCCTGCCTCGATGCCCTTCTCGATCTCCTTGATGTTGAACACGACGACGTGGTCCATGTCCTTCTCGGTCATCTCGGGCAGGGTCATCCCCATTTCCGAGTTGTAGGAGGTCGAGAAGGCGTATTTGCCATCGTAGTCGCAGTCGGTGTTGTCGAGGTTGCCCGACACCATCACCTGCCACGCCACGGTCATCTCGTCGGCGTCGATGGCGGTGTAGAAGTTCACGTATTTCTCGGGCTCGTCGAGGATCTGGCCGTCATTGACCATCGGCACCTCGTCCTCGCCGTTGGCGAACACGTAGTTGGTGCGCGGCCATTTCTGCGGGCGCAGACCATGGATCGCCTTGGCGTTGGGGATCTCGATGATCTTGTCGCATTTCATCACGTCACAGCGCACCCGCGCGACGCGCGTGTTGGCCTTGTCGTTCATGAAGAGGTAGCGCCCGTCATAGGTGCCTTCGGTGAAGGACATGTGCGGGTGGTGCAGGTCGCCGTTGGGCGGGAATTCGTGACCGTTGGCCGCGAGGTATTCCTTGGTCTTCTCGGTCAGGCCCTCGGTGAGGATCTTCTTGGATTCGTTGGTGATGCCCCAACCCGTCGCCGAGTCGATGTTGAAGACCGGCACGCGCATCAGTTCGCGCATCGACGGGATGCCGAGGATACGCATCTCGCCGCACTGGCCCGAGGACCAGAAGCCGTAATATTCGTCAAGCTGGCCGGGCGCCACCTCGGCCCCGGTGGCGGCGCGAGCGCTCGTCGTGCTGGCAGCCGTGGCCGCGCCGACGGCGGCGGTCCCGGTGAGCATCGCGCGCGATCCAAGGGCCCCGGCAAGCGCCGCGCCCCCGGCCGTGGCGCCCATCAGGGCCCGGCGTGTGATTGGCAGTTTCTTTCCCTCAGACATAAAATATCCTTTCAGGTTGCAGGGTCAGTTTTCGGGTGGTTCGGATGGCCTCTCAGGTCGCGGCCCAGATCGGGCGCGGCCGAGACCTTCGCGCGCCGCTTCATCTTCTTGATGACGACGGGGCATTTGGTGGTCGACTGGTACAGGACCTGGCAATGCAGGCAGTTGATGCACTCGTTCGGATTGATCTCCCCGGTGGGGTGGATGGCCTGGACGGGGCATTCATGCGCGCAGGTCTGACACGGATTCCCGCACTCGTGATAGCGCTTCAGCCAGTCGAACATGCGCAACCGCGCCGGGATCGCCAGTGCCGCGCCCAGCGGGCAGAGATAGCGGCAGAAGAACCGCTCGACGAAGAGCCCGGCGATGAGCAGCGCGGCGGCATAGGCGACGAAGGGCCAGGCGCGCACGAAGTTCAGGATGATGGCGGTCTTGAAAGGCTCGACCTCGGCCAGCTTCTCCGCCTGTTCGATGCTCATGAGCGAGACCCCGAACAGGCCGAGGAAGATCATGTATTTCACCGGCCACAGCCGTTCGTTGAGACCCCAGGGCAGCGTCCATTGCGGAATGCGCAGCGCGCGCGCGATCTGGTTCAGAAGCTCCTGCAACGCGCCGAACGGACATAGCCACCCGCAATAGGCCCCCCGCCCCCAGAACAGCAGCGCGGCGGCCACCGCGAACCACAGGATGAAGGTCAGCGGGTCGAGCAGGAATGCCTGCCAGCTGAAATCCGAGGTCAGCGAGTTGAAGAGCGCGATGAGGTTCACGACCGACAATTGCGCATTCGCGTACCAGCCGAGATACACGAGGACGACCGTCAGGAAGCCCATGCGGAACCAGAAGAACCCGCGCTCGTTGCGCGTGGCGATCCCCTGGAAGAAGAAAACCGCCGTCAGAAGCACGAGCATTCCGACCACGACCGCGATCTCCGTGGTCTTGTCGGCCCAGATGCGCTTCCAGAGGGCCTGGTGCGCCTGGTCTTCGGATTGCGTGGTGACTTCGGTGACGGCCGACGGCACCTCGGGCGCAGGCGCGGCCGCGACCGGCTGCAGGTAGCGCTCGGGCAACTGGTAGCCCAGGTCGAAGGTGGTGAAGATCTTCTCGATCGCGCCCACCTCGCGCTGCACCAGGAGCTGGATGCGGAAGGGCTCGGTCGGGTCGAAGCCGCTGTCGGCGGGAATCTTGAACAGGTCCATTTCGCTGAACTGCGGGGCGCCGCTCGCATCTATCCCGTTGATCCGCTGATGCATCCGGTCGCGGAAACGCACCGAGATGTCATCCTGGATCAGGACGATGCGGTCGAAGATGCCGCCGCGCACATAGCCCGATCCCTTGAAGGAATAGATCCCCCGCCCGAAGATCGCCACCGCGTGGTCGCCCTCGTCCAGCCAGGATTGCAGGTTCCGGGCCCGCGCCTCGCCCAGGAGCGCCTCGGCGATCGCGGGATGCGAGATCAGCGTGGCCTGCATCTCGATGAAGGTGGTCTCCGGCGGCTCCGTCAGCGCGCGGCTTTCGGCACGGGGGTCGTCCATCGCCGCGAAGGCCGCGTTGACCTGGCCCACGTCAAGCGACAACCGCCGCAACGTGCCGTCACCCTCCAGCGTCGTCCAGTCCTGCGCCGCCGTCGCATCCGGGTCGATCTCGAAACGCGGCCCGCTCTCGACCTCGACGTCGAGCCCGCCAAGCCCGAGCTGCCGCGCGACCTTCAGGCCCGCGCGGATGATCGAATCGTCGATCACCATGATCGTGACCGTCGCGCCCGAGATGATGTCGAGCTCATGCGACGTGCCGCCGGATTCGGCCTCCGCCACCAGGTCGAGGCCGCGATAATTCTCAACCAGCGCCTTGACCTTGGCATCCGGGATCCCGATCAGGACGATCGGTTCGTAATGTTTGACAAGCTCGACACCGATCACCTGCGCCGCGTCATCGACGGCCACCATCGTGTGAATCGGTTTGCCGGAATAGCCCGTGGTTGAAACGAAATCCGACGTGATGAAGGCCCAGCCGATCTGCTCCTGATCGCGCAGCACCTGGACGACGGGAAGATCGTCATGCACGCGCCCGAACCCCGTGGCCCCCTCGACCAGGTCTTCCGCGGCAATGTCGGGCAGAAGCCGCGTCAGTTCGGATTGTGCCTGCGCCGCTTGCCCGAGAATGAGCATGGCAAGACACAGGAGCGGCACCCCGAGGAGGGAACGAAGAAAGATCATGAGCGGATTTCCGTTTGGTCAATCTGCCCGGTCCACGCCGCCGGAGGGCCGCGCGGATCGGCAAGGAGGTATTCGATTCGGGTGGTCGTGGAACCGGTCGCGCGCGGCGCCGCGACCTCTTCGACGACGAGGGCCGTCACCGCGGCCAGGATGCCCGGCAGGGCCGCGTCGTCCGAGACGATGCAGCAGGCGTGAGCGGCGTCGCAATCCTCCCCGGGTGCCACCGGCTGGCCATCGCGATCCACGCGCACGACCTGATCCACCCCGTCAAGGCACAGCTCGGCCAGCGTCTTCCCCGACTGCGCCATGCCGCGCGATACCGGCCCCGACAGGACCAGCGCGAGCGATAGGATTGCCAAGGCAAAGGTGGATACGAAGATTCGCATGTGTCTTGTCTATTCGGTCCGAAGATCGCCGACTTTGATTTAGAGCAATAGAAATCCCGCGGATCGCCGTCCGGCCTCGAATCAGCGGGAAACGCTTCCCGGGGCCGACGCGTGAGCGCGCATCATTCCACCGGCTCGGCGACGCTCGCCCGGTCCAGTGCTGCCCGGCACCAGTCCAGTATGGCCGCGGCGTCGGGCTGGAGCCGTGTCGCCATGCCGCCCGCGAAATCATCGAACGCGGCGCGATGGGTCTCCGAAAGGCCGAGCACGACAGGAATGTCGCGGGCCAGCGCGTCGGCGATGAAGGCGCGGAACCCGCGCCCCTCCGCCTCGCTCAGGCCGAACTTGTTGAGGATGACCAGATCGACCTCCTCCGAGGCCAGTCGCGCCGTCGCCACGCCCACCGCCTCTTCCAGCGCGCCGGCATCCATGCGGCAGGCCGCGGACCCACTGCCCAGATCCTGCGTGATGCGGATCTCGGGCCCTTCCGGCAGGAGCAGGAGCGTGCTTTCGCACTGCTCATCGGGATGGGCGGGGGCGCCCGCGCGCACCGCGCCCAGCATCCTGACGCCCTCTTGCCGCAATTGCGCAACGGCCGAGGCCAGCAGCCTGTCCGTTTCTCCCCGACGCGTTCCCGTGAGTGTGGCGAGCTTCATGTGGCAACCTCCATACTGGCAGACTGGTCGGTCTCTTCGGCGCGAAATGCGAAAAAATGCGCCGCGCGTCCCGACCGCGTGGCCGGGCCGCCGATTTTCACGTTACATTCGAGCCTATGCCCGCTAATACGTATTGTAAATGCCGGTTCATCAACGGGATGACGCATGCGTCTGACGTCTTTCACCGATTACGGCTTGCGCATGCTGATGCGCCTGGCCAGCGCGCCGGACCGGTCCTTTTCGACCGCGGAACTGGCCGAGGAATTCGGGCTGTCGCGCAACCATCTGAGCAAGATCATGCAGCAATTGGCCCGGGCCGGCATCGTCGTGACGCGCCGTGGCGGTGGCGCCGGCGCGCGGCTGGCGCGGCCCGCCTCGGAGTTTCTGCTGGGTCATCTCGTTGCCGTGCTGGAAGCCGACCAGGCGCTCGTCGAGTGCTTCGGGCCCGGAAAGACCTTCTGCACGCTCGACCCGCAATGCCGCCTCAAGGCCCGGCTGCGTTCGGCGGAAAGCGCCTTCATCGCCGATCTCGATCGCTCCACCCTGGCCGATATCGCCTTGGCCGAACCCCGGAAAACCGCGTGACCGAAACCTCCTCGAACCGAAAGGATCTGCCATGACAAGCTGGCTTCCAACCCTCATCACCGCGACCCCCGAAGAAGGCTATGACCTTGCCGTCAAGCTCGCTCGCATCGCGGTCAAGAAGACCCAGCCCGATGCCGACATCCGCGACCGCCTGCGTCCCGAATACGCCGAGGATGCCGATTCCCTCATCGCCGTGAGCCAGGTCGTCGCGACCCATTTCGCCACGATCTCCGCGGCGAACGGCTATTGGCGCGACGCTTCCTGAGTTGCTGCCTTGCCCCGCTCACGTGATCAGCGGGGCAAGGTAGAGGCCCAGCATCAAGAGGCACAAGGCGGTCAGCGCCACGTCGAATCCGCGCCGCCAGCTCGGCGCCTGCGCCAGTTGCAGGTATTGCGCGAGGATGATCCGGGCCTTCTGCCACGCCAGCGCCATCACCGCCACGCCGGCCGCTACGGGCCATTGCACCCAGACCCCCGACAGCGACAGGAGCGTCGAGCCGAGGCTGAGGACGACCAGCAGCGCCCAGGCGATAAGGAGCGAACGGCGCGTCATTGCAGGAGGTAGATCACGGGAAAGAGCAGCACCCAGATCAGGTCGACGAGGTGCCAGAACGCGGTCGCATCCTCGATATTGTCGACGTGATCGCGCCACGCCACCAGAAGCAGCAGTACCACCCCCGCCACCACATGCGCGGCGTGAAACCCGGTCAGCATGAAGTAGAAATTGAAGAAGACATGCGTGTCCCAGACGATGCCGCTCGCCGCCTTGGACGCGTATTCCATTCCCTTGATCCAGAGGAAAAGGATCCCGAGCATGGCCGCGGCGACCAATGCCAGCCGCGCCCGTCCCCGCGCGCCGGCCCGGCGCAGATGGCATGCCAGCGCCGCGAGAAACCCGCTCGTGATCAGCACGACCGTGTTGATCCCCGCGCCCGTGCGGTCGAGCATGTCCTGCGCCTCGGCGAAGCCCGCCGGGTCCGTCATCCGAACCGACAGGAACACGATCAGCCCCGCCCCGAACACCAGCAATTCGCTGATGATGAGGATCCACATCAGCAACTCGCCGGGCAGTTCGTCGAGGACGCTTGCATCTGACATCGGGCGGCCACCTTTCGGGGAGTCTCCGTCGCCGGCCGAACTAGTATTTCATCTACCCATTCGCAAGCTCTAAAGAAAACCGGAGACGCGCGCTCATATTTTGAGCGCAGTTTGATCCAAGGCAAAGTCGGCATCCCGATTCCCGCGCAAAAGCGGCGCATGGAACATATAGATACCCTCAAGGCGCTCGGCCTTTTCGATGCGCGCGTGCCGCGCTACACGTCCTACCCGACGGCGGCGGTCTTCTCGCCCGCGACGAATGGCGCCTTTCAGAAAGCCGCGCTCGAAAGTCTCGACCCGACGGATCCGGTGTCGGTCTACATCCACATCCCGTTTTGCGAGCGCCTGTGCTGGTTCTGCGCCTGCCACACGCAAGGCACGCAGACCCTCGGCCCGGTGGAGAGCTATATCGGAACGCTGGAGGCAGAGCTCGACCTGCTCCGGCGGACCCTCCCCGAAGGTCTGCGCATGGGCCGCCTGCATTGGGGCGGCGGAACGCCCACGATCCTTCCACCGCCCCTGATCCACCGACTGGCCAAGGCGATCCGGTCCGTCTTCCCCCCGGCCGCGGAGTTCGAGTTCTCGGTCGAGATCGACCCGACGATGGTCGACCGGGCCAAGATCGACGCGCTGGCCGACGAGGGACTGTCTCGCGCCTCGATCGGCATCCAGGACTTCGATCCCAAGGTGCAACAGGCGATCGGTCGCCTGCAATCGTTCGAGGTGACGCGCGCCTGTGTGGACGATCTGCGCGACGCGGGGATCACCTCGCTCAACACGGACCTGGTCTATGGCCTGCCGCATCAGAGCCTGGCCCGGATCGAGGACACGATCGACAAGGTCCTGACCTTCGCGCCGGACCGCGTCGCGCTCTTCGGGTATGCCCATGTGCCGTGGGTGTCCAAGCGGCAGAAGCTCATCGACGAGGACGCGCTGCCCGACGATCTGGCGCGCTACAGGCTGGCCACCCGCGCCGCCGAGCGCTTCGTCGACGCGGGCCTGACCGCCATCGGCATCGACCACTTCGCCCGCCCCGGCGACGATCTCGCACTGGCGCTGGATGCCGGGCGGTTGCGCCGGAATTTTCAGGGCTACACCGCCGATACCTGCCAGACGCTGATCGGGCTCGGCGCCTCGTCGATCTCGCGTTTCCCCGACGGCTACGTTCAGAACGCCCCGGCGACCGCCGCCTATATCCAGCGGATCGAGGCCGGCGAATTTCCCGGCGCGCGCGGCTATCACATGACGGCCGAAGACCAGCTCCGCGCACGCGCGATCGAGCGGCTCATGTGCACCTTCACATTGGACCTCGACGATCTCGGCGCGGAGTTCGGGCCGCCCGCGCAAAGTCTCGCACCTGCCTTGGCCGCCATGGCCGCGCGCTTCGCACCCTTCGCCTCGCTCGAGGGCGGGCGCCTGCGGATCGCGCCCGAAGGCAGGCCCCTGACCCGCATGATCGCGTCGGTCCTCGATCAGCATGTGCCCGAAGGCGTGAGATACTCGCGCGCCTCCTGACCACCGGCCCCACGCGGTCCGGCATGTAAAAAGCCCCGCCCGACAGGACGTCGAGCGGGGCGGAAAGCCGTTCAGCCGAAGCCGTCTTTTATTCCCGGGCGCCCAGGAGGTTCAGCAGCATCATGAACATGTTGATGAAGTCGAGATAGAGGCTCAGCGCCCCCATGATCGCCGCCTTGCCCAGCCATTCGGTATCGCCGTGATGGGCGTGGGCGAGGTAGGTGTTCTTGATGTTCTGCGTGTCATAGGCCGTCAGCCCGGCGAAGATCAGCACGCCGATGATCGAGATCGCGAACATGATCGCGGGCGAGCCGAGGAAGATGTTGATGATCGACGCCACGATGAGGCCGATCACGCCCATGATCAGGAACGAGCCCCAGCCCGAGATGTCCTTCTTCGTGGTGTAACCCCAGAGCGACAGGCCCGCGAAGGCCACCGCCGTGGTCAGGAAGACCTGCGCGATCGAGAAATCCGTGAAGACCACGAAGATGTAGCTGATCGAGACACCCATGACGGCGGAGAAGGTGTAGAAGAAAAGCTGCGCCGCCGCCGCCGAAAGCTTGTTGATGACCGCGCCGAAGGCGAAGACCATGATCAGCGGCGCGAACATGACGATCCAGCGGGTGAACCCGGTGAAGAGCGTCTCCATCATCGCCGCGTTGTTGCCCACGGCCCAGGCCGCGAGGAACGTCAGCAGCATGCCCACGGACATCGTGCCGTAGACCTTGTTCATGTGGGCGCGCAGACCCTCGTCAATCTGTGCGGTGCGTGTACCCGCACGCGCGCGGATTGTGTCAAATTCAGCCATCAAAGCCTCCGATATGTGGACCTATCCTGCCGGGTGCTCCGACAGTTTGACTTGAATATCGGTGACAAGGCCCCTCAATTCAAGGGTTTCGGAGACCCCTGCGTGCGGAATTCGCATCGGAATCGAACGAATCCCGGCACCGCGGCTCAAATGTCCCAGAACGGGCGGCGCGCTTCGCGCAGCGCGGCGTCGCGGCTGATGCCGATATCGCGCAGCGCGCGGTCCGAAAGACGCGCCAGCGCGCGACGCTCGCGCAGAATCGCGAGGCGTGTCAGGACCGAGACGGTCCGGCGGCGGGGACGCATCGGGCGAAAAGCGGTGCAAGCGTGGGAGGTCATGATCGGCCCCTTTCTTCATTTTGATACGTTAGTGCGTTTTCATTATTTTCTGTGATATACTAGGCATATCTGTTACATCAAGAAAAACGAATGTTTGAGATTTGATCCATCACGGGAGTTGATATGAGAAATCTGGACATGGTCACGCTCCGCTCCTTCCTCGCCGTGGCCGAACAGGGCGGCGTGACGCGGGCGGCGACCGCACTCAACCTCACGCAATCCGCGGTCAGCATGCAGCTCAAGCGCCTCGAGGAGGTGCTGGGCATCGGCCTGCTCGACCGCTCCGGACGGCGCATCGCCCTCACCGCGGCAGGCGAGCAGCTTCTGAGCTATGCGCGGCGAATCGTGTCGCTCAACGACGAGGCCGTGGGCCGCCTGACCGAGGATCTCTACGAGGGACAGATCACGCTCGGCGTGCCGCACGATATCGTCTACCCGGTCATCCCGCGCGTCCTGAAGACCTTCAACAGCATGTTTCCCCGCGTGAAGGTGCAGTTGCGCTCGTCAAGCACCGTGTCGCTGCGCGAGGCGCTGGCCGGGGGCGCGCTCGACCTGATCCTGACGACCGAGACGGACGTGTCGCCGGGCGGCGAAACCCTGACGCGGATGCCGCTGCGCTGGACCGGGGCCCCGTCGGGCACGGCGTGGAAGACGCGGCCGCTCAGGCTGGCCTTCTGCTCCTTCTGCATCTTCCGTCCCGGTGTGCTGCGCCGGCTCGATGCCGCCGGGATCGACTGGGAGCTTGCGGTCGAATCCGACGATGATCGCGCCGTCGAGGCGCTGGTCAGCGCGGACCTGGCCGTGGGCGCCCTGCTCGAGGACAGCATCCCGCCGCATCTCGAGCCGCTGCCCGCCTCCTGCGATCTACCCGACCTGGGCGACCAGGCGATCAACCTCTACTGCGCACAGGCCGAGCCCGACGTGGTGATGCGCGAGCTGATCGCGATGCTGCGGCAGGGCTTTGCCGCCGGCCCGGCGCCGGTGATGGCCGCGGCCCCCGGCGAGAGCGTCACGGCGTGACGCTCACCACCACCTTGCCCGTCGATTTCCGCGCGCGCAGCAGCTCGAGCGCCTCGCCCGCCTCCTCCAGCGGATAGCTGTGGCTCACATGCGGCGCGATGCGGCCCGCGCCATACCACTCGAGCAGCGTGGCAAGGCTCTCCGTCACCACATGCGGCGCGAATCGCAGGTAGCCACCCCAGTAGAGGCCGATCACGGTGAGGTTCTTGACCAACAGGTGATTGGCCGGGATCTGCGGCACCTCCCCGCTCGCGAACCCGATGGGAAGAAGCCGCGCACCGGGATTGCAGGCGCGGAAGGCCGCCTTGAACTGATCGCCCCCCACCGGATCATACACCACGTCGGCCCCGCCCAGCGCCTTCACCTCGGCGCGGATGTCGGCCTCCCGCGCGTCAATCAGGTGATCGGCCCCCGCCCGGCGCGCCACCTCCAGCTTGTCGGCACCCCGCGCGCAGGCGATGACGCGCGCGCCCATCGCGTGCCCGATCTCGACCGCGGTGAGGCCCACACCCCCCGCCGCGCCCAGCACCAGAAGCGTCTCGCCCGGCCGAAGCCGCGCCTTGTGGTCGAGCGCCACGTGGCTCGTCCCGTAGGCGATCTGGAACGCCGCGGCATCGGTCCAGCCCATCGCGTCGGGCAGCACGACGGCGCGCTCGGCCGGGAAACATCCGTAGTCGGCCAGCCCCCCCTGCCCTCCGAAGACCGCCACGCGCGTGCCGATGGCGGGGCCCTCCGTGCCGGGGCCAAGCGCATCCACCGTGCCCGCCACCTCCATCCCGAGGGTGTAGGGCGGCTCGGGCGTGTCCTGGTAGGTGCCCTTCGCCATCAGCAGATCGGCGAAGTTGAGCCCGCAGGCCGCGATGCGCACGCGGATCTCTCCCTCTCCGGGCTCGGGGCGGTCGATCTCGCGAAGCGCGGGCGGCGTGTCGAACGAGGTGATCTGGAAGGCGCGCATGGGGGCTCCATCGGCGTGGATTGGCTGGCCCCATGGGTGCCCCAGCGCGCCGCGAATGTATAGGGGCCGGGCCGGGCCGCTTGAAACTTTCGCAACACAATACAACGCTCGCGCTATAATTGTTTCAATTTTGACTGAATACCTTCTCGGATGACAGTTTTCGGTGTAGGTTGCACCCAAGCCGTCGATTTCGATTGTGCATCTTGTGGGATGCGAGACGAAGGGAACGTCCCGCGGGTCGCACGATCCGTGGCGGTGGCCGGGACGACAACAGGGAGCAACAGGATGCCTCATCCAGTGGACGTTCACGTGGGCAAGCGAATCCGCCATCGCAGGTGGCTCGTCGGCATGACACAGCAGCAACTTGCCGAAAGCGTCGGGATCAAGTTTCAGCAGATCCAGAAATACGAGACGGGGGCCAACCGGGTCAGCGCGTCTCGCCTCTGGGACATCGCGGCCTCGATGGACGTCGACGTGAGCTTTTTCTTCGAGGGGATCGAGCGGAACGCCGGCGCCGAGAGCGACGCCACGCGGCGCAACGGCGATCTCATGGGGGACAAGGAGGCGCTCGATCTCGTGCGGTCCTACTACGCGATCCCCGAGAATTAGCGCCGCCGTCTTTTCGAACTGGCCCGCGTCCTCAGCGACGTGGCCTGACCGGACGCGCATGTCTCGGCCGCGTCCCCGGGCACGGGGACGCGCGAAACGTGACGACCCGACGCCGAAGCGGGTTGCATTCGGGGCACGCCCCGTCGCAGGAATGGTGCGACAGGATCCGTGCGCATCCGCGCCGGACGGTTGAGCCCGGAGGCCCGCCAGTTGGACAAGGATGACCTCATCTCCACCGCGCATGCGCTGGCAGATGCCGCGCGGGCGTCGGTTCTGCCGCATTTCCGCCGCGCGGGACTGTCGGCCGACAACAAGGAGGCCGCGGGCTTCGACCCCGTGACCGAGGGCGACCGCGCCGCCGAACGCGCCATGCGCGCGATCCTCGAAACCCGGCGCCCCGATGACGGCATCCTGGGCGAGGAATACGGGCGCGTCGACGGCACCAGCGGCCTGACCTGGGTGCTCGACCCGATCGACGGCACGCGCGGCTTTCTCTCGGGCACACCCACCTGGGGCGTGCTCATCTCGGTCGCGGATGCAAGCGGCCCGCTCTACGGCCTCATCGACCAGCCCTATATCGGCGAACGGTTCGAGGGCGGCTTCGGCCGCGCGCGCGTCGTCGGCCCCCGGGGCGAGGCACCGCTCGCGGTGCGCGGCGGCCGCCCGCTGGACGAGGCGATCCTCTTCAGCACCTTCCCCGAGCTCGGCAGCGCGCCCGAGGCCGACGCGTTCCGCGCGGTATCGCAAAAGGCACGGCTCACGCGCTTCGGGATGGATTGCTACGCCTACGCGCTGATCGCGGCGGGGCAGATCGACCTCGTGATCGAATCGGGGTTGCAGCCCTACGACATCCACGCGCCCATCGCGGTGATCGAGGCGGCGGGCGGCATCGTCACCGACTGGCAGGGCAACCCCGCCCATCACGGCGGCCGCGCCATCGCCGCCGCCGCCCGCGAACAGCACGAGGCCGCGCTCGAAATCCTGTCGCGCATCCCGTGACCCCCGATCCGCATGAAAGGCGACACCAGATGAAACTCACCGCTCCGGGCCTCCTTGCCCTCGGCCTCGCCCTCGCCGCCTGCGGCCCGCAGGACGGTCCCGTCACCACCCGTCCTACGACGATCGGCGCCAGCGACAGCGCGCAGGCCGGTGACGTGACCCGCGACGCGCTCGCGCGGATCAACGACTACCGTGCGCAGGCCGGCGCGCCCCCTCTCCGTCTCGACGCGACACTCGCGCGTGTGGCAAGCGCGCACGCCACCGAGATGTTCACCTCCGGCCGCTTCAGCCACACCGGCGCCGACGGATCGAGCGTCGGCGACCGCGTGCGGCGCGCGGGCTACGGCTTCTGCTTCGTGGCCGAGAACATCGCGCAGGGGCCTTCCGGCGTGGACGAGGTGCTGTCGGGCTGGATGCAATCGCCCGGCCACCGGCGCAATATGCTCAACCCGCAGGCCGACGGCGTGGGCCTCGCCCGGCGTGGCGACCTCTGGGTGATGGTCCTGGGCCGCCCGGGCTGCTGACCCGCTCCGCGCGCCCCGCCCGAAAGGTGCAGAATTCAATACAATCCGCCGGGGAAACCCGCTAAACCCCGCCCTGCGAGCAGATTTCACCAGAGGGGGGCGCGGATGGCCGAATTCGAGGACGAGCATCAAGCCGAGACCGAGGCCGAGGAAGACGCCTACGTGCTCAGCGACCAGTTGATCACGCGGATCATGCAGGCCGTCGATCAGCAGGATCGCGACCGGCTCTGGGCCGAGATGGAGCCGCTGCACCCCGCCGACATCGCCGACCTCCTCGAACAGCTCGGCGCCTTCGACCGCGCGCGCCTCATCGAGCTCTACGGCACCGAATTCGACGGCGACATCCTCTCCGAGCTCGACGAGTCGATCCGCGAGGATGTCATCAACATCCTCAACCCCGAGGTTCTGGCCGAGGCCGTCCGCGAACTCGACAGCGACGACGTGGTCGACCTCGTGGAGGATCTCGAGGACGACCGCCAGCGGGCCATCCTCGAGGTGCTCGAGGACAGTGACCGCGTCGCGGTGCAGCAATCGCTCACCTATCCCGAATACTCCGCCGGCCGCCTCATGCAGCGCGAGGTCGTCATGGCCCCGGAACACTGGAACGTGGGCGAGGCCATCGACTATCTCCGCGACCAGGACGAACTGCCCGACCAGTTCTATCACATCGTCCTCGTCGATCCCCGGCTGCGCCCGGTGGGCAACGTCACGCTGGGCAAGCTCATGGCCTCCCGGCGCGAAGTGCTGCTCTCGACCCTGGCCGAGGAGACGTTTCACGTCATTCCCGTCACGCAGGACGAGGAAGACGTGGCCTATGCCTTCAACCAGTATCATCTCATCTCGGCGCCCGTGGTGGACGAGAATGACCGCCTCGTCGGCGTCATCACCATCGACGACGCCATGGCGGTGCTCGACGAGGAACACGAAGAGGACATCCTGCGCCTCGCCGGCGTCGGCGAGGGCGGCCTCAACGACAACATCGTCGAGACCACGAAACAGCGCTTCCCCTGGCTCGCGGTGAACCTCCTGACGGCGATCCTCGCCTCGATGGTCATCTCGATCTTCGAGGCGACGATCGCGAAATTCGTGGCCCTCGCGGTGCTGATGCCCATCGTCGCCTCGATGGGCGGCAACGCGGGGACGCAATCGCTCACCGTCGCGGTGCGCGCCATCGCGACACGCGATCTCACAGGCCGCAACGTGTGGCGCGTCATCCGGCGCGAGGTTCTGGTGGGCCTCGTCAACGGGCTCGCCTTCGCGCTCGTGATGGGCATCGTCGGGGTGATCTGGTTCGGCGGCCCTGAACTCGGCTACGTCATCGGCGCCGCGATGGTCATCAACCTCGTCGTGGCGGGCTTCGCCGGAACGGTCATCCCGGTCCTGCTCGAACGGATGGGCGTCGATCCGGCGCTCGCCTCGGGCGCCTTCGTGACGACCGTGACCGACGTGGTGGGCTTCTTCGCCTTCCTCGGTCTCGCGGCGATGTGGCTCCTGTGAGCGACCCGGGACAGATCAAGACCGAGGCGCGGCGCGCGGCCTTTGCCCGGCGCAAGGCGGCGCATGCCATGGCCACGCCCGGCGCGGCGGGGCGGCTGTCGGAGGTGCTCGCGGGCTATCGCGGCGTGCCGCTTGCGGGCTACATGCCGATCCGCACCGAGATCGACCCCCTGCCCGCCATGGCCGAGGCCGCGGCGCACGGCCCTGTCGGCGTCCCCGTGATCGTGGCCGAGGGGGAGCCGCTGCGGTTCTCGCGGTGGGAGCCGGGCTGCGAGATGGTCGACGGCCCCTTCGGCGCGCGCATCCCCGCCCGCGAGGATTTCTTCGAGCCCGAGCTTCTCATCGTGCCGCTGGTGGCCTTCGACCGCGCGGGCGGGCGGCTGGGCTATGGCGGCGGCTTCTACGACCGCACGCTCGAGCGCCTGCGCGCCCGGCGCGCGACGCTCGCCATCGGCTTCGCCTACGGCGCGCAGGAGGCCGAGAACCTGCCGCTCGAACCCACGGATCAACCGCTCGACATGGTCGTCACCGAGGCCGAGGTCATCACCTTCGGGGGCGCCCATGGCCGATCATGACTATACCGCGCGCATCGTCTGGACCGGCAATCGCGGCCAGGGCACGGCGCATTACCGCGCCTATGCCCGCACCTGGAATGTCGAGACACCGGGCAAGCCCGTCATCCGCTGCTCGAACGATCCGCTGCTTGGCGGCGATCCGACGCTGCACAATCCCGAAGACCTGCTCATCTCCGCGCTCTCGGCCTGCCACATGCTCTGGTTCCTGCACCTTGCCAGCGATGCGGGCCTCGTCGTCGAAAGCTACGCCGACACGCCCCTCGCCGTGGGCGAGGTGCAGCCCGGCGGCGCGGGCCGCTTCCTGCGCGCCACGCTGCGCCCCGAGATCGTCCTGCGCGCGGGTGCCGACACGGCACGCGCCGAGGCCATCCACCACGAGATCCACGATGTCTGCTTCATCGCGCGTTCGGTGAACTTTCCGGTGACGATCGACGCCCGCCACCGCATCGCCGGCGCGGCCTGACGTCGCAGCCCGGCGAATACCGCGCGCGGACACCGAACCGAAACCCGTCTCGCACGTTGACCGGCCGAACGATGTCATCAACAGAAGGAGACATGTCATGCCCGAGAAATTCGCATCCGGTATCGAGGACAACACCGCCAAGAAGATGGTCGGCCTGCTCAACGAGTGCCTGGCCGAGACCGTCGACCTGACGCTCGCCGTCAAGCAGGCGCATTGGAACGTGAAGGGCCAGAACTTCATCGGCGTCCACGAACTTCTCGACGAGGTTGCCGACCGCCTGCGCGACATCTCCGACGAGATGGCCGAGCGCGCCGTCGTGCTGGGCGGCGTCGCCAAGGGCACCAGCCAGGTGGTCTCGGACGCGTCCCCGATGGAGGCCTACCCGGTCGAGGAAACCGACATCAAGGCGCATCTCGACGCGCTCACCGACCGGCTCAAGGCGCTGGGCGGCCGCCTGCGCAAGGCGATCGACACGGCGGGCGAAGCCGGTGACGAGGACACCGCCGACCTTCTGACCGGCGCGAGCCGCACGGTCGACAAGGATGCCTGGTTCATCGGGGCCAACCGCCCGAACTGAGCGGGGCGCCGCTTCGGGCGAAGGACGGTTTCCCATCGGTTCGCCCGGACCACCCGACCAGAAACGGAAAAGCCGCGCTCACCATGGCGCGGCTATTCTCAATCCGTGGAAAGGGGCAGGATCTACTTGATCTTGCCTTCCTTGTATTCGACATGCTTGCGCGCGACGGGGTCGTATTTACGCACGACCATCTTTTCGGTCATGGTGCGCGCGTTCTTCTTGGTCACATAGAAATGGCCCGTGTCCGCGGTCGAGTTCAGGCGGATCTTGATGGTCGTCGGCTTCGCCATTGGTGTTCTCCTGGCAGACGGGCGGCACGGCGGCCTCGTTCCCGTGAAATCTCATCGTGAAGCCCGCCTTTTACCCGCATCGGCCCCCGAGTCAACCACCCTTTCGCCCCGCGGACGCGAAAACACCACCGCCGTTCCACCCAGCGCCAGCGCGAGCCCCAGGAGCGCGCCGGCACCCCATTCGTAGCCCTCGAACCGGGTCGAGACGCTCATCGCGATGAGCGGAAACAGCACCGTGGCATAGGCGGCCCGCGTCGCGCCTTCGCGGGCGATGAGCGCGAGATAGCTCAGGAAGGCCAGCACCGACGAGATGACCGCGAGAAAGATGAGCGCGCCCCAGAAGACCGGCGCGCGCGGCAGGGTGAACGCCTCCCCGGTCACGAGCGCCACCGTCCCCGCGATCGCGGCTCCATGGAGCATGCCCCAGGCAACGAGGCTCGCCCGGTCATGGGCCTGCCCCATCCGCGCCGAGACGAGATTGCCCAGCGAGAAGAAATACGTGCCCATGAGCGACAGGCCCAACCCGATCCAGACCCGGGTGCGCAGCGCGGTATCCTGCAATTCGGGCCAGATGAGCAGCAAAAGGCCCGCGATCCCCGCCACCGCCGCCCCGATCACCCGCAGGTCGAGCGGCTCGCGCAGGAAGATCCGCGCATTGACCGCGTTATGGATCGCCGCCGTCGCGAAGACCACCGACAGTATGCCCGAGGCCACGTAATGCGCGGCGATGTAATAGGCATAGAAATTCAGGCTGAACAGGCACGCCCCCAACACCAGCAGCCAGCCATGCGCGCGCCACGGGATAACCCGGAGCCGCCCCGTCGCCGCCAGCCCCGCCATGAGCAGCCCGCCCGCCAGCGCAAAGCGATAGGCCACCGCGACGCCCGGCCCCACCTCGCTCACCTGGAGGGTGATCGCGAACCACGACAGGCCCCATGACAGGACCACGATGATGAGAAGAACATAGGACATGGGCCCGCACCGCGTGGTTCGACGCGCCTTCATGGCCCGCCGCGCAGGGGGCGACAAGCGGCTTTTGCGGCGGGAGAGGATGCGCGGAGGGGCTGTAAGCCGGATTCTGTCGTAGGCATCGCCCGAAGACGATGCCCGGGATGACCATTCATCTGGACGCGCAGTTGCCTGCGCGCCTCAAGCTGCCTACCCGGATCTGCTGGGCCGAGGTGGCCTGCGGGGGATGTCCCCCGCGCGCGATCCCTATTCGGCATTGCTCCCGGTGGGGCTTGCCATGCCGGTCCGGTTGCCCGTCCCGCGGTGGGCTCTTACCCCACCGTTTCACCCTTGCTCGGGGGGAACGCGATGCATTCGCCCAAAGCGGTCTGTTCTCTGTGGCGCTTTCCCTCGGGTTGCCCCGGCCGGGCGTTACCCGGCACCGTTACCTCGTGGAGTCCGGACTTTCCTCGACGCGAAATTTGGGAACCCAAATTTCGCATCCGCTGCGAAAGTGGCTTTTCCAAAGGAAAAACACGTCAGCAGCCCCGGTCGAAATTCAGGCACCAAATGCCACGCCGCGGCCATCCGCCCCTCCGCGCATCCCCGATCTAGGCATCCGCCCCCTGCCGGTCAACGGGAAACCGCGCGGCCACGTCCCGCAGCACGGCGATATCGCCCGCCCCGAGCGGCCCCCGCGCCCAGGGCCGGAACCGCAGCCGCACCGCCTTCAGCACGTCCTCGTCCGAGAACTCCGGCCGGTATCCCACCGCCGTGGCCAGCGCCCGGAACGCGCCCGGGTCCTCGTCCCCGCGCTCCCCGGTCTCCGGCCACACGGCAAGGCCCTGCCGCGCCAGCCTGCGCCAGTCGAAACGCGGGCCGGGATCGTCCTTGCGGTCGGGCGCCATGTCCGAATGGCCGATCACCCGCTCGGGCGGGATCTCCCAGCGTGCCATGATCCCGCGCAGCATCGGCTCCAGCACGCGCATCTGCGGCTCGGGAAACGGCACGACGCCGGAATTGGCAAGCTCGATGCCGATCGTGTGGCTGTTCATGTCCTGCGCGATCCGGCCCCAACCGCCAAGCCCCGCGTGATGCGCGCGCGCCTTTTCCTCGACAAGCTGCCAGCACCGCCCGTCCTCCGCGATGACGTAATGGCACGACACACCCGCCTCGGCACAGCAAAGCCGCTCGACCGCCGCCTCGGGCGTCGCCATGTTGGTGAAATGCACGATGATCGCGTCGGGCGCACAGGCGCGCACCCCCTGGTTGGGCGAGCGGCGCCGGATCATCCCCTCCGGCAGCCCGGTCATCCCGGCCTCAGCCCCCCACCGCGGTGCGGAACGGCGCGGGGTTCCAGCCGCAGGCATACCCGTCACCATCGGGGTCGAGCCCCTTGCGGTCCCGCGTCGGCCCGCCCGAGGCGAGGAAATCCTCCTGCGCCTTGTCGGCCGAGGGGTATTGCGCGCAATTCCGGGCATAGCGGTTGCCGCTCGCGAGGTTCAGACGCCGATAGACCTGCGTGCCGATCGGATGCTTGTTCTGAAGCGCATAGGCCACGATGTTCGGCGCCTGGTCGCCCGTCCGCGCCGGAAGCGCCTTGGGCTGGACCACCTCGTATTGCGCGCGGTTCGCGGCGACACGGGCCTTGTCCTCCTCGATCGAACGCTCCGCGCCCACGGCGTCGAAATCGTTCTCCTGGCTGATCCCGGCCGCGTTCGAGACCGTGGGCGGCGGGTTCGCCGGATCGGCCTCGAGCGGAAGTTCGCCCGAATTGGCCTCGGCCCGCGCGCGGTCCGTGGCGTCGAGCGCGGCAAGCGTGTCGGCCCCCACGTCGCCCGTCTGCGCCGTGGTGCTCGCCGCCGCCGCGCTTGCAAGCGCACCCTCGGATTGCTCGCCGCTGATCGCACCCGCGGGCGGCAGGGCGGTGTCACCAGCCAGCGCCGCGTCGCGCCGCGCCTTCTCGGCGGCATAGGTGTCGTAATTGCCGAAACCGACGCCCGAGCCCCGCTCGGGATTGCTCTCGGGAATGGCCGTTCCGCAGGCCGCCAGCGCCAATAGGCTCAATCCCGCAAATACGCGTCGCATGTCACTCACACCCTTTCGATGTCGCAGGGGCCGGTCGGGCCCATCCGACAGGCATCTACCACCATTTCGCGGGTTTTTCCACAAACCCCGCCGCCTCTTCCAGCGCGTAGGCGCAATTCAGCAAGTCGCCCTCTTCCCACGGCCGCCCGATCAGTTGCAGACCCAGCGGCAACCCCTGCCGATCCAGTCCCGCGGGCACCGAGATGCCCGGCAGCCCGGCAAGGTTCACCGTGACGGTGAAGACATCGTTGAGATACATCTGCACCGGGTCCGCATCCTTCATCTCGCCAAGGCCGAAGGCCGCGCTCGGCGTGGCCGGGGTCAGGATCGCATCGACACCCGCGTCGAACGCCTCGTCGAAGTCGCGCTTGATGAGCGCGCGCACTTTCCGCGCGCGGTTGTAATAGGCATCGTAGAACCCCGCCGACAGGACATAGGTGCCCACCATCACGCGCCGCTGCACCTCGGCTCCGAAACCCTCGGCTCGGGTCTTCTCGTACATCTCGGTGATGCCGTCCCCGGCCTCGAGCTTGGCGCGATGCCCGTAGCGCACCCCGTCATACCGCGCGAGGTTCGAGGACGCCTCGGCCGGCGCGATCACGTAATAGGCAGGCAGCGCGTATTTCGTGTGCGGCAGGCTGATCTCGCGAAGCTCCGCGCCCGCGTCCGCCATCATCTCGCGGCCCTTGGCCCACAGGTCGTCGATCTCCTCGGGCATGCCATGCATGTGATACTCGCGCGGGATGCCGATCACCTTGCCGCGAATGTCGCCCGTCAGCATCGCCTCGAAATCCGGCACGGCGAGGTCGGCGCTCGTCGAATCCTTCGGATCGTGGCCGCACATCGCCTCGAGCATGATCGCCGCGTCGCGCACGCTCTTCGTCATCGGCCCCGCCTGGTCGAGGCTCGAGGCGAAGGCCACGATGCCCCAGCGCGAACACCGCCCGTAGGTGGGCTTGATGCCGGTGATGCCGGTGAAGGCCGCCGGTTGCCGGATCGACCCGCCCGTGTCGGTGCCGGTGGCGCCCAGGCACAGGTCGGCGGCGACCGCGCTGGCCGACCCGCCCGACGATCCGCCGGGGGTCAGCTGCGCGTCATCGTTCCCGCGCCGCCACGGGTTCACTGCGTTGCCATAGGTGCTCGTCTCGTTGCTGCTCCCCATGGCGAACTCGTCCATGTTGAGCTTGCCCAGCATCACGGCGCCCGCGTCGAAAAGCTGGCTGGTCACGGTCGATTCGTATTCCGGCCGGAATCCCTCGAGGATGCGGCTCGCCGCCTGGCTCGGCACGCCCTTGGTGCAGAACAGGTCCTTGATGCCCAGCGGAATGCCGCACATCGCCGGCGCATCCCCCTGCTTCAGCCGCGCATCCGCCGCCCTCGCCTGCTCCCGCGCGAGGTCCGGGGTGTGATGCACGAAGGCGCCCAGCGCGCCCGCTCCCTCGATCGCGCCGAGACACGCCTCGGTCAGCTCGAGCGACGTCACGTCCCCCTTGCGCAGGGCGTCGCGCGCATCGGCAATGGTCATCCTGTTCAGATCGCTCGTCATTCCACCACCTTCGGCACCGCAAAGAACCCCTCTCGCGCATCGGGTGCATTGGCCAGCACCTTCTCCTGCTGGTGTCCGTCCGTCACCTTGTCCTCGCGCCGCTTGAGGCGCATGGGCGTCACGCTCGTCATCGGCTCGACGCCGGTCACGTCCACCTCGTTCAACTGCTCGATGAAACCGAGGATCGTGTTGAACTCTTCCGCCAGCGCGGGCAGCGCCTCGTCCTCGACCCGTATACGGGCGAGCTTGGCCACGCGCGCGGCCGTTTCGCGGTCAATCGACATGGCTGAAATCTCCCGGCCTGTTCCGGCCCCGCGTTTACCGCCCCCCGCGCCCGCTCGCAAGCACCGAGGCGGGCGGCGGGGCCCCGAGAACGCGCGCCCCGTTAACGATTGGTGCGACTCACCCTCCACCGACGCGATACCGACATGGATACCGACGTGGATACCGACGTGGGGTTCGGCGGATTAACCATTCGTTTGCCGCGGGTCCACGAGCGCCCTATCCTCAGGGTCGACCACCCAATCACAGGAGATCATCATGCGCATCACGTGGCTCGGCCATTCCTCCTTCCGCCTTGAAATCGCTGGCGAAACCCTGCTCATCGACCCCTGGCTCGACGGCAATCCCATGCTGGACGAGAAACACCACGACGCGGCCATCCGGGGCGCCAGCCACATCCTGCTCACCCACGCCCATTTCGACCACGCCTCCGAGGTCGTCCAGATCGCCAGGAAGGGCCTCACCGTGGTGGGTCAGTTCGACCTGATGAGCCATTGGGAAGCCACTGAAAACCTTGAGGTAATCGGCTTCAACAAGGGCGGCACGATCAGCATCGGCGACGTCTCCGTCACCATGGTCCATGCCACCCATTCCTCGAGCTTCTCCACCGATGACGGCCCCCATGTTCCGGGCACCGAATGCGGCTTCATCATCGCAGGCGAGGGCCACACGATCTACGTCTCGGGCGACACCGACGTGATGGCCGACATGGGCGTCTTTCACGATCTCCATGCACCCGATATCGGCATCCTCTGCGCCGGCGGGCATTTCACCATGGACATGAAACGCGCAGCTTACGCGGCGAAAAAATTCTTCGATTTCAAGACCGTGATCCCCTGCCACTACAAGACCTTCCCGGTCCTCGAACAATCCGCCGAGGCGCTGGTCGAGGCCCTGCTGGGCGTGAACGTGATCGAACCCGAGGTGATGAAACCCATCGAGATCTGACCGCCATCGCGCCCTCTCAGGTTCCGGCGCGGGCCAGGTCGTCCGCGTCGTCCACGTCGCGCAACCTCTCCACCAGCGCGTGAGAGGCCCCTCCAAGCGTCCCGATACTGTCCGAAAGCGCGTGCTCGCTCGACCACCGCACCCCCTCGAAGAGACGCGGCGGCAGGGCGCGCCTCCCGCGCCAGCCCACCAGCCAAAAGCCTCCGTCTTCCGCCGGGCCGAACACCGCGTCGTGGCGCCCCAACACCTTGAAAGCATGGGCGATATGGCGCGCCCGCACGCCCGGCACATCGCCACCGATCACGCAGGCCGGGCCGGGCCGCGCGTGCCGCATGACCCGCGCCATCCGCGCGCCCAGGTCGCCCTGGCCCTGCGCCACGCGCGGCAGATGCGCGGGCCAGGTCCGCGAGGTCATCGCGCCCTCCGGCGCCACGGCCAACGTCACCGACCAGCGCGGGTCCTCGACCTCGCGCAAGAGGCGCCCCACCTGGTGGCGAAACCACCACGCGGCCTCCACCATGCCGATCTCGCGTCCGAGCCGCGTCTTGACCCGGCCGGGGCGCGGCTCTTTCAGCATGATGTAGAGCTGCCCCCGCATGTGCCGTCAGGAGAAGTAATCGCGCAGGATACGCGCGTAAATGGCCTTGAGTTGCGTGATCTGGTCAATCTCGACCCGCTCGTCCACCTGGTGCATCGTGCGCCCGACAAGGCCGAATTCCACCACCGGGCAATGATCGCGCACGAAGCGCGCATCCGACGTGCCGCCCGATGTCGAAAGGACCGGCGCCACGCCGGTCTCCGCCTCGACCGCAGTCGCGACCAGCGATGACAGCTCTCCCGGCGGGGTAAGAAATGATTCACCACTTACCTTTACCCTCATCCTCGCCTCGACATCGAACTCGCGCGCCACGCGGTCCAGATGGTCCTGCAACCACGCGGTCAGGCTCTCGCCGCTATGCGCGTCGTTGAACCGGATGTTCACCGTCGCGCGGGTTTCGGCGGGGATGACGTTGGTCGCCGGGTTCCCGGTATCGATCGTCACGACCGCAAGGGTCGAGGCGTCGAAATGCTCCGTGCCCTCGTCCAGCGGGTGCGACGACAGCCGATCCACCAGCCGCGCCATCGCGGGCAGCGGGTTCTTCGCGCGATGCGGATAGGCCGAATGGCCCTGCTCGCCCCTGACGGTGATCCACGCGGTCATCGAGCCGCGCCGCCCGATCTTGATCATCTCGCCCATGCGGTCGGGGCAGGTGGGCTCGCCCACAAGGCAATGGGTCATCGCCTCGCCTTGCGCCTCCATCCAGTCGAGAAGCGCGCGCGTTCCGTGCTCGGCATCGCCTTCCTCGTCGCCCGTGATGGCAAGGAGGATCGCCCCGTTCCCTGCCGGCGCGCCGCGAACATGGTCGATCGCCGCCGCCACGAAGGCCGCGACGCCCGATTTCATGTCCGTGGCCCCGCGCCCCCAGAGATAGCCGTCGTGCATCTCGGCCCCGAAGGGATCGACGCTCCACGCGCTTTCGTCGCCCACCGGCACAACGTCCGTGTGCCCGTTGAACCCGAAGCTGCGCGCCGCGCCCTTTCCGCCCCAGCGCGCGAAAAGGTTGGCGATGCCCTCCCGGTCGACCCGCGTGCAGTCGAACCCGGCCGCCTCGAGGCGCTCCTGCAACAGGCGCAGCGCGCCGCCCTCCTCGGGCGTGACCGATGCGCAGCGCACAAGCTCCGCGGTCAATGCGACGGGATCCGTCGGGGTGTCGCTCATCTCTCTTTCCTCCGGGTCTGGACTTGTTTTCCGGCGTAGCGGGTTTGCCCGCCCCTCGCAATCGCCGCGCCTGCGCCCCCTGCGCAAAGATGCCACAGGTTTCCCTCATCGCGCCCCGGACGATAAAAAAGTTACCAATTCAGCGCCTTGCTAGCCTAAATTGAGGCAAAACAATGACACCCGAGGCAGGGTAACAGGCAGGCCGCAAAGGCCACAGGGTCGAGCAGGCACGAAAAATCCGGCCCAGATTTCGCGGAATTTCTCCGCGGCCCATCGCCATGTTGCGCTGTCTCCCACCGCGAGGCCGGAGCAGATAGAGACATGGTTGCAGGCGTAGAAATTCCCATCGACCGCAATGCCAGTGCCGTGCAGATGGCGCAGGAAATCTTCGGGTCGGGCGTCACCATCAACAGCGCGTCCTATACCGGCGACCGCGACAGCTCGGGGATATGGTCGAACGGCGATGCGATCTCTCCCGGTGTCATGCCGGGCGACCGGGGGGTCATGTTCTCGACCGGCGATGTGCGCGGCTTCACGAATAACGGCTCGCAGTCGAACTACTACAGCAACCGCACCACGAATTCCTCGGGCGAGAACAACAATCCCGACTTCAACGCGGCCGCGGGCACCAACACCTACGACGCCTCCTATCTCGACGTCGATTTCACCCCCACGGGCGACATGATGACGATGCAGTTCGTCTTCGCGTCCGAGGAATATCCCGAATACGCGGTCGGCGCCTACCAGGACTTCGTCGGCGTCTGGATCAACGGCACGCAGGTCGAACTCGGCGTGGGCGATGGCGATGTCGACCCCAACAACCTCAATGCCGGTGCCAACCAGAACCTCTTCATCGACAACACCTCGGACCAGTACAACACCGAGATGGACGGCTTCACCGTCAAACTGACGCTCAAGATCCCGGTCAACAGCGGCCAGGTCAACTCGATCCGCATCGGCATCGCGGACGTGCTCGACAACCGCTACGATTCAACGCTCCTCGTCGCGGCCGACAGCGTTCAGACCACGCTCATCGCCAGTGACGACAGCACCAACCTCTTTCCAACCGGGTCCAAGATCATCGACGTGCTGGGCAACGACACGAACAATGGCCTTGGCACCATGGTCGTGACCCATATCAACAACCAGGCCGTGAACCCCGGCGACAGCGTCACCCTCTCGACCGGGCAGACGGTGCAGCTCAACTACGACGGCACCCTTACCGTGACCGGGGACGGCGACACCGAGCAGTTCAACTTCACCTACGAGGTCAGCAACCAGACCGGCCAGACCGACACCGCCTTCGTGCTGGTCGATTCCGTGCCGTGCTTCGTCGCGGGCACCCGGATCAGGACACCGGATGGCGAGGTGCCGATCGAGACGCTGGCCCCCGGCGACCTCGTTCTCACCCGCGACAACGGCCCGCAACCGCTTCGCTGGATCGGCGAGCGGCGCGTGCCCGCCAAGGGCGATTTCGCCCCGATCCACTTCGCCCCCAACACGCTGGGCCGGCATGGTCGGCTTTTCCTCTCGCCGCTCCACCGGGTGCTCATTCGCGACGCGGTGGCCGAGTTGCTCTTCGGCGAGGACGAGGTGCTCGTCGCCGCGCGCGACCTGGTCAACGACCGCACCATCCGCCGCGTCGAGGGCGGCATGGTCGATTACGTCCATATCCTCTTCGACCGGCACGAGGTCGTCTTTTCCGAAGGGCTCGAAACCGAAAGCTTCCTGCCCGGTCCCCAGTTCGCCAACAGTTTCGAGGCGGAGATCGTCGAGGAGATCTGCACCCTTTTCCCCGAGATCGACCCGGCGACCGGCGCAGGCTACAGCCCCGCCGCGCGCAGGACGCTCAAGCCCTACGAGGCCGCGCTTCTCACGCCGGCCCTCACGCGGGTCGCCTGAGACGCATGGCCTGGATCGCCATCGCCGACCACGACGGGGGGCGTTACGCCCCGGGCGGGCTGGGCCGCGGCTCGGCACGAACGCCCGACCTGTCCGCGGACACGCTCGTCCGGCGCGGCACGATCATGGTCGAGACGCGCTTCTCCGCCACCTCGCGGCCCCAGACCCTTCTCGCCTTCCGCCACGCCTACCCGAACGAGGGCGGCTTCTCGCTCCGCGCCCTTCCGCGAGGCGGCGTCACGCTGGCACAGAATTTCGGCTCCGAGCTTCTTCACACCACGATCCCGCATGGCAAGGATGCGCGCTCGGACCTCGTGCGCATCATCTATTGCTGGGATTGCGCCGCGGGCGCGGCGCGGCTGACGATCGAGGGGCTCGACGACGGACACCGCGTCACGCGCGAGCTGTCGCGCGCCTGCCCCATCCCGCTCGCCGACATGCGCCGGCTCGGACAGGCGGGCGGCGTCTGCGAGATGGACAGCGAGGTCGTCTTCGCCGCGATGGCCGATCACATGCATCCGCTGGGCCCGTTGCCGGGGCTTGGCGCGCATGTTCCGGTGATGACGCCCAATGGCCCGGTGCGCGCGTCGCTCCTGCGGCGCGGAGATACCGTCTGCACGGCCGCCGGCGATGTCGTGCCGATCCTTCAGACAGTGCGCCTCACCGTGCCGGCGCGCGGTGCGTTCCGGCCCGTGCGGCTTCGCGCCCCGTTCTTCGGGCTCGACCGCGACACTTTCGTCGCGTCCCACCAGAGGCTCGTCATGTCAGGATCGGACGTCGAGTACATGTTCGGCACCGAGGCCGTTCTCGTCCCCGCGCGCTGCGTGGTCAACGACAGTTCCGCCTTCTTCTGCGATCCGGCGCCGGACGCGCCCGACGTGGTGACCTATCACCACGTCCTCCTGCCGAGCCACCAGGCGATCCTGACCGACGGATGCCGCCTCGAAAGCCTCTACATAGGACGCCTCCGGCGCGACAAGGCGACGCTCGCCCGCAGCGTGCTCGCGCATTGCCGGCACGCCCGGCTCCCCGAACATGCGCGCCCGCTGTCACCTGTGCTGAAACCGTTCGAGGCCATCACCCTCGTGCGCGCCAAGGTCGCCTGACAGGCGCCGGGCCACCCTCGCGCGGGTCTTGGGCCTAATCGTCGAAGGGCGTCACCTGCGCCACGATCACCGCGTTCTCCTCGAGCGCACGCATCATCAAAGCACGCTCCTCCGCGTCGATCTCGTGCCCTTCCGCCTCGCGTTCCTCGAGCGTGCCGTAACCGGTCACGTCAAGGGGCGCGGTATCCGCCTGCTTCAGGATCGCCACCGTCTCGCGCACCGCCTCGGCCTCGTCCACGCCCGACGCATAGACGACAAGCGCCGCACCGCTCGCACCCTCGGGAAGCCCGTCACCGGCCTTCCGCCCGATCTCGACCACGAGAGTATAGACCTTCTGCTGTCTGTCCTTGCTCATGGCCACTCTTTCGCGCCCGGCCCCGGGGGTGTCAACCGCCAAGTCCCGCCACCTCGACCGCGACCGCACAGCCATAGACCACGAAGATGAGAACGCTCTCGACCCCGATCCGCGCCGGCCCGTCGCGTTGCCGCAGGATCAGCCCGCCCAGAAGGATCGCGGTCATCAGCATCCCGGTCGCCAGCCAGTAGAGATCGTTTGGCGTGGCCGCCGCGAAGATCGAGCCATCGCGATACGCCACGTCGGACGCGACGAGGAACAGCGTGTCGAACGTGTTGCCCCCGATGATGCCGCCCACGGCCAGTTGAAGCGCGCCGCGCCGCACGGCGACGAGCGTCGTGACCAGTTCCGGAAGCGAAGTGATGATCGCCGTCATCAGCGCACCCACCAGCGACGAGGAAAGCCCGTAGCGCGTGATGAAGGTCGCCCCGATCTGGCTGATCACCCAGCCCGAAAGTCCCATCACCATGACCAGCACCACGAAGATCATGGCGGGTTTCCGGGCGGATTTGCGCGCCTCGGCCTCGCTCTCGGGTTCGTCATGGCGCGTCTCGCGCGTCTCGACCGGCCGCCACATCGGCTCGTCGCTGACCTGCGACGAGAGGCGCACACCGTAGAGATAGGCAATGAACATCACGAGCGAGACGGGATGCACGCCGAAATACGCCACGTCCGGGCCCGCCATCGCGGCGATGGGCAGGCTCAGCAGGATGAGCAGCATCACCGCTTGGAAGAGGTTCGCAGGCTCCGCCGCGGCATGTTCGAGATTGGCGTTCTTGTGCAACGTGTCCGCGACGGCAAGAAAGAGTGTCTGCGCCGCGATCCCGCCCACCGCGTTCGAGACGGCGAACGAGGCGTCGCCGCTGCTGGCCGCGCTGACCGAGACCACGACCCCGGCGAGCGAGGTCGCACCGCCAAGCAGGATGCCGCCCGCCATCGCCTCGCCAAGCCGGGTGCGGTCCGCGATGACATCGGCGAGCGCGGTGGCCCGGATCGAGGCCGCCACCACGATGAGGGCTGCGACCGCGAACACGGCCAAGAGCCATGCGAGCGAAAGATCGTCGATCACGCGACGATCCGGGGGGGATTGAGACGCTTCATCGCAAGGCCAACCCGTCCCTCCCCGCCGGGTTCCCGCGGTCTCCTCCGTTCCGGGCCATATCGAGATGGTTCTCCGGCTCGGGTCGCGCCTCGGGTTAAGAAATTATTCGTATTCGTCGGGCAATCTCCGCGAACACAGCCTCACCCGGATCCCGCATGCCGTCACGCTTCGACTCTCTCGCACCGCTGCTGCCCCTCCCGGGGCCGGCCCCGGCCCGTCGCGACATGACGGGCGATCCGGCGGTCACCCGGCTCATGGTGTCATGGCTTGTTGCGCTCGACGGCACGACCTCCGTTCTCACGCGCGACGGGATGCGCCCCGCGGGTGAGCTCTCGACAGGCGATCACCTGGTCGCGCGCGGCGGCGACGAGGTCGCGTTGCTCGCCACGCACCGGCTGCACTTCCGCGCGCTGGGCGACCTCGCCCCGATCGAGTTCGGCCGCGGCGTGTTCGGCGCCACGGCCGCGACGCGCCTTCCGCCGGCCCAGCGTCTCCTCCTGGAAGGCTGGCGCGCGCAACAGGCCTGCGGACAGGTCGCCGCGCTCTTCGCCGCGGGCGACCTGGTGAACGGGATCAGCATTCGGCGCTGCGCCACCGGCACCGTCACCTCGGCGGTCTGTCTCGTGCCCGAGCGGTCGGCGACGGTGTCCGTGAACGGGCTCTGGATCCGTTGCCGGGGCCTCGACGACCCCGATCTTCCCGGAGCGCTGCGCGCGGTACTCCCGCCGCCCGATCCTTTCATGCGGCCCCGTGCGCCGCTCGAGCTGCCGCTCGCGGGGGCCGAGCAGGCGCGCGCCATATGCGACGCGCCGCCCTGACACGGCTCGATCCGGTCGCGGTCGCTCTCCGGTCGCTCAGTCGCGCAGAAGTTCGTTGATCGACGTCTTGGAACGGGTCTGCTCGTCGACGCGCTTGACGATCACCGCGCAATAGAGGTTCACGCCGTTCTTCGACGGCATCGACCCGGACACGACGACCGACCCGGAAGGCACTTCGCCATACATGACCTCGCCGGTCTCGCGATCCACGATCTTGGTGGACTTGCCGATATAGACCCCCATGCCGAGGACCGACCCCTCGCGCACGATGCAGCCCTCGACCACTTCCGAGCGCGCGCCGATGAAGCAGTTGTCCTCGATGATCGTCGGCCCTGCCTGCATCGGCTCGAGCACGCCGCCGATCCCCACGCCACCCGACAGGTGCACGTTCTTGCCGATCTGCGCGCAGGAGCCCACCGTGGCCCAGGTATCGACCATCGTGCCCTCGTCCACGTAGGCGCCGAGGTTGACGAAGGACGGCATCAGCACCACGCCGGGCGCCACGTAGGCCGACTTGCGCACGATGCAGTTCGGCACCGCGCGGAAGCCGGCGGCCTTCCACTCGGCGTCGCCCCATCCGGCGAACTTGCTGTCCACCTTGTCCCACCAGCCGCCGCCCTGCGGGCCGCCCGGCTGCATCTCCATGTCCTTGATCCGAAACCCCAGCAGCACCGCCTTCTTGGCCCACTGGTTCACCTGCCATTCACCGTCATCGCCGCGCTCGGCCACGCGCAGCTTCCCGCTGTCGAGCGCGTCGAGCGTGTCCTCGATCGCTTGCCGCGTCTCGCCGCCGGTGGCGGGCGTGATCGTGTCGCGCGCGTCCCACGCGGCTTCGATGGCGGTTTCCAGGTGGGCAGTCGACATGGCGGGCGCTCCTCGGTCGGGTCAAAGGCTCCACCGGCTATCGCGCAAAGTGGCGCGGGCGTCCAGACGATTTGCGACGCCCCGCGCCTGCCTTGCGGCGTGGCCCGGTCAGGCCAGGTCCTTGTAGCTCACTTCGGGCTTGTCGCTCCCGGTCTTGCCCCGCCGCGTGATCAGCCGGTTGAGCGCGTTGATATAGGCGCGCGCCGAGGCGACCACGGTGTCGGTATCGGCCGACTGCCCCGTCGCGATCTTGCCGTCTTCCTCGAGCCTCACGCTCACCGTCGCCTGCGCATCGGTGCCCTCGGTCACGGCATTGACCTGGTAGAGCAGGAGCTTCGCGGCATTGGGATAACATTCGCGCACGGCCTTGAAGGTGGCATCGACCGGCCCGTCGCCCTGGCAGGTCGCGGATCGCTCCACCCCCTCGACCTCCATCTCGATCGCGGCCTCCGCCGGCCCGGTGCCGCAGATGACCTTCAGGTTGATCAGTTCCAGGTGCATCTCCGCCTCACCGGCGGTCTGGACCAGCGCGAGGATGTCCTCGTCATAGACCTCCTTCTTGCGGTCGGCCAGATCCTTGAACCGCACGAAGATGTCCTTGAGCTGGTTCTCCCCCACCTCGTGGCCCAGCTCCTTCAGCTTGGCGCGCAGCGCCGCGCGGCCCGAATGCTTGCCCAGGGGCAGCGAGGTGCCGGTCATCCCCACATCCTCGGGGCGCATGATCTCGAAGGTCTCGGCGTTCTTGAGCATCCCGTCCTGGTGGATGCCCGACTCGTGGGCAAAGGCATTCTTGCCGACGATCGCCTTGTTGAACTGCACGTTGAAGCCCGACACCGCCGCCACCCGGCGCGAGATATGCATGATCTTCGTCGTGTCGATGCCGGTGGTGTAGGGCATGATGTCGCCACGCACCTTCATCGCCATGACCACTTCCTCGAGCGCGGTGTTGCCCGCCCGTTCACCCAGGCCGTTCACCGTGCACTCGATCTGCCGCGCGCCGCCCGCGACGGCGGCCAGCGCGTTGGCCGTGGCCATCCCGAGGTCGTTGTGGCAATGCGTGGCGAACACGATCTCGTCCGCGCCCGGCACCGTCTCGATCAGGCGCCGGATCAGGTCGGCGCTCTCGACCGGCGCGGTATACCCCACGGTATCGGGAATGTTGATCGTCGTGGCCCCGGCCTTGATCGCGATCTCGACCACGCGGCAGAGGTAGTCCCACTCGGTCCGCGTGGCATCCATCGGCGACCACTGCACGTTGTCGCAGAGGTTGCGCGCATGGGTGACGGTGTCGTGGATGCGGTCGGCCATCTCGTCCTTGGTCAGGTCGGGAATGGCGCGGTGCAGCGGCGAGGTGCCGATGAAGGTGTGGATGCGCGGCCGCTTCGCATCGCGCACGGCCTCCCAGCAGCGGTCGATATCCTTGAGGTTTGCCCGCGCCAGGCCGCAGATCACCGCGTTCTCGGCCTGCTTGGCGATCTCGTTCACCGCGCGGAAATCACCCTCCGACGCGATCGGGAAGCCGGCCTCGATGATATCGACGCCCATCTCGTCCAGCAGCCCGGCGATCTCGAGCTTCTCGTCATGCGTCATGGTCGCGCCGGGGCTTTGCTCACCGTCGCGCAGCGTGGTGTCGAAGATGACAACCTTGTCCTTCGCCCCGTCGCTCACAGGGGTTTTCGTCGTCGTGTCGGTCATGTCTGATCTCTTTTCTTGTCCTAAGCCCATGGCGCGAAACGGCACATCCTCTGAGCGGTCGCGCCGGGGAACGGCACGCTCAGAGGCGGCTTAGGAGAAGCAGGGCACGCGCACGGCTCCGGCGAACGCCAGGCGTGAAATCCGCGATATGCCCCTTACGTGTCATGCGCGCGACTATAGGATCGCGGCCGCGCGAAGAAAACCCCTCAAATAGCGGCGCGACGCGGCCGGCGAACCGGATGAAATTTCCGGGTGGCGCATTGATCGCGCCGTCCGGCCATCTAGGTCTTCGCCCATGGAAAACGCACTCATCATCGGCGCGTCGGGCGGGATCGGTCAGGCGATCACCGCCAGCCTGCGTCAGGCCGGAACGGCCGTCACCACCCTGTCGCGAAGCGAGGACGGGCTCGACATCACCGACGAGGCAAGCGTCGAGGCGGCATTGTCCCGGCTGGGTGAGCCCTTCGATCTCATCTTCGTCACCACCGGCGCGCTTGTCATCGACGGGGCCGAACCCGAGAAGGCGCTCGACCAGGTGACGCCCCGCGCCATGCTCGACCAGTTCAGGGTCAATTGCATCGGGCCGTCGATGGTGCTCAAGCACGCCCGGCACCTCATCCCCCGCGACCGCCGCGCGGTTTTCGCCGCGCTCTCGGCGCGGGTGGGGTCGATCGGCGACAACGGCATCGGCGGCTGGTATTCCTATCGCACCGCCAAGGCCGCGCTCAACCAGATGATCCACACGGCCGCCATCGAACTCCGGCGCACGCACAAGCAGTCGATCTGCGTGACCCTCCACCCCGGCACGGTGGCCACCGACCTCACCGAGAAGTATCTCGGCCGCCATTCCTCGGTAAAACCGTCCGAGGCCGCCGGGAATCTCCTGCGCGTCATCGAAGGTCTTGAGGCGCAGGATACGGGGCTTTTCTTCGATTGGGCCGGGAAGCGGGTCGAATGGTAGAACGGCTTGTACTGGTCCTGGGCGATCAACTGAGCCACGATGTCGCCGCGCTGCGCGACGCCGACAAATCCGCCGACGTCGTGGTCATGGCCGAGGTCACCGACGAGACGGGCTATGTCCCCCACCACCCGAAGAAGATCGCGCTCGTGCTATCGGCCATGCGCCATTTCGCACAGGAGCTTGAGGATGACGGCTGGACCGTGGCCTATACCCGCCTCGACGATCCCGACGCCTCCAGATCCATCGTGGGCGAACTCATGCGCCGCGCCGAGGAACACGGAACCACCGACATCCTCGCGACCGCTCCCGGCGAATGGCGCCTGCGCGAGGCGCTCGAGAACGCACCCCTCTCGGTCCGCACCCTCCCCGATGACCGCTTCATCGCAAGCCAGCGGGAGTTCGACGACTGGGCCGACGGGCGCAAGAGCCTGCGCATGGAGTATTTCTACCGCGAGATGCGCCGCAAGACCGGCCTTCTGATGGAGGACGGCGAGCCCGCCGGCGGCAAATGGAACTACGACCACGAGAACCGCAAGCCCGCCGACCGCGACCTCTTCCGCAGCGAGCCGATGCAATTCACGCCCGACGACGTGACCGAGGACGTGCTCGCGCTGGTCGAGGACCGTTTCGGCGACAATTTCGGCACCCTGCGCCCCTTCACTTTCGCTGTCACGCGGGCCCAGGCGCTGCGCGCGCTCGATCATTTCGCGAAACGGCAACTGCCCGAATTCGGCGACTACCAGGATGCGATGCTCTGCGACGACCGCTTTCTCAACCACTCGCTCCTGTCGCCCTACATCAATCTCGGCCTGCTCTCGCCGCTCGAGGTCTGCGAACGGGTGGCGGAGGAATGGAAGGCGGATCGCGTGCCCATCAACTCTGCCGAAGGCTATATCCGGCAGATCATCGGGTGGCGCGAATACGTGCGCGGCCTCTACTTTCACGAAGGACCCGACTACCCCACCCGCAACGTGCTGGATCATGACCGCGATCTTCCGTGGATGTATTGGGGCGGCGAAACGCGGATGAATTGCGTGGCGCACGCCGTGGGGCAGACCCGCGACGAAGCCTATGCCCACCACATTCAGCGCCTGATGGTCACGGGCAATTTCGCGCTCCTGGCGGGGATCGACCCTCGGCAGGTCCACGAATGGTATCTCGCGGTCTATGTCGATGCCTACGAATGGGTCGAGGCGCCCAATACCGTGGGAATGAGCCAATGGGCCGATGGCGGCATCATCGCGTCGAAACCCTACGTGAGTTCGGGCAACTACATCGACAGGATGTCGGATTACTGCGCGTCCTGCGCCTACAAGGTCAAGGACAAGACGGGCGAGGATGCCTGCCCCTTCAACCTGCTCTACTGGCATTTCCTCGACCGGCACCGCAAGCGGTTCGAGAAGAACCCGCGCATGGCCCAGATGTTCGCGACCTGGGACCGGATGGACGCGGAGCGTCGCCGCGATGTGCTGAAAGGCGCCCGGCGCATACTCGACCGGCTGGATGCGGGCGAGATCGTCTAGGTCTACTCGGCCGGATCCTGGACGATTTCGGCGGCCGGCTCGGTCTCGTTTGCGTCCGGTGCGGCGGTTTCCTCCGCCGTGCTTTCCGCTTCGCCGCGCGGAGACGGCGTCGCCGCCTCGTCCGCCGTGGCTTCGCCAGATCCGCCCTCGGTCTCGCCCGTGACGATCATGGTGTCCTCGTCGGGCTTACCGTCGACCCACGTGCCGGTCACCTCCTCGCCGCTCGCATAGCGCATCGTGCCTTCGCCCTGGCGTTTGCCGTTGCGGAAGTTTCCCTCGTAGACGTCGCCGTTCGCGTAGGTCGCGACACCCTGGCCGTTGATCTCGCCATCGCGCCATTCGCCCTTGTAGGAAAAGCCCTCGGGCATGATGATCTCGCCCTCGCCATGACGCTGGCCGGCCTTGAACTGCCCGGTATAGACCGTCCCGTCGGGATAGGTCGCGACACCGTCGCCCTCGCGCTGGCCCTCGACCCAGTTGCCCTCGTAGCGATAGCCATCGGCGTAGGTCATCGTGCCGAAGCCGTGGTTCTGGGCGTTCTTGAAGCTCCCCTCGTAGACGAGACCATTGGGATAGGTGGCCTTGCCCTCGCCCTCGATCACGCCTTCGACCCATTCGCCTTCATAGGTCGCACCGTCGGGATAGGTGATCTTGCCGGTGCCATGCGCCAAGTCGTTCGCGAATTCCCCCTCGTAGACCGAGCCGTCGGGATAGGTGACCTTCCCCTCGCCCGCGATCTGCCCATCCATCCAGCTGCCGGTATACTTGTAGCCGTCCGTGCCGGTGAAGGTGCCCTGGCCGTGGCGCTTGTCGTCCTTGAACTCGCCCTCGTAGACATCGCCGTTCTCGTAGGTGACGGTCCCGCGCCCCTCGCGCTTGCCGTTCGAAAGCTCGCCTTCATAGACATCGCCATTGGGCTGCGTCAGCGTGCCTTCACCTTCGATCTGTCCATCGACCCACCGGCCCTCGTAGACAAGGCCATCGGGCATGGTGAGCTTGCCCTGCCCGTGCCGCGCCCCTTTCTTGACTTCGCCCTCGTAGACGGCGCCATCGGGATAGGTGATCTTCGCCTCACCGTCCTTGACTCCGGCCACCCAGTCACCCTCGTAGACGTAGCCGTTGGGCGACGTCATGGTGCCGCGCCCCGAATGCATCGCGTTCGAGAACCCGCCCTCGTAGCGCACCCCGTTGGCATAGTTGGCCACACCCTCGCCGGTGATCTTGCCATCCTCCCAGGTGCCTTCATAGGTGCCGCCGTCGGTAAAGGTGATCTTGCCCACGCCGTTGGGCTTGCCCGCCACGAACTCGCCCTCGTAGACCGAGCCATTGGGGAACCGGGCAACGCCCGTGCCGCGGATCTCGCCATCCACCCAATCGCCGGTATAGGTATAGCCGTTCGGCAGGGTATAGGTGCCGGTGCCGTGCTGGAGCCCGTTCTTGAACGTCCCCTCGTAGACACCGCCGTCGTCATACTGCTTCGTGCGGATCTCGTCGTCCTGCGCCCAGGCCGTCCCCGCCGGACCGATGCCAAGCGCCACAACGACACCCGCCACCCACGCATTCCTGACCGAATTCTTCATGCAAACCTGCCCCGATTGCCCGCGCCCCGCGCCGCCGGGGCGCGGGTCTGGGGAAATTTAGTGGACGCGCGACGCGGTGACAACGCACTTTTCCGAAATCGGCTTTCCCTCGCCCGGTCGAGCCGGTAATCACGAGGGCGATCCCGCCGCCCGGAGATGCCGCAAGATGCCCGACCGCTTCCGCCTCACGCTGGCCCAGCTCAACGCCACTGTGGGCGACATCGACGGCAACGCGGCCAAGGTGCGCGCGGCCTGGCGGGAAGGACGCGCGGCGGGCGCCGATCTCGTCGCCCTGCCCGAAATGTTCATTACCGGCTACAACACGCAGGACCTGGTGATGAAGCCCGCCTTCCATCAGCACGCCATCGCCGCGATCGGGCAACTGGCCCGCGACTGCGCCGATGGCCCCGCCCTGGCGGTCGGCGGCCCCTGGCTCGAGGGGGCCGAGCTCTTCAACGCCTACTACATCCTCTCGGGCGGCAAGGTGGTGCGGCGTGTGCTCAAGCACCATCTGCCGAACGAGACCGTCTTCGACGAGGAACGCCTCTATGCGTCCGCCCCCATCGGCGGCCCGTTTGCCCTCGATGGCGTCCGAATCGGCAGCCCGATCTGCGAGGACGCCTGGCACGAGGACGTGCCCGAGACACTGGCCGAGACCGGCGCCGAGTTCCTGCTCGTTCCCAACGGCTCGCCCTATTATCGCGGCAAGATGGACACGCGGCTCAACCTCATGGTCAGCCGGGTGATCGAGACCGGCCTGCCGCTCATCTATCTCAACCTCGTGGGCGGGCAGGACGACCAGGTCTTCGACGGGGCAAGCTTCGTGCTCAACCCGGGCGGAGAGCTCGCGCTCCAGATGCCCGCCTTCGAGGAGGCGATCGCCCATCTCGACATGCTGCGCGGCGATGACGATCGCTGGCGGGCCGACCCCGGCGCCCGCGCGCCCCTGCCCGACGCGTGGGAGGCCGACTATCACGCCATGACGCTCGGCCTGCGGGACTACATGGCCAAGACGGGCTTCCAGAAGGTGCTCCTCGGCCTCTCGGGCGGCATCGACAGCGCCATCGTCGCCGTCATCGCCGCCGACGCGCTCGGCCCCGAGAACGTGCGCTGCGTGATGCTGCCCTCGGAATACACGTCCCGGGCCTCGCTCGACGACGCGAAGGCCGTCGCCGAGAAGCTCGGATGCCGCTACGACTTCGTGCCGATCTCCGACGCCCGCGCCGCCGTGACCGAGACGCTCGCACCGCTCTTCGGGGGAACGGAGCCGGACCTCACCGAGGAAAACATCCAGTCGCGCCTGCGCGGCCTCATGCTCATGGCGCTGAGCAACAAGTTCGGCGAAATGCTCCTGACCACCGGCAACAAGTCCGAGGTGGCGGTGGGCTATGCCACGATCTACGGCGACATGGCGGGCGGCTACAACCCGATCAAGGATCTCTACAAGACCCGCGTGTTCGAGACCTGCCGCTGGCGCAACGCCAATCACCGCGACTGGATGATGGGGCCCGAGGGCGAGGTGATCCCCCCTCGCGTCATAGACAAGCCCCCCTCCGCCGAGCTGCGCGCCGACCAGAAGGACAGCGATTCCCTGCCCGACTACCCGGTTCTCGACGCGATCCTCCACATCCTCGTGGACCAGGACGGCTCCATCGCCGATTGCGTCGCCGCGGGCTTCGACCGCGATGTCGCGAAACGGGTCGAGCACCTGCTGTTCATCAGCGAATACAAGCGTTTCCAATCCGCCCCCGGCCCGCGCCTGACGAAACGCGCCTTCTGGCTCGACCGGCGCTACCCGATCGTCAACCGCTGGCGCGATCCGGGTTGACGCGGGCGAAGGTTGCCGTTCGCGGCTGGGTAAGGCACCTTCGGCCCAGTTCCCGTATCGAGGTGACACATGTTCCGCATCCTGCCCCTCCTCACGCAGCTCTCTCTCGTTGCGTTCCTTCTCGTGCTCACCGCGGGACAGGCCGCGGCGCGCTGCGCGGGCACCGACCTGATCAAGGCGATGCCCGATCACGAGCGCGAGACCCTGCTCGACCGCGCGGGGCGGATGCCCTATCCCGAGGGTCTGCTGTGGCACGCGGTGCGCGGCAACACCCGCATCACGCTCTTCGGCACCTACCACTTCCGGCATGACCGGACCGACGCTCACCTCGCGGCGCTCGCGCCTTTCATCGACGCGGCCGACAGCGTGTGGCTCGAGGTCTCGAACGACGACACGCGTGCGCTCCAGAAACGCATGGCCGAGGATCCCTCGCTCATGTTCCTCACCTCCGGCCCCACCCTCATCGACCTTTTGGGCGACGAAGACTGGGAAAAGCTCGCCACCGAATTCCGGGCACGCGGCATCCCGCCCGTCATCGCCAGCCGGTTCAAGCCGATCTGGGCCGCGATGCTGCTGGGCGTCGGCCCCTGCGAGGCGCAGGCGGGCGTGTTCGAAGCCAAGGGGATCGACGAGTTGATCGGCGCGCGCGCCGCGGCCAACGGCAACCCCAGCCGCTCGCTTGAGGACGCGGTCGCGATCCTCGGCCTCCTCGACAGCTTCCCGCAGGAAAAACAGCTCGACATGCTGCGTCTCTTCTTCGATTTCGACGTCGATCCCGACGATCTTTCCCACACGATGAAGGCGCGCTACCTTGCCGGGCAGACCGCGCTGCTTTGGGAATTCTCGCGCAAGATATCGCTGGAGCATGGCGGCGCCACAGCGGCCGAGGATTTTGCCACCTTCGAGACGGCGTTTCTCGACGCACGCAACCGCGACTGGGCCTCCCGCATGACACGCAAGGATTTCTCGGGCGACATCTTCATCGCAGTAGGTGCGGCGCATCTTCCGGGTGATACGGGCGTGCTCAATCTCCTGGCCAACGAAGGGTTCGCGATCACCCGTCTTCCCTTCGCTCCGTGATCGCCGCGCGACCCTCCTCGGTCAGCGTGTAGATCCCGCGCCGGACCCGCACGAACCAGCCGTAGTGATTGTCGGCCATGATCGCGGTCGCCCGCGCGACACCGATCTCGCGCACGATCTGCGCGCCTTGGGCCTCGCCGGCCTCGGCCACGTAGCCTGCCACGCGGATCGCGTCCTGCCGGTAGGCGGTCATCACCTGTCCGCGCGTGCCACCCTCCGTCGTGTCGCCCTCACGCCGCGCGAATTCCGCGCGCAGCCGGGCGAGCTTGCGGGGCGACTTGCGCGGCTGGAAGGGTGCCGGGTCCGCATGGACCTCGACCGTGCCGCATGCCGCCACCGTCATCACGCCCAGCCCCAAGCGACGGCAAAGCCCCAGGTTGCCGCGAAAGGCCCGCCACCCCGCGCGCCCGCTCCAGCGCGGCACCGCGACATAGACCGTATCTGTGACCGCCTGCCGCGCGATGGCCTGTTGCAGCAGGATGAGCGAGAACCCCGTCTTCAGCTCCACGATGAGCGGCGGCTCATCGCCGCGCATCGCCACCACGTCCGCCGCGCCGATCTCGCCCTTGACCTCGTATCCAAGCCCCTCGAGAAACGCCTTGACCGGCGGGTAAAGCTCGGTTTCGCGCTCACGTCCCATATGCCCACTCTCGCGCCCCCGGCCCCCCGTGACAAGCCCTCCGCGCTTGCCTATAACGCCGCAAAATCGTTTTCCCACGCCAAGGACACATGATCCCATGACCACGCTCGTTTTCGGCCACAAATCCCCCGACACCGACTCCACCGGCTCGCCCATCCTCTGGGCCTGGTATCTCAGCGAGATCGAGGGCGAGAAGGCCGAGCCGGCCCTCCTGGGAGAGCCCAACACCGAAGCGGCCTTCATGCTGAAATACTGGGATCTGCCCAAGCCGCAGATCATCTCGGACGTGAAGGACGATCAGCCCTGCGTGATCGTCGACACCAACAATCCCGCCGAGCTGCCCGCGAACATCAACAAGGCCGATATCCGCGCCATCATCGACCATCACCGCCTCGTCGGCGGGATCGAGACCCGCGCGCCGCTTTCGATCACCGTGCGCCCCCTGGCCTGCACGGCCACGATCATGATCGACCTGATGAACGAAGAGGCCTTCGACAAGATGCCCAAGCGGATGAAGGGTGCCGCGCTCACCTGCATCCTGTCGGATACGCTCGAATTCCGCTCGCCCACCACGACCCCGCATGACCGCGCCACCGCCGAGCGCCTGGCCAAGGATCTCGATCTCGACATGCACGATTACGCCGCCGAGATGTTCGCCGCCAAGTCCGACGTGTCGGACTTCTCGGACGCCGAGCTTCTGCGCATGGACAGCAAGGAATTCGAGCTGGGCGACACGAAATTCCGCGTCTCGGTGCTCGAGACCACGGCGCCGCGCGTCGTTCTCGAACGCAAGGACGGGCTGGTCGAGGCCATGCAGACCGTCGCCGCCGAGGATGGCGTCGATCAGGTACTGCTCTTCGTCGTCGACATTCTCAACGAGGAGGCGACGCTTCTCGTCCCGAACGAACTGGTAAAGACCATCGCCGAGAAATCCTTCGACGTCACCGTCGAGGGCGAGACCGTCGTTCTTCCCGGCGTTATGAGCCGTAAGAAACAGATCATCCCGGTCCTCAAGATGTAAGCGCGGCTCAGCCCCGCGCGAGGCACCCGATCGCGTTCGCGACGATCCGCGCGGCGGTCAGCGCGGCGATGCCGTTCGGATCGCGCTCCGGCACGAACTCGACCACGTCGAAGCCGACAAGCCGCGCCTGCGCCGTGACCGCGTGGATCAGGTCCACCACCTGCCAATAGCTCAGCCCTCCGGGGCTGGGCGCCACCACCGCCGGCATGATCGACGGGTCGAGCCCGTCGCAATCGAGCGTGATCGCGCAGGCCGCCCCCGGCGCCACGTGCTCCAGCACCGACGCCAGCCCGGCTTGATGCACCTCCCGCGCCATGACGATCCGCGCGCCCCACGCCCGCGCCTCCTCCACCTCGCGCGCGCGGGCCGAGCCGATGCCACGCATCCCCACCTGCACGATCCGCTCCACGTGGCCCATCTCCGACGCGCGCCGCATGGTGCTCGAGAACCCCATCGGCTCGCCGAACCGCTCCTCGCGCCAGTCGATATGGGCGTCGATCTGGATCACCGTCAGCGGCCCGCACGCGGCCAGCCCCTTGAAGAACGGGATCGGCACCGAATCGTCGCCACCAAGCAGGATCGGCACCGCCCCGCGCCCGGCGACCGCTTCGGTCGCCTCCCGGATCATCCGCCGGTTTCCCGGCCCGTCCTGCGGCACCGTCGCGAGGTTGCCCGCATCCGCGACGGCGATCCGGCCCTCCCCGTCGAACGGCCCGCCCAGGTCGAAATCCCAATGGTCGGTCCAGCCCGCATCCACCGCCAGCGCGCGGCGCAGCGCGTCCGGCGCACCGGCATATACCCCGTTGTCGATACCCTTGTAGGGCGTGCCATGCGGCGCACCGAAGATCACCACGTCCGCCGCGCCCGGATCGACATCTGGGCGCGCGCCCATGAAGGGTTGTCCTGCCGCTCGAAACATTCCACGTCCTCCCCTGCTACGCCGCCACGCGCGCGCGCCAGAGCGTGAAAAGCCCCGCGCTCACCACGATGGCGGCGCCGAGCAACACGTTCGCCTCGAGCGTCTCGCCGAAGACGAAGAGGCCCAGCATGCTCCCGAAGACAAGCTGGAAATAGGCGAAGGGCTGCACCGCGCTCGCCTCCGCCACCTCGTAGCACTTGATGAGCGTGAAATGCCCCAGCACTCCCGTCACGCAAAGCGCCCCCATCCACGCCCAGTCGACCGGCACCATCGGCTCCCAGAACCACACGCCGACGGCCGTCATTCCCAGCGATCCGACCGTCCCCGTCCAGAAGAACGAGGTCGAGGCCCGGTCCCGCCGCGACGCGTAGCGCGTGAGCAGACCGTAAAGCGCGAACATGAACGCCGCCATCAGCGGCACCACGGCTGCGGGGTTGAAGACGCCCAGGCCGGGCTTGAGGATGATGAGGATACCGATGAACCCCACCCCGATCGCGGCCCAGCGCCGCCACCCCACGTATTCGCCCAGCACCGGCCCCGACAGTGCGGCCACGAGAAGCGGATAGGAGGCAAAGACCGCATGGGCCTCGATCAGGCCCAACAGGGTAAAGCCGTAGACAGCGACACAGATCTCCGAGACGAGAAGCAGCGCGCGGAGCGTCTGCACGACGGGCTGTTCGGTCCGCGCGGCGGCCCGCAGGCCACCGGCCTGCCGCGAGGCGATGGTCATCACGAAGGCCGCGAAGAACCAGTAGCGGATCATCACCACCATGTAGACGTTGTATTCGCTCGCGAGATGTTTCGAGATGCCGTCCTGCACGGCAAAGACGAAGGTGGTCGCCACCATGAGCAGGATGCCGAGGCGCACGTTCTGTTCGGTCATCTCGCCACCTTTCGCGCGGTCGTCATGTGCCGCTTGCGCCCGTAGCCCGGCACCCGCGCCACGTCAAACCCGGCCTCGGCAAGATTGCGCCGCACGAAGCCCGCCGCCGTATAGGTCGCCACCGTTCCATCCGGCGCGGTATGGCGCCCGACCTCGGCCAGCAGGTCCGCATCCCAGAGCTCGGGATTCTTCGCAGGTGAAAACCCGTCGAGGAACCACGCATCCGCCATGCCGTCCCATGCCGGCAGCGTCTCGCGCGCGTCGCCCTCGATGACGCGAAGGTGCAGGTTGCCGGGCAGCACAAGCTCGCGCCGACCCTCGCGCCACGGACCGGTCAGCGCATCGGCGATCCCCGCCACCTCGGGAAAGGCCGCCAGGGCGCGCGCCATGTCCTCCGCCGCCATCGGATACGCCTCGAACGAGGTCATGTGGACCGCGCAACCTCCGCCCATCGCCGCGCAGTCCAGCGCGAGCGTGAGCGCATTGAGCCCGGTTCCGAAACCCAGTTCCGCCACCCGGAACCCCTCGCCCAGCCGCCCGGGCAGGCCGTTGCCCGCAAGGAATACGTGCCGGGTCTCCGCCAGCCCGTTCTCGAGGCTGAAATACGGATCGTCGAACCGGGTCGAGACCGGCACGCCGCCGTCGCGCCATTCAAGTCCGGCCGTCTGGCCCCGCATGGCCTCATCCTCTAAGAAGGTGGTCACATCGCGGCGGACCATGCAAGGAGGGGCGGGGATTGGCAATGGTGGACGTGACCGTGCGCGGCGCCGGCATCTTCGGTCTCTCGATCGCGTGGACCTGCCTCGCGCGCGGTGCGCGGGTGCGCGTGGTCGACCCGCACGGCCCCGGCGCGGGCGCCTCGGGGGGGCTCGTGGGCGCACTTGCCCCGCATGTCCCCGAGAACTGGAACGACAAGAAACGGTTTCAGCTCGAAAGCCTGCTCATGGCCGAACCCTTCTGGCGCGCGGTCGAGGCCACCGGCGGTGTCGATCCCGGCTACGCGCGGCTTGGCCGGGTTCAGCCCGTGGCGGACGACGCGGCTCTCGCCTTGGCCCATCGCCGGGCCGGGACGGCGCGCGATCTCTGGGGCGATGCGGCCACCTGGTCCGTCCTCCCCGAGGCCGGGGTTCCCTGGGCGCCCCGCTCGCCCACCGGCATGGTCATCCTCGACACGCTGAGCGCCCGGCTCCACCCGCGCCGGGCCTGCGCCGCGCTGGCCGCCGCCATCCGCGCCCGCGGCGGAGAGATCGCGGCCGAGGCCCCCGACCGGGGCCGTGTGATCCACGCCACCGGTATCGCCGATCTCGAGGCGCTCTCGGTCCATTTCGGCAAGACGGTCGGCAGCGCGGTCAAGGGACAGGGCGCGCTTCTCCATTTCGACGCGCGCGACCGGCCACAGCTTTTCGCGGACGGGCTGCACATCGTCCCGCACGCCGACGGCACCACCGCGATCGGCTCCACCTCGGAACGCGATTTCGACGATGCGCACGCGACCGACGCGCAGCTTGACGAGCTGATCGACCGCGCCATGCAGGCGGTCCCGATCCTGCACGGCGCCCGCGTGGTGGAACGCTGGGCCGGCCTGCGGCCGCGCTCCCGCTCGCGGGCGCCGATGCTCGGGCCGCACCCCCTCCACCCGGGTCAGTTCATCGCCAATGGCGGCTTCAAGATCGGCTTCGGCATGGCCCCCAAGGTGGCCGAGACCATGGCGACGCTCGTGCTTGACGACCGCGACACCATACCCGAAGCTTTCCGCCCGGAGGTGTCGCTATGACCCCGCTCGACCTTGTTCTGACCCCGCGCGGCCTGCGCTTTCTCGGGCGGCTCTATCCCTGCACTATCGGCGCGGGCGGCATTGCCCGCGACAAGCGCGAGGGCGACATGGCCACGCCCGTGGGCGTTCATCACATCACCGGAATGTTCTATCGCCCCGACCGCATGGCGCCGCCCGCCCCCTGGGCCGAGCCGATCCACCCCCGCGACATCTGGTCCGACGACAGCGACGATCCGGCCTACAACCACCTCGCACGCGCGCCGCATGCTTACGGTCACGAGGTCATGCGCCGCGCCGATCCGATGTATGATCTCGTCCTCGCGACCGACTGGAACTGGCCCGACGCGGTGCCGGGGCGTGGCTCGTGCATCTTCGTGCATCAATGGCGGCGACCCGGCTATCCGACCGCCGGCTGCGTCGGCCTGAGGCGCGACCACCTGCACGACATCGCCGCGCGGATCACGCCCGGCACCCGCCTCATCGTGCGCGGCTGAGGCATCACCCCTCCGCCGGGCGCTCCCCGAATATGGCCGACCCCACGCGCACATGCGTCGCACCGAGCGCGATCGCGCGCTCGAAATCGCCGCTCATGCCCATCGACAGGCCCTTGAGCCCGTTGCGCGCCGCGATCTTGGCCAGAAGCGCGAAATGCAGGCTCGGCTCCTCGTCCACGGGCGGGATGCACATGAGCCCCTTCACCGGCAGATCGAGCTCCCGGCATTCCTCGATGAACCCATCCGCGTCGTCCGGCAGGACACCGGCCTTCTGCTCCTCCTCTCCGGTGTTCACCTGGACGAAAAGATCGGGGCAATGCCCCTCTTCCTGGGCGATCCGGGCGATGGTCCGGGCCAGCTTGGGACGATCGACCGAGTGGATCGCCTGGGCAAGCTCCATCGCCTGCCGCACCTTGTTGGTCTGCAGGGGCCCGATGATATGAAGCTCGATCCCCTCGAACCGCTCGCGGAATCCCGGCCACTTCGCCGCCGCCTCCTGCACGCGATTCTCGCCGAAGATGCGATGGCCTTCTTCGAGAACGGCCTCGACCCGCGCGTCGGGCTGCTTCTTCGACACGGCGATCAGGGACACTTCCCCCGCGTCGCGGCCGGCCTCGCGGGCGGCGTCCGCGATCTTCGTTCTGATGTCGCTCAATCCCATCCTGGCCCCCTTTTCTCGCTCCATGCCTCGCGGCTCAATCTGGCGCGAAGCCGACCTTGTTGCAACGTCCCATTCCCCGAACGAGGCCCCCCTGCATTAACGCCTTGCCCCATGCGGCGCCGCCCGGTAGTAGAAGGGAAAGGCTAAAGCGGACGACCACATGACCTTCTCCACATCGAAGACCGTGTTGCTGGCTCTGACATGCGCAGCGCTCGTGGCCGGGTGCAGCCGTGACAAGATCGGCCCCACCAACCCCGACGCCTATACCGTCAGCAGCGGACGGGAAACCAAGAGCCGCGTGAACTCGGGCACCTCCATCCTCGACATCTTCCGCGGCGGCAAAAACCAGGTCAAGGTCAACCGCTTCCTTTGGACCGCGTCGCTCGACGTGCTCGACTTCCTGCCCATTCAGGCCGCGGACCCCTTCACCGGGGTGATCTCGACGGGCTACGGCGTCCCGCCGGGCGGCGGCACGGCCTATCGCGCGACGATCCTCATCAGCGATCCGGCGCTCGACGCCCGCTCGCTCAACGTGGCGCTGCAAACCCGCGGCGGCCGCCCGGTGAGCACCGAAACACAGCGCGCCGTCGAGGATGCCATCCTGAGCCGCGCGCGCGAGCTGCGCATCAACGCGGGCCGCTACTGAGCCGCAGGTCGCCGGCGACCGTTTCCACGATACGAACGGGGTGTGCGTTTCCGACTCGTGCGCCGGATCGGGTCAAGGGCCCGATACGACCGGCATCTTGGCCAGCGCCTCGACCCACGCCATCTGCCGCGGCAGGCACACCGTGGCGAGGTCATATTCCCTGACCATCATCGCCCGCGCCGCGCGCCCCAGTCGCGCGCGCTCCTCCGCGTCGTCCAGCAACCCGCAGACTTCCTCGACCAGCGCCTCGCGGTCGAAGAAATCGACCAGCCGCCCGGTCTCGCCGTCGCGGATCACCTCGCGCACCGGCGCCGTGTCGCTCGCCACGATCGCCGCCTCGCAGGCCATGGCCTCCATCAGGCTCCAGCTCAGCACGAAGGGATAGGTCAGGTAGACATGCACCCGTGAAAGCTGAAGCACGCGCGTGAACTGGTCGTGGGGAATGCGGCCCAGGAAATGCACCCGGTCCCAGTCGTCATCCGGGATCTGCCCGCGCACCTCGTCTCGGTAGATCTGCTTCCACGTCTGACCCTTCGGAGGCTGCGCGCCATAACTCACCTCGTCGCCCCCGATGATGATGACCCGCGCCTCCGGCCGTTCGCTCAACAGCGCGGGCAGCGCGCGCATGAACACGTGATATCCGCGGTAGGGCTCGAGGTTGCGATTGACGAAGGTGATCACCTCGTCCGCGCGGCTAAGCGGGGCATGGCCCTTGAGCTTGAGCGACACGCCCGGATCGGGGCGCGAATAGGCGGTGTCGATCCCGTCATGCGCCACGGTGATCCGGTCGCGAAACTCGGGCGGGAAGGTATCCGCCTGGAACCGCGTCGGGCTCAGCCCGGCCTGCGCCACCGGGAAATGCAGATGGTTGTTGATGTTCTTCAACCGGATGCGCAGCGGTCCGATATCCGGGTCGGCCGATGGAAACTCCGGGTCGAACTCGAGATGCGGATACCCCGCCTCGTGATAAAGCTCGCAGTAGAGGCCCATCCGCGCCTCCGGCCACAGGTCGCGCAGGAACATGGGCTCCCCCCATCCGTGATGCGCGACGATGAGATCGGGCACGTAGCCCTCGGCCCGCATGTCCCGCGCCGCGCGCCAGCATGCCTCGGCCCGCGTGACCTTGGTGTCGAGATCGAGAAGCCACGGATGCACCATCTGCGCGCGACGCTTGGGCAGGCCGTAGGGCAACATCTTCACACCCTGCCACTCCGTCGCCTCGGCCACCTTCAGCGTCAACGCCGTGCACTCATGCCCCTGCCGCGCCAATGCGGGGGCGAGATGCTTGAACTGGCCCGGAAAATTCTGATGGATGAAGAGGATTTTCATGCGGTGTCTTTATCTCTTTTCCGTCCGTGGATTCGCTCGGGGTTCTTCGAGCAGGTTCAGCAATATCCGCCCGTCGCGGTCCTGTCCGTCGAAAAACGCCGCCGGATCCTCGATCGTTTCGGATGCGCCGTCCCTTCCCACTGGACCCCGCGCGCCCACCCGCATATCACGCTTCCCGAAGACGACCTAAGCGCAGGGGCAGGGAATCATGGCCTATTCCGCATCCGAGATCGAAGCCAAATGGCAAAAGGCGTGGGATGACGCCGGCCTCTTCCGTGCCGAACGCTCGGCGGACAAGCCGAAATACTACGTGCTCGAGATGTTCCCCTACCCCTCGGGACGCATCCACATGGGCCATGTGCGCAACTACACGATGGGCGACGTGATCGCGCGGCAGAAGATAGCGACCGGCCACAACGTCCTGCATCCGATGGGCTGGGACGCATTCGGCATGCCGGCCGAGAACGCCGCGATGGCCTCCGGCGGCCACCCGAAGGACTGGACCTATTCCAACATCGCGGACATGCGCGCCCAGATGAAGCCGCTCGGGCTTTCGATCGACTGGAGCCGCGAATTCGCCACCTGCGACCCCGAGTATTACGGCCAGCAGCAATCGCTCTTCCTCGACTTCCTCGAGAAGGGCCTCGTCTATCGCAAGAACGCGGTCGTGAACTGGGACCCCGTGGACATGACCGTGCTGGCCAACGAACAGGTCGAGGACGGGCGCGGCTGGCGCTCGGGCGCGCTGGTCGAGCGGCGCGAGCTGACGCAATGGTTCTTCAAGATCTCCGACTTCGCCCCCGACCTGCTCGAGGCGCTCGACGGGCTCGACGACTGGCCCGCCAAGGTCCGGCTCATGCAGGAGAACTGGATCGGGCGGTCGCGCGGGCTGCAATTCGCCTTCGGTCTCATCGACGGCCCCGACGGACATGACCGGATCGAGGTCTACACCACCCGACCCGACACGCTGTTGGGCGCGTCCTTCGTCGGCATCTCGCCCGACCATCCCCTCGCCCGCCAGCTTGAGCGCGACAACGCCGACCTCGCCGCCTTCAACGCCGAATGCCGCCGCATGGGCACCTCCGAGGAGGAACTTGAGAAAGCGGAGAAGCGCGGCTTCGACACCGGCCTTCGCGTGCGCCACCCGTTCGACACGGCATGGGAACTTCCGGTCTATGTCGCCAACTTCATCCTGATGGACTACGGCACCGGTGCGATCTTCGGCTGCCCCGCACATGACCAGCGCGACCTCGACTTCGCGCGCAAATACGACCTGCCGGTCATGTCCACCTATGCGCCGGCCAAGGACGAGGGCATCCCCCTCCCCGAGGACGGCGGCGAGGCCTATGTGCCCCCCAAGACCGAGACGGTCATCTATATCCGCGGCTTCGCGGGCGAGACCGAGCAGACCGGCAACGAGGCCATCGAGGCCGCCATCGACTTCTGCGAGGCCAACGGCGTGGGCCAGGGCGTGACCAAGTATCGCCTGCGCGACTGGGGCCTTTCGCGGCAACGCTACTGGGGCTGCCCGATCCCGGTCGTGCATTGCCCGACCTGCGGCGTCGTTCCCGAGAAGAAGGAGAACCTGCCGATCCGCCTGCCTGACGACGTGAGCTTCGATCAGCCCGGCAACCCGCTCGACCGACACCCGACCTGGGCCGACTGCGCCTGCCCATCCTGCGGCGAACCCGCCCGGCGCGAAACCGATACGATGGACACGTTCGTCGATTCGTCGTGGTATTTCGTTCGCTTCACCGCGCCCCATGCCAACACCCCCACGGTGATGGAGGAGGCCGAATACTGGATGAATGTCGACCAGTATATCGGCGGCATCGAACACGCGATCCTGCACCTGCTCTACTCGCGCTTCTTCGCGCGCGCGATGCATGTCTGCGGCCACCTGCCGGCCAAGGCGATCGAGCCTTTCGACGCCCTCTTCACGCAAGGCATGGTCACGCACGAGATCTACCTTACCCGCGACGACAAGGGCCGCCCGGTCTACCACCTCCCCGAGGACGTGACCGACGGCAGGCTCGCCGACGGCACCCCGGTCGAGGTGATCCCCTCTGCCAAGATGTCCAAGTCCAAGAAGAACGTGGTCGATCCCGCGACGATCATCTCGGCCTACGGCGCCGACACCGCGCGCTGGTTCGTCCTGTCGGACAGCCCGCCCGAACGTGACGTGGAATGGACCGCCGCCGGGGCCGAGGCGGCCCACAAGCACCTTGCCCGCGTCCACCGCATCGTTTCCGACATCGCCGCCGGCAGCGAGGGCCCGGCGCCCGAGGCCGACGAGGCGCTCCTGCGCGAAATGCACAAGACCATCCACGAGGTGACGGGCGGCGTCGAAAGCTTCGGCTTCAACGCGGCCATCGCCAAGCTTTACGCCTTTACCAACACCCTTTCGAAAAGCACGGCCGGATCCGAGGCCAAGCGCCGGGCCGCCGGCGCGCTCGCGCAACTCATGGCGCCCATGACCCCGCATCTCTCCGAGGAACTGTGGCACATGCTGGGCCACGAGGGGCTTGTCACCGCCGCGCCCTGGCCCGTCGCCGACGAGGCGATGCTCGTCTCCGACAGCGTCACGATGCCCGTCCAGGTCAACGGCAAGCGCCGCGCCGAAATCAGCGTGCCGCGCGACATGCCCGACACCGAGGTTGAAAAAGAGGCGCTGTCGTTGGAAGCTGTGCAAAGGGCGATGGACGGGGCCACGCCCCGGAAAGTCATCGTCGTCCCCGGCCGGATCGTCAATGTCGTTGTTTAACCGCCGCCTCTTCTGCCTCACCGGCCTCGCCGCACTCGCCGGGTGCGGCTTCTCGCCGGTCTATGCACCGGGCGGTGGCGGCGCGATGCTGCTCGATTCGGTGCGCCTCGACGACCCCAAGACGCGCGCCGACTTCCTTTTCGTCCGCACGATGGAGGAGCGGCTGGGCCGCCCGACAGATCCGGCCTATGCCCTGTCCTACGCGATCACCCTCCGGGAAGAAGCGATCGCCATCTCGGCGGCGGGCATCAATACGCGCTACAACATCATCGGCTCGCTCACCTACGCGCTGCGCGACCTCTCGACCGGGGCCGTGGTAACGTCGGGCAAGTCGCGCAATTTCACCGGCTATTCCGCCTCGGGCACCACCGTCGCCACGCAGGCGGCACAACGCGAGGCGCGCGCGCGGCTGATGACGATCTTCGCCGATGACGTGACGACCCGCCTTGCCGCGGCCCTCACCCCACCCGGTTCATGAAGCTCTCGGGCCGCGATGCTCCGGGCTATTTCGCGCGCCCCGAGCCGGGGCGCACGGGCCTTCTGATCCACGGGCCCGACGCGATGCGCGTGGCGCTGCGCCGGCAGGAGGTGATCGCGGCCCTTATCGGCCCGGCGGGCGAGGAAGAGATGCGCCTCACCCGCCTTCCCGCCGCCGAGCTGCGCAAGGATCCCGCGCTGCTGGTCGATGCCATCAAGGCACAGGGTTTCTTTCCCGGCCCGCGCGTCGCCTTCGTCGAGGACGCGACCGAGACCGCCGCGCCCGCCATCCTCGCCGCGCTCGACGAGTGGCAGGAGGGGGATGCCCAGATCATCGTGACCGCGGGACAGCTCAAGCCCACGTCGAAGATCAGGAAGGCCTTCGAGGGCCACACGAACGCCTACGCCGCGGCCATCTACGACGACCCGCCCTCGCGCGGAGAGATCGAGGCGCAACTGAAGAAATCCGGCCTCAAGGACATCTCGTCCGATGCCATGGCCGACCTCACGGCGCTGGCCCGCGCGCTTGATCCCGGCGACTTCCGCCAGACGCTCGAGAAGATCTCGCTCTACAAGCTCGACGATCCCACGCCCCTCTCGTCCGACGACGTCGCCGCCTGCGCGCCCCTCTCGACCGAGGCCGAGCTTGACGACATCCTCAACATCGTGGCCGAGGGCCAGTCGGGCGAGATCGGCCCGATGATGAAACGCCTCCGCGCCCAGGGGGTGCAGCCCGTGACCCTCTGCATCGCGGCCACCCGGCATTTTCGCACGCTCTATGCCGCCGCCGCCCATCCCGGCGGCGCCTCGCAGGGAATCGCGAAGCTGCGCCCGCCTGTCTTCGGCCCGCGCCGCGACCGGATGCTGCGGCAGGCCCAGGGCTGGGGCGCGGCCAAGCTCGAGGATGCCCTGGGGCTCCTGCTCGAAACCGATCTCTCATTGCGGTCGGCCGGTCAGACCGCGCCCGACGGCGCCCAGGTCGAACGCGCGCTCATCCGCCTCGCCATGCTCTCGCGCCGCTGAACGACGCGCACACCACGCCTACCGCTTCCGTCGGTTGCCCGGCGTCTTCGAGTGAAATGTCGGCGGACGCTTCGCCACCCACCGGACGAACTTCGCCAGCCGGGGATGCCCGCGCAGCTTCTCGGGCGTGTCATAGTCGCGGGCAAGCTCCGCCTCGGTCAGCGTCGCGTGGATCTCGTTATGGCAGATCTGGTGCAACCGGACCACCGGCCCGCCCTTCCCGCCCTTGAGCTTCGGGACAAGGTGGTGAAGGCTCTGCCTCGCGTCCGGCGGGATTGGGCGCCCGCAAAGCGGACAGATGGGATCGGTGTCGTCGCTCACTTGATCGGCCCGTCTGGTTCGGCCAGGAGGATGGAATGGTTGACGGGAAAGTAAAGCACGCCGCGTTCACTTCGAGGTAACACATGCACCGACGTTATACCGACGTGGATACCGACATGGATACCGACGTTGAAAATCGGGGCTTTCCGGCATGACACGCGCCCTCGTCATCGGCGCTGGACCGGCGGGATTGATGGCCGCGGACATGCTCTCGCGGGCCGGTCATTCGGTGCTCGTGGCCGATGCCATGCCGTCGCCCGCGCGCAAGTTCCTGATGGCCGGAAAGTCGGGTTTGAACCTCACCAAGACCGAGCCGTTCGACCAGTTTTGCAAGGCTTTCGGCCCGTCCCTGCCGCGCCTGCGGCCGATGCTCTCGGCCTTCGGCCCAGAGGAGGTCTGCGCGTGGGCGGGCGCGCTCGGCCAGCCGCTTTTCACGGGTTCCACGGGCCGCGTGTTCCCGACCGCGATGAAGGCCTCCCCCCTCTTGCGCGCGTGGCTCGAAAACCTTTCCGATCAAGACGTTACGATCAAGACCCGGTGGCGCTGGATCGGCTGGGACGGGCGCGCCTGCGTCCTCCGGACACAAGAGGGCACGGAGCGCCTCACTCCCGACGCCACGATCCTCGCCTGTGGCGGGGCAAGCTGGTCCCGGCTCGGATCGGACGGGGCATGGGCGGCCTATCTGCCGGAGAAGGTCGCGCCCTTCCGGCCCGCGAACATGGGGTTCCGATTGGAGTGGAGCACGCATATGCGCCGCCATTTCGGAAGTGCAATCAAGGGCATAGCCCTCTACGCCGGCGCCCAGACCTCGCGCGGCGAGATCGTGATTTCCGCCCGTGGTCTCGAGGGTGGTGGCCTCTATGCCCTCTCCTCCGCACTGCGGGACGGCGCCGCGTTGACGCTTGATCTCGCTCCCGACCTGGGCGCGACGGAGGTGCGTGCCCGTCTCACCCGGCCCCGAGGGAAAAACAGCCTTTCCAACCATTTGCGCAAGACCTTGCGCCTCGACCCGGCCAAGATCGCGCTCCTTACCGAATTCGCGCGCCCTCTGCCCGACGACCTCGCTCCGCTCATCAAGTCGCTTCCCGTCCCGCATCTCGGGCCCCGCCCCATCGACGAGGCGATCTCGACCGCCGGCGGCCTGCGCTTCGACACGCTCGACGAGGGCCTCATGCTTCTCGACCGCCCAGGCACCTTCGCCTGCGGCGAGATGCTCGACTGGGAGGCGCCCACCGGCGGCTACCTCCTCACGGCCTGCCTTGCGACGGGTCGCTGGGCCGGCCTATCGGCGGCGCACTACCTTTCCGGCGCCTCCGGCAACCCATAGCTGCCATCCGCGTCATGCACCTCCCGCCCGGTCAGGGCCGGGGTGAACACGCAGACGATCCGCATATCGCCTTTCAAAGCCCTCAGGAGATGCGGCTCGTGGTTATCGAGCACGTAGAGCGATCCCGGTCCAAGGGGGAAGACCTCTCCGGTTTCGAGGTTCTCCACCTCGCCCTCCCCTTGGAAAACGTAGTTGCTCTCGACGTGGTTCTTGTAGTGAAGGCGCTGCTCGGTGCCTTCTCTGACGAGCGTATCGTGCAGCGAATACCCCACGCCGTCCTGCGCCAGGAGCATGCGGCGGCTCTCGAACGCGTCGCCTTTGACATGCGCGTCGGTATCCAGAATTTCACTCATGTGCCTCACGATCATGACCAATCCTCTCTCATGCAATCATCGCAAACGGATTCGCATATCCAATCGCGCGCAGCTCGCTCAGTCGATGCCCTTCAATCCCGATTTCAACGTCTTCCCCTTCAATTCCTCGGTGAAGGGTATCGGCAACGGATCCCGCCCCAGGCGCGCGCGGTAGACCGGCAGGCTTTCGGTCACGCGCTGGACGTAATTGCGGGTCTCGCTGAAGGGAATCTGCTCGATCCAGTCCACGACATCGACCCCCGGGGCGCGCGGGTCGCCGTATTCCTCGATCCATCGCTCGGCCCTGTGTGGCCCGGCATTGTAGGCGACCGAAACGAGGACGACATTGCCGCCGAACCGCTCGGCCATCTGGGCGAGATACGCGGAGCCGAGCTTCGCGTTATAGGCCCAATCGGTGCGCACCTTGATCCTGTCGTATGCCACACCGGTATCCCGTGCCACGTCCCGGCCGGTGCCGGGCATCAACTGCATCAATCCCTCCGCGCCGGCCCCGCTTCGGACGAACGGATCGAATTCGCTTTCGCGGCGGGCTATGGCCAGGGCCATGTCCATGTTGATAGGCAGGTCCAGTTCCGTCATCGGATGCAGCGCGTAATAGGTCGCCTCCGCAACCACCGTGTCCTGCGCCGCGCGTTTGCCGACCATCACCTGCAAATGCGGCTCGCCCATATCCTCGAGCGCACGGCCCAAGAGCGCCACATCGTCGCGCTCCATGCCTTCGGCGAGATGGGTGAAGAATTGTTCGGCCTGCCAGTTCTCCCCTGCCTTCAGAAGGAGTTGCCCCGCCTGAAATACATCGCTCGCCGCGAAATCGGCATCGCGCCAATCGCCCGCTGTGCCGGTCTCTCCCAGGCTCTCCGGAAGCGGCAGGCCCGCGCGTTCGGCGGCGAGGATCCCGTAGAAGCTCGTCGCGTGCTCGGCGGCTTCGGCATAGGCGATCTCGGCGCCCTCCGCGTCGCCCAGAGCCTCCTGCGCGCGCCCGATCCAGTAGCCGGCCCGCCCGCGCGATATGGGAGATCGCACCGCGGCACTCAGTCGCTGGAAATGATCGCGCGCCAGCTCGGCATCGTCGAGATGCCGCAACGCGATATACCCGGCAAGCCATTCCAGATCGGCGAATGACCCACCCCCCGTCAGCCCGTGCACCGCCGACAACTCGTAAGCCAGGGCCGCATCGCCATCCCGCAAGAGGCGCCGCGCGAGAATACGCCGCCAACTTGCCCACCGGTCGGGAACGCCCAACCCTGACTCCGATCGGCTTTGCTCGACAAGCAGCGCCACGGCCTCGTCGGTATCGTTGCGGTCGAGGGCCCGCTCGAACCGGCGATATGCCAGCAGGGGATCGGTCCGCAACCGCTCGGCCAGCGCCGAGATGTCCGCGTCGCTCACCGGCTTTCCCCGCTTCGCCTCGTCACGCAGATCGGCAAGCTCGCGATACTCCTCTCCGACCAGCTGACGCATCAGGTCCGCATCCTTGAGACCGCGCCACTGGGCCATGTCGAGCCTGGCCTCGTGATGCGGCTTCAGAAGGTCTCCGTATTGCGCGAGGAACAGGTCATGTTCTTTTGTGCTGAGATCCAGCGTCCGCCATGCCAGCACGATCCCGGCCTGAGCCTCTCCGGTCTCTCCAGCGTTGCCCTGCGCCTCGGCCAGTCGCAGCGCGCCCGCGCCGGTCCCCGGGCGATAATCGCGGTAGAAGCGCAGAACCTGTTTATCGGTCGCATCCTCGAAGGACGATTCCACCGCGGCCTTCAGCCCATCCAGGCCGGGCCAATGGGGCCGCGCATCAAGGAAATCCAGCACCTCGGCCGCATCCGCGCGGCCGGTCCGCAGGCGCTGCCATTCGATCAGGGTTTCTGCTGCCGGTCCGGCCCGAGCCGCCAGGGCCGCCGCACGATCCCACCGGCCGCCCCGCGCAGCTTCGAGCGCGCTCGAAAAGGGCCGCGGCGGCATGTCGGCGAGCGATTGCGCAAACGCTGCGCCGGACACCACACAACCGATGAAAACACCCAGGATCGCTCGTTTCACAACTTGCATTTTGCCGTCCGGCCCTTGATAGACGGGCGCAGCCTATGCGTCTGCCGGCCTCGCGTCCATTCTCGATCTCGTGAGCGTGTGCGGCAAATCGCCGGGCCGGTCGCCACCGCCATCGGGCCTGTCGCCCGCCATGACGAATGAAAGGAGCGTGTCATGTTGAAAGGTTCAATGCCTGCCCTCGTCACGCCGTTCAAGGACGGCTCGCCGGATATCGAGACGCTCAAACACCTGGTCGAATGGCATATCGAGCAGGGCAGTCACGGCCTCGTGCCGGTCGGCACCACCGGGGAAAGCCCGACGCTCAGCCACGAGGAACACGAGCAGGTTGTCGAAGTCGTCGTTCGCGCCGTCGCAGGCCGGATCCCGGTCATCGCGGGTGCCGGCAGCAACAACACGGCCGAGTCGCTGCGCTTCGTGCAGCACGCCGAAAAGGTCGGCGCCGATGCCGCGCTCGTCGTGACGCCCTATTACAACAAGCCGACGCAAGCGGGACTCATCGCGCATTTCAAGACGTTGCACGATGCCACCAACCTGCCGATCGTCATCTACAACATTCCCGGCCGCTCGGTCGTCGACATGAGCCCGGCCACCATGGGTGAGCTTGCACGTCTGCCGCGTATCATCGGTGTCAAGGACGCGACGGGCGATCTCGCGCGGGTCTGCGCACAGCGGATCACCTGCGGCAAGGATTTCCTCCAGATCTCGGGCGAGGATGCCACCGCCCACGGGTTCAACGCGCAGGGCGGGGTGGGATGTATCTCGGTCACGGCCAATGCCGCGCCGAAGCTTTGCGCCGAGATGCAGGAGGCAACGCTACGCGGCGATTATGCGCAGGCGCTGGAGCTTCAGGACCGGCTGATGCCGCTGCATCGCGCCATCTTCACCGAACCGGGCCTCTGCGGCGCCAAATACGCGATGTCCCGCCTCGGGCTCTGCTCGGAGGAGGTGCGTCCGCCGCTTCTGCCGCTGACCGACGGCACGAAATCGCTCGTGGACGACGCGCTTCGGCACGCGGGACTGCTGAACTGAGCCAAGAGGGTTTTCCCGCTCCCCGTCTCAGTCGCGGCGACGGACCATCATCTGGTTGTTTTCCTTGCGCGTCTCGAACACCTTGATCGCGGCCACCAGGTCGCTCAGCTTCTTGTGCCCATAGCTGCGCGTGTCGAAATCGGGGTTGGCGGTGGTCACCTGCTGACCCAACCGGCCGAGCGCATACCAGTCGCCTTCCTGATCCAGGCTGTCCATGGCCTTGAACAGAAGATCACGCGCCTCGCTCAGGTTCTTGCCCGATGCCTTTTCGACGGTCTCGGGCGCTCCGCTGAGGTTTTCAAGATAGATGAACCGCTTGCATGCCTTGCGAAACGCCTCGGGCGTCTTGCGCGCGCCGATACCGAAAACGTCGAGGCCCTGCTCGCGCAACCGGCTTGCCAGCCGCGTGAAATCGCTGTCGGACGAGACCAGCACGAACCCGTCGAACCGGCCCGAATGCATTAGGTCCATCGCGTCGATCACGAGCGCGATGTCGCTCGCGTTCTTTCCGACGGTGTTGGCCGGTGAATGATGCGGCACGAGGCCGAACTCTGCCTGCACCCGATTCCACCCCGTCATCTGCTGTGACGAGAAGTCGCCATAGCACCGCCGGACCGACGCCTCTCCCATCCCCGCGATCTCGTCGAAGATGGCTTGCGTCCACTTGGGCGAGGTGTTGTCGGCGTCGATGAGAACAGCAAGAAGCGGGTTATGTTCGGGCATGCGCGGAAGGCTCCTTTTCCTTCCTTCATGCCCTAACCGAGGGCCTGACGAAAGCCATAAACTCGCCGATGTGATTTCTGAAAATTCGGCTCGAATCCTTCTCGAAACGCGACGCCGGATAAACCCGAAGTTAACCCATGCCGGCGCAAGGTGCCGACCAACCGTTCAGAGGTGGGCATGACCGTCAATCAGAGGATCATCGAAGGCAGTTCCTGCCCGGCGAGCGACACGCATCCGTCCCCCGAGGCTGCGGCGGTCTCGCTTCTGATCGTGGATGAAGGGGGACTCGTGGAATACGTGACCTCGAATTTCCTCGCACTCATCGCCGCACCCGACCCCGAGCCCGCGACATGGATCGGGCGGGGGTTCGGGGAATGTTTTCCCGGCAACGACCTTCCTGTCGTCCCATCGGATACGTGCCACGCCGCGGGGTCGTTTCGGGGTTTCGACGGGCTGTCCTGGCCGATGGCGTGGACGCATCTGCCGGGCGGCAACTGGATCGGTGTGCACAGCGCCGCGACCCGGCCCGAACGCGGTCCCGGCCAGACCGATGATCTGACAGGGCTCGGCAATCGCAGCCATCTCAAGGCCGCCTTTACATGTCTGCTCGGCCGGCAGACAGGCGCCGACACCGCGCTGACCGCGATCTATCTCGATCTTGATCACTTCAAGCGGGTCAATGATTGTCTCAGCCACGCGGTCGGCGACGGGTTGCTGCGCAAGGTTGCAGAGCGGTTGCGCAAGATCCTTCGTTCCGAGGACATCCCCGTCCGGCTCGGCGGAGACGAGTTCGCGATCCTCATTCCCAATCTCGACGTTTCGGCCGCCGAAGAGATCGCGCAGCGGATCATAAAGATGCTGTCGCGGCCATTCCTCGTGGACGGACATCAGATCACCATCGGGGCGAGCCTGGGCCTCGCCCGGTATGACGCGCATGACGAGGGGCTCGAACCTCTTCTGCAACGTGCCGATATCGCGCTCTACGAAAGCAAGCGAAAGGGACGTGGCCGCTTTCACTGGTATCGTCGGGAAATGTCCCGAGCCTTGAAGGAGCGGCGCGAAATCGAGAACGATCTGCGCAAAGCGCTGGATCTCGATCAGTTTCAGCTCGTCTTTCAGCCGCAATACTCGTTCGAGAAGGGCCGGGTCAGCGGGTTCGAGGCCTTGATCCGATGGCAGCACCCCGATCGCGGGCTGGTCTCTCCGGTCCAGTTCATCGCGATCGCCGAAGAGATCGGCCTGATCGTTCCCATCGGTTCCTGGGTGCTCGAGACCGCCTGTCTCGCCGCGTGCGAGTGGCCCGCAGAAATTTCGGTCGCGGTGAATGTCTCGCCATTGCAGTTCGAAAGCGATGGCTTCGTGGACACGGTCGCAGAGGCACTATCCGCGTCCGGTCTTGCCGCCGAGAGGCTCGAGCTCGAGATCACCGAGACCACGCTTCTGCGCAACGAGGCCAGCGTCATCGATGTCATGCGCGAGCTTCGTGCGCTCGGCGTGAGGATCTCACTCGACGATTTCGGCATCGGATATTCCTCGCTGAACTACCTTCGCAAGTTTCCCTTCGACAAGATCAAGATCGACCAGTCCTTCGTGCGTGAACCTTTCGCCGACGCCTCGGCCCATCAGATCGTGCGCGCCGTGGCGGAACTCGGCTCCGCTTTCGGAATGAGCGTCCTCGCCGAAGGGGTCGAAACCGTTGATCAGCTTTCCCGCATACGCGCACAGGGCTGCTCCGCCGCCCAGGGCTATCTGCTGGCGGCGCCGATGCCACCGGCCGAGATCGACGCCTATCTTCGCGCGCGCCGCCCCGGCACGCGTGACAGGGATCTTCCCAACGACAAGGAAATGATCAATGACCCCGACCGACCGTGACCTTCTGAGGGTCATGTATTACAGCCACCGCGCCGACCAGCCGACTGCCGACATGTCGTCCTGGGAGCTCGATGCCATACTGGAGGCCTCGCAACGAAACAACGCACGCGTCGGCGTGACCGGCGCCTTGATCTTCAACTCGGGAGTTTTCGGCCAGATCCTGGAAGGACCCTCAGGCGCGGTCGAGGAGACTTTCGAGCGCATTCAGACGGATGAGCGCCATGAGAGGATCACCGTGCTCGACATCGCCCGCATCGAGGAGCGCGCCTTCGCGCACTGGTCCATGGGTTTCGTCGGAACCGATGCGCTGGTCGCCGAGATGTTCGGTCACCTGGGCTCCGCGACGGGTTTCGACATCGCACAACTCGCCGCGCACGAGATGTTTCGCACACTACACAGCTTGAGCCTGCGCAAGGAGATCGCGACGCGCGCGGCCTGACGCCGCTGGCACCCCGAGGCGAAAGCCGCTCACGTCCTGCCGACGATCAGTCGCCGCTGCCGATCTTGTCCTGGGTTTTCGTATCGAAATCCTCGGCCGAATGACGCTCGTGCAATTGCTCTTCCGGTTCACCGAAGGTGCGATTGACCATTCGGCCCCGCTGCACCGCGGGCCGTGCATCTATGCGTCTGGCCCACTCCATGACGTTCTCATACTCATGAACGCTCAGGAACGTCGCCGCATCACCATAGGCACGCCCGAGGGTCAGGTTGCCATACCACGGCCAGATCGCCATGTCCGCGATCGAATACGCATCGCCCGCGATCCAGTCCTTGTGGGCAAGCTCCCGGTTCAGAACGTCGAGCTGACGCTTGGTCTCCATCGCGAAGCGGTTGATGGGATACTCGTATTTCTCGGGCGCGTACTGATAGAAATGTCCGAACCCGCCACCGAGATAGGGCGCGCTCCCCATCTGCCACATCAGCCAGTTGATGACCTCGGTGCGGGCCGCGCCCGACCGCGGCAGGAACGCCCCGAACTTCTCGGCGAGGTGCATGAGGATCGAACCGCTTTCAAAGACACGCACGGGCTCGGGGCCGCTGCGATCCACCATGGCGGGGATCTTCGAGTTTGGATTGATCTCGACGAAGCCGCTGCCGAACTGGTCGCCCTCGCCGATCTCGATGAGCCACGCATCGTATTCCGCGTCATGACCGGCCTCGAGCAACTCCTCGAACATCACGTTGACCTTCACCCCGTTCGGCGTGGCAAGCGAATAAAGCTGGAAGGGATGCTCGCCCACCGGCAATTCCCTGTCATGCGTCGGACCCGCGATGGGCCGATTGGTCGAGGCGAAGGCGCCGCCGTTCTCCTTGTCCCAGGTCCAGACCTTCGGCGGTTCATAGCTGTCGTCGCTCATTTCTCGTCTCCTCGGTTCATGCAATCCGTTGCGCTCAACATATTCCCCGCATCATCCCCTTCAACGCGAAAAGCCGCACATCGGCATGTGCGGCTTTCCTTGGGCCGGTGACCCGGCACCGAGCTATCAATAGATCACGACCGATCGGATGCTCTCGCCCGAATGCATCAACTCGAAGCCCTTGTTGATATCGTCGAGCGGCATGGTGTGCGTGATCATCGGGTCGATGTCGATCTTGCCGTCCATGTACCAGTCCACGATCTTCGGAACGTCCGTGCGCCCCCGCGCCCCGCCGAAGGCCGTGCCGCGCCAGACCCGCCCGGTGACAAGCTGGAAGGGACGCGTGCTGATCTCGGCACCCGCCGGGGCCACCCCGATGATGACGCTCTCGCCCCAGCCCTTGTGCGCCGCCTCCAGCGCGGTGCGCATCACGCCCACGTTGCCGGTTGCGTCGAAGGTGTAGTCCGCCCCGCCGCCCGTAAGCTCGACCAGGTGCGCCACCAGGTCGCCCTCGACTTCGTCGGGATTGACGAAATCCGTCATGCCGAACCTGTCGGCCATCTCCTTCTTCGACGGGTTCAGATCGACACCCACGATCTGGTCCGCCCCCGCAAGGCGGAGACCCTGGATGACGTTGAGGCCGATGCCGCCCAGTCCGAACACGATCGCCCGGCTGCCGATCTCGACTTTCGCGGTGTTGATCACGGCCCCGATGCCCGTCGTCACGCCGCAGCCGATATAGCAGATCTTGTCGAAGGGCGCGTCCTTGCGCACCTTGGCCAGCGCGATCTCGGGCAGCACCGTGTGATTGGCGAAGGTCGAGCAGCCCATGTAATGCAGGATCGGCGTGCCATCGAGCATCGAGAACCGGCTCGTCCCATCCGGCATCACCCCCTTGCCCTGCGTCTCCCGGATCGACTGGCAGAGGTTCGTCTTGGGGTTGAGACAATACTCGCATTCCCGACATTCCGGCGTGTAGAGCGGAATGACGTGATCGCCAACCTCGAGCGAGGTCACCCCCTCGCCCACCTCAACCACGACGCCCGCACCCTCATGGCCCAGGATCGCCGGAAACGCCCCCTCCGGGTCCGCACCCGACAGCGTGAAGTCGTCCGTATGGCAAAGACCGGTCGCCTTGATCTCGACCAGCACCTCGCCTCGCTTCGGACCATCCAGGTTCACCTCCATGATCTCCATCGGTTTTCCCGCCTCGACGGCAACGGCTGCACGCGTGCGCATGATCTCACTCCTTGTCTTTTACTCGTTCCGACCTTGGGCGAAATGCCGCGGGGTTTCAACACGCAACAGGTGACAAGGCTTGCAATTCGCCGGCCGCCCCACAACGTTCAGAAAGAGCGAATGTGAACGACATCGGAGAGCAACCATGCGCAGCGTTCTTTTGGCCGGCGCGGCCCTGATGGCCCTGTCAGCCTGCCAGACCGGAGAAGACGACAGCGACGCGACCGGCCCGGAACAAGATGCCTGCGGCGCATCGCAATACGCCGATCGCATCGGAACCGACCATGAGCAATACGATTTCACCGCACCCGATCGCCCGTTGCGGATCATCCCGCCCGACAGCGCCGTGACACTCGATCATCGTCCCGAGCGGTTGAACGTAGACATCGACGAAGACGGCAAGATCACGCGTATCTGGTGCGGCTGACAAACCGCACAAGTATCAGCGGCTTTCGACCTCGGCCGAAGACGGGGCGTTGTCGGGATCGAGTGCGCGGATGCGATAGGCGGGGGCCTTCGGCAACCAGTCGGCCAGAAGCTCACCCATTTCCATGATCGGATCTTCCGAACGATCAATCCTGAGGTCGACATCGCACAGCTCGTCTGCCCCCATCACGACGAGCGATGCCGATTGCAGCGGCTCCCTCTCGCTGCCGGCCGCCTCGCCTGCGCGGATACCGGCGAGAAGACGCTCGGCAAGATCTCCGTTCGCCGCCGTGAACGCGTCGATCATGGCGGGCAAGACCGTGGCGCTACCAAGGAAATTTCCAAGTGCGAGCGCGTCCTTTCCCACGGCCGCGCCGCAATGGTCGAGACAGGATGACCCGGTATGATGCGCCGGGTCACCATTCCGGGGAAGGACGCCCAGTTGCCGCCAATGGGGTGCGACCGCCGCATCGCGCATGGCCCGCAAGGCCGCGTCCGGGTTGCCACCCGAAGCGTCAAAACCCTTGATACCGATCTGATGAAGCCTCGGATCGGTGCGGGCTTGGGAAAAGACGACGCAGTCCCGCGAAATTGCGCCGACGCGCGCACCGACGCAGACCGAGGAGGTTGCCACCACGTATCCCAGCCGCCCCGTCTCGAGACACCGGCCCGCCAGTGAAAACGTCATTCCGGCACCTCCACGCCCGTCTGGGACGTGATGAGACCATAATGTTCGATCCGGCGATGGCGCGCGAAATCGAAGACCGACCGCCTCAGGTAGGCGCCGAGATCTAGATCGCAATCGAAGGTGATCACCTCGTCCTCTTCCGTCGCGGCGCGGCACATGACCTCGCCCGTGGGGGCCACGATCATCGAACCGCCGATCATCGCGAACCCGTCTTCCGAACCACATTTGGCCGCGGCCATGACCCAGGCGGCATTCTGATACGCCGCGGCCTGAAGGCTCAGCCGATGATGGAATTCCCGCAGATGCGCCGCCTCGGGATGGTGGATGTTGCGCGTCGGCGTGTTGTAGCCGAGCATGAACAGTTCCGCGCCCTGAAGCGCCATCACGCGAAACGTCTCGGGCCACCGGCGGTCGTTGCAAATGCACATGCCGAAGCGGCCCGAAGGCGTCTCGAAGGTGGGAAACCCCAGATCGCCAACCTCGAAATATCGCTTCTCGAGGTGTTCGAACTCCGGATCGCCGATGGGTTCCGCCGTGCCGGGCAGGTGAATCTTGCGATACTTTCCCAGCACCTCGCCTTTCGGCCCGACGAGGACGGACGTATTGAATCGGCGGGTGCGCCCGTCCTGTTCGAGTTTTTCGGCGTACCCGAGGTAGAAGCCGACGCCCAATTCTCCCGCTGCCTCGAATAGCGGTCGCATCGCGGGCGACGGGAGGCCCTCTTCGAAGAAGACGTCGTATTCCTCGGGCGTATCGTAGAGGTAGCGCGGAAAGAACGTGGTGAGCGCAAGTTCGGGGAATGTGACCCATTTTGCGCCCCGGCCATATGCCTCACGCAACATGCCGACGAGACGTTTCACCACCGCTTCCTTGGAGTCGCTCAGATGAATGGGTCCAAGCTGTGCAACGGCGTGTATCTCGCGGCGGCTCATCGACAATTCTCCGGATCATGACGCGGACAGGACAAGATGGTCCCTCGAAGGACTAGACCGCCACCATATCAGTGTGAAATAAAATTTCGAGGTCATTGGATAATTCAAGGTTATCGACATGATAAATGCACGTCAGCTCGAGGTGCTCTGCGCCGTGATCGAGGTCGGAACGACCGCGAAGGCGGCCGAGCTGCTTGCCGTGAGCCAGCCCGCCGTGAGCAACATGGTGCGCCACATCGAAACCCTCGTGGGACTGGAGCTCTTCCGTCGTGAACACGGTCGCCTCGTTCCTACTCCCGAGGCCCGGCATATTGCGCAGGAAGCTCAACACCTCTTTGCCCAGCAACGACGCATCGCGTCGGTCGTCGAGGAGATCAAGGGCGGTTCGATCGGCCGATTGTCGATCGTGGCCACGCCCTCCATCGGTCAGATCATCCTGCCGCGCGTATTGGCCGCGTTCACGAAGGACCGCCCGAAACTTCGGGTCTCGGTCGATCTAGGCCACACCGAGCAGATCGCCGCCCGGCTCGTGAGCGGACGCGCGGAGCTTGGCCTTTCCATAAGCCAACCCCATCATTCAGCTCTCTCGGTCAAGCCGATCGCCCAAGGACGCCTGGTGTGCGCATGTCCCCCCGATCATGAATTCGCCTCGGGCGAAAGTGTTCGACTGGCCGATCTCAATCATACGCGGCATATCTCGTATTCCGCCGAAACCCCGCTCGGCCGGGTGATCGACGCGGCCTACTCCGCACAGGGCATTTCGAGGCGCTACTCCTTCGAAGTGCGCCATACGATCGCCGCGCTCGAACTCGTCAAATGCGGTCTCGGCGTGGCACTTGTCGATTCGTTCGTCACACCCGGCTGCGACTCGCGGAAGGTGGCCTTCCGCACGACCGATCCCGATCTCCGTATCGAAGCGCATTCCGCAACGTCGAACCTGTTTCCGACATCGCGGCTGGCTCTCGAGTTTCAGATGTTCTTTCGCGACTACGTGTCCGAACATCTCGAACAATTCCCCGCGGGGATATAACTCTTCATTATATTCTTGCCCCTACTTTTAATTTCCAAGAGGCGGTGAGCTGTGTTTCTGATTGACCGACTGATCCCATTCGATCCCGAGCGTCCGAAACGAGAGTCTCCGCCCGATGTCCACTCCGATACTGACCATCCGCGACGCGACCAAGCGATACGGGAGCGTGAACGCGCTCGACCGGGTCGATCTGGACGTCGAGGAAGGCGAGTTTCTCACGCTACTCGGACCTTCCGGTTCGGGTAAGACAACTCTTCTGTCGGCGATTGCCGGCTTCGCGCCGCTTACCGAAGGACGTATTGACCTGAGGGGCCGCGACATCACGCGCGAGCCACCCGAGCATCGCGATTTCGGTATGGTTTTCCAAGGTTATGCGCTTTTCCCCACGATGACGGTGGGCGACAACGTCGCCTTTCCGCTCAGGGTCCGGAAGGCGCCGAGATCCGAGGTCGAAGCACGCGTGGCCGAATGCCTCGCGCTTGTGCAGATGGAAGAATTCGCCGACCGCATGCCGACCCAACTTTCGGGCGGCCAGCAGCAACGCATCGCGCTTGCGCGCGCCCTTTCGTTCAAGCCGCAGGTCCTGCTTCTGGACGAACCGCTGTCGGCGCTCGACAAGAAGCTGCGCGCCGATCTTCAGTGGGAGCTCAAATCGCTGCACGACCGGCTGGGCGTGACGTTCATCTACGTCACCCACGATCAGGACGAGGCGCTGTCGATGTCCGATCGCGTGGTCATTCTGCGCGACGGACGCATTCAGCAGGAGGGCCTGCCAGAAGAGCTGTATAATCGTCCGCGAACGCGGTTCGTCGCCGACTTCCTGGGCAAATCCAATTTCATGACCTTGCCCGTGCGGACCCGGTCCGGCGACACCATCACCTCTGCCTTGGGCGACACGGAGTTTCCGGTCGATGCGCCCGCGGACGTGACATCCAGCGAGACGATCGAGGTCGCCCTTCGCCCCGAGCGCATTCGCCTTGCCGAACCGGGACGCGAGATGCTGGAGGGCACGGTGCGGCAGGTGAGCTATCTGGGGGAACGCTGCCAAGTGCTTGTCGATCAGGACGAGGTCGGGACCCTGATGGTTTCGCGACCGACATGGAAAGTTGGCGTGACGCCCAAACCCGGATTGCCGGTCAGCCTCGGCTGGGACCGCGATGCATGCGTCGTGCTGGCGCCGGACAAGACAGACGCGTGAGGAATCGCATCGAAACAGGGCGCGTCCAATCATCGCGCGCGTTCCACATCCAAGGAGGAAAGATCGAAATGACCGACTTCAATGACACAACAGATCACGAGGTCAAGGCCGACCTCATCGAGATCGCCGCATACAAGTACAAGGAAGGGCTCCTGACGCGCCGCGGGTTCCTCTCGGCGATGGCGGCACTTGGCGTGCTGCCAGCGCTCGGCAGCAAGGCCATGGCGCAAGCCAACGAGATCATCGTCGTGAACTGGGGCGGGAAGGCCTCGGAGGTTCTCCAGGAAGTGATGTGCGACACCTACACCAAGGAAACCGGCATCCCCGTGACCGTCGACGGCTCGGGGCCGTCTGGCGGCAAGATCCGCGCCATGGTCGAAAGCGGCGCAGTGGTATGGGATGTGTGCGACAGTGGGATGGGCACGGCCCTCATCCTGACCGAACAAGGTGTGATCCAGCCCATCAACTATGACATCGTCGACAAATCAAAGGTTCTGGAGCAATCGATCTACTCCCACGGGGTCGGGAACTACATCTATTCCTACGTGCTGGCCACGAACCCCAGGATGCTCGGCGGCAATGTTCCGCAAAGCTGGGAAGACGTGTGGAACGTCAAGGACTTTCCGGGCATGCGCACGTTCCGCAAATCGGTGCGCGGAATGCTCGAATCCGCCACGATGGCGCAGGGTGTCGCACCCGAGGAGGTCTATGACGTACTGAGCACGCAGGACGGCATCGACGCGGCCATCGACAAGTTCCGCCAACTGCGGGAGAACATCATCGTCTGGGGGTCGGGCAGCGCCAGCCAGAACCTGTTCCTCCAGGAAGAGGTTGCGATGGGCAACATCTGGTCGACCCGCGCGCACCTGCTCAAGGACCAGATGGAAGAAGGCAGCTTCCAGGTCAGCTTTGACGGGGGCGTGCTCGCACCCGGTGTCTGGGTCGTTCCGAAGGACAACCCTGCCGGCAGTGACGAGGCGATGAAGTTCATCGCGCATGCCCAGGATCCGGAACTGCAGGTCCAGTGGCTCGAAATGATCGGCTGCGGACCGGCCAACCCCGAGGCCGCCGACATGGTTCCCCCGGAGCTTCAGAAATGGAACCCGTCCAGCCCCGAGAACCTCGCCAAGCAGATCTTCTACAACGACGAATGGTACGCCAAGAACCAGGTCGCCGCGGAAGAGGCCTATGTCGATGCACTGATCAACTGACACTGATCCCGGACGCGCGGGTCGCGGCTTCCGGCCGGTCCCGCGCGTTCATCTCTCCGAGGTTTTCCATGTCCCGACTGCCCGATTCATATAGATACTGGTTCCTGGTGCTTCCCGCGCTGGCCACCATGATCATCTTCTATATCTGGCCGCTCGTCGGAATCTGGAAGATCTCCGTCACCGAGCCGACGGCAGGGATCGAGAACTATACCCGGATGTTCGATTCGAACGCGGTGACAACGAGCTTCATCATTACCTTCCGAATTGCGGCGATCACCACGATCGGATGCCTGGTGCTGGGCTACGTCGTGGCTTACGTCATCTCGAACTTCGCGCGTCGGGTCAAACCGCTGATGGTGGCACTGGTGCTGCTGCCCTTCTGGGTTTCGGTGTTGATCCGGTCGTTTTCATGGATCGTGCTGCTGGGGCGTTCCGGCCTCGTGAACGACACCCTGCGCGACGCCGGACTTATCGACGCACCTCTCAAGCTCATGCATAACGAGTTCGGCGTCATCCTCGCGATGATCCACGTCATGTTGCCTTTCGCCGTGCTGCCGATGATGGCCAACATGCGCGGCATCTCGGGGTCCTACGTCGATGCGGCGCGTGGCCTTGGCGCAAGCGAATGGACGGCGTTTCGGCAGGTTTATTTTCCGCAGACACTGCCCGGTGTGTTTTCGGGCGCGCTTCTGGTCTTCGTGCTCTCTCTGGGCTTCTACATCACGCCGGCCCTGCTGGGCGGGGGCCGCGTGCTGATGATCTCGGAATACATCACCTACCAGATCCAGGAATTCCTCAACTGGGGCCTCGGCTCCGCACTCTCGGTGGCCCTGCTCGTGATGACGGCGCTCGTCATACTCGTCGCCGCGCGCTTCGTGAACCTGCGCAGCGCCCTTCTGGAGCGGAAATGATGCGTATCTCGACCTTTCGCATATTCTTCATGACGCTGGCGTGGATGGTGCTTGCCTTCCTGCTGTTGCCGATCCTCGTGGTCATCCCCGTCTCGCTGACGGACACAAGCTATATCGGCCTGCCCAAGGAACACCTTTCGTTCCAGCACTACGTTGCCTATTTCCAGGATCCGCGCTGGCTTGCCGCAACCTGGACAAGCATCTGGATCGGCATCGTGGTCGCGATCTGCGCGACGGCGCTCGGCACGGCCTTCGCCATCGGCTGCTGGAACCTCTCGAACCGCGCATCCACGATCGCGCGCTGGATCCTGATCACGCCGATCCTGGTGCCGCCTGTCGTGCAGTCGCTGGGCTTCTACCGTTTCTGGGTGACCCTCGGGCTCATCGATACGCATGGCGGGGTCATCCTCGCCCACACGCTGCTGGCGCTGCCCTACGTGTCGATCTCGGTATTCGCCGCCCTCGCCAATCTCGACCGGCGCATTCCGCAGGCAGCGCGATCCCTCGGCGCGTCGGTTTGGCAGACCTCCTGGAAGGTCGTGATGCCCGCCGCCTATCCGGGCATGATCACCGGCGCCATCTTCGCGTTCATCGTCAGCTTCGACGAGATCGTGGGCGTTCTCTTCATCACCGTCCGCAACGTCTCGACCCTGCCCAAGAAGATCTGGGAAGGCATCCAGGAAAGCATCGACCCCACCATCGCCTCGGTCGCCACGATGCTCGTGCTTCTCACATTGATCGTGACCGGCTACGGCATCTTCCGCAATCGCGAGTTCCGGCAATGACGGACCGCGTCCTGCTGCGAAACGGCCTGCATATCGCGCATGAAGGTCGCATGCCGGTTCTGCGCACGGGCGACATCGCTATCGAGAACGGCACCATCGTCGCCATCCGCGACGGCGTCGACGGCAGCGCGTTCGAGTCCTTCGAACCGGTCGACATGTCGGGCCGTCTGATCGCGCCGGGGCTGATCAACAGCCATACACATGCCGTGCTACTCGTGTTGCGCGGCACGGTCGAGGACATCGAGGGCAACCTCGTCTATCAGTACATGGTGCCGGCTTCCTACCTGCTCGAACCTCGGGAGCGTGCGGCCATCGCACGCCTCGCCTGCGCCGAAGCGATCCGGTCGGGCACCACCACCATGGTCGACCCCCTGCGACATGTGGCCGACTACGCGCCCGCGATGATCGAGACGGGACTGCGCCTCTGGCTCGCCGAAAGCTGTGCCGATGCCGTGACCACCGAGGTGGGGCGCGGCACCTATCGGTTCGACCGCGAATTCGGCGAGGAATTTCTCGATCGGACCCGCGCACTGATCGAGCGATTCCACGGCGCCGAGGACGACCGGGTCCGCGTCATGATCGCCGCTCACGCGCCCGACAATTGCAGTCCGTGGATGCTGGGACAGTTGAACGACCTCGCGCGTCGTCACGGCCTGCGCCGCACCGTTCACCTGAGCCAGATCATCAGCGAGAAACACCAGGTCGAAACGCTGCATGGATGCACGTCGACCGAGTACCTGGCCCAGAACGACTTTCTGGGCGACGATCTGCTTGCCGTACACTGGACCTTCTGTTCGGACACCGACGTGATGACCTTGGCGAATACCGGAACTCGCTTCGTGCATTGCCCGGCCTCGATGTCCGCGAAGGGTCCGCACCCGCTGCCGATGCGCGACATTCTCGACAGCAACGTCCGCATCTGTCTCGGCACGGACAACATGACCGAGGACATGTTTCACGCCATGAAGACCGCACTAATGCTGAACCGCGGCGCCTACGGACGGGCGGTGACCCCCACGCCGGCCGATGTGCTGAACTACGCGACGATCAACGCCGCCGAGGCGCTCGACCATGACCGTATTGGACGGATCGATCCGGGAATGTGCGCCGATCTCGCCGTTTTCGACCTGGAAACGCCCGCGATGAGCCCGCGTGTCTCGGCGATATCGAACCTCGTGCACTACGGTCATCCGGGCATCGTGACCGATACGATGGTCGCGGGCCGCTTCCTGATGCGCGACCGCCGCCTGATCACCATCGAAGAAACCGACACAATAGCCGAAGCCCAAGCGGCGACGGATGCCATGTGGACACGCTTCGCGGCCAATGAACCGGGCGTGCCCCTGCCCCACCGCGACGCCGTCTGACAAAGGAGAGAAGCCATGACCTTTTCCATTATCGGCCGGTGCAAGCGAACCGGCGCATTCGGTGCCGCAATCTCGACCTCGAACCTCGCCGTCGGGCACCGCTGCATACGGCTTGCACATGGCAAGGGCGCCGTGCTGTCGCAGCACAGAACGGACACCCGCCTAGCTGAACTCGGGATCGAACTATTGCGCGATGGACGCGATGCCGGTGACACGCTGGACGAAATCTGTGCTTCGACCGATCAGATAGAATGGCGACAGGTGGGGGTGCTTGACGCCGATGGGCGCGCCAAGGCTTATCATGGGCGGCGCATGTATTCGATTTACACCCACACCGCCGGCCGGGACTGCCTCGCGCTCGGCAACATCCTCGACAACGACGAAGTAACGACCCGCATGGCCGAAACCTTCGAGAACACCGATGGCGAACCGCTCGGCGAGCGGCTGATGCGTGCGCTGGAGGCGGGACGCGACGCGGGCGGCGAGGTGAAGGATGCTCTGCGCTCCGCGGCACTGCGCGTCACCGGCGAGCATGGGATCGACGCCTGCGATCTTCGCGTCGACATCTCCGAGACCGACGCCATCGCGGATTTGCGCAAGCTCTATACCGCCTTCAACGCCGAGGCCGAGCTGATGCGGGACATGGCACTCGATCCCGACCGGGTGCCCGTCTCTCGCGCGCTTTTCGATGCGAGTGCCGAGCGGATCTTCGAGCTTGGCCTCGAGACGCGCTTTCCTGCCGCGCGCAATCCCGACAACTGGACCTTTCGCTAGGAGCGCATGTTGCCCTTTCCCGGTGAACGCATCTATTGGCTCGACCATACCGAGGCACCGCCCGAACCGTCCACTGCGGCCATCCCGCGGCGCGTGGATGTCGTTGTGGTGGGTGGCGGCTTCACCGGGCTCTCATGCGCCCTCCACCTCGCGCGGTCCGGGCGCACTGTTGTATTGTTCGAAGCGGAGAGCATCGGCCACGGCGCATCGTCCCGCAACGGCGGGATGGTCGGCCCGGGCCTGCACAAGCTCGGGATCACCGGCCTTGTCTCGACCTACGGAGAAACGAAGGCGACGGCCATCCTTCGCGAGGGATTGCTTGCGCTCGACTACTTGGAAGAGCTCGTCCGCAGCGAGCGGATCGACTGCGACCTTGCCCTGACTGGGCGCTTCCGGGGCGCGCGGACGCCCGCGCATTACGAGGCTTCGGCCCGCGAATGCGACTGGCTTGCCAAGCATGTCGGCCTGCCCACCCATGCCGTGCCGAAATCCGAACAACGCACCGAGATCGGCAGCGATTTCTATTGTGGCGGCACGGTTTACGAGCGCGACGGCGGCGTGAACCCGCGCAAGCTGGTGCTGGGACTCGCGGCCCGGGCGCGCGACGCGGGCGTCGCGATCCACAACAACTGTGCCGTTACGAGGTTGCAACCTGCCGCCACAGGCACCGAGGTTCAGACCGACCGCGGCACACTTACCGCAGGCGCGGTCGTGCTCGCGACGAACGGTTACTCGGATGGGCGGTCCCGCGCCCTCAACCGCCGGATCGTCCCCATCGAAACCGGCGCATCCGCCATCGGACCCCTCTCTCCCGGGCTGATGGCGGAGCTTACACCCAAGGCCCGCGTGCATGGCGAGACAGGGCGCGTCTTCATGTGGTATCGACCCACCCCCGACGGGCGTTCCTTCATCTTCGGCGGCCGGTTCGGCGCGGGCGGCATGCCGCTGGCCAAGCGTCAATGGGCGTTCCGCCGCGCGATCACGCGCGTTTTCCCGCAACTGCACGACGCCCCGTTTTCGCATGTCTGGTCAGGCAACATCGCCTATACCACCGACCATTCCCCGCATCTGGGCCACCACGACGGTGTCTGGTTGGCAGGCGGCTACTGCGGCTCGGGCGTGACGCGCAGCGTCTATTTCGGAGCCAAGCTCGCACGCCGCATCCTCGGCCAATCCGACGCGGAAACCGCCTTCGACGACCTGCCCTTCGCCCCGATCACCCTGCGGCCCCTCGCGCCGATGGGGGCGGCCATGCTTGCACGCTGGTACCAGATGCAGGATGCTCGCGATCTCAGGAAACGTGACAGGCAGACGGAGTGACGCGATGAGCTTCGACACGGTGATCCACGACGGGACAATCGTCACCGCCAGCGGCAGTTTCGAGGGCGATATCGGCATTTCCGACAGTCGCATCGCAGCTCTGGCCGAAAGAATCGAGGGTGGCACCCGGCGGATCGACGCGGGCGGCCGGCTCGTCATGCCCGGCGGGATCGAGGCACATGCCCATATCGCGCAGGAAAGCTCGGCCGGGATCATGACCGCCGACGACTACCGCTCGGGCTCGATCTCGGCAGCGTTCGGCGGCAACACGTCCTTCGTGCCCTTCGCGGCCCAGCATCGCGGACAGAGCATCGAGGACGTGCTCGCCACCTATGACGCGCGCTCGAAATCCTCGGTCATCGACTACTCCTACCACCTCATCGTCTCGGACCCCTCGGACGAGGTGCTCACGCGCGGCCTTCCTGCCGCTTTCGCGCGCGGGATCACCTCGCTCAAGGTCTTCATGACCTACGACCTGATGAACATCGGCGACGCGGGCATGCTGTCGATCCTCGACGTGGCGCGCGAGAATGGCGCATTGACCATGGTGCATGCCGAGAACAACGATATGGTCAAATGGATGAACGCGCGCCTTGCCGATCGCGGGATGACGGCGCCGAAGTACCACGCAATCTCGCGCCCCGAACTGGCCGAGGAGGAGGCGATCAATCGCGCAATCTCCCTCGCCCGGCTCGCCGACGCGCCGCTCTTCATCGTGCATGTCTCGACAGAAGGGGGCGCCGCCCTTGTCCAGAAGGCGCGCCTCGGGGGCGCGAAGCTCTTTGCCGAGACCTGTCCGCAATACCTCGCTCTCACGCGCGACGATCTCGACCGGCCCGGAATGGAAGGCGCGAAATACATATGTTCGCCTCCCGTGCGGGATCATGAGACGCAAGAGGCGCTCTGGCGCCACATCCGCGCAGGCACCTTCGACAGCGTCAGCTCAGACCACGCGCCCTACCGCTTCGACGACACCGGCAAGCTGGTTCACGGGACCGAACCGCCCTATCCCAAGATCGCCAACGGCATGCCCGGCATCTCTGCGCGTCTGCCGTGGCTTTTCTCCGAAGGCGTCATCAAGGGACGGATCACGCCCGAACAGTTCGCGGCGCTCTCCTCCACCAACGCGGCGCGCATCTTCGGCATGTCGCGCAAGGGCCGGCTCGCACCGGGAATGGACGCCGACATCGCGATCTGGAACCCCGAAACACGACGCAAGATGACGCTCGAGGATCAGCACGACAACATGGATTACACGCCCTTCGAGGGCATGGACCTGACCGGCGCGCCCGAGATCGTCATGACCCGCGGAGAAGTAGTCGTCGAACATGGCAAACTTCGCGCTACAGAGGGTCAGGGCCGCTTTGTCGCGCGAGATCGCGTAGACCTGTCGGGCGTGCCGGGTATCCCCGTCAAGGAAACCGCGCTGATGCACGCCGAGGCCGGACGATGACAGGCCCCATACTCTTCATCAATCCCAACTCCTCGCGCAAGGTGACGGACGGCATCGCCGACGCACTCGCACCTCTTCGTCTTTCGAACGGGCCCGGCTTCGAGGCCGCGCAGATCGACGACGGCCCGGCCACGATCGCCAGCGCCGAGGACGTGGCGCGCGCGTCCGTCGATGTGCTCGAGATGGCCCGCTCGCGACCCGACTGCACGGCCTTCGTCACCGCGTGTTTCTCCGATCCCGGTCTCGACCTTCTGCGCACGACCCTGCCGCAACCGTCATTCGGCCTCATGGAATGCGGCATCTTCACCGCCATGGCGCGCGCCGACCTCTTCGGGATCGTGGCACTCGGTCCCGGCTCGGTCGCACGTCACCGGCTGCGAATCCGCGCGATGGGCGTCGAGGGACGGCTTGCCGGAGAGCTTGCCCTCGACAACGTCTCGGCAGAAGCGACCGGCCATGACGACACGGTCTTCGAAGCGACGCTCGAACTGGGCAAACGGCTCAAGGCGCTCGGCGCAGGTGCGCTCGTACTGGGTTGTGCCGGCTTCGCCCCCCGCCGCGCCGCCCTCGAGGAGAAACTGGGCATCGCCGTCATCGACCCCGTGCAGGCGGCCGGCGCGATGGCTCTGGGGGCCGTTCTGAAAAGCTGAAGCGCGCCCCGTCGGGATCGCCTTTCGCGTGCTCCCATGCGCAGGAAGCCGCGCCACGACCTTCGTTTTCTCTTGCCAAACCGCGCCGCAGCCGCAACCTTTCATCCATGACATTCCAGACGCATACGCCATTCTCCGAAACGGGCGGCGAGGCGCAGGTCGCCTTTCATCGGACCGAACTCGCGGTGATCCTGTCGCTCTATGGCCGCATGGTCGCAGCAGGTGAATGGCGTGATTACGGGATCTCCTGCCTTCGCGACATGGCGGTATTCTCGGTCTTTCGCCGCACGGCGGAACATCCGCTCTATCGCATCGAAAAACGTCCCAAATTGCGCAACCGGCAGGGTCAATATGCTGTCGTCGGTATGGATGGCCAGATCCTCAAGCGCGGCCATGATCTCAAATCGGTATTGCGCGTGCTGGAACGCAAGCTCATCCGGGCCGTCGAATGACCATCGTGAATTCGGAACAGGCAGAGTACTGGCAGTCCGAAGCCGGGCGCAAATGGATCACGTATCAGGCCGCGTTCGACACTCTTCTGTCAGGCGCCCTCGAAGCATGTGTCGAGGTCGCACGCCCCGAGCCCGGCGAAACGGTGCTGGATGTGGGGTGCGGAACGGGGGCCAGCACGCTTGCTTTGGCGTCCAAGGTTGGGCCTCAAGGCCACGTCACCGGCCTCGACATCTCTTCGCTGCTTCTTGATCACGCCCGATCACGCTCGGATGCGCCAAACGTGGAATTCGTTCAGGCTGATGCGCAGGTGCATACACCGCGCCGCTCCTTCGACCTTCTCTTTTCGCGCTTCGGCGTCATGTTCTTCGAAGATCCTGTTGCGGCCTTCGCGAACCTGCGCGACGCGATAAAGCCGGGCGGACGTCTTGCGATGATCTGCTGGCAGGGCATGCCGGACAATCCGTGGTTCCAGATCCCCTTCGCAGCGGCGGTCGAGCGACTGGGCCGCCCCTCGCCCCTGCCGGAAAACGCGCCGGGCCCGACGGCCTTCAAGGATGTGGAGAGGGTCACCGGCATTCTGACCGAGGCCGGCTGGGCCGACGCGCGCGGCGCCAGAACCGAGGTCGATCTCATCCCGCCTCAGGAGCTCTCCGATGCGGCCGATTTCGCCGCCACCATCGGCCCGGCGTCGCGCACGTTGAGTGAGAAAAACGGCACCGAAGCAGATCGTGCCGCCATTGTCGAGGCCATCATGCGGGCGTTCGAAGATTACCGGACGCCCGCCGGTCTCCGCGTTCCCGGCCGTTTCGTGATCTACACCGCCAGGAAGGGTTGATCGCTCAACTGCCGGTCAGTTGACCGGCGATCACGCAAAGGATCTCGTACATCACCGAGACCCCGAGAAACGCGGTGCCGCCTGACGGGTCGAACGGCGGAGAGACCTCGACCATATCGGCTCCCACGATGTTGACGCCCTTCAACTCACGACAGACCTGCAACGCCTGGTAAGAATTCGGCCCTCCGACCTCGGGCGTGCCGGTTCCGGGCGCGAAGGTGGGATCGACGAAGTCGATATCGTAGCTGACATAGGTGTCTCCATCGCCCGCGATCTCGCGCGCCTCGGCCATCACGTCCTCGACACCGCGCCTGTGAAACTCCTCGATCAGAATCAGGCGAATACCCTCCGCCTTGGCGAAATCGCGATCCTCCTCGTCATACATCGTCCCGCGAATGCCGATCTGGACCACGCGTTTCGGGTCAAGAAGCCCCTCCTCTACCGCGCGTCGGAACGGCGTGCCGTGGGTGTACATCGTGCCACCGAAGTAACTGTGGAAAAGGTCGGTGTGACTGTCGAAATGGATCATCCCGACGGGCGCCTTCCTTGCCACCGCGCGCAGAACCGGGAGCGAGGTCAGGTGATCGCCCCCCGCTGTCAGCGGAAGGATGCCCGCCTTTACCACCTCGTCATAGAAGGCCGTAATGCGGTCCATGCTGTCGTTGATGTCGGCCGGGTTGGGACCCACGTCGCCCAGATCGGCGCAATTGACGGTCTCGAACGGTCTCACGCTACTCACGGCGTGTTGCGCACGCATCATCGTCGACGCATCGCGAAGCTGCCTTGGACCGTGGCGCGGGCCGGGCCGGTTGGTCGTCCCGCTGTCCCACGGGACGCCGATCAGGCCGACCTGAACGTCCTTCCACCTCTCATGTCCCTGCGGCACATGAGGCAGCCGCATGAAGGTCGGCACCCCGGCAAAGCGCGGCAGGTCGAACCCCGACACCGGATGGAAAAACTCGTCGTTCATCTGCTCACTCCCATTCTCTTTCTCGATGTAATCCCGCCCTCGCCCTGACCGTGGATGCGCCCGATCGCATCTTTCAGCGGCTCATATGCAACGGCCATGTGATGTGCGTTTGCATGCAGCAGCGTATCGTGATCCGCGATCCATCCCACATGCCCTTTCCAGAACACGAGGTCGCCGCGCCGCAGCTCCGCATCCTCGGGCAGCGTAGTCCCCAGGACCGCCTCCTGCATGTCGCTATCTCCCGGACACGCGAGCCCACAAGCGAGGCACGCGATCTGCACCAGTCCCGAACAGTCAATCCCGAAAGCAGAGTTGCCACCCCACAGGTAGGGCGTCCCGATCAGCCGTGCGGCCACTGCAACCGGGTCGGTTTCGACGTCGTCCGCCGGACGAAGATGAGAGGCAGGCACGTAGAGATCTGTCGCTCTCGCGCCCCGCTCCCAGGCCACGCGCATCCAGCCGTTCTCTTCTCCGAGCGCGACCAGCCCCGCTCCAAACGGCAAGGCCGTCACGCGCCCCATGGTCTTCAGCCCCGGTGTCGTCTTGCCATAGCTTCTGGCGACGGCGACGCGATGGGTCGGGCGCTCATCCGGTCCCGACCGGAACGCCGCCTCCTCGACCCATCCGCAATACCCGTCCCGGTCCGCATAGCCGAAGACATGACCCGCACGTGCATCAAGCACCGTGAACGCCTCGCCCCGCAACATCTGGCGCTCCCTTGTCCCAGCGGGCGCATCACAGATATCGGCTACGATCGCCGCGACCCTCTGCATCTCACCGTCGACGAAGGTCTCTGCCGGGACCTGCCCGCGCAGCGACACATGCGCCACCCGGCCATTGAAAGGAGTGATGCGCGCGTCGCTCAAAGCTTCAACATCTCCGGCAACGCGCCCAACAAAGCGCGCGCGCCCATGCCGACGCCCCCCTTGGGCCGGGCCGGGGCCGCGTTCGGGTTCCAGCCGTAGATGTCGAAATGCATGTAGCGGACATCCCCCGAGAACCGGCGCAGGAACAGCGCGGCCGTAATCGCGCCGGCAAAACCGCCCTTGGGCGCATTATCGAGATCCGCGATCCCCGGCTCGATCATCGTCTCGTAAGGTGCATGGAACGGCAACCGCCATACCGGGTCGGCCACGTCCCGCGCCGCGCGGTCCAACGCATCCGCGTCCTCCTCCACATCGGTGAAATATGGGGCGAGGTCGGGACCCACCGCAACCCGCGCCGCCCCGGTCAGTGTCGCCATCGACACCATGAGATCAGGCGCGTCCTCCGCCCCGAGCGCCAGCGCATCGGCAAGGACGAGACGCCCCTCGGCATCCGTGTTGTTGATCTCGACGGTAAGCCCCTTGCGGGACTTGAAAATGTCCCCCGGTCGAAACGCGTTGCCGGCCACCGCGTTCTCGACCGCCGGGATGAGAACCCGAAGCCGCAGAGGCAGGCCAAGACCCATGATCATCCGGGCAAGACCAAGCATTGTCGCCGCGCCGCCCATATCCTTCTTCATCAGGCTCATCGAGGAGCCGGGCTTGAGATTGAGTCCCCCGGTATCGAAACAGACACCCTTACCCACGAGGCAGAGAAGCGGCCCTTCTTTCCCCCACCTCAGGTCGAGAAGGCGTGGCGTTTTCTCTGCGGCCCGACCGACCGTGTGGATCAGAGGGAAATTCGCTTCCAGCAATTCATCGCCGACGGTCACGGAGAGATGAGCGCCATGGGCCACGGCCAGGTCTCGCGTCGCCGCCTCGAGCGCGTCCGGCCCCATATCCTCCGCAGGTGTGTTGATCAGGTCGCGAGTCAGCGCCTCACCGGCGGCGATGGTCTCCAGCCGCGCGGCGTTCACACCTTCCGGGCAGACGAGCCGCGCCTTCGCGGGTTTCTGCTCGGCATAGCGATCGAACGTGTAGGCCGAGAGGAGCCAACCGAGCGCCTCTTCTTCCAGCCTGTCTTCCGGCAGGCCGATCAGGCGATACACGCCCTCGGGCAAGCCGGTCGCGACTTGGGCAAGATGAAACCGCCCCCTCGCGCGGGCCTTGGCATCACCATAACCTGCAAGAGCCATCGCGACGCCGCCATTCTCGTCCGGGATCAGCAGGCTCGATCCCAGACCGGCCTTGAAAGCCGACGCACGCACCCAGGCGGAAACCCGGGGGGCCTGATCGGCGCACCATGCATCAAGCGCGTCGCTTTCCATCACGTGGAGAGGAGTCGCCCGTGGATCGTCCAAGGCAAAGGTCAGGGTCATGTGCGTGCCTTTCGATGGGCAACCGGCAAACTCGGGTGCCGCTGACACCCTAAACGCCCGCTCCCCGACCGCAAGCCCCGGCGCTCAAAGCGTCACATCCTGCAAATCCCAGACCTCGCTCAGTGAACGTTCGCCGATTCGAACGAGGCGCATCACCGTGGCCGCCTGCGCGTTCGCATCGCCGCTGTCGACACAGACCGTCACGTCGCGCGCCACCTCCGCCAGCGTGTTCAACCCGATCTGATCGGCGATCGCGATCAGGCCGCGCGCCGATTTGCGCATCTCCGCAAGACGGCCCTCACGCCAGGCGCGCTCGGTCTGCGCCAATCGCAAAGCCAGCTCCTCGAGCGCACGACAAACCACATCCTCGGCGCCCGCCTCGCCCAATTGTTCATAGAGTTTTTCAAGCTGGCCGGAATCGAGGCGCACAGCCTCATCCTGCTTGAGCATCGTCACCTGTTCCACGTCTCTCACCCATTTTCGGTCCACCCCCAGAAGATATCGGCACCCTAATGATGCGATCTTCCCAAAAGGTTTCGCGGCGCAGGGATTATCTCTCGAATTCTCGTGGAATTCCGTCTAATGACACATCACTATCCGCACGCCACCAAGCAGCGAGGTCCAAATGAAAAACGCGCGCCCCCTGCCCTCCTATCTTGTCCAGCGCTATCATGGCTGGAAGGCAACGAGCTATGCAGAGAACCAGAGCTGGTATCGCCGCCTTGCCGAAGAAGGACAGCATCCGCGCGCGATGATCATTTCCTGCTGCGACAGTCGCGTGCAGGTCACCTCGATCTTCGGTGCCGACCAGGGCGAGTTCTTCATTCATCGCAATATCGCGAACCTTGTCCCACCCTACGAAACCGGCGGTTCACGGCACGGCACCTCGGCGACCATCGAATACGCGGTCACCGCCCTGAAGGTCGCGCATGTCATCGTCATGGGGCATTCGAATTGCGGCGGCGTACAGGGATGCCTCGATATGTGCGAGGGATCCGCACCGGCGCTCGAGAAGAAGTCAAGTTTCGTGGGCCGCTGGATGGACATCCTGCGCCCCTCCTATGAGAAGGTGAAGGACATCCCCGATCCGAACGATCGCGCCCAGGCCCTCGAACACGAAGCCGTGCTGATCTCGCTCAAGAACCTGATGACGTTTCCCTTCGTCGCGTCCGAAGTCGAGGCAGGACGGCTCTCTTTGCATGGCGTCTGGCTGGATATCGGGCCCGGGGGGGTTCTGCACTATATCCCCGAGCACGACAAATTCGTCGCCGTCTGACGAGAGGCTCGAGAGACCACGAAGATGCCGGAAATCCTTGCCCTCGCGGCATCGAACATAATCTCTCCCATCGTCCTGTCCTTCGCCTTGGGACTCGCAGCCGCGCTGGCGCGGTCGGATCTCTCGATCCCCGAGGCCGTGGCGAAGGGCCTCTCGATCTACCTTCTCTTCGCGATCGGCTTCAAGGGCGGGGTGAGTGTAGCCGATCACGGCATTGATGCGCGTCTCGGCCTCTCGCTATTGGCAGGTGTCGCGCTCTCGGCGTTGCTGCCTTTCCTGGCTTTCGCGCTTCTGCGGCTCATGTCCCGGATGAGTGCGCTCGACGCGGCCGCCGTGGCCGGACATTACGGCTCCATCTCGATCGTCACCTTCGTCGCCGCCACCTCGATCCTCGACGGGCGCGGCATCGCCTCCGAAGGCTATATGGTGGCGGTCGCGGCGGCCATGGAAGCACCAGCCATCCTCTCGGCGCTCTGGCTCGTGTCGCGCGGCTCGAACGGGCGGCGCATCGGCGGCGATCTCTGGCGCGAGATCCTGCTGAACGGCTCCATCGTGCTCTTGGTCGGGTCATTTCTTATCGGCTGGGTCACTGGTCCGAAGGGACTGGCGGAAATCGAGGCGTTCATCGTGGCCCCTTTCAAGGGTGTGCTCTGTCTATTCCTACTCGACATGGGGCTCGTGGCCGGACGCGGCATGCGACAGGGGCGTGATGCTCTGGGCTTCGGCGCCATCACCTTCGGTATCCTCATGCCCTGTCTCGGCAGTTTCGCGGGGCTTGCCTGCGCGCTCGTCCTCGGTCTTTCAACTGGCGGCGCCCTGCTTCTGATGACACTGGCAGCCTCGGCCAGCTATATTGCCGTGCCGGCCGCCATGCGCGTCGCCCTTCCCGAAGCGAACCCGTCGATCTATCTCACGCTTTCACTCGGCGTGACCTTCCCCTTCAACCTGACGGTGGGCATCCCGCTCTATCTCGCGCTGGCCCAATCCGCGACAGGAGGCTGAGACCATGCAGACGCATCTTGCCAAACGAGTCGAGATCACCATCGAGACGGTCATGCAATCGCGTCTCACCGCGGCGCTCATCGACGCGGGCGTCACCGGCTACACGATCCTGCCGGTTCTGGGTGGGTCCGGCCGATCGGGTGAGTGGAGCCGTTCCGGTCAGGTGAGCCGGGCAGGCGGGATGGTGCAGGTCATCTGCATCATTCGGCCGGAGCGTCTCGACGAGTTGCTCGATGCAGCATTCGCCGTGGTTGAACGTCATATCGGCGTCGTCTGCGTCACCGACTGCGAAGTGCTGCGCGCCGAAAGGTTCTGAACACCGGGTTTCAATGGAAATCGCGTGATTTCGGGATCACCCTCGCATTGCGTGGATGTCCCTGCGGCCCCTGCGGCACGGCTTTTCTGACCTCGTCGGCCCGCGCCAGTGGCGGCTCCATCATATCGTTCGACAACCGTTCAAGCGCATCGCTGCGATCCTTCAGGTGGTGCGCCACCACGTGAATGACCTCCTCGCTGCGTTGCACCACGCCCTTCACGTCAATGATCCGCGCGCCCATGACGACCTTCCGAAACCCTTCCATCGTCTTGGGCCACACGACAAGGTTCGCCACGCCCGTCTCGTCCTCCAGCGTGATGAAACATACGCCCTTCGCGCTTCCTGGCCGCTGCCGGATGAGAACGATCCCGGCCAGCCGGACGGACTGCCCGTTACGCATGTCCTGCAACATGGCGGCCGAGGCGTATCCTTGCCGTGCCATGCTCTTGCGCAGGAATGACATGGGGTGCGCCTTGAGCGAAAGGCGCGTGGTCTGGTAATCTGCCACCACATGCTCGCAAATCGGCATCTTCGGCAGATCGAAACGCAGCTCTTCCCCCTCATCTCTTTCGGCAAAAAGCGGCAAATCGGGCGCATCGCGCAATGCCCGCGCGTCCCATAATGCCTGACGGCGATCGAGCATCATCGACCGCATCGCATCCGCCGCCGCGAGCTTGCGCACCGTTCCCGCATCGAGGCGCGCACGCATCTTCAGATCCGCCAGGTCGGTGAAAGGCCGTGTCCGCGCTTTCATGATCCGCTCGGCCATCCTGCGCGCCACCCCATCCACCTGCCTCAGTCCGAGCCGCACGGCAAAAACACCGGGGCGCACAGGTTCGAGCGTGCTGTTCCAATCGGAATAGTTCACGTCGATCGGACGCACTTCGACCATATGTTCGCGCGCGTTCCGCACGATCTGCGCGGGCGCATAGAACCCCATCGGCTGCGAATTCAGCAGGGCGGCGCAAAAGACCTCTGGATAATGGCACTTGATCCAGCTCGAAACATAGACCAGGTGCGCGAAACTCGCCGCATGACTTTCGGGAAAACCGTAATAGCCGAAACCCTTGATCTGGTTGAAACATCGCGCGGCGAATTCGGGATCGTAGCCGCGCCTGACCATCCTCCCGGTCATCTTCTCCTCAAGCGTCTCGATCTGTCCTTTCGAGCGGAAGGTCCCCATGGCCTTGCGCAACTGGTTCGCCTCTTCCGAAGAAAACTCCGCCGCGACCATGGCGATCTTCATCGCCTGTTCCTGAAAGATCGGTACACCCATGGTGCGGCCCAGAACCTTGCGCAGCTCATCCGGATCATGCGGCGGGGCGGGGGCGGGATAGTCTTCGGGCTCCGCTCCGCTGCGCCGGCGCAGATAGGGATGCACCATGTCGCCTTGGATCGGCCCGGGACGCACGATCGCCACCTGTATGACCAGGTCGTAGAACTCGCGCGGTTTCAGGCGCGGCAGCATGTTCATCTGCGCGCGGCTTTCCACTTGGAAGACACCGAGGCTGTCGCCCCGGCACAACATGTCATACGTCGCGGTATCGTCATCCGGGATGCCGGCAAGGGTCAATTCCCGGTCGTGATGAACGCGAATGAGATCGAATGCCTTGTGAATGCAGGTCAGCATCCCGAGCGCCAGGATATCCACCTTGAGAATGCGCAGCTCGTCGATATCGTCCTTGTCCCATTCGATGAAGCTCCGCTCCGGCATGGCGCCGTTGCCGATGGGCACGGTGTGGGTCAGTGGCTTCTCCGTCAGGATGAAGCCCCCCACATGCTGCCCAAGATGACGCGGCATCCCGATCATCTGATCGGCTAGCCGGATGGTCCGCGCCATCAGCGGATCGCCAAGATCAATCCCCGCCTGCGCCGCTTCCCGCGCACCCATCTCGCGGCCCCATGAGCCCCAGATGGTCTTGGCCAGCGCGCTGGTGACGTCCTCCGACAGCCCCATGACCTTGCCCACCTCGCGCACGGCCATGCGCGGGCGGTAATGGATCACCGTCGCACAAAGCGCGGCCCGGTCACGACCATACTTGTCGTATATGTGCTGAATTACCTCCTCGCGCCGCTCATGTTCGAAATCGACGTCTATGTCCGGTGGCTCCTTGCGTTCCTCGCTGATGAATCGCTCGAACAGTAGATCGTTCTTCGCCGGGTCCACGGCCGTGATACCCAGAACATAACACACCGCCGAATTGGCTGCCGATCCCCGCCCCTGGCACAGGATCGGCGGATCGCATTCGTACCGCGCGAATTTCACGATCTGCTCGATGGTGAGGAAATACTGTGGGATATCAAGCTTCCGGATGAGATCGAGTTCCTTCCGCAAGGTCTTCTCGAGCTTGGGCGAAAGCCCTTCGGGATAGCGCCGCGCCGCCCCTTTCCAGGTCAATTCCTCGAGATATTCCTGCGGCGAACGTCCGTCGGGCACCGTCTCCCTGGGGTAGTCATAGGCCAGTTCCCTCAGATCGAAATCGCAGGCATCCGCAATGTCACGCGTGGCCTTTATGGCGTGCGGCCACTCGGAGAAAAGCGCCTTCATCTGCGCAGGCGATTTCAGGTGCAATTCGGCATTCGGATTGAGCAGGAAACCCGCCCTGTCGATCGTCGTCTTGTGCAGGATGCAGGTCATCACGTCGAGAAGCGGCCGGCGCTCCGGCACGTGATAGCGCACGTCGTTGGTGGCCATGATCGAAAGCCCATGGCCGCGTGCAAGCCGGTCGAGCCGATTTATCCGCGCCCTGTCATCCCCGCGATAGAGATAGCTTGCGGCGACATGCTTCATCGTCGGCAAGGCGCGCACCAGCCGCGCCAGGTTCGCCGCGAACCGCGTCAGGCTTTCGTCCGGCACGACGACAAGCTGCACGTCCGCGCCATGCCGGGCCAGATCTTCGATCGTGATGTCGCACGCCCCCTTGGCCTGCCACGCACCTTCGGCGTCATGCATCTTGCCCTTGGAAAGAAGTGCGCATAGCCGGCCATAGGCTGCCCGATTGCGTGGATAAGCAAGGAATTCCTCGCCGGTGACAAGCCGTAGACGGCACCCGATCACCGGCCGCATCGCGGCCTTGAGGGCCTCGGCATGAAGCCGCACGACCCCGGCCATGGTGTTGAGATCCGCACAACCCAGCCTGTCGTATCCCAGCGCATGTGCCGTGGTGGTCAAATCGACCGCGTCCGAGGCCCCTCGCAGAAAGGAAAAACACGTCGTCACGCCCAGTTCAACGTACTCGGCAGGCGGGTTCGGGATGAACGCACCTGCCTCTATGGTGCGGCGCGGATGCTGGTGATCGTTTTCAGGCATACCAAAACCGCTCGCTTGCAGATTGCGGGCACCTCCTCATGCAAAGAACCCATGCACGAACCAGTGCGGCTCGCCGCCCCGGCCATCGCCATGCACGCCCTCGCGATAAAGCCAGATGCGCCGCCCGTTCTGATCTTCGATCTTGAAGTAATCCCGCAACCGGGTGCCGGGCCGGTCCTTCCACCATTCCGGCGCGATCCGCTCGGGGCCCGCGTAGCGCACGACACGATGCGTCTGGCGTCGCCAGACGAACTGCGCCGGCGGGCCTTCAGGCACCTCGTAGAGAACCTTCACCTCCTCGGGACGGTCCAGAAGACGGATGGGCCGCTCTTTGGCCACGGGCAAGGCAGCCGTCTCCGGCTCGGCAAGTGCGGGCGCCTGCCTTTCGGCCCGTTCGGGCACGTGGCTTTCGCAAAGCACCGTTCGCGTCACGGCGCGCGCACCGAATTTCGCGGTCAGTCGGTCCACCAGACGGTTGATCTGCACATCTTCGTCCGCTTCGCCATCGAGCCTCTTCTGCACGGTCTGTTCGCGCTCCACCCCTCCCGCTTCCAACGTGATCAGGTCAAAGCCAAAACCGGGATTGATCCGCTCGATCCTGTCGCGGAACAGGCTGGCCAAATGGGCAGGATCGCGCGTACTGACCGAGGTGGCGACCTCCAGGCGGCTCACCTCGCCATCCGTGTGGTAAACGTTAAGATAAAGTCGCCGGCAAACCTCCCCTCGCGCGCCAAGTGTCGTGCAAAGCGCCTCGCACAGCTCGGGGACATGCGGCGCGGGATCGAGAATCGGTTCGGCAAGGCGGCTCTCCACCCTGGGATGCGGCTTGATCTCGACGCTTGCCACCGGCTCGGCCAGTTTTCCCAGTGCCTGATCAAGCCGCATCAGCGGATTGGCCTCAAGCGCCGTCCGGACGAATCGCCGGGCCAGCGAGAGGCGCGGCACCTTCATGAGCGCGCCGATGGTCTTGAGCCCCAACCGTCGCAAGAGCAGGAGAGTCTCGGGCTCGAGACGCAGCCCGTCGACCGGCAGGTTCGCCAGCTTGCGCTCCACTTCTCCTGTTGCGCAAATCGACCGCACCGGCCCAAACCGCGCCAGGGCCCAGGCCGCGCCCCATGTAGGCGCCACGGCCAAGTGCGATGAAAGTCCCAGCAGGGACAATTTTTCTTCCATGTCTCTCAGCATTCCCGCCTCGCCGCCCATCAGGTGATCCGATCCCGTGGTGTCGAGGATCAACCCGTCCTCTCCATCCCGCACCGTCCACGGGCACCAGCGCCGTGCCCAGATCGCCAGCCTGTCCAGCGCCGCCCTGTCGCCACCCGGATCGGCGTATTCGACCTGCAATTCGGCGCACACGGCGCGCATGTCGACGATCCGCGCACCGGGACCGATGCCCATGCCCCGCGCGGTGCGGTTGGCGGCATGGATGACCGGCCCGTGCTGTCCTTCGCGAGCCAGAACCAAGGGCACGTCATCCGGTGGTGCGTCGCCCCTGCGCTCCATATGTCTCTGCCATCTCTCCATCGCGAAATGCGGCAGAGAGATCGAGACGATCCGTCGTCCGGTCATAGCTGGCCACCCATTGCCCCGGTTTCGTCCCCCGCGACCGGAAAAGATCGAGCGACCACCGCGGCGCGCCCGGTGATCTCGCGTCGTGCGGATGCCGAGCCGAAGGCAATGACGCGATCCGCCACCTGTCCCGCGCCGCGCTCAGATCGGGCGAGGCGGCGTGGCGGACAAGCCAACACGGAACCTTCGCCGCTTCCGACCGCATGGCCAGCCGTTTGGTCGCGGTGAAATCCACCTTGGCAGGGTTGCCCCATATCTCTCCGATCACGGCTCCGAGGCCACGACATCGCAAGCCGTCTTCCATCGCCCAGAGCACATCCGTCTCGCGTGTCAATCCGACCATGATGATCGGTCGTTCGACTCCGATCCCCGTCAGGTAGGGTCGCCCCGCTTCCTTGCGCGAAAGCCGGTCCTGAACCCACAGGATAGGCGCGTCGCCCCGCGGAAGGCGCGACAAGACATAACCCACCGCGCCGGCATCCATCGCCGAGGCGGAAAACACCTCCGAAAGCGTCACGCCGAACGGAGTCGGACATGCCCTCTCTTCTGCCAAACGCTTTCCCGATTTGATCAACTTCATCCACGCGACACCGAATCCCGGCACATGTTCACTATTTGTTCTAATCAGTGATCCGGGTTTGTCAAACCTCGCCGTGTCAGTTGCCTTTGATCGTGAAGTCCGGCGTGCCGGCCCATGTCAAGGTCCAGTTCGCTCCCGGACGCACGTTCTGGATGATGCCCGGATCGAAAGCCACGAAACAGCGTCCGCCCTCGTGCCGCACCGAAGGGTAGACCAGCCCGCGATATCCCTCGGCACGCAGATCGGCAGCCAACGCCTGCCCCGCCGGATACCCCACGTTCGGATCGGGATCGAGCGCGGGGTGCACCTCGTCGCGAAGATCAGGAAAATCCCCGATGAAATCGGCCAGAAGCTCCACGTATCGCGCCTCGTGTTCGAACCGGCCTACGAAGTTGAGCTCGCGCGTGCGGTGATATCCTACCTCCTGCGCGCTCGTCAGCATGTCCCACGCACAATACCACGCACCCCGCTCGCCCGTATTGAAACGGTTTCCCGTGGGTCTCGTATAGGTGAAGGCCGCGTTGATATGACTTTGCCCATAAAGCCTCAGGTCACGTGACCGGCGCGCGAAGGCCAGTTCCCTGCGATCGAGCGCCGGACTGCCCTCCCGCTCCGCGACCAGACGCGCGCTCGTTTCGCCCTCAATCTCGGCCAAGACCGCCGCCTCCTCGTCGCTGTCGACCAGCCCGCGCAGAACCGGGGGCTTGTGATGCGTCTCGGAAATAAGTCGGACAAGCGCGCGGTCGTTGAGCGTGGTGACCCTCACGCCCCGCCCCTGAGCGCGTCGACATAAGATCGCACGCGCAGGATCTTGGGCAATCCGCCTGCGATCATCGCATCCACGGGCCGCACCCCGTCGAATTCCGGCCCTGCATTCGCCAGCCGCACCCATTCGCGTGAGAGGGGCGGATCGAAATAAAGCTCAAGCGACTTGTAAAGCCCCACGAGTCCGCTCAGCCGAAGCATCTGGTCCCGCGACAACTGCCCGGCGAATGTCGGCTTCTTCGCGCGTTTCCATGTGGATTCGGTCATATCGGCCAAGGCCGCCGCCTCGCGCAGGGTCAGACCCCACTGCTCGGCGATGCGCCCATACGCCTTGAGCGCCACAGCCTGGCGATCAGGCGCCGCCTGCTCCATCACGAGATGTTCCATGGCTTGCTCCTTACCGTTCAAGCCACAATATAAGACCATATGACCCAATTATCAAGTTCATATGGACAATTTCGAGATTACTCAATCCGGCTGACCTGCACCAGTGCCGTATGCGCGCTGCTCCCTTGCCCCAGGCGCGAGGTTCCCCGGTCGAGCGTCAACACGTTTGGATTGCCCTGTGGATCGGTATTCTCGCCCGGATCGCCAAACCATGCCCCCGTAGGCAGCGCGACGACACCTGGGTGGATATCGTCCGAAACGGACGCCCGCGCGAAACAAGCCCCCCGAGCGTTGTGAAGCCGCACGATTTCCCCATCCGCGATTCCCCGGGCCTCCGCATCCACCGGATGCAGGGTGACACGCTCAGGCCGCGCACCTTCCTCGTCCGCGAGCGCGGCTTCCAACTGACTATGAAGCTTGTCCCCCGGCTGTGGCGAGACAAGATGCAGCGGCGCGCTTTCCTCAGCGGCTCCCAACCACTCCGCCGGAGGCAACCAGACCGGATGACCGGGACAGTCGTCGTAACCGAACCCCGCGACTTTCTCCGAAAATATCTCGACCCGACCCGACGGCGTGGTGAGTGCATGTTCCTCGGGATCCTCGCGAAAGCGGGTCAGGAACGACGGCACGTCCGTTTCCGGCTTGATCGGCAACTGCATCCAGTTCTCTTCGCGCAAGGCATCGAACGCCGGCACATCCACTCCCACATCCGCCGCCTGCTCACGAAACGTCCCGTAGAGATGGCGCAGCCAGCCCTCCACGTCCCGCCCCTCGGTAAACGCTTCTCGCACGCCCAACCGTTCGGCCAGGCCGGCGAAGATGTCGTAATCATTGCGCGCCTCCCCCACCGGCTCGATCAGTCGCGGCATGTAGAACAGGTAATCGTCCAGGTTGGCCCGCCCGATATCCTCGCGCTCGAACGGTGTGGTGGCCGGAAAGACGATATCGGCGCGCTTGGCCGTCGCGGTCCACCACGGCTCATGCACGATGATCGTTTCCGGCCGCAGCCACGCCTCGTGCAGCCGATTGAGGTCCTGATGATGATGGAACGGATTCCCCCCGGCCCAATAGATCAGCCGGATATCAGGATAGGGTGCCCGCCGCCCGTTGAAATCATACGGCATTCCGGGGTTGAGCAGCATATCCGCGATCCGCGCCACGGGAATGACCTCCCCGACCGGGTTCACCCCCTGATCGAGCGCGAGCCCGCTCAGCCGCGTGAAGGACTTGCCGATCCCGCCGATCGCGCCATAGCCATACCCGACCCCGCCGCCCGGCAGGCCAATCTGTCCCAGCATCGCGGCCAACACGGCCGACATCCAGTAGGGCTGCTCCCCGTGCTCGGCCCGTTGCAGCGACCAGGCCACGGTGATGAGCGTACGGGTGGTGGCCATGCGGCGCGCGAGCGCACGAATGTTGTCGGGCGCCACTCCGCATAGCGGCGCGGCCCATTCCGGGCTCTTGGGGGTTTCGTCGCTCTCACCCATCAGGTAGGGCCGGAACCGCTCGAACCCGGTGGTATAGCGCTCCAGGAACGCGTGATCGCTCAGCCCTTCGCTCTCGAGCACATGCGCCAGCGCCAGCATCAACGCGGTGTCGGAAGCGGGCCGAACGGGAATCCACTCGCAGCCCTCGGGAGCATCGGTGCGCTGCGGCCCGATATTGATGCAGCGCATCTTCGGATCGTTCAGAAACCTCTCGAACCAGCCGCCGGTCTCGTGCTCGGTGATGCCACCCATGCTCACCTGCGAATTTTTCGGATTGATTCCCCCGAACATCACAAGCGTCTCGGTATTCTCCGCTATGCTGCGCCAGCTATGCTGCGACCCGTATGTGTATTTGAGGAAGTTCACCCCAAACACATGCGGCATGATCGCCTGTGCACAGCCGGTCGAGTAGCTCCCGAACGACGCCACATAGCCGCCGATACTGTTGAGGAACCGGTGCACCTGGCTTAGCGCGTGGTGAAACCGGCCGGCAGAGGCCCAGCCATAGGATCCGCCGAAAATGGCCTTGTTGCCATGGACCTTGCGGACACGATCCAGTTCCTCCGCCGCGATATCGAGCGCCTCGTCCCACGGTAGCGCGACGAAATCGTCCTGTCCCCGTTGCGCCCGATCCCGGTTTTCCAGCCATCCACGCCGGATCGAAGGCCGCTCGACCCGCGTGCGATGATGCACGGCCTTCGGCAGGATGCGCGAAATCTGCGAAGGGCCGGGATCCCCGGCAAAGGGTCGCGCCCCCACGATCCGGCCGTCGCGCGTCTCAATCTCGACCGCGCCCCAGTGAGTCGAAGTGACGCGCGTTTGGATCGAAGTATCGCTCATGGCCCGTTGTCCTGCTGTCCAGTCGGTTCAACCAGCATTCGGGCAAGAACGGGAGGCAGTCAACACGCGGCGGTCCGCTCTAGACGGCCGGAACCCCTATCACCACAGGATGCGCGGCAACGAGCGCTGCGAATAGGACCACGCCCGCAGCCAGCCGAAAGAGGAACATCGGCAAGGATCTTGGCCGATACAATTTCGGAGCATCGCGAACCGCTTGCCTCAGCCGCGTCCACTTCTCGGTCCCCAATTCGCGACGCTTTCGCCGGTCCACGAGGCGCCCGCCCATCAAGGCGAATCCTCCCAGCACACCGAACAGCAGCACATGCGCCAAATCACCGTTCGGCAATAGATGAAGCCCCGCCCAAAGCGCCAGCGCGACAAGAAGTGGATGACGCACCCACCCGACTATTCCGGGCCTCTCGGGGTCGAACACGCGGCTCTTGGCACCGCCGAAGGAAAAGGGGTTGGGCTGCGCAATCGATAGTCCGAGCAGAAGGCAAACCACCAGCATACCGAGGTGAACGACATGCCTCTGCCACATCATCTGCGGCCAGAGCTCGACATATGGCGCCCTTCCGGCCGCATGTATCAGAAGCGCAAGCATTCCCAGCGACAAGGCCGAATAGGCAAGCATGTAGCCTCGTGCACCCAGCATCGCCGTGCCACGGGCCCGGACGGGCGGACGAAGCGGGATGGAATGGGTAATAAAAAACGCAACGAAGGTCAGTGCGAAGCCCGTCCAGCCCATGTGTCAGCCTTTCTCACGCCGCGTCAGGAGAAGCGGGCCATAAAGCAAGGCGAACCCGCCGAAAGCCGCGATCCAGAGGAATCCCGAAAGCGTCATCAACTCGGGCCAGGCCCCTGCCGCCACGCGCACCAGAACCGCGCCGAAGAGGGCGAGATAGATCAAGACCGTGCCACGTCCGGCCTCGAGCGGTTGCCCACTATGGCCCAGTGTCGCGCGTGTCATGACCGCGAGCGTCATCGCCCCGATGGCGCCTCCCATCCAGAAATGCTGTGCCGCTACCTGGCTCGGCGCGCCGAGAAGAAGCTCCGCGCCCATCACGAGCGCCCCGAGCGGGACGAACGCATAGGCCACGTGCAGCACCCAGACCAGCGGCTCCGCCCCCGTTCGATGGCCCTGCCAGCGCAGCAGCCGCACCAGGTGCAGAACGCCCATCAGGACGAGACCGATCGCGGTCAACCGTTCCATCGGGAGCGCGATCCAGAGCGCAAGCACCGCGAGGCTCAGAATGAGGGTGATCTTGTCGAATCGTTGCATGGGTGGCGCGGGCCGCGCCTCGTCCCCGCGCCGGACCAGCCAGTTGCGCGTGAAGGATGGCAGAATGCGCCCGCCGATCACGGCGATCATCATCACCGCACTCGCCAGCCCCATCCGAAGACCGATGCCGTGTGCCGCGTACTCGCCTCCTGCCGCCTCGACGTGGAAAATCAGGTTCGCAACGGTGAGGACGCCCAGAAGCCCCACGACCATGAGATTGCGCCAGTTCTTCCCCGCTACGATCTCGCGCACGAGAACCGCCGCGAGCGCCAAGGGAAAGGACAGATCCACCGCCACGCTTACCCAAAGGGGCAACAGCCCGCCCACCAGAATAGTGATCCGGCCCGCCACCCAGAGGCAGAAAAGCGCGCCAAGCGGCCAGCCCACGATCGGAAGCCGCCCGGTCCAGTTAGGCACGGCGGTCAGCAGAAAGCCCGCCACGATGGCGCCGAGGTAGCCGAAGAGAAATTCGTGCGCGTGCCACGAAACGGGATCGAACCGCATCGGAAGCTCGAGCAAACCCGAGAGCAGCGCAACCCACAGAAGCATCGCGACAACGGCCCAGACCGCCCCGAAAAGGAAGAACGGGCGGAACCCGAAACCAAGAATGGCCGGCCCGGTCCACGCCCGCATCCGCTCTGCCGACGACATCGTCATGTTTCCTCTCCATTGCGGTCCGCCACATCCATGAGATGCCTGATGTGACGTGCGAAATACCAAGTGGCCGGAACACCGATCACGGCACCCAGCGCGATCGACCAGCCGGCGCTCAGGATGGGTCCCCCCATCCAGCTGAAGATGAGCGAGGCGAAGAAGACGTTGATCGCCGCCGCGCCCGCTCCGAACGGATAGAGCGCGACCGCGATCCGCCTCGCGGACCAGCCGCTTCGGCTCATCGCCGAGTCACCAGCCAATGCACCGCGTAGAGCGCGGCCAGAAGCGCGAGACAGGCGAAGGCAAACCACACCTCCGCCGTGGCGGATTGGGCCTGCGGGATGGGCCGGTCGAATCCGGCGGCATGAAGGGGGGCCGCCGCCGAGACGGCGAGAAGAACAAGGCTGAGAAACCGCATGTCAGGTCTCCTTTGTAAGTGTCTGGTAGATGTCGGGCAGCACCCGCACGAGCCGTCTGGGGTCCGGGAGAAGGGCGAACCCGCCGCGCCCGAAGATACGCGCGAACCAGTCCTGCCCGTCCTCGTCGATGACGATCCCGAAGACGCTCTGTCCAGTCGCCCGCGCCTCCCGGACAGCCATGTGACTGTCCTCGATCCCGTGCTGGCCTTCGTAGTGGTCGAGGTCGTTGGGCTTGCCATCGGTCAGCACGATCAGAAGCTTGCGCGCACTGGGCTCATCCGCGAGCTTCGCGCTCACATGCCGGATTGCCGCGCCGAGTCGCGTGTAATGCCCAGGCGTCAGCGCGCCGATATTCGCCACTATGTCAGGACCCATATCCGCATCGAACGCCTTGGCGCAGGTGACGAACACCCGATCTCGGCGCAGCGACGAGAAACCCCAGATCCCGAGGCGATCCCCGGTGGCGGAAATGCCGGCCGCAAGGGCCGTTGCGGCCTCGCGCGCCACCTCGATCACCGATGTGTCCCCGATCGCGGCCTCCGTCGATCGCGAGGTATCGACGAGAAATGCCACCGAAAGATCGCGCTCGATCTGCCGCGCGGCCTGCCAGATGCGGTCCGAGCCGCGCCCGGTGGCGACGAGGTCGGCACGCGCCGTCAGAAGCGCATCGAGATCGAGCTCGTCGCCCTCCACCTGTCGCGGCTGAAGGACGCGCTTCGGTCTCAAGGCTTCGAATTGGCGGCGTACTTCACGAATACGGCGCGGTTCAGGCTCGTTCGCACTGTTCTCGGGCGGCGCCGCGGGCGCTTCGAGCACCCGCACGTGATTCTTTAGATATTCACGCGTGCGGTGGTTCCACTCGGGATAAGTATACTCACCGGCGAGCGCCTCGTGCTCCGCATCCGACGGAGAAAGGTCAAGATGCAGCCGTAGCTTGGTCGCGGCCTTCCGGTCGTGCTTGGTCAGCGTGATGCGGTCCTGGTCGTCCGCGGCCTTCTGCGCACTCTCGTCCTCGTCGTCATGAACGCTGCGGCTGATATTCATCGATTCGACCCAAGACAGGATCGCTTCGAAGCGGTGCATTATGAAACTGTCACGACGGCGGGTCTGGTCGTGATCCTCACGCGCGCCGATCTTGCGATCCGTGCGCGCCGCCATGGGCGGCGGCTCGGCACTCGCCTCCTCTTCCTCCCCGGTTGCGGCATCGCCCGAGCCCGGATGCGCGAAATCGAGCCAGATCGGCACCGGTGCGAAAGGCATGTAGCCCCGGGCCTCCTCGGTCACGGAGATGTCCGCCTCCTGCCCGCCAAGCTGATCGCGAACCGCCCGCTCCATGATTGCCTCCCGCGCGGGGCGGCGCAGTTCGGGTCGCGCCTCGGCCGCGAGACGGGCCATTTCGCCATAGGCCGCCCGTAGCCCTGGACAGGTCGAGAAGGCCCGATCGGCCGCATCCGCGTTCAAGCGGATCTGTGCGCAATCGAGCGCCGGACCGGCGTGCGGGATGGCGGCCGCGGCCGGATCCGACACCGCAGCAAGCGCCGTGAGCCAGAAATAGGCGGCCCGGTTGAGCGCCCTGTCGGGAAAGGCCGCCATGATCGGCGGAAGCGACAGGCGTTCTCCATCGAACCGCGCACGCCATTCCCGCTCGCGCTCGGCACCCACCTTGCTGGAAAGCGCCCGGCGGTGCCGCACCGGTGTCAGCGGCGCTTCCACGATCTCCACGCCGCCGGCACCGCCGAGCGCGCGAAACAGGATCGCGACGCTGGGGCGCACCGAGGCCAGCGACACCGCGGCATCCAGATGGCCCGGCTTCTCGCCCATCCGGCTCGCAAGATCGTGCCAGATGTTGCCGACCGTCTCTTCCGGCTCCATGAGATCGAGGAGATGCATCGCCCGTTACCCGTAGATCGTGGTGACAAGATCGCGGAGCGCCACGGCGACATCCGGCTCGTCGGTCAGTGGCTCTATGATCGAGGCTTCGAGCGCCTGGTCGATGCTCATACCGCCCGCCATCATCGTGGCCGCATAGATCAGAAGCCGCGTCGAGACACCTTCCTCGAGATCCATGCCCGACAGCGCGCGGATCCGCCCCGCCAGTCGCACGAGCGGCGCCACCCGTCCGGGCTCGAGTCCGCTTTCCTGCGCCACCACGGCGATCTCGGTCTCCGCGTCGGGAAAATCGAAGGTCATCGCCACGAATCGCTGGCGTGTCGACGGCTTGAGACGCTTGAGCACGTTCTGGTAGCCGGGGTTGTAGCTCGCCACCAGCATGAAGCCCTCGGGCGCCACCAGTTCCTCGCCGGTCCGGTCGATCATCAGCGTGCGCCGCGTGTCTGTAAGCGGGTGAAGCACCACTGCCACGTCCTTGCGCGCTTCCACCACCTCGTCGAGATAGCAGATACCGCCTTCGCGCACGGCGCGGGTCAGTGGCCCGTCCACCCACACCGTCTCGCCTCCCTTGAGCAGGTAGCGCCCGATCAGGTCCGCCGCGCTAAGGTCATCGTGACACGCGACGGTATAGAGCGGCTTGCCGAGACGTGCTGCCATGTGCTCGACGAAGCGCGTCTTGCCGCAGCCGGTCGGCCCCTTCAGAAGAAGGGGCAAACCGTTGTCATGGGCCATCTCGAACAGTTCGCACTCACGCGCGACAGGCCGATAGAATGGCAGATGGGGTTTCGCTTGCATGTTCATCGCTCACTCTCCTGCGACGGGATTCGCGGACCCGGGCTCGATCACTTCGCGCTTGCGCACGACGAAGATCGAGTAGATGAAGACGAACGCGCCGATCACCACCGCGACACCCGCACCGAAGCGCATCAGGTAGAAGAGCGCGAGCCCGTCCTGCACTTCCATGTAATAGTCGCCCACAACGCGCTGCATATGCGTCTGGATCGTTCCCGCGAAGGTCAGCACGAAAGTCATGAACGCCATGCCGCCCGTCATCAGCCAGAAGCTTCCCATGTTGAGCACCTGGTTGTAGGGATCGCGCCCCCGCAGGATCGGCATCGCGTAGGTGAAAACCGCGAGGTTCAGCGCGACATAGGCGCCGTAGAACGACAGGTGCCCGTGCGCCGCGGTGATCTGTGTGCCGTGGCTGTAGAAGTTGACCCCGTGAAGCGTATGGAGAAAGCCCCAGACGCCCGCCCCGAAGAACGCGACGGTTGCCGCCCCGAGCGACCACAGAAGCGCCGCCTTGTTGGGGTGGTTCTTGCGCCCCTTCCAGACCATGACGAACGCGAAGGACATCATGAGGAAGAAGGGCACCACCTCGAAGGTCGAGAAGATCGAGCCGACCCACTGCCAGTAGCCCGGAAGACCGATCCAGTAGAAATGGTGCCCGGTCCCGAGGATCCCCGAGAAGAGCGCCGTGGCCACGATGACGTAGAGCCATTTCTCGATCACCTCGCGGTCAACGCCCGTCAACTTCAGAAGCAGGAAAGCCAGGATGGAGGCCATGACCAGCTCCCAGGTCGCCTCGACCCAGAGATGGACGACGAACCACCAGTACATCTTGTCGAGGCTGAGGTTGTCGGGGTTGATGAACGCGAAGATCCACAGCAGCGACAGAAGCCAGAGCCCCATCAGCAACACGCTTGTGATCGCCGTCTTCTTGCCCGCCAGCACCGTCATCGAGATGTTGAAGAGGAAGATGACCGCCGCCACGAGAATGCCGAACTTGACCCACAGGGGCTGCTCGAGAAACTCGCGTCCGCCGTGGATACCGACAAGGTAGGACCCCACCGCGCCCAGCGTGCCCACCACGAGGATGATAAGCTGGAGATAGGCGAGCTTGACCGAGTAGATCTCGCGCTCGCTTTCCTCAGGCACAAGGAAATAGGCCGCCCCGAAGAACCCGAGCAGAAGCCACACGATCAACGCGTTGGTATGGATCATGCGGATGATGTTGAACGGCAGAAGCTCCGAGAGGAAGTTGGGCGAGACATAGATCCACCCGGCGATCAGACCGCCCAGAACCTGGATGCCGAAAAGCGCAAGCGCACAGACGAAGTAGGCCAGCGCCACCTGTTGAGATTTGTATTTCATCGTTTCGATCTCCTTAGCCCGCGTCGGTGGGCGGCCAGCCCTGCGTGTCTGTCTGGTCTGCCCAGCGCAGGAATTCCGCAAGCGCGCGGGTTTCTTCCTCGGTCAGCTCGAAAAGCGGCATCTGCCGCCGTCCCTCGATCCCCGAGGGTTGCGACTGCATCCACGCGTCGAGAATTTCATATGCGCCTTCGGAATCCTCGAGGACCCCCCAGCGTGTCATCACGTTGCCGAGTTCGGGCGCGAAGTAGGCGCCCTCACCGTGGAGACTGTGACAGTTGATGCACGAATGGCGCTCCCAGACGTGCTTGCCGTGAACCACCTCCTCGCTGAGCGGCATTCCCGCCGTCGAGGTGTTGACCACGTATCTGTGACTGTGGACGGTCATCGCCACGAAGACCACGACGAAAAAGATCGAGCCCCCGTAGAAGATGTTGCGCGCCCTAGATTTCGTCAGAATTTCAGCCATGTCTTGGCCTCCTTGATCTCGGGATGCCCCCTTCTATCGCCCACCTGTCTCTAAAAGTTTGCGCCAGCGCAACCTTTGAAGGGGTCGTGCAGGTTAGCTTGGGCGGGACAAGGGAGATGACAATGCGCAGTCCACGCCTCGATGACCCCGATCTGCCGGTTTCCGACCTGATGACACACTGGCCGCAGACGATCGGCGTCTTTCTGCGGCATCAGATGCTCTGCGTCGGCTGTCTCGTGGGACCGTTCCACACCGTGATGGACGCGTGCGACGAATACAACCTCGACGAAGACGCGTTCTATGCGGAACTCAAGGAAGCGATCGAGGCGGATCCTAACCCTGGCTCAGAAGCATGAGCTTGTGCGGATCGCGCACCGTGATTCGCTTCCTCTTGCTCGCCACGAGACCGCGCTTTTCCCATGCACTCAGAAGGCGGCTTACCGTGTGGAGAGTGGTCGCGGTCAACTCGGACAGGTCCTGCCGCGTGATCGGAAAATCGATCTCGATCCCGTCGCTGACCTTGCGCCCCGTCTGGTTGATGAGGCGCAGCAATGCATTCGCCACCCGCTGCTCGACCTGCTGCGTGGCAAGCTCCACGATGCGCGTGTTCATCTCACCCATCCGGTTGCCTATGGTCTTGTAGGTCTCGGTCGCGAAGCCCTCGTATTCGGCCACGAACTGATCCCAAAGACGCATGGGCCAGCTCAGCACGATCGACTCAGCCGCCGTGATGGCCGTTGCCGGATAAGTGTCACGCCCAAGGGCGCGCGCGATCCCCAGAAGCTGGCCCGCCGGGATGTGAAGCGCCGTAACCTGTTCGCCATGCGGCGTCACGCGCACCACGCGCACGTACCCGTCAAGCAGCATGTAGAATCGTTCGGCCGGATCACCCTCGTCGAAAAGATGGCTATTCGCCTCGTATCTCCGGGAGGTCGCCTGGTCGAGGATTGTGCGGATCTGCTGCCGCTCGAGCCGCGAAAAAGGCGGCAGGTGCGAAAGCAGGCTCTCATCGAGTCGCGGCAGCGTCTTTTTCGAAGCGTTTTCGGTCATCCTCGCTCTTTGCCACAGGCTTTTCGTCAAGGCCAGATCAAGCGCACCACGAAAAGTCGCCGATAACTTGCGCCAGCACAAAGTGCTGCGCTGCAGAAATGCTAGATTCAACCTCGAAAGACAGTTCAGGAGAAGGACGAAAAATATGATCCGAACTTTCACAGCCGGTCTCGCAGTCGCGGCATTGATGAGCGGAGCCGCCATGGCGGAAACCTTCGAGGTGCAGATGCTCAACAAGGGGTCCGATGGCGAGCGCATGGTTTTCGAGCCAGCCTTCATTCAGGCCGAACCCGGCGACACGATCAAATTCATCGCGACCGACAAGGGCCACAACGCCGAAACGGGCAAGGATATGCTCCCAGAAGGTGCAGAGGGCTTCAAGGGCAAGATCAACGAAGAGATCGAAGTGACGCTCGACACCGAAGGCGTCTACGGCGTCATCTGCAAGCCGCACTATGCCATGGGCATGGTCATGACCATCGCCGTCGGCGATGTGGTGCCGCCCGAGGATTTCCTCGAAGGCCGCGTGCCGAAGAAGGCGATGGAACGCTTCGCGGAACAGCTTGAGAACTTCTGAGAGATTCCGGGACGGGCCGGATAGCGGCCCGTCCCCTTCAACCAACCTCATCCAAGGACAGGATAAATGACACGCTTTATCAACCCAGGGCTCATGAAAACCAGCCGCCGCAACGTGCTTCGCGGCTCCATGCTGGCGGGCGCCGCGGCGATGACCGGCGGGGCCGCCATGGCTGCCGCCCGTGCACCTCAGCCGCGCAAGGCAGATCAGGTGTCGCGCAATCTCCACAAGGCCGCCGAGAAGGTCAGCGCCGACAGCAACGCGAAACCTGCGGACCTTTCGGGCTACACCCGCGTCAAGCAGGAGCTCGTCGCACCTCCCTTCGCGCCCGAACACGAACAGGTGGCGACTGGCGGCCCCAAGATCGTCGAAGTGACAATGGACACCACCGAGAGGCTCATGGTCGTGGACGAGGATACGGGCGCATCCGTCTGGGCGCTCACCTATAACGGGTCGGTCCCCGGCCCGCTCATCATCTGTCACGAAGGCGACATGGTCGAGTTGACCCTGCGCAACCCCGCAGACAGCATGATGGAGCACAACATCGACTTCCACGCGTCCACGGGCGCGCTGGGCGGCGGCGGTCTCACCCACGTCTATCCGGGCGAGGAATGCGTGCTGCGCTGGAAGGCCACCAAGGCAGGCTGCTTCACCTATCACTGTGCGCCGGGCGGGGCGATGATCCCCTACCACGTCTGCCACGGGATGAACGGCGCCGTCATGGTCCTGCCCCGCGACGGCCTCAAGGACCGCGACGGGAACCCGCTGCGCTATGACAAGATCGCCTATATCGGCGAGCAGGACTACTACCTGCCGCGCGACGAAAACGGCGACTACAAGTTCTACGAGGCCGCAGGCGACGACTATGCCGACAGTCTCGAGGCTATGCGCACGCTCACGCCGACGCACTCGGTCTTCAACGGTGCCGTGGGCGCCCTCACGGGCGAAGGCGCGCTGAAGTTCAAGGTGGGCGAGACGGTGCTGATGGTTCACAATCAGGCAAACCGCGACACCCGTCCGCACCTCATCGGCGGCCATGGCGACTATGTCTGGGAAACGTCCTTCGGCGACGCGCCCCTCGTCAACATGGAGACCTGGTTTGTCCGGGGCGGCTGTGCGGCGGCGGCGATGTATACCTTCGAACAGCCGGGCGTCTATGCCTACGTGAACCACAACCTGATCGAGGCCGCGCTTCTCGGCGCAACCGCCCACTTCATCGTCGAAGGTGAATGGGACAACAACCTCATGGAACAGGTTGTCGAACCTCGCCCATTCTCGACCTGACGAAACCAGCCCTCAGAGGAGGCTGAAGAAATGACCACCGCCGCGATCCGTTTCCGTTCTCGACCCGTGTCCCTTCGTCCGGTCGTGGCGGGGCTGGTCGCGGCCCTGGTCATCGTCGGGGCCGCGCAAATGCTGCGCGGCCCCGCACCGCAAATGGAGAACCTGCCCGAAATGGCCGCGAAACCGTTCGTCCTCTCGGACGGGCGCGCCATTCACGTTCAGCGACACGAGGTCTCCGTTGCCGAATGGAACATCTGCCACGAAGCCGGCGGCTGCACGCTCGCCCTTCGAACACGGCCCGGTCAGGACGCCGCGACGACGCCTGCCACGGGGCTCAGTCATGCCGACGCAACCGAATACGTGAGTTGGATCTCCGCCGTGACCGGGCATGACTTCCGCCTGCCCACCGATGCCGAATGGACCGAGATGGCAAGCCCCGTGCTGCCCGAGGCGCCCGATCCGCTTTTCACCGATCCATCGCTCACCTGGGCGTCGTCCTATCTTACCGAAGGCATCGCTCCCCGCGCGCTCAAGCCGCAGGGCAGTTTCTCGACCTCGTCCGAGGGCATAGCCGACCTCGACGGCAGCGTCTGGGAGTGGACTTCGACATGCTACGCGGGTGAAGGCGGCGCCGCCGACCCCTCCCGCTGCCCCGCCTATTTCGTCGGCGGCGAGCATGTAGCGGCCATGTCCTACCTCGAACGCGACCCCGCACGCGGCGGCTGTGCTGTCGGCACCCCGCCCGCGCATCTGGGCCTCCGGCTCGTTACCGACGACCCCTTGCCCCGCTGACCCGCCTCAGATCGACTTTATCGATCCGCCATCTATGCGGATCTTGCTTCCCGTGACATAGGACGCGCGTTCCGAACACAGGAATGCCACCACGTCCGCGAACTCCTCGGGCCGGCCATACCGGCCCGCCGGGATCGCAGCGGCCGACGCGGCCGCCACCTCCTCGACCGGCTTGCCCGTCCGCTTCGAAGCCGCCGCATCAAGCTCGTCCACACGCTGAGTGTGAATACGCCCCGGCATGACCACGTTTACCGTGATCCCGTCGGCCGCCACCTCGTTCGAGAGCGACTTGGACCAACCCACAAGCGCCGAGCGCAAACCGTTCGACAGCGCGAGATTCGGAATGGGCTGCTCCACGCCTGACGAGGTGATCGTCACCACCCGGCCCCAGCCACTCTCCCGCATCCCCGGAAGCACCCGATTCGTCACGTGAATGAGGTTGGCCACCATCGTCTCGAAATGGCCCATCCAGTCCTCGCGACTTGCATCCGTCGTCTTTCCGGGTGGCGGCCCGCCCGCGTTGTTCACCACGATGTCGATGCCGCCCTCGGCCAGGAGATCGTCAAGCGCGGCATCTATCGCTCCCGCATCGGACAGATCGAGGCCGAGCGCCGTGACCTTGCCATCGGTCCCGTCCGCCCAGTCGCGGATCTTGTCCTCGCTTCGGGCTGCGGCCACCACCTCGGCCCCCTCCTCGGCCAGGACCCTCGCGATCGCGGCCCCCAATCCGCGGCTCGCGCCAAGAACCAGGGCTCGTTTTCCGGTCAATCCAAGGTCCATCAGGTCAACTCCTTCAATCTCTTGTCCTGACGCGCCAGAAGACGATCCACCTCGGCCTTCGCCGCCTCGCTCAGACCCGCACCGGGCTTGCGCAGCGCCGCGCTCTCGAGGATGCCCCGCTTCTTCAGCACGTATTTGCGCACCGCAAGGCCAAGGCCCGGCTGCTGTTCGTAGCGGATCATCGGCAGGTATGCGTCGAAGAGATCATGCGCGCGTTCCATGTTGCCCGCTTCCGTCGCGGCCACCACGTCGCGCATCATCTCGGGGAAGGCGAAACCGGTCATCGCGCCATCCGCGCCGCGCGCCATCTCCTCGGGCAGGAACACGCCGCCGTTTCCGCACAGGATCGAGATGCGACGCTCGAGTGCCCCCTCCTTCCTCAGCGCGGTGATCTTCTCCAGGCCGGGCCAGTCCTCATGCTTGAGACAGACGCAGGACGGCACCTCCCGCACGATGCGCATGATCACCGATACCGGGATCTGCACGCCTGTCACGAGCGGAAAATCCTGCAAGACGAAGGGCGTATCGCCGATCGCCTCGGCGGCCTGCGCGTAGTAGGTGAAGATCTGGTCGTCCGACCGCAGCGAGCCGGGCGGCGCGATCATCACACCGCCGGCCCCCTCGCCCATCGCCATATCGGTCAGCTCGCGCATCTGCGCGAAGCCGGGCGAGGACACACCCACCACCACTGGCACCCGCCCATCGACGCGCGAGAGCACACGCGCCACGAAATCGCGCGACTCCTTCATGCTGAGCTTCGGCGCCTCGCCCATCATGCCCAGCACGGTCAGACCCGTGGCCCCCGTCTCGAGATAGGTATCGATCATCCGGTCCGTACTCTCGAGATCGAGTGCGCCATCCTCGTGAAACGGTGTGGCGGCGATGACGTAGACGCCCCGCGCCTCTTCGGTCAGTCGGCTCATGCAGGCTCCTCCCTCCGGCTGCGATCCAGGATCATATGACGCACCATGTCCCGAAGCGTCGGGGATCACAACTGCATCAGCCGACTGCCCCGGCTCAGTCCCAGGGCTTCGGATCGTCTGGATGCGCCGAGGGGCCGCCGGGGCGGAACCGCACCGTGATTCCCCCGCTCAGGTCGATGTCCTGGTAGATGATCACCGGCGGCATGTTGATGCGCACGCGCTTGCCGGCATCCGCCGCGCGCCACGGGCGTTCGATCACCACGCAATCGGCCTCCATCCCGCCGTAGTCCCGCGCGGGCGGCACCTTGCGGAGGAACTGCAACCCGGTCAGAAGCGCCTCGTTGCCGAGGATCACCGCCGCAGGGTCAAGCACTCTCTGCGCGCGATTCTTGGTCAGGACGGACTGGTTCTCGCTCTCGGCCCAGACGCCGCAAATACCTGTTTTCCCACCTATTTCCTTCACCTCTGCGGCCACCGACACGCCGCCCGGCGACGTGAAGGTGCCCCCCGCGACCGCCGGGTCCGGACCGAGCCGCATCGACGCGACCGGCGTGCGCACCGTGCATCCGGCAACCACCGCAAGGCATAGCAACAGTGACAGTCTTCTCATCGAACCCTCCAGGCTCCCTGATCCCGAACCTAGCACGCCCGACCGCGAAAGCCATCATCCGCCCCGGGCGAACTCTTCGGTGGGTTTCAGCATTTCGGGATACCATTTCTCGAGCGCCGGCAGGAATGCCTCGCGGATGCGGCCGACCTGGGCAGGCGTCAGGTCCTCGCGCCAGACATCCGCACGCCCCTTGGCAAAGAAGCTCACCATGCCCTCGGGCCGCTCGGTAAAGCCCTTTTCCTTCTCCTGATTCTGCATTTTCGAGAATTCCGTCGCCTTGATCGCCGCGGCCAGCTTGCGCGCATCGACCTCCTGCCCCAGGAAATGCCCGATCAGCGCGCGCATCTCCCGCGCTGGTTTTGCCAGCATGTCCTCATAGCGGATCACCCGCTTCTTCAATCCCTCGGCCCCGGTCCAGTGACGCACGTGATCGTCCCACCGCCCGAGCAGGTCGAAAATGCCCGTGGGCGTGCCCATCACCGTGTCGGGATTCGCCATCCGGTCGATCGCGGTGTCGATATCCGCCGACTGGTGGCGCGCGAAGGACGGTGCGAGGTCGAAGGGATTGCGCAGGATATAGATCGCACCAGCGGTCACTTCCGGCGGAATGACATGGTCGCCGCCAAGGATCACCGGCTGGCAATGGGTCTTGACGAAATGATGCGTGGGCTTCGAGGCCGCGATGAGGCGTAGCGCCTTGCCACGCACCTTCATCCAGTCCACCAGCGTCTCTCCCCGATAAGGCGTGCCATTGGCCGCATCAAAGAAATCCTGCCGCACATCGGCGGTCGTGAACTGCCGCAAGTTATTGATATCCGGCGCCTTTCCGGGCGGCATGAAGTAGTGCGCCAGAAGGCTGCGCATCCAGGTATTGCCCGATTTCGGATAGGAGGCGATCCAGATCACGCGCTTGAGATTGCTCATCACCAATATCCGTGTTTCTTCATCGTCTTCTTGTGAATTCGCCGCATCTTCGTCACGAGATCCGGGTCGAGTTCCGTGCGCCACTGATCCTTCTCGCCGCGTGCGAAGAACCTCTCGCTTTGCGCCGATTTCTCGACGAAACCGCTCGTTTCTTCCTGTTTCGCGAGTTCCTTGAAGCTTGCGAAACCGACCGCCCGGTCAAGTCGCGCGGCGTCGACCGGGATGCCGATATGTTCGAGAACCTTGGTGAATTCGCCCTGCGGATCGGCAAGCATATCCTCGTAGCGCAGAACGAGCGTCGGGAACCGCGAGTTCTCGGTCCAGCTTCTGACGTGGGTCGACCATGATCCGAGATATTGCGCGACGGTCTCGTCATCGGGCGCGTTCGCGTTGTCGTCACGGCAGACATGCTCCACCGCCGTGGCATGGTCCATCCCGTAATGGCGCGCATAGGACAGCACCATGTCGAGCGGATTGCGCATGATGTAGATCGCGGACCGGGTCATCTCTCGCGGGATGAGCTCGACATGCTGAGCCCCGACGGCCACGTTCAGGTTGTGCGTCTTGACGAAGTTGACATCCGCGTTGTTCGCCACGATTCCGCGCAACACGCGCGGTCGAAGCGCCAGGATGCCGTCGAGGTCCCGGGTATCGACCGGCCTGCCCGCGACCATCCTGTAGGTCTTGGCGATCGTATCCCCCATGCAGAACCGGTGCGCCTCGTTGATGGCGAGCGGTTTCTCGGGGTTGGCCAGATAATTCGCGAGGAAGATCCGCGTCCAGGTGTTGCCCGACTTGGGATAGGACGCCAGCCAGATAATGCTTTTCTTCATCGCGGAATGGCTCCTTCGACTGGACCGCGCAAACGAAAACGAGGGGGGCTTTCGCCCCCCTCGCCTTTAGCAAACCAATCCGAGGATTAGAAGCTCAGGTTGATCGCGGTGCCGATGACCGTACCTTTGACTTCGGTGCCTGCCGTAGCTTTGTCATCAGCTTCGGCATAGATGGCGTAGATGTCCCAATCGACACCCGGGCCCAGGTCGCGGCTCGCGCCGATGCGGTAGGCGTTGTATTCCTGATCGCCAGCGGCGATGTCATACTCGCCCATGAATGCCAGGGCTTCGAAAGACCATGCGCCGGGGGCGTCATAGGTCGCGCCGATGCTCCAGCTTTGCTGGTCGACTTGGCCAGCGGCAAAGGGAGTGGAGCCCTGGTCGTTTTCGGCATAATGGGCGCCGACCGTGAAGTCGCCGAAGCCGAGTTGCGCACCGATACCCCAGGTTTCGGGATCGCTCGCACCTGCTGCAACAGCATCGGCGATACCGTAACGTGCACCGATGGTGACGCTGGTCGTGCCGAAGGTCTGGCTGTAGTAGGCGCCGATGTCCCAGATGTCCTCGAGCGTGGCGACGGTGTTGTTGTTGTGCGAACCAACCGCGTTGCCGCCGTTGTTACGCGCATACGAGATACCGAGCGTCAGACCGTTGAAGTCCGGCGTGTAGTAGCTGATGCGGTCCACGTCGTTGTTGCCACCGACTTCGGTGTAGGCCGAAACGCCGGCCTGACGGAACTGCCACGGCAGAGCGTTCGACAGCGGGATGAAGGCCGAGATCGAAGGCGAGTTGATGTACATCGAGGTGACGCCGGGAGCGGCAACCATCGACTTGTAACCAGCCGAGTTTTCCGAACCGACTTCGATGCGGCCAAGCGTGTCGCCCGAGATGATCATGTAGGTTTCGTCGATGCCATCGGCACCGCCGCCGCCATTTTCACCTTCGAACTGAACGTTGATACCGAAGGTCAGGCCGTTGTCGAGCGTGATCGACGGGGTGAAGTGGATCTCGGTCGAGCTGTGGAAAACCACGCCGTCGAAATCGTTCACGGCGGTGTTGTCGGTGACGTCGGCGAACGCGACGTGCTGGCTCATGAAGCCGCCCCAGTCCAGGTTCCACTCTTGAGCGGAAGCCGGAGCAGCAGCAGCAACGCCAAGGGCGATCGCGCTGGTGGTCAGCAGATGCTTTTTCATAGGTGTCCCTCCTAATAGCAGGAATGTGTTCAAGGTCCGCCGACCCGGAAGGGAACCGGCTTGACGTTGGAATGCGCCATTTGCCGTTTCAGGTCAACGAAGGCCCATCGCTTTGCCTGCATGTCGCCTCCGTTGTGGCGTTTTAATCACACGGATCATCCCCGCATCGAGCAAAAGCCGTGTTTTCACTGTGTTTACGCGTTTTTGTGTCGGACCGCCCCTCGCCGATTGCGGCGAAATCAAGGCAGGCGCAAAGCCCTCCTGTTGCCCGGAAGACGCGCTTTCGGCGTTCCCTCGCGGGGAATCGCGTCTGGCCACCGGGACGGTCCCCGATTCTCCCTCACCGTTCACGGGCTCACAGCGCCCGTAGCACCAACTCGACCACGATGACCGGGACCAGCAGGACGTGAAGCACGTGGTCGAACCAGTTGCTGCTCCCGAGCCGCAGAACCCACATTGCCTGTCCGGCGACCGCGACCACCGCGAGCGTGAGGTTGCCCGCCAGAAGCGCGAGGATGCAAAGCGCCAGCACCATTCCCGCCACCGGCCCCGCGCGATACCCAAGCGGATAGAGCGACAGTCGAAAGACGCCCATCGCCCCCGCAAGGAACCCGAGATAGGCAAGCAGGATCGTCAGAAGCTCCCAGCCGCTCCAGTCACCCAGTACCGGACCCGCCTCCGGCACCGCCGTGACCGCCATGTGCCGCAACGCGAGAATCGGCAACACCACGCCCAGCGGCTCCAGAACCGCCACCGCTCCGCGCACCACGACGCTGTCACGCAATCCCACTGTCGTCCCCACGCCGAGGACGACCCCCGCGAGCACCGCCATCTGCGCATCCGCCCAGGGCAGGATCAGCACGAAGCCAAGCCACCATGCGAGGATCGCCACGAAGACGAGGCTCACGATAGTTTCGGTGCGGCCCATCATTCCGCCTGCGCCTCGATCCAGCCAAGCGTCATGAGATGCGCCCGGATCCCCCGCTTCGTCCCGTGCGAATAACAAAGCGCGATCCGCCCCGCGCCCAGCCCGCGCAGCATCGGGTACCGCAGCGCCTCGCCATCTCCTTCGAAGCGATGACACCGCGTCCAGCTTTCTCCCCCATCCGCGCTCAGGCTGAGACAAAGGTCGTTCGGCGCCTCCGGGTCGTCATTCGCCGCCATCAGGATGCGCCCGTCCCCCAGGGCCAGCGCGGCCACCGGCGCGCTCGGGTTGAAGATCCCCGTCTCACGCACCTCGCTCCAGCTCCGGCCACCATCCTCGGTGCGACACGTCAGCAGCCTTTGACGTGTCACGTCGAAATCTCTCAGGAAAGCCACCGCGTGGTGCGTGTCGAGCGGCACCACCATGGGTTGGATGGGCTTCAACCCGCGGCCGTCCATCCGCCGCAGGTCGGCCACGCGCCCGTCCCGCGCGAATCGCACCCACAGCCCGTGCATCTGCCCCATCTCGAAATAGGCAGGCAGGGCGTGCGATCCGTCCTCGTAAGCGACCATCGGCGATTTCACGAGGTTCGAGCGCCCGAGGACCGGCGACATATCGAGCCGTCGGGCATGGATCGGCCCGGTCGGCCCCATCGTGACCCGCGCGACCGAAGCCATGGCCCAGCCGCCCACCGACACCACCGTCACGAAAAGGCCGCCCGGCGTCGCCTCGTCCTCGATCGTGTTGCCAAGCGTCACGACAAGCTGGCGGGGCTCCATCGCCTCTCCCAGTGCCGCGCGCGTCACCCGCCGCTCCGCCGCGCCGGCGATCCAGCGGCCGTCGGCCGCCCGCGTGATGCTCACCTCGAAGAGGTCCACATCCGCCTGCGCCTCCGCCGATCCTTCGAACCACATGACCGAAAACCCGTCCGCCCGGGTCAGGATCGAGGGGGAATGCGCCTGTCCGAGCGCGCTGTCATGATCGAGCACCGTCTCGAACTCCGCGCTGCCACTCGCGATCCGCGGCACGTCGGCAAACCGCCATCCGGACGCGCCATCGCTTCGCCATAGCCGCCACAGGCTCAGCGCCACGCTCACCGCCATGAGCGTCAGAATCGCCCCCGTGCTCACGCCTCCGCGTCGACCTTGAGGACGATCTTGCCGATATGTCCGCTTTCTTCCATCCGCGCATGGGCCTGCGCGGCATCGTCCAGCGCGAATTCCGAATCCATCACCGGCTCCACGCGCCCCGCGTCGAGAAGCGGCCAGACCTCGCGCTCCAGCGCCTCGGCAATACGCGCCTTTGCAAGATCGCTCTGAGGGCGCAGCGTGCTGCCGGTGATGGTCAGCCGCCGCACCATCACCTGCGCGAAGTTCAACTCGACCTTCGAACCTTGCAAGAAGGCGATCTGAACCAGCCGTCCGTCATCCACCAGGCACTTCACGTTGCGCGGAAGGTAGTCGCCCCCCACCATGTCGAGAACGAGATGCGCCCCGCCCTCGCCCCTGACGGCCTCAACGAAATCCGTCTCGCGATAGTTGATGGCCAGGTCCGCCCCCAGGTCGCGGCAGGCCCGGCATTTCTCGTCGGAACCCGCGGTCGTGAAGACCCGCGCGCCCCGCGCCTTGGCGAGCTGGATCGCGGTGGTGCCGATCCCGCTCGATCCGCCATGGACAAGAAAGCGCTCGCCGGCGCGCAATCCGCCGCGCTCGAACACGTTCGACCAGACGGTAAAGAAGGTCTCGGGCAGGCAGGCCGCTTCGCGAAGGCTCATCCCTTCCGGCACCGGGAGGCAATGCGCCGCGGGGGTCGCCACGTATTCGGCATAGCCGCCACCGGGCAGCAACGCACAGACCTTGTCACCGATGGACCAGCGGCTCACCCCCGGGCCCGTGGCGACGATCTCGCCCGCGCCCTCGAGCCCCGGAAGATCACTTGCTCCGGCGGGCGGCGCGTACATGCCCGCCCGTTGCAGCGCGTCTGGCCGGTTCACCCCGGCCCATGCCAGCCGGATCACCACCTCGCCCTGCCCCGGCTCGGGAACAGGCCGTTCGGTCGGGGTCAGGACGTCGGGCCCGCCCGGCTCGCGGATCTCCACCGCTCTCATCATCTTGCCCATTCGGCGAAACTCCTTGACTGAGGCTCAGTTCGGACCTGACCAGCGGCCCGGCATCCCCGTGCGTGCCGCCGACTGCGGCGCACGCACGCGGCTCATCAGGCGCTTCGGCCCGGCCAGCAGCGTCGACAGCACCTTGTTCTCGCGCATATCGGCCTTCACCTTCTCGATCTGCATCACGTCGTCGATGCGCCGATCAACGAAAGCGCGCGTCGCCTCCATGTTCTCGCTCGCATCGCCCAGCCAATAGAGAACCGCCGAGCTGTAGACGGCCGAAAGCGTCGCGCGCTTGGTATACCAGTTGATATCGCGTGACGTGTCGCCCAGCGCTGTCCAGATCCGGTCGCATGTCCCCCAGACCAGGCGCGCGCCCTCGCCCGCGTGGATGGGCTGCGCATAAAGGGTCATGCCGCGCCGCACCAACTCGCGATCCTCCACGACCTCCAGCCGCCAGAGGATCGCCGTGGCGATCCGGTCGCGGAAGCGCATGTTGCCGAGATCCGCCTCGGCGAGCCTCGCCTCCATCCGGGCATCGCCCTCCTCGTGGAAGGCCCGCGCCAGATCGACCGCGCCTCTCGGACAGGCCGCGTGCGCCACCGACATCTCGATACCGGCCTCCTGCGCCGCGGCGCGAAACGCCGCCTCGCTCCAGCCCTCGAACGGCACATGTGGCTTGATCGCCTCGAGAAGTCTTTCCTTAACGGTGGCTCCGGTCATTCCGCACCCTCCTTCGCTTCACCCCGAAGCTTACCGCGCACTCCGGACCGGCGAAACCGTTTTCCCGCCTCACACGTTCCCCCGTTTCTTTCCCGGGTAGAGTATTCCGGTCGAAGGCGTGGCCAGCCGTCTTCCCGTCTGGATGGCAACGGCTGCACGCGTGCGCATGATCGACCCTTCCACTCGATTTCACGTATAGACGTAAATGCTGTTGAGATGTTTCTTGGGAGGGATCGCTGGCCCGCTCTCGCGAACAGCGAAGCCGCAAGAAGAAGAGGTACTCGATGCACGTTCTGAACGGTGCGGATCTGGTCGAAGTCCCGTGGAAGAACGGGGGCGGCGTCACCCGCAACATCGCCGAGGGACGGATAGGCGAACAAGGCACCTGGCGTCTCAGCCGTGCGGACGTGGCCGAGGACGGCCCGTTCTCCAACTTCGCCGGCTTGCGCCGCATCCTCACCGTCGTGTCGGGTGCGGGGATGGACCTGGTGCATCCGGGCGGCGCGCTGCGCGCCGCGCCATTTGCGCCGGTCGCCTTCGGTGGCGGGCTTGCCGTCACGGCGCGACTCTGGGACGGGCCGCTCACGGACCTCAACCTGATGTTCGACCCCGCACTCTGCGACGGCACTGTGGAGTTGCGACGCGGCCGGGAAACCCGCAGGACCACGCCGCCGGACCATGGCCTGACCGCGCTGCACGTCCTCTCCGGGCAGCCGCGAATCGACGAGGCGTCATTCGTGATCGCGGACACGATATTCCTGACAACGCCCGTAATGGTAACGTTGCAGGACGGCGACGCCCTGCTCGAGATCACCCTGCGCAGCCTGTCCCCGAGCGCGCACATGCGGCTTTGCATCGTCGGGCGGTAGCGCGCGGCTGATGCTGCGCCGGCCCGCTACCAGCCGCCGAAGCGCGGCCATTCCATCAGCGGCCCGCCCTCTGCCGGAAGCACGTGATAGCTCGTGTGTTGCGCCGCCGTGGCACAAGCGTGGTTGGGCAGGATGCGCAGGCGGGTGCCGATCGGCAGATCGGGCATGGACGCACCCGACCCGGGCCGCAGCGCGATCGTCCCATGTTCCTGACTGGTCTGCGTGACGATCAGATCGGGGATCGGACGCCCCGTCTCGTCGCAGACCAGACCATAGCCCTGATCGACCTCCTGCGCCGCCGTGCCGCGATCGCGCGAAAGGGCCATCCAGCCCGCGTCGACCATGATGGATCCGCGTGCGGGCTGGTGACCGATGACCGTCGTCAGAACCGAAAGGGCAATGTCGTCCACCGCGCAGACATCGATGCCGGCCATGACCAGATCGAAAAAGACATAGACACCGGCACGCAGCTCCGTCACGCCGGTCAGGTCCTTGGCAACATGAGCCGTGGGCGTCGATCCGGCGCTGACGACGGGACACGGCAGGCCGTTTGCGCGCAGGGCATCGGCCGCGGCCACCAGCGCCGCGCGCTCGGCCTCGGCGAACTCGGCCTGGGCCGCGCGGCCCACCGCGCCATAGCTCTGGCCCGCGTGGCACAGAACGCCCGCAAGCTCTGCGCCGCCGCCATGCAGTATCTCTCCGATCTTGATGATCTCGGGATCATCAGGCGCAAGACCGCTGCGATGCCCATCGCTGTCGATCTCGATCAGCGCGGGGATCGCGATGCCCGCGTCGGTCGAGGCGGCCGCAACCGCGCGCGCCTGCACGTCGGAATCGACCAGCACGGTCAGGCGGCAGCCGGCGCGGTGGAGATCGAGAACGCGCTCCAGCTTGTTCAGGCCGATGCCGACGCCATAGGTGATGTCGCGAATCCCGGCGGCGGCGAAGACCTCGGCCTCGGCCAATGTCGAGACCATGGCTGGCCCGGTGCCGTCCGCGAGGACACGGCGTGCGACATCGACGGATTTCGCGGTCTTGAGATGCGGCCTCAGCGGCACGCCGAGACGCGCGGCATGGGCCGCCAGCCGCTCGATGTTCCGCGTCATCCTGCCCTCATCAAGGATCAGGCAGGGCGTCATCAGCTGCGCAAGTCTTACATCGGTCACGGCGATTCTTCCTTTGTGAGAGATTGATCTCAGTAGCGGGTCGTCATGCGGTGACCGGGCCGGTATGTCAGCTTGACGAAGGTATTTGCATCCCCCTCGAACCACGTCGCCCGTTCGATCGTGAAAAGGGGTGCGCCGGCGTCGCAGCCGAGAAACTCGGCGAGTGACGTATCGGCTAGTGTCGCCGAAAAGCTGATCTCCGCGGTCGAGAAGGGAATGGTCGCGACCAGCCATTCGTTCGGGCCCGTTTGCATGAAATCAGCCTCGCGCGCCTGCGGCAACGCCTCCAGGTTGATCCACCGATCCTCGTGCTGGAAGGGATCGCCGTTGGCATAATGCATGCACACGAGATGCAGCGCTCGCGCCCCCTCATCCAGTTGCAGACGCGCGCGGAGCCAATCTGGCGCCTCCTCGATCGCGCGCGACGCAAGGCTATAGCGATACTCGGCCCCCTTGTCCTCGATCTCGCGGCGCACCAGTGGAATGTCGAACCGCGCCTGCCGTACCGGGCTGGACCGCACGCGCGTTCCGGCCTTGCGACGCCGCTCGATCAGCCCGTCATCGGCCAGCTCGCGCATCGCCCGATTGACCGTGGCCCGCGCGCACCCGTAGCTTTCGGCAAGCTCGATCTCGTTCGGAATGAGGCTTCCGGGCGCCCAGTGGCCCTTGGTGATCTTCGACAGGATATCCGCTTTGACCTCGCGATAGGTAGCTTTCATGGCGGGGGCCTTCGCTTAAGTTCATGCTATTGAGCTTATAATCTAGATTTTTCACCGCACCAAGCCCGCCCCGCGCAAGGATAGTTGAGCCAAGCTAAACGGCGACGCAGCGCACCTGCACTTGTCGGCCTATCGCCATAGCGGATCGCCCCATATGATCTAGACATAACCCTCTTTCTGCGGACAAAACTGGCGTCATGAAAGCAATTCTGTCGATCATCCTGAAGCGATTGCTCGTCGGCTGCGTCACCCTCTTCGTCGTGACACTCATCATCTTCGGCGCGATCGAAATGTTGCCCGGCGACATCGCCACCGAGGTTCTGGGGCAGGCCGCCACCGAAGAGAGCCTGAACGCCTTTCGCGAGAGATACGATCTGAACCGTTCGCTTCCCGAGCGCTACCTGTCATGGCTGGGCGGCGCGGTGACGGGTGATTTCGGCATCAGCCTCGCCAATCAGCGCCCCATTTCCGAGCTGATCGGACAGCGCGCGGCCAACACCTTCTTCCTCGCAGGCTATGCAGCGGCGATCGCAGTCCCGATTGCGGTGGTCGCCGGGATGCTGGCGGCGCTCTATAACGGGTCGCTTTTCGACCGGATGCTCAGCAGCTCGACCCTCGCCGCGATCTCGTTTCCCGAGTTCTTCGTGGCCTATATCCTCATCCTCATCTTTGCCGTCGCGCTCGGCTGGTTCCCGAGCCTTGCCAATGTCGATCCCGGCATGGGGCTGGGCGAGCGGCTGTATCTGACGTTCCTGCCGGCGATGACGCTTACGCTGATCGTGCTGGCTTACATGATGCGGATGACGCGCGCGGCCATCCTGAACCTTCTGGCCCTGCCCTATATCGAGATGGCGCATCTCAAGGGGATGAAGCGCTGGCGCGTGATCGCGGTCCATGCGTTGCCGAACGCGCTCGCGCCGATCATCAACGTCATCGCGCTGAACCTCGCCTACCTCATCGTGGGCGTCGTGCTGGTCGAGGTGGTATTCGTCTATCCCGGCCTCGGCCAGATCCTCGTCGATGCCGTGTCCAACCGTGACGTGACCGTGGTGCAGGCGGCCTGCCTGATCTTTGCTGCCACCTACATCCTGCTCAACCTTGTCGCGGACATCCTGTCGATCATCGCCAACCCGCGCCTTCTGCATCCGAGGTAGCAGCCCATGCAACAGATACTCCACGCGCTGCGCGATGCGCCGGTCTCGGCATGGGTCGGAATCGCCATTGTCACTCTCTACGCCATCCTCGCCATCCTCGCGCCGCTGCTTGCGCCCTTTCCCGAGGCGGCGTCCATCGGTGCGCAATACCAGCCCTGGGAGGCGCCGCACTACCTCGGAACCGATGCACTCGGACGCGATGTGCTGTCGCGGCTTATCTACGGCGCGCGCAATACGGTCGGCATCGCCCTCGTGACGACGGCGCTCGCGTTTCTGCTGGGAACCAGCATGGGCCTCTTGGCGGCGATCATCGGCGGCTGGTTCGATGCGCTGACCGCGCGCGTGGTCGATGTGCTGATGGCGATCCCGCCGCTCATCTTTGCCCTCCTGATCCTGACGATCACCGGCACCTCCGTGCTTGCGCTGGTGCTGGTCATCGCCGTGCTGGACAGCACGCGCGTCTATCGCCTCTCGCGGGCGGTGGCGCAGGGGATCATGACGATGGATTATATCGAGGTCGCGCGGATGCGCGGCGAAGGGCTTGGCTGGTTGATCCGGCGCGAGGTGCTGCCGAACGCCGCCGCGCCGCTCATCGCCGAGTTCGGGCTGCGCTTCTGCTTTGTCTTTCTATTCATCTCGGCGCTGTCGTTCCTCGGGCTGGGCCTGCAGCCGCCGACCGCCGACTGGGGCGGCATGGTCCGCGAGAGCGCCAAGCTCATCGGTTTCGCCAATTTCTCGTCCTTTCAGGCGGCAACCTTCGGCCTCGCGCCGTTGCTGCCGGCAGGGGCCATTGCCCTGCTGACCATCGGGGTGAACCTGATCGTCGACTGGGTGCTGCACATGTCCTCGGGCCTCAAGGAGTAACGCATGACCGACCTTCTGCTGGCCATGACCGATATCCGCATCGAAGGCCGCTCGGACCGGCGGTGGAAACCGATCATCAAGGGCGTCGATCTGGCGCTGAACAAGGGCGAGATCCTCGGCCTCATCGGCGAGAGCGGCGCGGGCAAGTCGACGCTCGGCCTTGCCGCGATGGGCTATACCAAGGGCGGCTGCCGCATCTCCGGCGGTTCGATCAAGTTCGACGGGAAGGAGCTGGTCGGCGCAGGCAAGAACACCCTGCGCAAGCTGCGCGGCAAGCGCATAGCCTATGTCGCGCAATCGGCGGCAGCGGCCTTCAACCCCGCCTACAAGCTGATCGACCAGTACTGCGAGGGCCCGGTGAAACACGGCGTCATGAGCCACGCCGAGGCCCAGCGCGATGCGGTCGAGCTTTATCGCAAGATTCGCCTGCCCGACCCCGACCAGATCGGCTTTCGCTATCCGCATCAGGTCTCGGGCGGGCAGCTGCAGCGCGCGATGACGGCGATGGCGATGTCCTGTCGACCCGACCTCATCATCTTTGACGAGCCGACCACCGCGCTCGACGTGACGACCCAGATCGAAGTGCTGGCCGCGATCCGCGACATCGTCCGCGAATACGATACGGCCGCGATCTACATCACCCATGATCTCGCGATCGTCGCGCAGATGGCCGACCGGATCAAGGTGCTCTTGCGCGGCGAAGAAGTCGAGGACGCGCCCGCGCGTGAGATGCTGGCGAACCCGCGGGAGGATTACACCAAATCGCTCTGGGCCGTGCGCGATTTTCGCCGCGCGCCGATGCCCCTGCCCGACATGGACGCGGCGCCCCTCCTGCAGATCGACAACGTCACGGCCGGCTATGGCGCAGTAAATATCCTGGAAGACATCAACCTCAGCATCACCCGCGGCTCGACCGTCGCCATCGTCGGCGAGAGCGGGTCGGGCAAGTCCACGCTGGCGCGGGTCATCATGGGTCTCCTGCCGCCGTGGGAGGGATCGATCCAGTTCGATGGCACGCCCCTGCCCCCGTCCAGCCGCGATCGCACGCCGGATCTGCAGCGCCATGTGCAGATGATTCACCAGATGGCCGACACCGCCCTCAACCCCAAGCAGCGGATCCGCGACGTGATCGGCCGTCCGCTCGAGTTCTTCCTCGGGCTCAAGGGCAAGGCCAAGGAGGCGCGCACCCGCGAATTGCTGAGCCTGATCGAGCTTGACCCCGACGAGTTCATCGACCGCCTGCCCGGTGAGCTTTCGGGCGGGCAAAAGCAGCGGATCTGCATTGCGCGCGCACTGGCCGCCGAGCCCGAGTTCATAATCTGCGACGAGGTGACATCGGCGCTGGACCAATTGGTCGCCGAGGGCATCCTGCGCCTGCTGGACCGCCTGCAACGCGAGATGGGGCTGACCTACATGTTCATCACCCACGATCTGGCCACGGTCCGTTCGATCGCGGACGAGGTGGTGGTGATGCAGCATGGCCGCATTGTCGAGCAGGGCAGCAAGGACGATATCTTCTCGCCGCCACACGCCGAATATACCGAGCTGCTTTTGTCCTCCGTGCCCGAGATGGACCCCGACTGGCTGACGAACCTTCTGGCCGAAAGGGGCGTGCAATGAGCCTGAGTTTCGGAACCGTGGCGAGCACGCTCGACCTAGACAGCCCCGGCAAGCGTGCGGGGCAGTTCGGGCTGACCCATTCAGGCAACCGTTACGCCTTTTCCACGATCCGGGCTCCACTGGGCGTCATCCGCGGCGGGGACGGCCCCACCGCGCTGGTCTGCGCAGGCAATCACGGCGACGAATACGAAGGGCAGATCATCGTGCGGCGCCTCTATGAGCGGCTCGCGCCCGAGGATGTTGCCGGCCGGCTCATCCTCGCGCCGGCGCTCAACATGCCCAGCATCGAGGCGGCGCAGCGTGTCTCGCCTCTCGATGGCGGCAACCTCAACCGCAGCTTCCCCGGCGCCCCCTTCAGCGGGCCGACGCGCGAGATCGCGGGGTTCGTCGCCACGCAACTGATGCCTCTGGCCGATCTGGCGGTGGATCTGCATTCGGGCGGGACAGGCTGCAACTATCTGGACGCGGCCTATCTGTGCCTCACCGGCGATGCCGCGCGCGATGGCCAGACGCGCGATCTGGCACGCGCAATGGGCCTGCCATTTGCCATGGTCGTCCCGCCCAGCGACACGCCCGGCGATTTCGACAGCGCGGCCCATGATGCGGGCTGCGCGATGCTGTCCTGCGAGCTGGGCGGCGAGGGCAAGGTATCGCTCCGCGCGCTCGAGGCGGGCTGGCAGGGCGTGCTGCGCGTGCTTGCGGGTCAGGGTCTGCTGGCGGACGGGGTGGCCGAGCGGCTGGGCGCCGCCCCCGGCCCGCAGACACGCTTTCTCGACCTCGGCGCGGGCGCGGCGCATGTTACATCGGATCACCACGCGCTGGCCGAGCCGCTGGTGCGGATCGGGCAGAGTGTCGAGGCGGGCCAGCCCGTCGCGCTTCTGCGCGATCTCCACAGGCTGGACGCGGGCGCGCATGACTTGACGGCGTCCCGTGGCGGGGTGGTGGCGATCCAGCGGTCAGGCGGCATCGTCGCACCGGGCGACCATCTGGCGGTCATCTGCCCCGAATTGGACGCGCGTGGCCTCGATGCGCTGCTTGCGCAGGCAGGCGCCGCCTGATGCCGCGCCTGAAAGTCAGATATCCAACACCACCGGCCCCTTGGGACGCGCGCAGCAGATCAGGACCTTGCCCGCCTCGGGCGGGCTGAGCGGCTCTTCGAAATACTCGACCTCGCCGGAAACAAGCCCGCATTTGCAGCTGTTGCAGATCCCCGCGCGGCAGCTGAATTCAGGGTTCAGCCCCGCATTCTCGGCCAGCTCCAGCAGGGAATCCGCTGCGCCATCCCACTGCTCCGATACCCCGGACCGTCGGAACCGCACATCCGCCTGCGCAACCTCGGGCGAGGGCTGCTCGGCCACTTCGACAACGGTTTCCTCGGTCGCCCATGCGTCGGGATCGGTCAGGTTGACCAGCGAGCGGATCGCGGGCGCCGCATTGCGCGCGGGCGCCCTTGCCGGCGCTGGCGCCTCTGCAAGCTTGTCGAGAGACGTGGCCTTGCCGAAGAACTCGTAGGCAATCCGGTCCTTGGGCAGCCCCAACTCCCGCAAAAGCTGATACATCGCCGCCATGAAGGGCGCGGGGCCACAAAGGTAGACCTCGTAATCGCCGAGCGGCAGGTGGCTTTGCAGGAATGCCTTGTCGATCATCCCCTCGGCATGAAACGCGCCGGCGCTGCGATCCGCCTCACCCGGCGCGCGATAGACAAAGAGGGTGCGAATATGCTCATCCGCCAGAACCGTCACCTCGTCCCGCAGCGCGTGGACGGCGCCGTTTTCACAGGCATGAATGAAATAGACATCGCGGCCCGTCCCCTCGAGGCTGTGCAGCATCGACACCAGCGGCGTCAACCCGACCCCGCCCGAAAGCAGCATAACCGGGCGCCGGCTCTCTTCGTTCAGCACGAAATGGCCTCGCGGCGGAGCGATCTCGATCTCGTCGCCGACCTCGATCCGGTCATGCAGCCAGCACGAGCCAAGACCATCGGGCGCGCCGTTCTGGCCCGCCTCGCGCTTGACCGTGATGCGGTGATGCTCCGTCTCGGCGGCGGCGTTCGAGACCGAATAGGTCTTGAGCACCGGCGCGCCTTCACCCGGCATTTTCAGCGTCAGATACTGCCCCGGCCTCACCGGCCAAAGCGCACCGCCATCCACCGGCACCAGGTGAAAGGACGTGATGATATCGCTCTCGCGCCGCTTGTCGGCGACGCGAAAGGTCCGGAAACCGTCCGCCATGTTACTGGCTCAGCTTGGCGTCGACCATGGCCTCTTCGGCGATCATCGCCTCGAGTTGCCGGCGGAAGCGAAGTTGGCCCGCGTCTATGTGCAGGTCGATATGCGGCGAGGTTTTCTCGGTCATGCCGATCTGCACCTCGTTGAGTACCGCGCGGTCCTCTTCGAATGCGCCCCGCACGTCCTCGCTCATCATCTTCGACAGCTCTTCGTCATCGGGGCGCACGTTGCGCAGTTGGAACCAGTAATAGCGCGTTTCGGTCTCGGTCGTTGGCGTCATGAAGTTGTAGCTGTCCATGACAAATGTCTTGTCGTGCAGCGGCCCATCGACGCCACCGGTACCCGCGGGGGTGAACACCGCGCGGATGAGCGCATGGCTGGGATAGCGGACCTCGTAATGCTGCAGGCGGTCGCAATTGCCCTCGAACTCGATGACCTTCTTGTAGAACGGCGCCGGCTCGTGATCCATCATCCAGCGATGCACGATGACGCCCGTGTCGGTCTTGGTCACGCGCAGGGGCGTATCCTTGGTCGCGTCTGCCGCAAAGGAGGATTCGTGGACCCAGGCGACATGGGTGGGATCGAGCAGGTTGTCGCACATCAGCAGGTAGTTGCACTTGAGCTCCATCGCCGCGCCGCGATTGATCCCCCAGTCGGGGCTGTCGAAGTTCGGAATGTCGATGATCTCCTCGGGATCCGCGATGGCGGCATTGCCCATCCAGATCCAGACCAGACCGTACTTCTCGTGCACCGGATAGGGGCGCACCTTCGCCGCCGAGGGGATGCGCCCGCCGCCCGGTGCCCAGACGCACTGGCCCGCGCAATCGAAGGTCAGGCCGTGATAGCCGCATTCGACATTGTCGTCCTTGATGCGCCCCTTCGAGAGCGGCAGCTTGCGGTGGGGGCAGGCATCCTCCATGGCGATCACTTCGCCCTCGGAGTTGCGGAACATGCAGATCTTCTCGCCGAGGACCTTGACCTGCTGAAGCTCGCCGACGATCTCGTCACTCCATGCGGCGACATACCAGGCATTTTTCAAGAACATACGGGGGGCCTCCTCACTGCGGTGCGTTTGGCTGGGATTGACTGAGCTATATGGAAAACGGCGCGGAAATAAATGCCGATATCCAGTGAAACTGTTTAGATTTTCTACGTCAGTCAGCCCGCGCCTCGGACAGGATCCAGTTCAGGAACGAGCGCGCGACCTCGTTCTCCAACAGCATGGGCGCCCAGCAGATATGGTAGGGGTCGGGCATCGGAATACTTGCTTCCGACAGCCGGACGAGACGTCCGAGGCGCAGGTCCACCGACGCGAAGGATTGCTGCGCCAGCGTGATGCCCTGCCCGCCCGCCGCCGCCTCGAGCGCCGAGCCCGAGAGGGAATGCACCGACAACGGCTTGACGCGCGGACCGGGTGCGCCCTGCGCGGTCAGCCAATCGCCAAGCCGCGGGATGTTGGCGTAGGCAGGACCCCAGTCGATATCGATCCACGGCAGCGCATTCATCGTCTCGGGTTCCGCCGCCTCGGGATGACGCGCCAGAAAATCGGGCGAACATACCGGGAAGCAGACGTCGTGAAAAAGCGCCCGGCGATGCGGATGCGCCTCGGAGGCGGCACCATAGGTCAGGCGAAACATGCGGTTCAGAAACTGCACCTCGGGCTCGACATGCGTGGCCTCGAGGCGGAACGAGACGGCCCGGTCGGGCGCGTCGAAGCGATGCAGACGCGGGTTCAGCCATTTGAGCAGCAACGTCGGCAGACCCGATATTTCCACCTCGCGGTCGGCCATGCGCTCGGTCAGCAATCCCTGCGCTTGCCGCAGTTTCTCGAAGCCGGACGATAGCAGCTCATGATAAGATCGCGCGCCGGGCGCGAGCGAAGCGCGGCGTCCGTCCTTCATGATGAGCGGTATCTTGAGCTGTGCTTCGAGAATCTTGATCTGCTGGCTGATGGCTCCCGCCGTCACGCCCAGTTCCCGCGCCGCGGCGGTCACCGAGCCGAGACGCCCGAAACTCTCGAAGGCTTGCAGCGCGCGCAACGGCGGAAGAGGAGATTGCATAGCCTACCTATATGATCGGTTGAGGTGGGTGCCTTTAGAATGCCTAAAGAGCGTAGGCGCAAATCTGATTTGTCACAAGATAAGACCCGAACTTATCATAATAACAATAGACATAATAGAATGCCTTCTGTCACCGCATCAAGCGGTGACGTCCGACGGCCGATCACAGGGAACCAATTCATGACATTTTCGATGAACCGACGCAGTCTTCTCCTGGGTGCCGGCGCCATGGGCGGCGCTGCAATCCTCGGCCTTTCGGGGCAGCCGCTGCGCGCCGCGACACCGCAGGCCGGCGGAACCCTGCGCCTCGGGATCGGCAGTTTCGATTCGGGCGAAACGCTGGATCCGCAGGTGAACGAGACGAAGTTCATGCAGAACCTGCAATGGCAGCTGCGCAACAACCTGATCGAGATCGGCGCCGGCGGCGTTCTCGTCCCCGAGCTGGCGACCAGCTGGGAGCCGAATGACGACATGACCGTCTGGGTGTTCAAGCTGCGCCAGGGCGTCGAATTCCACAACGGCAAGACGATGGACGCTGACGACGTTGTCTTTTCGATCAACCTGCACCGCGGTCCCGACACCATCAGCCAGACCAAATCGCTGGTGGCCGTTATCAAGGACGTGCAGGCAACCGCGCCCGACGAGGTGACGATCACCCTCAACGAGCCGAATGCCGGCTTCCCCCCCGTTCTGGCGCTGACCACCATGCTCATCGTGCCCAAAGATGACATGAATTTCGACGCCGGCATCGGCACGGGCGGCTATATCCTCGAGACCTACGAACCGGGCATCAAATCCATCGCTAGGAAGAACCCCAACTACTGGAAAGAGGATCGCGCCCATTTCGACGCCATCGAGATGCTGGCGATCCGCGACGTCAACGCGCGCACGACCGCGCTGCAGACCGGCCAGATCGACGTCATGAACTCGGTCGATCCGACCACCGCGAACCTCATGGCGGCCATGCCCGGCGTGGACCTCGTGCAGACACAGGGCAAGGTGCATTACTGCTTCAGCATGTACACGACCGATCCGCTGTTCCAGGACGTGCGCGTGCGCAAGGCGATGAAGCTGGCCATCGACCGTCAGGACATGGTGGACAAGGTGCTGAACGGCTATGGCTCCATCGCCAACGATCAGCCGATCTCCGAGGCGTATCGCTATCATAATCCCGACCTGCCGCAGCACAGCTATGACCCGGAACAGGCCAGAGCGCTGCTGAAGGAGGCCGGCTCGGAAGGTTTGACGACCACGCTCCACGCGTCGAACACGCCCTTCACCGGCGCCGTCGAGGCCGCGCAGCTCTTTGCCGAGCATGCGGCGAAGGCAGGCATCACGATCAACGTCGCGCGCGAGCCCGAAGATGGCTACTGGTCCAACATCTGGGGCAAGAAGCCGTTCTTTGCCTCGCGCTGGTCGGGCCGTGCCAACGAGGACCTGATGCTCAGCCTCGCCTATTCGCGCGAGGCCCTGGGCGGTTACAACGCGACCAACTGGGACAACGAGGCGTTCAATACCGCGCTGATCGCCGCCCGCTCGGAGAGGGATGATGCCAAGCGCCGCGAACTCTATTATGAATGCCAGCGCATTCTGTCGGATGAGGGCGGGCTGATCGCACCGGTCTGGGCCGATTTCCTCGATGCGAAGGCCTCCAAGGTGGGCACGCCCGAAGAGATCTCGGGTGACTGGGATCTGGATGGAAACCGCTGCGGCGAGCGGTGGTGGTTCAACGCCTGATCGCTAACGACTTTCCGAACGCGGGCCGCCCGAAACGGCGGCCCGCATCCGTAACCCAGCCCGAGGCGCGCAAATCCGATGCAGACATCTCCTGTGGCTGACCGCCTCGCCTGCGCATTGGATGACCTGCATCCTCTCTTCGGCGATCGCCTGCTGACATCGGACGCGGCACGCGAACATCACGGCAGCGGCGAATCGCATCTGCCTGCGCAATGGCCGGATGCGGTCATCATGGTGCAATCCACCGAAGAGGTGGCGGATGTGCTCCGCGTGGCCCACCGGCATGGTGTGCCTGTCATCCCCTTCGGCGCCGGATCGTCGCTCGAAGGACAGATCCACGCACCCCATGGCGGGATCAGCATCGACCTGTCTCGGATGGACGACATTATCGCGGTCAACGCGGAGGACATGGATTGCACCGTGGCCTGCGGCGTCACCCGGCAGGCGCTCAACGAACATCTGCGCGATACCGGTCTTTTCTTTCCCGTCGATCTGGGCGCCCATGCCAGCCTCGGTGGCATGGCCTCGACCCGCGCCTCGGGCACGACGACCGTGCGATACGGCTCGATGCGCGATCTGGTGCTGGGCCTGACTGTGGTCATGTCCGACGGGCAGATCATCAGGACCGGGGGGCGAGCGCGAAAATCCTCCGCCGGGTATGACCTGACGCGGCTGATGATCGGCTCCGAGGGCACCTTGGGTATAATCACCGAGCTGACCCTGCGCCTTTTCGGCATCCCCGAGGCCGCGCAAAGCGCGATGTGCAGCTTTGCCAGTATCGAAAAGGCCACCGAGACAGTCGTCGCGGCCCTGCAATGCGGGCTCTGCCTCAACCGGATCGAGCTGGCCGATACTGTGCAGATGCGCGCGATCAACAGCTATTCCGCCACCGACCTGCCAGAGCATCCGACCCTCTGGATCGAGCTGACCGGCTCGGGCGCGCAGGTGGCGCATGACATGGAGGTGCTGCGCGATCTGGCAGAGGGCGCGATCCGCTTCGACACGGCCGGAACAGCCGACGAGGCGACGCGGCTCTGGCGCACCCGGCACGACGCGCTTTATGCCGCGCGTGCGCTCCGGCCCGGCATCAAGGGGATCTCCACGGATGTCTGCGTGCCCGTGTCGCAGCTTCCGGACTGCATCAGCGGTATCATGGACGTGATCGCCACCACCTCGATCATCGCGCCACTGATCGGACATGTGGGCGACGGCAACTTTCATCTGGTGCTGCTCTACGATCCTGCCGACCCCGACGAAGTTCGCGAGGCGCAGCTTATCAACAGCAGCCTGGTCAAGATGGCCATCGCGATGGGTGGCACCTGCACCGGCGAGCATGGGGTCGGCCTCGGCAAAAAAGCCTATCTGGACGCCGAACACGGCCCCGCGCTCGACGTGATGCGCCGCATCAAGTGCGCACTTGACCCGGCAGGCATCATGAACCCCGGCAAGATCTTCGACCTTTGACGCCAAGGACACCCGCCATGAACTCACCCCTGCCCCACGATCTGATCCGCAAGGAGGTTCGTGACCTGTCCGAATACAATGCCGGCCTCGCGTTGGACCGTTTCCGCGACGCCTATGGCATCGATTGCGTCGCCAAGCTCGACAGCAATGAAAGCCCCCTCGGCCCCTCGCCCCGCGCGATCGAGGCCATGCGCGAAGCGGCACAGGGCGTCGCCCGCTATCCCGATGCGGCCAGTGGCGCCCTGCGCGCCGCCATCGCGCGCAGCACCGGCGCCGAGGCGGATCGCATCATCATCGGCAACGGGTCGGAAGATCTGATCGGCGTGCTTTTCCGGGCCATCATCCGCGCGGGCGATCATGTGGTGACGATCTGCCCCAGCTTCGGCTTGCACGAATTCGGCGCGCAGGCCTTTGGCGCGCGCGTGACGAAACTGCCATTCGAGGCGGACTGGTCCTTTCCGGTCGAAGCGATGAAGGCCGAGTTGCGCGGCGCGCCGCGCGTCCTGATCTTCTCCTCGCCCAGCAACCCCGCCGGTCCCGCGATACGCGAAGAGGCGTTTCGCGCCATCGTGACGGCCGCCGACCCCGCGACGCTGATCTGTTTCGACGAGGCCTATGTAGAGTTCATCGAAGCGCGACACCGTTTCGACGCTCTGGGTCTCCTGCAAGCGTCGGGCAAGCCTTACATCGTGTTGCGCACGTTCTCGAAGGCTTACGGCCTCGCCGGTGCACGGGTGGGATATGGCATCGCCAGCTCTGCCGAGATGATCAAGGCGCTGATGAGGATGCGCAATCCCTTCGGCGTCAACGCGATGGCCGCCGCGGGGGCGATCGAAGCGATGGCAGACACGGCCCATCTGGAACGCGTGCTCGAGGATGCGACAACCGAGCGCCAAAGGGTTGCCAGCGCCCTCACCGGGAAGGGCTATGCCTGCGCGCCCAGCCAGACGAATTTCGTCTTCTTCGACACGGGGCGTCCCGCCTCGGAATTCACCGAAGAGCTTCGGCGCAAGGGTATTCTCATCAAGGGTTGGCAAGAGCCGCCCTTTACCACCTGGGCGCGCGTCACCATGGGCACGGAGGCCGAGAATGATGCCTTCCTCGCCGCCCTGCCCGATATCAGCGGCAAGGCGGCCTGACCGCCTCGGCGTTCTGATCGGCAAAGGCCTCGACCGCGTATCTGCAGAACGCATCGGTCAGAGCGTCCGCCTGCAATCGCTTGGACCGGACCAGCGCGATACGGTGCGACGCTAGGTTGCCCGCAAGCGCCACGCGTATGATGGCGCGGCCGTCATAGGCCGTGCCATGCGGGATATCCGTGGCCAACAACCCCACGCCCATACCGTTGGCCACCATGGATCGCAGCATCTCGACCGAGCCGGTCTCGTGGGCGACCTGGGGCGTGACGCCCTGCATCTGGGCCAGCGTCAGGAAATAGCCCCGACTATGCGGCAGGTTCATCAGTATGAGCGGATCTTCCAGCAGCTCCGCCAAGCCCACCTCGGAGCGTCCCTCCAGCCGGTGGCCCGCGGGCACCAGCCCGTAGGGCCTCACATCGGCAAGGGGAAGGACCTCCCACGTGGACGGCAGGCCGAAATCATAGGTCAAAGCCACGTCGATCTGACCGCCCTCCAGCCAATTGGCCAGCGCCTCGATATCGCCTTCGTGCAGACGTATCTGCGCGCCGGGATGGGCCTCTTCGAACTGGCGCACCAGAGACGGCGCGTATCTGGGACCAAGCGTCGAGAACACGCCCAGATCCATCACCTCCCGCCCCTGCTCGCCGCCGAGAAGCACAAGCTCGGCCCGCGCGCGCAGCTGCCGGTACTCGCCCAGCTTCAGACGCCCGAAGGCCGTCGGCACCACGCCTTGCCCCGCCGTGCGAACAAAGAGCGCGCGGCCAAGATGCGCTTCGACCTTGGCAATGGCGAGCGAGACCGAAGGCTGCGAGACGCTCAGCAGACGCGCGGCAGCGGCCGTGCTGCCGGTATCGGCGGTGGCGATCACGTAGTCGATCTGCCTGAGAGCTATGGGTATAGGCTTCATCAATAACCATATTTGCACACTATATTTCAGACTATAGGATGTTCCCCGTATCTTCCAGCCGAATTCATGGGAGATGCGCCGTGCAGCCAGATACTGATGACACTGCCGCCAAACCGCTTGCCAGTATACGCGTTCTCGACTTTACCCGCGTTCTGGCCGGTCCCTATTGCACCGCGATGATGGCCGATCTCGGCGCGGAGGTCATCAAGATCGAGACCGCGCAGGGCGATGATTACCGCCATATCGGCCCCTTCCGCGAGGGTGAGAGCCTGCTCTTTCAGACCGTGAACAGGGGCAAGCGCTCGATCGTGCTGGACCTCAAATCCGACGATGGCATCGCCACTGTGCGCGCCCTTCTGGCCGAATGCGACGTGCTGGTCGAGAACTTCCGCCCCGGCGTCATGGACAAGCTGGGCCTCGGCCCCGAGGCGCTGGCCGAGGACTTTCCCGCGCTGATCTACGTATCGGTCTCGGGTTTCGGACAGACCGGCCCCAACGCGAAGAAACCCGCCTATGACATCATCATCCAGGCGATGAGCGGCCTGATGGACGCCACGGGCGAACCGGACGGCCAGCCGACCATGGTGGGCGAGGCGCTGGCCGATGTGGCGGGTGGACTCTTTGCCGCCTGGGGCACGATGGTCGCGCTTTTCGACCGCAGCCGGACCGGCAAGGGGCGCCATGTCGATGTGGGCCTTTTCGATGCGCTGACCTCGATGATGCCCACCCTGGCCTGCCGCACGCTCATGGGTGGCGAGACGCCCACGCGCACCGGCAATCGGCACCCGCTCTCGGCCCCTTTCGGCACCTACGCGGCCAGGGACGGGCATTTCGCCGTCGCGGTTCTCAATGACCGCCTCTTCGCGACATTCTGCGACGTGATCGGCGAACCGGACCTGACCGAGGATGCGCGCTTTGCCAGCGACACGCTCCGTCGCGAGAACGAGCCGGCCCTTGCCCGGCACATCGAAGCATGGGCCGGCCGGCACGGGACCGGCGAAATCGTCCGGTTGCTTGCGGATGCCGGCATCCCCGCCGCCGAGATCCAGTCGGTCGCTGAGGCGTGGAATTCGCAGCAGGCGCTGGATCGGGGACTGGCCTCGGACGTCGAGCATCCCCTGCTGGGGCGCCTCCGCATGCCGGAACAACCCGTCCATTTCAGCGGCGTCGCCCGCGCAAACCGCAAAGCCGCGCCCGCGTTGAACGCGGATGCGGCGGATATTCTGGCCTCGATCGCCAAAGGAGACTCCACATGATCTATCCCATGAGCGACGACGAACGCGCCGTGATCGACCAGATCGAACGCTTCGCCGCCGAGGTGCTCGCACCCGAGGCCGCGCGGCTGGACGAGGAGTCGCTCTTTGCCACGCGGCACCTGCCCGCAATGGCCGAGATGGGCCTCATGGGCATGAACCTGCCCGAGGAATATGGCGGGATCGGCCTTTCCGGGCCGGCCCTCTATGCGGCGGTCGAGGCAATTGCGGGCGCCTGCGGGTCCACCGCCTCGATGCTGACCGCGCATTTCCTCGCGACCGATTCGATCCTTCTGGGCGGCGATGATGCGATCAAGGCGCGCTACCTGCCGGACGCGGCAACGGGCAAGACGCTGGGCGCTTTCGCCCTGACCGAGCCGCAAGCCGGCTCGAACCCCGCCGATATGTCGACCCATGCGCTCCGAGACGGCGACGGCTACCGGATCAAGGGATCGAAATGCTTCATCTCGAACGCCGGTGCAGCCGATTTCATCGTGGTTTTCGCCAAGACCGACCGGGAGGCCGGCGCGCGCGGTGTCAGTGCCTTCGTCGTCGAGCCGGCCGGCACGAAGGGCGTCGATGTCGCCTCGCATGAGCGCACGATGGGCCTCAAGGGCGGCCATGTCTTCGGCATTTCCTTCGATTGCCATGTCCCTGCCGAGAACCTCGTCGGAGCCGAGGGCAGCGGCTTCAAGACCGCCATGAAGGTGCTGGATAACGGCCGCATCGAGGTCGCCGCACAGGCCACCGGCATCGCCGCCGCCGCGCAGGCCGCCGCGATCTCCTACGCCAAGGAGCGCAAGGTCGGCGGCCACCCCATCGCCGACTTCCAGGGCCTGCAATGGATGCTGGCCGACAACGCGACCGAGCTGGCGGCCGCGCGCGCATTGGCCATGCAGGCCGCCGTCAAGCGTGGCTCGGGCGAGCGGTACTCGACAGAATCCGCGTTTGCCAAGCTCTATGCGTCGGAAGCGGCCTGGCGCATCGCCGACCGTGCGCTGCAGATTCACGGCGGCTACGGTTATACGCGCGATTTCCCTCTCGAGCGCTATCTGAGGGATCTGCGGATCTTTCGAATCTACGAAGGATCGTCCGAGATTCAGCGGACGATCATTGCGCGGGGATTGCTGGTCTGACATTTACATGTCTAGATTAAAGACCAAGTCGGACATGATTATGACTCGGACCGCACAGCCAACCAACAAGGAGAGACCCATGCAGAGACGTAAGTTCCTTCAGGCCGGCGCAGTGGGCGCTGCCGCCACGGCACTCGCCAGCCCCGCCATCGCGCAGGACAAGCGCCAGTGGAAAATGGTCACCGCATGGCCCAAGAACCTTCCCGGGCCGGGCGTCGCGGCGCAGAACCTCGCCGACCGGATCACCGCCCTTTCGGGTGGCCGGATCGAGGTCAAGCTCTTTGCCTCGGGCGAGCTGGTGCCCGGTCCCGGCGTCTTCGATGCCGTCAGTGAAGGCACGGCCGAGCTCTATCACGCGGTTCCGGCCTATTGGGGGTCCAAGTCCAAGGGCATCCTCCTTTTCGGCTCGCAGCCGTTCGGCCTGCGCGCGGATGAACAAGTGGGCTGGCTGACGCATGGTGGCGGGCAGGAGCTCTATGACGAGATGTATGGCCGCTTCGGCATCAAGCCCTTCCTCTGCGGCAATTCCGGCCCGCAATGGGGCGGATGGTTCCGCGAGGAACTGAACTCGGCCGAGGATCTCAAGGGCATGAAGTTCCGCACCACGGGCCTCGCCTCCGAGATGATGAGCAAGCTGGGCGTCGCCGCCGAAGCCATGAGCGGCCCGGCCATGTTCCAGGCGCTTCAGACCGGCGCGCTCGACGCGGGAGAGTTCATCGGGCCCTGGACCGACTCGGCGCTCGGCTATTACCAGGTGGCCAAGAATTACTACTGGCCCGGCGTGGGCGAGCCATCCTCGGCCGAGGAATGCGGCGTCAACACGGCGGTCTATTCGGAGCTGCCGGACGATCTGCAACAGGCCGTCAAATACGCCTGCGAAAGCCTCTACAACCCGGTCTGGACGGAATACACGACCAAACACGCCCAATCGCTCAAGTCGCTGGTCGACGAGCATGGCGTGCAGGTCCGGAAATTCCCCGACGACGTGCTGAGCGCCATGGGCGAGGCCGCCAAGGAGGTCATCGACGAGCTGCGCCAGAACGACGACGAACTGGTCAAGCGCATCACCGAAAGCTTCGTCGCCTATCGCGACAGCGTGGGAGGCTACATGACCTACGCGGATAACGGGCAGATGAACGCCCGCGCGGACCTCTTCGGCTATTGATCCGGCTCCGGTGCGCGGAAATCTTCGCGCACCGCCCTCGCCAACATCACAGGGGCGCACATGAACCGCATCGCCGCCGCGATCGACACCCTCAACACTCAGGTCGCGCGTGCCGTGCGCTGGCTGGCGCTCTTCATGGTGCTGATCCAGTTCGCCATCGTGGTGGGCCGCTACGTGTTCGGCGTCTATTCCATCGCCGCGCAGGAAAGCGTGCTCTATCTCCACGCGACGCTTTTCATGCTCGGCGCGGGCTACACCCTTCTCGTCGACAAGCATGTGCGCGTTGACGTCTTCTTCGCCAAGCTCAGCGCACCGGCCCAGCGCCGGATCGACATCTTCGGCCACCTGTTCCTTCTGCTGCCCTCGATGGCCGCGCTGCTCTACTGGTCCTGGCCCTCGGTCCGCAACTCCTGGAAAATCCTCGAAGGCCCGATCTCCGTCGGCGGGATCGAGGCGGTCTTCCTGCTCAAGACGCTTATTCCGCTCTTTTGCATCCTGGTCATGCTCCAGTCGGTTTCGCTCCTGATCCGGCTTCTGAACCCGAAGGCGCAGCAATGATCGAATATCTCGACCTGATCATGTTCGCGGCGCTGATGGTCGCGATCCTCTCGGGCTTTCCGGTCTCGTTCAGCATCGCGGGTGTCGGCATCCTTTTCGCCTATCTGGGCTGGGCGCTCGGGGTCATGGACATCTCGCTGCTGGGTTCGATGGGACAGCGGGTGTTCGGTCTCATCAGCAACCAGGTGCTGATCGCCATTCCGCTGTTCGTGCTCATGGGCGCACTCCTTGAGAAAAGCCGCATCGCCGAAGAGTTGCTGGACACGATGGGGCGCCTCTTCGGTCAGCTGCGCGGGGGCCTGGGCATATCGGTCGTTCTCGTCGGCGCGCTTCTGGCGGCCTCCACCGGCATCGTCGGGGCGACGGTGGTGGCGATGGGCATGATCGCCCTCCCGACGATGCTCAAGGCCGGCTACAACCCGCGCGTCTCCAGCGGCATCGTCTGCACCGCGGGCACGCTGGGCCAGATCATCCCGCCCTCGACGCTTCTCATCATCCTCGCCGACGTCATGTCCAACGCCTTCCAGCAGGCGCAATACGAGCAGGGTATATTCTCGGTCGAGGCGCTGTCCGTGGGACAGTTCTTCGCCGCGGCGATCGCGCCGGGGCTGGTGCTGGTCTGCCTCTATCTGGTCTACATCCTCGTGCGCGGCGTCCTGCGCCCGCAAGACATGCCGCCCGCCGCTCTGGATCAGCCGAAACCGGACCGCGCCGAAGTGATCGGCGCCATCATCCCGCCCATCCTGCTGATCTTCGCCGTGCTGGGCGCCATCCTCGGCGGTATCGCCACCCCCACGGAGGCCGCGTCGGTGGGGGCCATCGGCGCGCTACTGATGGCCGGGGTCCGCCTGGGCGTCAACCGCAAGCTGATCCTGCTGGGCACCGCCGCGCTCGTGGCGCTGGGCATATTCGCCGGTCTCTTCCCCGTCCGCCTGCAGCGCAGCGATCTCGGGGCGGCGTCCTACATCGCCGGCGGCCTATACATCGCGCTGGCGATCATCGGCGCCATCGCCATCGCGCTTGCCCTGCGCTCGGCGCTGCGCAAGAACGTGGTGCAGGAGGCGATCGGTTCGACGCTCACCATGACATCCATGATCTTCGCCACGATCCTGGCGGCGGGAATATTCTCGCTTGTCTTCATCGGGCTTGGCGGCGAGGAACGAGTTGCACAGCTGCTGCTCAGCATGCCCGGCGGGCCGACTGGCGCGCTGATCTTCAGCATGGCCTTCATATTCGTACTGGGCTTCTTCCTCGATTTCGTGGAAATTTCGGTCATCCTCCTGCCGCTGGTCGTGCCGCCGCTGATCCTGATGGGCCATGATCCGATCTGGCTGGGCATCCTCATCGCGATCAACCTCCAGACCAGCTTCCTGACGCCGCCCTTCGGCTTTTCCCTGTTCTACCTGCGCGGCGCCGCTCCCAAGGAGGTGACGACGGGGCATATCTATGCAGGCGTCATTCCCTTCATCGGCTTGCAGGGAATCGGTGTGCTGCTGATCTGGTTCATTCCGAGCTTGGCGACCTGGTTGCCGGCCATGATTTTCTAGACACCGATCGTCGCGCTTATCGGTGGCGGGGCACTGGACATATCGCTTTCGCGTTGCTATATCGCGGTTTCCTGCAAAAACTTGCAACTCTAACTTAGGAAGGTGGTGACACCACATGCAGGTAAGTGTTCGCGACAACAACGTCGATCAGGCGCTCCGCGCTCTGAAGAAAAAGCTGCAGCGCGAAGGCGTGTTTCGTGAAATGAAGCTCAAGCAACATTTCGAGAAACCGTCCGAGAAGAAAGCACGCGAGAAGGCCGAGGCCATTCGCCGTGCCCGGAAACTGGCGCGCAAGAAAGCCCAGCGCGAAGGTCTTCTCTGAGCCCTGAAGCTCGGAACACGATCAAAATGACGAACCCCCGCAGCAGTCCGCTACGGGGGTTTACTTTTTCCGGGTCTCCCCGAACGGCGTCAGACCGGCATCTTCGTCTTGCGCAGGTAGGGCAGCACGGCGTCATACTCGCCGAACTTCGCCTTCGCGTCCTCGTCGCTGACCGACGGCGGAATGATCACGTCCTCGCCCATCTTCCAGTCCGCCGGCGTGGCCACGCCCTTGCCGGTCGAGGTCTGAAGCGCGTCGAGCGCGCGCACGATCTCGGCGAAGTTGCGGCCCACGGTCATCGGGTAGGTCATCGACAGCTTCACCTGCTTGTCGGGCCCGATGATATAGACGCTGCGGACCGTGGCACTGTCGGCGGGGGTGCGCCCCTCGGGCAGATGCGCCTCGGCAGGCAGCATGTCGAACGCCTTCGACACTTCCAGATCGTCATCGGCGATGATCGGGAACCCGGCCTTCGCGCCGCCCACCTTCTCGATGTCGGTCTTCCACTTCTTGTGGTCCTCGACCCCGTCGACGCTCACACCCATAACCTTCGTGCCGCGTTTCTCCCACTCGTCGGCAAGCCGCGCGACCGCGCCGAACTCGGTCGTGCAGACCGGGGTGAAATCCTTGGGATGCGAGAACAGGATCGCCCAGCCGTCGCCGACCCAGTCATGCAGGTTGATCTCGCCCTGGTCGGTGGTCACGGTCAGATTCGGGATCTCGTCGTTGATGCGCAATGCCATGGCAAAGCTCCTTTCAGATGCAGATTCGGTTGCGTCACCTCCCAAGATAGGCAGCATTCGGGCGATTTGCACCCCACATGCTTGCCCCTGCCGCAGGCCAATGACAATGTGGCGCCAAATCCGCCGGAGGCAGGCCCCTGCCCGGGCGAACACGGTGAGCTGAAGGAGCTTTGATCATGATCGAGAAGACGCAATTCTACATCGATGGCCAGTGGACCGACCCCAGGGATGGCAAGCCCCACCAGGTCATCAATCCGTCCAACGAGGAAGCGTTCGCCACGATTTCCCTCGGCGGCCAGGCCGACACCGACGCCGCCGTCGCCGCCGCGCGGCGCGCGCTGAAGGGCTGGATGACCACCCCGGTCGAGGATCGTATCGCCGCGGTCGAGCGGCTGGCCAAGGCCTACGCCGATCGCGCTGACGAGATGGGCGAGGCGATCAGCATGGAAATGGGCGCGCCCATCGACATGTCGAAGTCATCCCAGGTCGGCGCAGGCAGCTGGCACATGGAAGGTTTCATCAAGGCCGCGCGCGAATTCGAGTGGATCGCACCGCTGGGCGATCACGCCCCCAACGACCGCATCGTGCACGAGGCCGTGGGCGTCGTCGCGATGATCACGCCCTGGAACTGGCCCATGAACCAGGTCTCGCTCAAGGTCGCGGCGGCGCTCATCGCGGGCTGCACCATGGTGCTCAAACCGTCCGAGGAATCGCCCCTGTCGGCCATGCTCTTCGCCGAGATGGTCGATGCCGCCGACATTCCGCCGGGCGTCTTCAACCTCGTCAATGGCGACGGTGCGGGCGTCGGCAGCCAGCTTTCGGCGCATGAGGATGTCGACATGGTCAGCTTCACCGGCTCCTCGCGCGCGGGCAAGCTCATCTCGAAGGCCGCCGCCGACACGCTCAAGCGCGTCTCGCTCGAACTGGGCGGGAAAGGCGCGAACCTCATCTTCGCGGATGCCGACGACAAGGCCGTGAAACGCGGTGTCCTGCACTGCATGAACAACTCGGGTCAATCCTGCAACGCGCCCACGCGGATGCTGGTCGAACGCAGCATCTACGACAAGACCGTCGAGACCGCCGCCGAGGTCGCCAACTCGGTCGAGGTGGGCCCCGCCGACAAGCCGGGCAAGCATATCGGCCCGGTCGTGAACGAGACCCAGTTCAACAAGATCCAGGATCTCATCCAGAAGGGCATCGACGAAGGCGCGCGCCTCGTCGCGGGTGGCGTGGGACGGCCCGAGGGCCTCAACCGCGGCTTCTTCGTGCGTCCCACTGTCTTCGCCGACGTCACCAACGACATGACCATCGCGCGCGAGGAGATCTTCGGGCCCGTCCTTTCGATCATGGCCTTCGACACCGAGGACGAGGCCTACGAGATCGCCAACGACACGCCCTACGGCCTCACCAACTATGTCCAGACCCAGGACCCCGAGAAGCTCAAGCGCGCGGCACTCTCGCTACGCTCCGGCATGGTCGAGATGAACGGCCACGGCCGCGGTCAGGGGGCGCCCTTCGGCGGCATGAAACAGTCGGGCAACGGCCGCGAAGGCGGCAAATGGGGCATCGAGGACTTCCTCGAGGTCAAGGCCGTCTCGGGCTGGCCCGAAAAGGCCTGACCAGACGTGGAGATCTGCGCCTTCATCCTGCATCTCACGCGCGCCAGCGCGCGGCGGGAGAACGCGCAGAGCCTTCGCGACACCTGCGGCCTGCCCGCCGAGATCTGGCCAGCCGTCGATGGCGCGGCCATGTCCGCCACAGAACTCGAGGCCCGCGTCGACGCGGGCCTCTTCACGCCCACCTACCCGTTCTCCTTGCGCACCGGTGAAATCGGCTGCTTCCTGTCCCACCGCCAGATCTGGGCCGAGATCGTCCGCCGCGACCTGGACGCCGCGCTGATCCTCGAGGATGACGCGGGGCTCGACCCGGTGCTGTTCGACCGCGCGCTCGACCTTGCCCGCGTGCATGTCTCGGCATTGGGCTACATCCAGTTCCAGACCCGTCCGCCCCGTTCCAATGCCCGTCTCATAGACACCAACGATCCATGTCAGCTTCTGCTTCCGGTCGTGGGCGGGCTGCGCACCACCGCCCAGATCGTGCATCATGAAGCCGCCCGTCGACTGCTCGAGACCTCCTCGCGCTTCGACCGCCCCGTGGACACCTTCGTGCAAAGCCATTGGCAAACCGGGATCAGGCCGGCGATGATCCTTCCCTCGGGCATCTCCGAGATCGCCGACCGGCTCGATGGCTCGACGATCCAGGGCACGGGCAAATCACTCGCGGAGAAAGCATCGCGCGAGGTGAAGCGCGGGCTTTATCGACGGGCCGTCGCACGCGCATCGCGCCATTCCCCGGCGCATGAACCGGAGACGACACATGACTGATCCGGCCCAAGCGATCACCACCCGCCTCTTCGGAGGCGCGGGCAACCAGCTTTTTCAGTACGCCGCCGGACGCGCGCTGGCCGACCGCCTCTGCTGTCCGCTCATCCTCGATGCGCGCTATGTCGCCGGCAGCAAGGACCGCGGCGATTGCTTCTCGCATTTTCGCGACGCGCGCTTCACGCGCGAGGCACCGCTTCCTCCCGCCAAGGATGACGGCCTCCTGCGCTACGGGCTCTGGCGTCTCTTCGGGCGCGCGCCGCGCTTCCATCGCGAGCGCACGCTCGCCTTCGATCCGGGTTTCTTCGATCTCCCGCGCGGCACCTACCTTCACGGATACTGGCAGTCGCCCCGCTACTTTGCGCCGATCGTCGACCGGCTCCGCGATGATCTCGCCTTCACCACGCCACTAGATGCCGCCAATGCCGAGATGGCCACGCGCATCGCCGCCGCGCAGACACCTGTCTCACTCCATGTGCGAAGGGGTGACTATACGGCGACGGGCGCCTATGCGCATTGCCCGCCGGACTACTATCGCGACGGTGCCGCCCGCATCGCGGAGGCGACGGCAGCAAAGCTCACCTGCTTCGTGTTCTCCAACGATCCCGAGTGGGCACGGCACAATCTCGATCTCGGGCACGAGACGGTCATCGTCGATCTCAACGACGAGGCGACAGGCCATTTCGACATGCACCTCATGTCGCTTTGCGCACATCATGTGATCGCAAATTCGACCTTCTCATGGTGGGGTGCGTGGCTCAACCCGTCGCCCGAGAAGATCGTGGTCGCCCCGCGCAACTGGTTCGCAACGCCGAAACTGGCCAATCCCGACCTGATCCCCGACGATTGGATAAGAGCGTGAGCCCGAAACCTTCCCGGCGATGGGATGCACCAGGCAAAAGTGCCCACGCCCTTCCCTGATCCGCCGGTTCCCGCTACACCCGCGACCATGACCCACACACCCCCCGCCGATGCCCGGTTCATTCCCGAAACCGTGCTCAAGCGCGACATCTTTTCCGAGACGATTTCCGGCCATCTCGACGGTGCGCCCGACCTGCCGGTCGTCCTGCGCAAGCTCGACGGCGTGCCGGCCTATGCCCGCCCCCTCGCTTGGTGGCTTGCCCGCAAGGAGATCCGGGGCCTACGCGCCGTGCGGGGCATCGAGGGCTGCCCGGAACTCATCCGCGCCGACCGCGTCGGCCTCTTGCGCAGCTGGACGCAGGGCACCCCGTTGCAGCTCGCCAAACCAGACGACCCGGCGTGGTATGCCGACGCCCGCCGCCTCCTGCGCGAGATGCGCCGCGCCGGTGTCACCCATAACGACATCGCCAAGCCGCAGAACTGGCTCATGACGCCAGAAGGCCGCGCCGCCGTCATCGACTTTCAGCTCGCCTCGGTGCACCGCCGCCGGGGTCGCCTCTTCCGCATCATGGCGCGCGAGGATCTGCGCCACCTCCTGAAGCAGAAGCGCGCCTACGCCCCCCATCTCCTCACCCCGTCCGAACACCGGATGCTCGCGCGGAAATCGCTGCCGTCGCGCGTCTGGATGGCGACCGGGAAACGCGCCTACAACTTCATCACCCGGCGGCTCATGAACTGGTCCGACGGCGAAGGCACGGAGGACCGGATCGAGCGCGACGGCCCGGCGCTCCGCGCCGCGTGGCTTGCGCGGCCCGACGTTTCGGAGGTGGCGCTCTGCACCTATGCCCGGCCCGCCAAGGGTGTCGGCCTCTATGCCTTCGTGGAAACCACATGCGACGAGGCCACGCTGCGCGCCCTTGCGCCCGAACCCCGGCCCGATCTCATCCAGCCCGTCACCCTGCTTCCCCGCGACGCCGGCGGCGCACCCCGGCTCGACGCGCTCGCGCTCATCGCCGCCAACCGCCTCGACGAGCTCGAGCTTCTGACGAAAGCCGACCCCGAGCTGGCCAGGGATGTCGCGCCCATCGTCTCCGCCCGCCTGAACCTCACCGATCGCGATCGCGGCGCATGAGCGTGACTGCGGGCGCAATCGCCCCGGCTCAGAACGGCGCCTTCGCGCGGAACCTCACCCCCTCGCCCCCGTCCGGGTGGCGCAGGCGAAGCTCCTCCGAATGCAACATGAGCCGCGGATGCGCCCGCGCCGCGCCCTCGGCATAGAACGGATCGCCCAGGATCGGGTGGCCCAGCGCCAGCATGTGCACCCGAAGCTGATGGCTGCGCCCGGTCCGGGGAAAGAGGCGCACGCGGCTCTCTTTGTCGGCTGCCTTGAGCACGCGCCAATCCGTGACTGCCGCACGCCCCGTCTCGTGACACACCTTCTGTCGCGGCCGGTTGGGCCAGTCCACCACGAGCGGCAGATCGACGGTGCCGGCCTTCGGCTCGAGCCGTCCCGCGACCCGCGCCACGTAGGTCTTCTTCACCTGCCGTTTCTCGAACTGAAGCCCCAAGTGTCGCTGCGCATGCGGGCTCAGCGCAAAGACCATCACGCCCGAGGTGTCCCGGTCGAGCCTGTGCACGAGCAGAGCCGTGGGAAACACCGCCTCGATCCGCGCGAGCAGGCAATCCGCGAGGTGCGCGCCCTTTCCCGGCACGCTCAGCAGACCGGCGGGCTTCTCCACCACGAGGATCTCGTGATCTTCGTGCAGAACCGCGAGCGGCGTCTCGGGCGGGCGATACTCGTCATTCATCCCGCCGCCTTACAAGAGGCGCCGCGCCCGGTCCAGAGCACGCGGCGGCCATCGCTTCGCGGGACTACCGCAAGGGCCGGACGCGTTACGCCTTCACCCGCTCGCCTTTCGGATCATACATCGGCCGCAGGCTCGCCTCGGCGCGCACCCGTGTGCCCGCCACGTCGATCTCGTAGCGCGACGCCAGCACATCCTCCGCGCTCTCGCTCTTGCAGGGCACATAGCCCATCCCGATCGCGCCGCCGAGGTGATGGCCGTAATTCCCCGAACTAAGGTAGCTCACGATCTCGCCGTCCCGCAGGATCGGCTCATGGTGATAGAGCAGCGGCTCGGGATCGGTCAGGCGGAATTGCACCATCCGGTGCGAAAGCCCCGCCTCCTTCTTGCGGAGCACCGCGTCGCGCCCGATGAACTCGGGCTTCGCTGTCTTCACCGCGAAGCCCAGCCCCGCCTCCAGCACGTGATCCTCGCTCGTGATGTCGTGGCCGAAATGGCGAAAGGCCTTCTCGATGCGGCAACTGTCCATCATGTGCATCCCGCAGAGCTTCAGCCCATGCGCCGCGCCCGCCTCCCAGAGCGTCTCGAAGGCGTGGCCTGCCATGTCCGCGCTCACGTATATCTCCCAGCCCAGCTCGCCCACGTAGCTCACCCGGTGCGCCCGCGCGAGTCCCATGCCAAGCTCGATCTCGCGCGCCATGCCGAAAGGATGCGCCTCGTTCGAGAAATCGGCAGGCGAGACGGCCCGCATCACCTCGCGGGCCTTCGGACCCATGACCGCCAGCACGCCCTCGCCCGCAGTCACATCGGTGATGACGACACCGAAATCTCCCCTGTGGCGCTCCATCCATGTCTGGTCGGCAAGACGCGTGGCCCCCGGCGTCACAACGAGATAGGCGGTCTCCGAAAGACGCGTCACCGTCACATCCGCCTCGATTCCGCCCCTCGCGTTCAGGAACTGCGTATAGACGATCCGCCCCACCGGCACCGAGAAATCGCCGCCGCCCACATGGTTGAGAAAGGCCTCCGCGTCCGGCCCCTCGACCCGCAGCTTGCCGAAGGACGACATGTCGTACATGCCCACGCCCTCGCGCACCGCCCGGTGTTCGGCAGCGGCATTCTCGAACCAGTTCTGCCGGCCCCAGGAATAGACATATTCGCGCGCCTGCCCCTTCTCGGCAAACCAGTTGGCCCGCTCCCACCCCGCCGTTTCGCCAAAGACCGCACCCCGCTCCGCGAGGTGCGCGTGGAAGGGCGAACGCCGCACCCCCCGCGCCGTCGCCTTCTGGCGATAGGGGAAATGGTCGGCATAAAGCAGGCCCAGTGTCTCCTTCGAGCGCTCGAAGAGGTAGTGCCGGTTGCCCTGGAACGGCTGCATCCGCGAGATGTCCACGTCGCCAAGGTCGAAGGGTTTCTCGCCGCTCTCCATCCACAGCGACAGGGCGTGTCCCGCCCCGCCCGCGCTCTGGATGCCGATGGAGTTGAACCCGGCGGCAACCCAGACATTGTCCATTTCGGGACACAGGCCCAGGTGATAGGCATCGTCGGGCGTGAAGCTTTCCGGCCCGTTGAAGAACGTGTGAATCCCCGCCTCGGCCAGGATCGGCATCCGGTTGCACGCGGCTTCGAGGATCGGCTCAAAATGGTCGAAATCCTCGGGCAACTGGTCGAATTCGAAACTTTCGGGAATGCCGTTCATCCCCCAGGGCTTCGATTTCGGCTCGAACGCGCCCAGAAGGATCTTTCCCGCATCCTCTTTGTAATAGGCGCATTCGTCCGGCACCCGCAGGACCGGCAACTGCTCGAGCCCCTTGATCGCCTCGGTCACGATATAGAAGTGCTCGCAGGCATGAAGCGGGACATTGGTGTTCAGCATCGCGCCCACCTCCCGGCCCCACATGCCGGCACAGTTGACCACGTGGTCGCAGGTAACATGGCCGGTCTCGCCGCCTTCATCGGCGGTCCAGTCCACGCCCGTCACGCGCCGCCCGTCCCGGGTGACACCCGTGACCTTGATCCGCTCCTTCACCAGCGCGCCGCGCTGCCGCGCGCCCTTGGCGAGCGCGAGCGCGATATTGGCCGGGTCCGCCTGCCCGTCGGTCGGAAGCCAGACGCCCCCGGTGACATCCTCGACGTTGAGATGGGGGTATTTCTCCTTGATCTCGGCCGGCGAAAGTTCTTCCACCGACACGCCGAAGGCCCGGGCCATCGCCGCGGCACGGTGAAGCTCTTCCAGCCGCTCCCCGGTCAGCGCGGCCGACACCGAGCCGCATTGCCGCAACCCGGTCGCGACACCCGTTTCCTCCTCGAGCCCGCGATACAGTTCCGCCGTGTAGCGCGCGAGCTTCGTCATGTTGGACGACGCCCGCAACTGTCCGATCAGGCCCGCCGCGTGCCATGTCGTCCCGCTCGTCAACTGCTTGCGTTCCAGCAGGACGACATCGCTCCAGCCCAGCTTCGCCAGGTGATAGGCGACCGAACAGCCGACAACGCCGCCTCCGATTATGACGACGCGCGCGTGGGTTGGCAGGGACATGATGGCAGGCTCCGATCTCGTGGGTTGCCGCCCGACCATGCCGCGCATTTCCCGGCCCTGCCCTATGCAAAAGCGTCACTCAGACGGTGAAATTCAGCACCAAGCCGACAGCGCGGGCGGCCCGGGCGAACTCCATCTCATCCCGAACCGCCTGCCTTGGCGCCCTTGTCCACCGCTCGCGCTGGCGAAAACCCGCCGCAGCAGGCCCGCAAAGCTTGCGCGACCGCGATTCGATCCGCAGAAAAGGCGCGTATTCACTTGGAACATCGGTCCCATGCGCCACACGCTTCTCGTTCTCACGCTCCTGCTCACCGCCTGCTCCGCAAGGATGCCCGAAGTGGCTCCGAAGCCCACGGCCCTCGCCCTCCATCCGGGCGAAACCCCGGAAATCCGCGCCCTCGTCAACAAGTATGCCGACGCCTACGAGGTGCCGCGCCCGCTTGTGCATCGCGTGATCCAGCGCGAAAGCGACTATCGTCCGGGCGCCCGCAACGGCCCCTATTACGGCATGATGCAGATCCTGCCCGAAACCGCCGGCCAGATGGGCTTCCGCGGCAAGCCCTCGGATCTTCTCGATGCCGAGACCAACCTGAAATACGCGGTCAAGTACCTGCGCGGCGCGTGGCTCGTCTCGGACGGAAGCATGGACGACGCGGTCATGTGGTATGCGCGCGGCTACTACTACCAGGCCCGCAACCGCTGCCAGCTTGTCGAGACGGGGCTTCTCAACCGCGAAATCGCCAAGCACTGCCGCTGATCGCGGCTGCGGCGAGGGCGCGTCAGTAGAGCGAACGGCGGTAAAGCGCGTCCACGCCCGCTTGGCTCGTGTCCTCGACCTCGACCTCGGCATGGTCCCGCACGATCTCGGAGAGCGTGTCGACCGGGCGGGTTGGGGCCCAGGTTTCGGGCGTCCACAGCCCCCCGCGAAGCGGTGCCTTGCCACAATGCAGGAATATCTCGCGCGCCGCCACCCGCAGCACCGTCCGGGGCGCACGCCCCTTGATCGCGAACCGCGCGCAAAGCTCGGAGCCTTCCTCGATACTGGCCCGGCCGTTGACGCGCAGCGTCTCGTCCACACCGGGGATAAGGAAGATCACCGCCACCTCGGGATTGCGCAACAGGTTCAGCATCCCGTCCAGCCGGTTGTTGCCCGGCCGGTCGGGGATCAGCAGATGCCGGTCGTCCTCGACCTCCACGAACCCCGCCGGATCGCCCTTGGGCGACACGTCGAGCGTCTCTCCATCCGTCGTGGCGATGACAAGGAACGGGCTCGCCGCGATGAACTCCCGGCAGTGCCGGTCGAAGCGGTCGATGGCCTTCGCCGCCGCGCGCGGGCTCGCCTCGCCGTAAAGCTCGCGCAATCTCGCCTCGGTCATCATGAACCCGGTCCTCCATGCGTCGCCTCGGCCGGGATCGTCCCGCTCGGGGTCGGCCCGCTCACCGCAACACCTTTCCCTCCGGCCACTCCAGCTCCTGTTCGAGCGTGATCACCTGTGTCTCGCCCGGGGCAATGTCAAAGCGCCATTCGAGGATGCCGCGCTCGCCATCCACGTCCCGGGTGTCGGGCATCGGTGTCGCTTCCCAGTCGATCTCCAGGTCTTCCTGCTCGGTATAGGGCACGCGATCCGTAAGGCGCACGGGCCATGCGCGCGCCGTGAGGTTCTCCACCTCGATCCGCACCCTCTCGCTCAGGTCGTTCGACCGGCTGATCACGCCCCGGTCCCCCTCCTCGCGGTCTTCGACCTGACGCTTGAGGCGCAGTCCCTCGATCGGGCCGAAGGCGATGTCGGTCTCCGCGCCCACCGGGACGAGATCGGTGAAGCCCCGCCCCACGTAACGCCCATCGAGATATTTCATCACCTCGCCGGGCAGGATCAGTTCGCCCGTCTCGTTGGTCATCCCGGCCACCAGGAAGGCGGTGCGATCGGCCAGCGGCACGGCGCGGGCATAGACCTCCGTCTCGGTGGTCAACTCGCCCAGGGTCACCCGCACCCGGTCGGCCCCCGAGGCAAGCGTCACGGGCTCGGGATAGCTGTAGGTCACCGCCAGCCCGTCATAGTCGGCATCCGCCACGATGACCGGCGCGGGCGCCTCCGCCATGTCACCCTCGGCACGGCTCTCGGAATAGGCGGGCTCCATCTGCAGATCGGTCACGGCCCCGTGGGTCTGGCGCTTCACCTGCGCCTCGTCCTCGATCCAGCGCCGCCAGGGATGTATCTCGCTCGGATCGGTCTGGTCGCTCGGCCGCACGGTGGAGAGGCTCAGGGCAACCCCTTCCCAGTTCTCGCCGGTGGCCTGTGCGACATAGGCGCCGCGCTCGATGGTGAGCGCTCCGCTTTCGCGTTCGAGCCGCATGTCATAAACCGGGCCCCAGGATGCCTCTGCCACGTTGTAGGTCAGCGTCAGGCGCCCCTCGCCCGCCGCCTCCGCCTCGACAGCCACGGCCAGCAGGGCACGCGGGGTGTCCTGCGGCACCAGCGCGGCCAGCGCGTCGCGCGCCTTCTGCAACGCCTCGCGCGTGTCCTCGAGGTTCCGTTCCGCTTCCTCGGCGCGAAGCCGCGCCTCATGCGCCGCGACCTTGGCGGCAAGCGTCTCTTCCCCGATCATCCGCGACAGGTCGCGCAGGGTGGTGACGTCCATTCCCGCCACACCCTCGCCCGAGCCGAGATATCCCAGGAACGCGATGCGCGCCGCCGCAGCCTCCTCGGCCAGTTCGATACGCCGGATCTCGGCCAGCGCATCGCGCAGGTCCTCTTCCAGCCGTTCGACCTCGGCCTCCGCGGCCTCGATCGCGGCGGATTTCGTATCGTCCCTCGGCGGAACATAGTCCTGCCGCGCCGTCACAGCGCCCAGCGTCGCGCCCTCGACCGCGACGCGCACCGAGCCCAGGTCCGTGTTCCGCGGCAGGTCGAGCACGATCAGGTCGTGGCTCCCCTCGGTCACATCGAAGCTCGCCTCGCGGATCACCGTCCCGCCCCTTGGGTAAAGGGTCACCGTGCTCACATCGGTCTCGACCGGGATGTCCGCGGCCCAGATCACCGAGGGAAAGACCGCGAGAATGAGGGGAAGGGCGCGCATGGAAAATCCTCCTTGGAATACAGGGCGCATGATCGCAGTCGGCTGGCCGATTGCAAACACCGCCCCGCATCATACGCGAAAAAACGCGCGCCGTGATCGCTTTCCCGAAAGGAAAAGGGGCCGAGATCCCCGCAAGATCCCGGCCCCGTCTCTCGGCCTGCCGGGCTCCCGCCCGAGCGTCACCGCTCAGCCCTTCTTCAGGACCCGGTTGCCCAGCGTCTCGGCGATCTGCACCGCGTTGAGTGCCGCGCCCTTGCGCAGGTTGTCACTGACACACCAGAGGTTGAGGCCGTTCTCGACCGTCGTGTCCTGGCGGATGCGGCTGATGAAGGTGGCGAAATCGCCCACGCATTCCTTGGGCGTGACGTATCCGCCGTCCTCGCGCTTGTCGATCACCATGATGCCGGGGGCCTCGCGCAGGATATCGCGGGCCTCGTCCTCGTCGAGATATTCCTCGAACTCGATGTTTATCGCCTCCGAATGGCCAACGAAGACCGGCACCCGCACGCAGGTCGCCGTGACCTTGATCGCGGGATCCACGATCTTCTTGGTCTCGGCCACCATCTTCCATTCCTCCTTGGTCGATCCGTCCTCCATGAAGACGTCGATATGCGGAATGACGTTGAAGGCGATTTCCTTCTGGAACTTCTTCGGCGGCACCTCCGAGGTGGGGTTGTAGACCGATTTGGTCTGGTCCCAGAGCTCGTCCATCCCGTCCTTGCCCGCGCCGCTCACCGACTGGTAGGTCGAGACGACCACGCGCTTGATCCGCGCGCGATCATGCAGCGGCTTCAGCGCCACGACCATCTGCGCGGTCGAGCAGTTGGGGTTCGCGATGATGCCCTTCTTGGCATAGCCGTCGACCGCCTCCGGGTTGCACTCGGGCACGACCAGCGGGACGTCCGGGTCGTAGCGGTAGAGCGAGGAGTTGTCGATCACGACGCAACCGGCCTTCGCGGCCTTCGGGGCATATTGCTTGGTCGCCTCCGATCCGATCGCGAAAAGCGCGATGTCCCAACCGGTGAAATCGAACGCGTCCAGGTCCTTTGTCTTCAGGGTTCGGTCACCGAAGCTCACCTCGGTCCCGAGCGACCGGCGCGACGCGAGTGCCGCGATCTCATCGACCGGAAACTGGCGCTCGGCCAGGATGTTCAGCATTTCGCGGCCCACGTTGCCCGTGGCGCCCACGACGACGACCTTGTAACCCATGGTGTTCCCTCCGGATGCTGGGGGTTGGCCCGCGCCTCATATCCCCAACGCGGGGCAAGGGGAAGGGGGCGGAGCGGCTCAGCGCGCGGCGTCGCGGCTCCAGAGGTAGACGAGCGTGCCCAGAAGCGCGCTCAGTCCGAAGAACCCGAAGAGCGCCGCGTAGCCCGCCTCGACGCCCGCGCCCTGCTGAACCGCGCGGTAAAGCGGGGCGGTGCCGAATTGCATGATCCCCGCACCGCCGATCCCGAACAGGTTGAGAAGCGTCACCCCCCGCCCGGCCAGGTGCGGCGGCACGAAGGCGCGGGCATGGGCGATCACCACCGGATAGCTCGCCCCGCTGAGCCCGATCAACGCGCAAAGCGTCACCGACAATCCCACGCTCACCCCCACGCTCATCGCCAGCGCGAGGCACAGCAGACCGCAGGCGAGGTTTGCGCCGAAACACACCCATTTCTGCGTGCCCAGCAGCCGGTCGAGCGGCCCGATCAGGAACGTGCCCGCGATCATCGCGCAGCCCATGATCAGCGTCGCCTGTCCGATCTGGCTTGTTCCGAGGCCGTGGACATCGGCCATGTAGGGCCCGATCCAGAGCCCCCGGATCGCCGCGGTCGGACCATAGGCCACGAACATGAGCGCGAGGATCGGCCAGAGGACCGGCATCCTCAGCAAGTCGAGGATCGACCCGCGCGCGTCGCCCTCCACCGCGTCCGGGTCGCGGACCACGACCCGGATGCCGATGCCCACCGCCGCCGACAGAAACGCCAGCCCCCACATCGCCTCGCGCCAGCCGAAGGTCTCGGTCGCCCAGGCCATCGGCCACGCCGCCACGAGGTTGCCCAGCGAGCCCACGCCCAGCATCACGGCTGCCAGCGTCGCGAACCGGACGGGCTCGAACTGTCGCGCGATGATGTAATAGGCCGCCATCAGGACCGGAGAGCACCCCATCCCGATCAGCCCCATGGCAAGCGTCACGTGCCACGGGTTCGCCGCCAGTGCGAAAACCGCGGCCCCGCCGCCCCCGCCCAGCGTGAGAAGCACCGCCGCCGTCCGGCTCGGCCCCAGCCTGTCAAGCGCCCAGCCGACCGCCGGCTGCATTCCCGCGAATACCGCGAACCAGACGCCCGACGCGAAGGCCAGGTCGCCCGGCCCCGCCCCGAGGTCGCGCCCCAGCGCCTCTCCGAGAACCGCGAGGAACGCCCGGAAAAACTGGCTCAGCACGTAAGCTAGGGTCAGAAGGGCAAGGCCCGCGCGCATCTCCGCTCGGTCTCCGCAAGGATCGGGTCCGCGATGCGTGGCATGCCGCACCGGAATTGACAAGTGCGCCCTTGGCCGAAGCCCCGAGCTAGATCGGATAGCTCGGCAACTTGCGGAACGCATCCTTGAGCGCGTCGCCCCAGGTCTCCGAGATCCGCTGGTAGATGCTGTCGGTGCCTTCGACCCGCGTTCGCCGGTCCGAGCTGAACGATCCGGTCTCGTACACCTCCACGTCGAAGGGAAGACCCACGCCGAGGTTGGCCTTCACGGTCGAGTCGAACGAGATGAGCAGGAGCTTCACCGCGTCCTCGAAACTCATCGCCGGATCGTAGGCCCGGACGAGGATGGGCTTGCCGTATTTCGTCTCCCCGATCTGGAGGAACGGGGTGTCGGCGGTGATCTCGATGAAGTTCCCCTCCGGATAGACGAGGAAGATGGTCGGCTCGCCGCCCTTGATCTGCCCGCCCACGATGACCGACGCGCTGAAGCGGTCTTCCGAGGCCTGTCCGTTCGGACTGCTCGAGGCGATCACTTCCTTGAGCGTCGATCCCACGAGGCGCGCGACCTGGAACATGGTGGGCTGCCGCAGGATGCTCGGGTCACGCTCCTCGGCCTGGACCGAGCGTTCCTCCAGCAGGCTGACCATCGCCTGTGTCGTAGCGAGGTTGCCCGCCGTCATCACGGTCAACTTTCGCTCGCCGGGAACGGTCCAGGTGAACATCTTCCGCGCGACCGAGAAATTGTCCACGCCCGCGTTGGTGCGTGTGTCCGACATGAAGACCAGACCGCTCTCGATCCGCATGCCAACGCAATATGTCATGGTGATTCGCCTGTAGGAAAGGGGTTCGCCCTGTCTATTGCTGCACTTGCAGGGATACAATCATCGCTTCATCCGACGACCCGAGACGCATCCCCGAGACCGGTGCCGCACCCCGCGCATCGCGGCCCATCGCGATACGCACGTATTTCTCGTCCGGCGACACCCCGTTCGAGACGTCGAACCCGACCCAGCCGAGGCCGTCCACATGCGCCTCCGCCCAGGCATGGCTCGCGTCCTGGTCGACCTGCTCGTTGAGCATGAGGTAGCCGCTGACGTAGCGGGCCGGGAAACCCGCCGCACGGGCCGCGGCGATGAAGATATGCGTGTGGTCCTGGCAGACCCCGCGCCCTATCCCCAGCGCCTCCTCGGCGGTGGTATCCGCGTTCGTCGGCCCAAGCTCGTAGGGCGCGGCGGTCAGGATGGCCGCCGAAAGCGCGTGCAGCCCTTCCAGCGTCGTCTCGTGCCGCGCCACCTGCTCGGCCAGCTTCGCGATGCGCTTGCCGGGCAGGGTCACGGGGGTCGGCTGCCTGAAATGCCAAAGCGGCGCCCTCCCGTAGACCCGGCCCAGAACGCCCGAGCCATCCTTCGTGATCGCCGTGCCCGACGCCGTGATCCTGAGCGTTGTGGCCCCCGGATCGGTGCTCACGAGGTCGGTGTGGTTGCCGTAATGATCGCGATAGCTCGCCTCGATCCGCCCCCCCTCGATGGCAAGATCCCACTCCGCGATCTCCTGGACGGGCCAGTCGGTCGGACGAAGCCGGACCTTCTGCAACGCGTAATGCACCGGCTCGTCGTAGTCGTATTGCGTGGTATGGGTGATCCTGAGCTGCATCTACCGATTGAACCTGTAATCCTGCTCGAGCTGTTGCCCGAGCGCTGCGACATCGCGGATCACGGACCCCAGGAACTCGTGCAGCCCCTCGTCGAAGATTGCCGCGATATCGCGTTTTTCCAACCGCGCGTTGAGCGCATCGGCCAGCTCGTGGGTCCTGACCCGTTCCCCGTAATCGTCGGCGAGATACCCCAGGCTCGCCACGATCTGCGCGACGCAGAACGACAGCGAGCGCGGCATCCGCCGGTCGAGGATGAGAAATTCCGCGATGGCCGGCGCGGTGTAATCGCCCTCCACGGCCCAGCGAAACGCGCGATGCGCCGAGACCGAGCGGAGCAGCGTCTCCCATTGCACGTTATCGAGCCGTCCGCCCACCAGCGACGAGGCCGGCAGAAGCGCGTGATACTTCACGTCGATGATGCGGGCGGTGCTGTCGGTGCGCTCGATATGGATGCCGAGCTGGCAGAAATGATAGCTGTCCTTGCGCAGCATCGTGCCGGTCAGCGCCCCGCGCACCAGCGCGCATTGATGCCGGATCGCGGCCAGCACCTCGGGCAACTCGGTCTCCTTCACCGGCTTGGCCAGCAGGTCGACAAGGAGCATCCAGGTCTCGTTCACCGCCGACCACACCTCGGTCGTGAGCGCCGTGCGCACCAGCCGCGCGTTGTCCCGCGCGATCTTGACCGACGACAGCACCGAACCCGGATTGTCGGGATCCCGCAGAAGGAAATTCGTGACCTGCGCACTGTTGTAGCCGTCGTGCTTCGCCTCGTAGGCCGCCTGCGCCGCCGAGGTGACGATGACCGATTTCCACTCGCCCTCCGCTTCGGTCGAGCGCGTCAGCGCGATGCGGAAGCCCGCCTCGATGAGCCGCGCGGTGTTCTCCGCCCGCTCCAGCGAGCGGAACATCCAGTAGAGGCCACCTGCGGTCTTGCCCAGCATCAGTCTTCCAATACCCACGTATCCTTGGTGCCGCCGCCCTGGCTCGAGTTGACGACAAGGCTCCCCGCCTTGAGCGCCACCCGCGTCAGGCCGCCGGGGGTGATGTTGATCCCCTTGGGCGACACCTGCACGAAGGGGCGCAGATCGACATGGCGCGGCGCAAGACCCTTCTTCTTGAAGATCGGCACGGTCGAGAGCGACAGCGTCGGCTGCGCGATGTAGTTGGCGGGCCGTGCCTTGAGCTTCGCGGCGAACTCCGAAAGTTCCCGCTTGCTGGCCGCCGGACCGACGAGCATCCCGTATCCGCCCGAGCCATGCACCTCCTTGACCACCAGCTCGGCGAGGTTGTCGAGCACGTAGTTCAGCGCCTCGGGGTCCGAACACCTGTGCGTCTCGACATTCTTCAGGATCGCCTTCTCGCCGGTGTAGAATTCCACGATATCGGGCATGTAGCTGTAGATAGCCTTGTCGTCGGCCACCCCGGTGCCGGGCGCGTTGGCGATGGTGATATTGCCCGCACGATAGACATCCATGATCCCCGGCACACCCAGCATCGAGGACGGGTTGAACGTGAGCGGGTCGAGAAACTCGTCATCCACCCGGCGGTAGAGCACGTCGATCCGCCGGTAGCCCCGCGTCGTGCGCATCGCGATATACCCGTCCACGACCCGCAGGTCATGCCCCTCGACCAGCTCGACCCCCATCTGGTCCGCGAGGAAGCTGTGCTCGTAATAGGCCGAGTTGTACATGCCGGGCGTCAGGACCGCGACGCAGGGCCGCCCGGTGCAGCTTTCGGGCGCACAGGCCCCCAGCGAGCGTCGCAGGTTCTTGGGATAGTCGCTGACCGGCTGGACCTTGATCTTGCTGAACAGTTCCGGGAACATCTGGAGCATCGTCTCGCGGTTCTCGAGCATGTAGCTCACGCCCGAGGGCGTGCGCGCATTGTCCTCGAGCACGTAGAACTCGTCCTCCCCGGTGCGCACGATGTCGGTGCCGACGATATGGGTATAGACACCCCCCGGCGGGGTAAAATCCATCATCTCCGGCAGAAACGCGTCGTTCTGCGCGATCAACTCCGTCGGCACGACACCCGCGCGCAGGATCTCCTGCCGGTTGTAGATGTCGTGCAGGAAGGCGTTGATCCCCTGCACCCGTTGCTCGATGCCCCTCGAAAGCCTGGTCCACTCCTGGCTGGACAGGATACGCGGCACGAGGTCGAACGGAATGAGCCGTTCCTCCGCGTCACTGTCGCCGTAGACGTTGAAGGTGATCCCCGAGCGCCGGAAGAACGCCTCCGACTGCGCCGCCTTCTTCTCGAGCCGCGCCGCATCCTGCTCCGAGAACCAAGCCGCGTAGGAGGCATAGGGGGGCCGGACACCCTCCGATGTCTGCATCTCGCTGAAGTGCGTCTCGTCTGAACTCATGCCCAAACCATTGCAGGTTTGCCCCCGCATGGCAACTTGGCTCGATTGCGGTCACGTTCCAGAACCCTTCCAAGCCTGCGCGAACAGTTGAAAATTCTTGCATTCCGCGAGTAACGGCGAATGTTGGGGGTGCGGTCGCGCCACCTGCGCGGAAACGATCAATGACGCCAGGAAAGGTTCGTCCAGTTGGAAATAGGATTTCTTGTTCTTTTGGTTCTCGCCGTCGTCGCGCTCGTTCTCTCGAGGAGACGACGAGGAAAATTTGACGGGGCCGAGGTTGTCGGCAAAACCCCGCGCGCAACCGCGCGGCGTGTGCGCCCCTTCGACCCAAGCAAGGCCGCACCGCAACCTGCGACCGAGATCATCGAGGGACCGGCCTACGTCGTCGATGGCGATACGCTGATCATAAGAAAGACACAGATACGTCTTTTCGGCATCGATGCACCCGAGATTGACCATCCCTATGGAAAAAAGGCGAAATGGGCCTTGGTCGCCCTTTGCAAAGGAAGATCAGTCCGCGCACGAGTGATTGAGCGGGACACCCATGGTCGCACTGTCGCGCACTGCTGGCTGGAAGATGGCAGCGATCTGTCCGCGGAAATGGTCAAGCTCGGCCTTGCTATCGACTGGCCCAAGTTCTCGGGTGGCCGCTATCGCGCGCTGGAAACTCACGACGCCCGCAAGAAGATGTGGTTGGCAGACGCCCGTCAAAAGGGACGTCTCCACGTGTGGGAACGGTTCGAGGAGCGGAAAGCGACCGGTGCGCAGAAGCGATAAATCTCAGGTCACTACCCTTTTAGCGGCCTCGATCAACGAATCCACATGCGCCGCCGCACTCCGGCCCAGCGCGTCGAGGTCATAGCCACCCTCGAGGCTCGAGACCACGCGCCCTCCGCAGACCTCCGCCGCGAGCGCGCAGATCGCCGCCGTCACCCACTCGAAATCCGCCTCCGTCAGGTCCAGCGAGGCGAGCGGATCGGCACGATGCGCGTCGAACCCCGCCGAAACCAGCACGAGTTCCGGGCGGTGCGCGCGCACGGCGGGCAATATCTCCCGCTCCCAGACCCGGCGGAACTCGGCGCTTCCCGTCCCCGCGCGCAGCGGCACGTTCATCACCGTGCCATGCGGCCCGGTATCATGCGCGGCCCCCGTGCCGGGGAAAAGCGGGCTCTGGTGCGACGAGGCGAAGAACACCCGCGCATCGTCCTCGAGCAGGTCCTGCGTGCCGTTCCCGTGATGCACGTCGAAATCGACCACGGCCACGCGGCTCAGCCCGTGGTGGTCGAGCGCGTGTTTCGCCGCCACCGCCACCGTCCCGAAATAGCAGAACCCCATCGCCGTCTCGCGCTCGGCATGGTGGCCGGGCGGACGCATGGCGACGAAGGCATTCACGGCCTCGCCCGCCATCACCATGTCGACCGCGCGCACCGCGCCCCCCACGGCACGCGTCGCGGCCTCGAGCGTGCCGGGCGACATGAAGGTGTCCCCGTCGATCTGGGTCCACCCCTCGTCGGGGCCGGCCCGCCGCAGCGCCTCGAGATATCCGCGCGGATGCACCCGCAACAAGTCGTCCTCGGCCGCCAGCGGCGCGCTCACCCGCGTCACCTCGCGCCCCTCCAGCGCCTTCAGGACATGCACGATCCGCGCCACCTGTTCGGGATGGCCGTCGGGGTTGAGATGGCGCGTGGCGGCATCATGGGTGACAAGGGCCGTGGTCATGGCGCGCTCCTCCGCGTGGGTGTCGACCCGACGAAAACACCGCAAACCCGCGCGGTTGTCCACCATTGCGAGGCTTGCGCGCCGACACGGCCCGGTGCACTCTGACCGTCATGGAACGCGATGCCATCGACCTCACGCGCGCGGTCGACCCCGACGCGCTCAGCGAGAATGCGCAGGAAATCGCGTTCACGCTCTGGAGCGAGGTGCAGAACCTCGTCGAGGGGCTCATGCGGCCGTGGAACGCCTACCAGATCGTCATCTTCGCCGCGATCTTCCTTGCCGCCCACCTCCTGCGCCGCGTGCTGGGCCCGCGCATCCACGCCTGGATGCGCACCCGCGAGGGATGGCCGAAATGGCGGATGCGCCTTCTGGTGATCCTCCATCGCAGGCTCAGGCTCATCTTCGTGGTGCTCATCACCTGGCCCATCGTCTGGATCATGCGCGAGGTCACTTGGCCCAGCCGCTCCTATCTCTTGGCCATCGCCGGGAGCCTCGCGCTCGCCTGGCTGGTGATCGCGATCGTGACGCGGCTGATCGCCAACCCGTTCCTGCGCAAATGCGTGCGCTACCTCGGCTGGACATGGGTCACGCTGATGATCCTCGATCTCACCGACGAGGCGCGCGACCTGATGGACAGCGCGGCCTTCACCGTGGGCGAGACACGCTTCTCGGCCTGGATCCTGTTCCAGGGCCTGTTGATCATCGCCGCGCTCATCTTCGTCGCACGCTTCGTGTCGCGCACCACCTCGGCCCGCATCCGCCGGAACGAGGACATTTCGCCCTCGATGCAGGAACTCGTCCTCAAGGTGATGCAGATCGTCCTCTACGGCGCCGCCTTCTTCATCGGGTTGCGCGCCGTGGGGGTGGATCTGACCGGGCTCGCGGTCCTGTCGGGCGCGATCGGCGTCGGCCTCGGCTTCGGCCTTCAGAAGGTGGTCTCGAACCTCGTCTCGGGGCTCATCATCCTTCTCGACAAGTCGATCAAGCCCGGCGACGTCATCTCCATCGGCGACACGTTCGGCTGGATCAACAGCCTCGGGGCGCGCTACGTCTCGATCACCACGCGCGACGGCAAGGAATACCTCATCCCGAACGAGGACCTGATCACCGGGCAGGTGGTCAACTGGTCCCATTCCAACGATTTCGTGCGGCTCGACATCTTCTTCGGCACCGCCTACAGCGACGACCCGCACCTGGTGCGCCGCATCGCGATCGAGGCCGCGCAGGGGGTCGGGCGTGTGCTGAACACGCAACCGCCCGTGTGTCACATCGTGGGTTTCGGCGACAGTTCGGTCGACTACATCCTGCGCTTCTGGATCACCGATCCGACCGGCGGCCTGACCAACATCCGCGGCAACGTCTATCTGGCGCTCTGGGACGCGTTCAAGGAACACGACATCTCGATCCCCTTCCCGCAGCGCGAGGTGCGCCACCTCAACTCGGCCACCGGATCGGACGCCGCGCCCAACGCGTAGGCCCGCCCCGTCAGACGAGCTTGCGGCCCTCTTTCTTCGCCTCGCGCATGTCCTTCCGGAACGTCGCGACGATGATCGCCAGGATCACGGCCGAGATGACGGGCCAGACCAGTATGTAGAATGTCAGCATCTTGCTCTCCTTTGCCACGCCATGCGCCGGCTTACCCCTTGAGCGCCTCTGGCTCGGGAATGTCCTCGAAATTGTCGATCCGCTGGCTGATCAGGTCGAAATCGAACTCGCGCCGCACCACGAGGCTGAGCGCGACGCAGACGATCGTGCTGGACCCATAGGCCGTCAGCGAGGCGAGGAGCACCGGGTAATCCCGCAGGAAGCCCGCGAAATACCAGCAGCCCGCGACCGCGCCTATGACGCCCACGAGAAGCCCCATGGTCCGCCCGAGGAAGCCGAACGCCATCAGCCCCACCACCACGCCACCGCCCACGCCCGCGACGATCTCGAAGAAATAGGCCGTGAACCCCGTCATCGTCAGAAGCTCGAAACGGACCACGCAGAACAGCAGAAGCGCCACCGCCACGGCCCAGACGAAGGCCGCGTTGGTCACCCGGTTCCAGTAGCAACTGGCGATCACCGGGAACACGATCGCCCCCCAAAGCGCACCGACGAAGACCAGCATCACGAGGATATCGAGCGAGAAACTCGCGAAGATGAGCCCCGCGGCGGTGGCCACGATCATCGTCGCCCGCCCGAGAAGCAGCATCTTCTTCGTGTCGGGCTTCCCCTTGGCAAGGTTGCGGCCATAGACATCCGTCATCATGATCGCGCTCAGCGCCGACAAGTCCGAATCCGCCGTCGAGGAAAGCGACCCGATCACGAGGATGAAGAACAGCGCGATCATGAAGGGCGGCAGATAGCTCGACGCCATTTGCGGGATGATGTTGTTGACGTCCCCGTTCATCGGCTGCACCCCGAGGAAAAGCGCCATCATCCCCAGCATCCCCAGCCCGATCACGATCGAGCCATAGCCCAGCGTCGCCGTGATGAAGGTGGGCTTGATGAGGTCTTGGCGCACGGCGAACAGGCGCTGCGCGATGGTCTGGTTGCCGATCGCGTAGGCCAGCACCGCCACGAAGAACGGCGCCCCCTGTTCGAGGATCGCGGTGCGCGAGAAGAAATCCGCCTGCTCCGCCGTCACCTGCGCCATCCCCTCGCGCAGCGCATCGGCGCCGCCCGCGTTGAAATAGACCCACGGGATGATGATGACCGCGATGCCCATCATCGCCACCACCTGCGCGAAATCCGTCAGGATCGACGCGCGGAACCCCGACCAGAGCGTGTAGGACAGGACGCCCACGCCCGCGATCAGCACGCCGGTCTGGAACGACAGCGGCGACAGGACCGAGACAAGCGCGCCGGCGGCGGTGAAGTTCACCATCAGGCTGATCACGCTGCCCAGGAGGTTCGAGATCGCGAGGATCATCTGGCTGCCGGAACCGTGCCGCGCGTGCATGACTTCCGCCAGCGTGTGCGCGTTCGGCGCAAGCTGGCGGAAGCGCAGGCCGAAGGGATAGATGAACAGGATCATCAGCGCGCCCCAGAGGCCGTAGTGAAGGGGGCCCGACAGACCGTAATTGTATCCCGAGATCGCCGCGCCGTAGAAGGAAGCGGCCCAGATCCAAGTGGCGGTCATGCTCGCCGCCGAGATGCCGAAGCCCACGCGACCGCTCGACACCATGTAGCCGTCGACGTTCTCCTCCTTCTGGTTCACGAAGGTCGACATGAGGAAGGTCGCCCCATAGAACCCGACGAGAAGCAGGATCACGGTCAGCGTCGAGAACTGGAAGATTGCAGGATCGTTCATGGGCTGTCCCCCGTTGGTCCCCACGTCACGGTAACGCGAATCCGCGCGCAGATCATCGTTTACGTTTGCAAGCCGGTGCCGTCTCGCGGACGGGCGCCTCTTGACCGGCACGCTACAGGTCTCCGGCGCGGAGTAAACCCATGATTGCGCCAAAATGACGCCGGTCTGCGCCAAAATCCGCATAAACCGAACCGAAACTGAACCAAAGCGGCAGGTTCTCCCGGTGGTGACTACATATCACGCATGCGCCCCAATTCGCCGATGACGGGTGCTATTCATTGAAAAGTCACCCTGACGTGGCTACCTTTGGGTCAGGCCCGGCACCGGGGCGCGATCAGGTGCGCAACCAAGGAGGACATCGTTCTGTCCACGACGACCCACGCGGCCCTGGCCGCATCCACAGGCGCCCAGGTGCCGCCCGCGCCCGGCGCCGGAAGCGACACGCAGCTTGCGCGCATCCTCTCCTCTCTTTCCGACGACAAGGCCGAAGACATCGTTCAGGTGGACCTGCGCGGCAAGACGGCCATCGGCGACTACATGGTCATCTGCTCGGGGCGTTCCTCGCGGCAGGTCGCCTCGATCGCCGAGAAGCTGATCGAACGGCTCAAGGCCGACCTCTCGGTGTCGGCCCGGATCGAGGGCAAGGACGCGGGCGACTGGGTGCTGATCGACACGGGCGACGTGATCGTCCACGTCTTCCGCCCCGAAGTGCGCGAGTTCTACCAGCTCGAAAAGATGTGGCTTCCGGGCGACAAGCAACCCGCCTCCGCGTCCTGAGCGGCGGATGCGGCTGCATATCTGCGCCGTGGGCCGGCTTCGCCCCGGCCCCGAGCGTGAACTTGTCGATGACTACCTGGCACGCCTCGATCGTACCGGGCGGGCCTTGGGCCTCGGTCCCGCCACCGTGATCGAGGTCGAGGACAAGAAGGGCGGCGGCATGGCGGCCGAAGCCGCGCTTCTCGACCGCGCCATTCCCTCCGGCGCCGTGGTCGTGGCGCTCGACGAACGCGGCAAGACCCTCGCCTCCCCGACATTCGCACGAACCCTCGCCGACTGGCGCGACGCCGGGCGTGGCGATGCGGCCTTCGTGATCGGCGGCGCCGACGGGCTCGACCCCTCGCTACGCGCCCGCGCCGACCTGTCGCTCTCCTTCGGCGCGATGGTCTGGCCCCACATGCTCGTGCGCGTCATGCTCGCCGAACAGCTCTACCGCGCCGCCTCCATCCTCGCCGGCGCGCCCTATCACCGCGCCTGACTGCGGCACATGTCCCATCTCCCATTGTCGCGAGATCCGCCGATGCTCTCGGGGATCACGCGCCTGTCAGCCTCGAACCGGCCAAGCTTGCCGATGTCGTGATCATTCAGGTCACCTGCGCCTTGACTCGGATGCGGCGAACGGGTCAACCGCCCGCGCAGGGAACGAAACGGACAGGCGCACCCATGCTCGACATGCTCATCCTCGCCCTCGCGGCCTTCGGCGCGGGGGTGCTCAACACGATCGCGGGCGGGGGCACCTTCCTGACCTTCCCGGCTCTCGTCTTCACCGGCATCCCGCCCGTCGCCGCCAACGCGACCAGCGCGATGGCCGTCTTTCCGGGCTATCTCGGCGGTGCGGTGGGATTCCGCGCCGAACTGGCGTCGATCCCCCGCACACGGCTGATCCGCTTGGTGCTCGTTACGCTCGCGGGGGGCGCGGTGGGCTCGGGGTTGCTGCTGGTGTCGTCCAACGCGGCCTTCTCGGCCATCGTGCCGGTTCTCCTCCTCGTGGCGACGCTGGCCTTCCTCTTCGGCGATCCCATCCGCAACTGGGCCGCCGCCCGCGCCCGCAGCGTCACTCCCGAAGGCGCCGCCGGCCTCTTCGCCGTCGCGGTCTATGGCGGCTATTTCAACGGCGGACTCGGCATCGTGCTGCTGGCGCTCTTCGCGCTCTGGGGCATGACCGACATCCACCGCATGAACGGGCTGAAGAACGGGCTCAGCTTCGCGCTTTCGGCCATCTCCGTTGCGATTTTCGCGCTGGCGGGCCTCGTGGCGTGGCCGCAGGCGGTGCTGATGATGGTCGCCGCGACGCTTGGCGGCTACGCCGGTGCGCCCATCGCCCGCGCCCTGCCCCGCCGCGCGGTGCGCGCCATCGTGACCCTCGTCGGCTTCTCGATGAGCGCGGTCTTCTTCTGGCGGCTCCTCGGCTGACGGGCGCGCGACCTGCCCTTGCGTCACCTTGATCCGGCGGCAGGCCCGCCATGCGCAAACGGCAGAGGTCAGGCCTTTCTTTCGCTCTTACAAGGGCTTATCTACCCCTATAAAAGGAGCAGGACATGCAGGACGTTCCCCAACATTCGATCCTCGACCAGGATCTCGCCCGCGCCGAGATCCGCCGCCTCTGGCCAAGCGACCGCCCCGAGATACTGGGCCACTTCCTTCGCCTCGACGCCGAAAACCGCCGCCTCCGCTTTGGCGCGCCGATGAGCGACGACGCGGTCGCGCGCCATGTGCGCGAGGTGATGAAGGGGCCCGCCCGCCTCTACGGCGCCTATGCCGACGGGCGCCTTCGCGCCGTGGCCGAACTCTGCCTGATCGAGACCACCACCCCCCCCACCGCCGAAGCCGCCTTCTCGGTCGAGCCCGACTATCAGAACCACGGTATCGGCGACCGCCTGCTGCAACGCGCCATCACGGCCGCCTGCGCGTGGGGCGTCACGCGCGTGCTGCTCGTCTGCCTGCGCGAGAATGACCGGATGCTCCGCCTCGCCCGCAATCATGCCGCGCGGCTCGAGATGGACGCCGACATCGTCGCCGCCTCGCTCACCACGCCGCGCCTCACGCGCCGCGCGCGCTGGCGCGACAGGGCGTCGGATATCCTGGGCCGGATCCGCCTGGCCTTCCGCGCCGTTCCGGGCAGCATGCCGCCGCTGCCGCCCTCCTACGGCTAGGTGCCGGGGCGGCGTTACCGATAACGCGGTTCACCCTGCCCGCGCGACGCGGTAGAACCCCCGCAAACCACGAGGCAGGAATCGCGCATGACATCCCCCAAACCGGTCGTATTGTGCATTCTCGACGGCTGGGGTCTGTCTCCCGAGACCGAGGCCAACGCCCCCTACCTCGCGCGCACGCCCACCATGGACCGGCTCATGGCCACCTGCCCCAACGCGACGCTGCTCACCCACGGGCATGACGTGGGCCTGCCGGCGGGGCAGATGGGCAATTCCGAGGTCGGCCACATGAACATCGGCGCCGGCCGCGTGGTCGAAATGGATTTGCGCCGCATCGACCGCGCCATCGAGACCGGCGCCTTCGGCTCGCTGCCGGGCATCCTGCGCTTCGTCGAGGCGCTGAAGGCGTCGGGCGGGACGGCGCATGTGCTGGGCGTGCTGTCCGATGGCGGGGTGCACAGCCATATCGACCACATGATCGCCACCGCAGAGGCACTCACCGCCCACGGCATTCCCGTGGCGATCCACGCCTTCACCGACGGGCGCGACGTGGCGCAGGTGTCGGCGGAAACCTATCTCGAGGAACTTCGCACCGCCCTGCCGGCCGGTGCCTTCATCGCCACCGTCTCGGGCCGCTACTACGCCATGGACCGCGACAACCGCTGGGACCGGGTCAGCCTCGCCTTCGAGGCGCTCGCCAACGCGCGCGGCTACACCGCCGCCACGGCCTCCGAGGCCATCGCCCACGCCTACGGCAAGGGGCGCACCGACGAATTCATCAAGCCGCGCGTGCTGGGCGACTACGCCGGGATGAAGGACGGCGACGGCATCCTCTGCCTCAACTTCCGCGCCGACCGCGCGCGCGAGATCCTCGCCGCCTTCGCGGACCCCGACTTCTCGGATTTCGAAACCGGCCCCCGGCCCCGCTTCGCCATCGTGTCGGGCTTCACCGAGTATTCGCGCCGCCACACGGCCTACATGGATTGCATCTTTCCCGACGAGGCGCCCGAGAACACGCTCTCGCAATGGATCGCCGCCAAGAGCCTGCGGCAGTTCCACGTAGCCGAGACCGAGAAGTATCCCCATGTCACCTTCTTCCTCAACGGCGGGCGCGAACGCCCCGAGAAGGGCGAGGCGCGGCACATGGCCCCCTCCCCCAGGGTCGCGACCTACGATCTCGCCCCCGAGATGTCGGCGGGCGAGGTGACGGATCACCTTGTCGCCGCCATCGGCGAGGGCTACGACTTCATCGTGGTGAACTACGCGAACCCCGACATGGTCGGTCACACCGGCGACCTCGACGCCGCCATCGCGGCCTGCGAGGCGGTGGACGCGGGGCTGGGCCGCGTGGTGGCCGCGCTCGAAAAGGCGGGCGGCGCGATGATCGTCACCGCCGATCACGGGAATTGCGAGGTGATGGTCGATCCCGAGACGGGAAAACCGCACACGGCGCACACCACGAACCCCGTGCCGGTGATCCTCGTCGGCGGTCCCGGGGATGCGCGCCTGCGCAACGGGCGCCTCGCCGATCTCGCACCCACGGTGCTCGAACTCATGGGCCTCGACCAGCCGCCCGAGATGACGGGGATCAGCCTGCTCGCATGACGGTGCGCGCGCTCATAACCGCGCTCGTGCTCGGGATCGGGGCAGGCCCAGGCAGCGCCGACACGCCGCTCGATGCCGCCGAGGCCGCCCGCCGCGCGGCGCAGGCGCTCGAGGCCGCGTCCCGGTCGCTGGACGAGGCCGAGGGCGCCCGCAACCGCGTCAGGGCCCTGACCGAGACGGTGCGCGCCTACGAGGACGGGCTCACCGCCATGCGCGACGGCCTGCGCCGCGCCGCCATCCGCGAAGAGGCGCTGACACGTGAACTCACCGCCTCCGAGGCCGAGATCGCGCAGCTCCTGGGGATATTGCAATCCATGGACAGCGCCCCCTCCCCTGTGCTGCTCCTGCACCCTTCCGGGCCGCTCGGCACGGCGCGCTCGGGGCTCATCCTCTCCGACGTCACGCCCGCGCTCAACGCCGAGATCGAGGCGCTGCGGTCGCGGCTGTCGGACCTCGCCGTGCTGCGTGCCCTCCAGGAAAGCGCCGCCCAGACACTCCGCGACGGGCTCAAGGGCGCGCAGACCGCCCGCGTCGAGCTGAGCCAGGCCATCGCCGACCGCACCGACCTGCCCCGGCGCTTCACCGAGGACGCGACGCGCACGGCGCTGCTGATCGCGGCCACCGAATCGCTCGAGGGTTTCGCCTCTGGCCTGAGCGAGATCGCCGTCGACGAGGCCCCCGGCTCGCTCCCCGACATCTCCGACCGAAAGGGCACCCTGCCGCTTCCGGTGGAGGGTCGCATCCTGCGCCGCGCGGGCGAGGCCGACGCGGCGGGCATCACCCGCCCCGGTCTCATCATGGCCACGCCGCCCAACGCGCTCGTGACGACCCCCACCGCCGCCACCCTGCGCTATTCCGGGCCGCTGCTCGATTACGGAAACGTGGCCATTCTTGAACCGCAGGCGGGCCTTCTGCTGGTGTTCGCCGGGCTTGATGTGGTTTATGGTGAGACGGGCGAAGTTCTGCCCGGCGGAAGCCCGGTCGGCCTCATGGGTGGCGACGGGGCCGATGCCGATGGCATCCTTCCGGGTGACGCGGACAAGGCGGGGTCGGATTGGTCGGAAACGCTCTATATTGAAGTGCGCGAACAGAACGAGCCGGTGGATCCCGAAACCTGGTTCAGAACAGACAAAGGATGAGTGAGCGATGAAGAAATTCCTGATGGCGGCCGCGGCCGGAACCCTGGCGGGCGTCGTGGTGACCACGCAGGTGGCCGCGCCGCTTCTGGCCCAGGAGGCCGAGAAGAGCACCAATGTCTATGAACAACTCGATCTTTTCGGCGACATCTTCGAACGCATCCGCGTGCAATATGTCGAGGAGGTGGACGAGGCCGAACTGATCGAGGCCGCGATCAACGGCATGCTCACCTCGCTCGATCCGCATTCCGGCTACCTCCCCCCCGAGGACGCGGCCCAGATGCAGGAACAGACGCGCGGCGAATTCGGCGGTCTCGGGATCGAGGTCACGCAGGAGGAAGGCTTCGTCAAGGTCGTGTCCCCCATCGACGGCACCCCCGCCGACAACGCGGGCATCGAGGCGGGCGATTTCATCACCCATGTGGACGGCGAATCGGTCCTCGGCCTCACCCTGAACGAGGCGGTGGACCTGATGCGCGGCCCGGTCGGTAGCGAGATCGTGATCACCGTCGTGCGCGAGGGCGAAGAGCCGTTCGATGTCTCGATCATCCGCGACACGATCGAACTGACCGCCGTGCGCGCCCGCACCGAACAGAACACCGTCGTGCTTCGCGTGACCACCTTCAACGACAACACCTTCCCCAATCTCGAGGAGGGGCTCAAGGAACAGGTCGAGGCCGCCGGCGGCTGGGACAAGGTGAACGGGCTGGTGCTCGACCTGCGCAACAATCCCGGCGGGCTCCTCACCCAGGCGATCAAGGTCGCCGACGCCTTCCTCGACGCGGGCGAGATCGTCTCGACCCGTGGCCGCGACCCGCAGGACGGTGAGCGGTTCAACGCGACCGAGGGCGACCTCTCCCAGGGCAAGCCCATCGTCGTGCTGATCAACGGCGGCTCGGCCTCGGCCTCCGAGATCGTCGCCGGTGCGCTTCAGGATCATCGTCGCGCCGTGGTCGTCGGCACCAAGAGCTTCGGCAAGGGTTCGGTTCAGACCGTGATGCCGCTGCGGGGTGACGGTGCGATGCGCCTGACGACCGCGCGCTACTACACGCCCTCGGGCCGCTCGATCCAGGCGCTCGGCGTCTCGCCCGACATCCTCGTCCCGCAGCCCCGCCGCACCGAGGAGGACACCGAGGAAGACGAGAACGCGAGCCCCCTGGGCCCGTCACGCTCCGAATCCGACCTGCGCGGCAGTCTCGACAATGACAGCCTCTCCGAGGACGAGATCCGCCAGATCGAGGAGGACCGCGCCCGCGCCGAGGAAGCCGCCAAGCTGCGCGACGAGGACTACCAGCTCGCCTATGCCATCGACGTGCTGCGCGGTCTCGCCGCTCTCAAGAGCGAGCAGAACTGACACGGCGGATTTTCCGCCAACCGTCACCTCGGGGCCGCCCGGATCGTCCGATCCCGGCGGCCCTTTTCGTGTGCGTGCCCGGTCCGTTCCCTCCGCACGCCCGGTTAACCTTCCGCATGTCATGCGATTTGCACCGACGCGGTACCGACATGGATACCGACGTGGATACCGACGTCGGAAATCCCTTGTTCGATGGGCGTTAACCCCCGATTCGCCGCACCCCCGCCGCGTTCGCCGCGCGGCGCGTTAACCCCTTTCACGCGCGAACGCACTGGATCATCCGGCGCGAAGGCCTTATTTCCTTGGCAAAACACTTGGTCCCAAGGGATGAACATGACCACCGACGACATCGCCCGCCTGCCGTACCGCCCCTGCGTCGGCGTCATGCTCGCCAATCCCGAGGGCCGCGTCTTCGTCGGCCAGCGCATCGACAATCCCGGCCCCGCCTGGCAGATGCCCCAGGGCGGCATCGATCCCGGCGAAAGCCCCCGCGACGCCGCCCTGCGCGAGCTGCACGAGGAAACGGGCGTCGCGCCCCATCTCGTCGATATCGAAGCTCGGACGCGCGAACCGGTGCGCTACGACCTGCCCCCCGATCTCGCGGGCAAACTCTGGAAAGGCCGGTACCGCGGGCAGGAGCAGACATGGTTCCTGCTGCGCTTCCGGGGCACCGACGCGGATATCGACATCGCGACCGAGACACCCGAGTTCTCGCAGTGGAAATGGCTCGCCCCGGAACATCTCGTCGAGGCGATCGTTCCCTTCAAGCGCGAGGTCTATGCCCGCGTCCTCGATGAGTTCGGAGACCTCCTATGATCCGCAAGACCCTTTGCCTCCTGGCCCTTCTCGCCCCCGGCCCCGCGCTCGCGCTCTCCTGCATGCCCCACGACGTGGCGCAGGTGTTCCAGCGCGCCGACGAGGCCGAGGCGGTCTATATCGTCGTTCACGGACGGCTCACCTTCGATGAGTCACGCCTCCCCGAGGTCGACATGTCGAACCAGCAGGCCACCCCGCCGCACACCCGCATCCCCGCGCGCATCACCGGCAAATCGCTGGGCAAGGACGGCTTCACGCGCGACTTCTCCGCGCCGGTCACGCTCGACGCGCAATGTTTCGGCCCCTGGTGCGCCCAGCCGCGCTCGGGCGTGCAGTACCTGGCCTTCCTGGCCCGCGACGCCGACGGCTCCTACGATCTGGCGGCCGACCCCTGCGGCGGCGACCTTTTCGGAGAGCCCACGGCGCAGCAGCTCGAGACGGTGAAGACCTGTTTCACCGGCGGCCCCTGCAAGCCCGAATTTCCGCGCTGAAAACCGGGGGCCGCCGCTTCACCTTCGCGCGCGCCTCTGGTTAACCTTCCGTTACGACTTGTCGCGCAAGGATACCGCAAGCATGAGCCAGCACCGCCGCCTGATGTCGCCCCTCACGATCGGTGGGATGGAGCTACGCAACCGCATCGTCTCGACCGGTCACGACACCGTGCTCGCACATGACGGCCATGTCAGCGATGCGCTCATCGCCTATCACGCCGCGCGGGCCCGCGGCGGCGTCGGCCTGATCGTGAGCCAGGTCACGGGCATCCATGAAACCGCCCGCTATACCAGCCATGTCCTCATGGGCACCGATGACGACTGCATCCCCGGCTTCCGCCGCCTTGCCAGCCAAGTGCACGACCACGGCGCGCGCATCGTCGCACAGCTCTTCCACCCGGGGCGCGAGATCATGGAGACGGCGGACGGCACGCTTCCCGTGGCCTACGCCCCCTCCGCGGTCCCGAGCGAGCGGTTCCACACCATCCCGCGCGCGCTGCCGAAGGGAATGATTCACGAGTTCGTGCAAGGTTATGCCCAGGCCGCCCGCCGGATGGAGGAGGCCGGGCTCGACGGGGTCGAGATCGTGGCGAGCCACGGGTATCTTCCCGCGCAGTTCCTCAACCCCGAGGTCAATCTGCGCGAGGACGAGTATGGCGGCGACCTCGCCGACCGCGCGCGCTTCCTGCTCGAGGTGCTCGAAGCCGTCCGCGACGCCACGGGCGCGGGCTTCGTCGTCGGCCTGCGCATCACCGGCGAGGAACATGACGACACGGGCTGCGAGCCGTCCGAGGTGCTCGAGGTCGTCACGCGGGCCGCGCCGCATCTCGATTACGTCTCGGTCGCCGCCGGCACATCGGCCACGATCGCGGGCTCGGTCCATATCGCGCCGCCCATGTATTTCGAACCGGGCTACCCCAAGAGCTTCTCCACCCGCGTCAAGGAGGCGGTCGATCTGCCCGTCATCCTCACCGGCCGTATCAACCAGCCGCAGGAGGCCGAGGCCGCGCTCGAACGCGGCGAGGCCGATCTTTGCGGCATGACCCGCGCGATGATCTGCGATCCGGCCATGCCCCTCAAGACCCGCGAGGAACGGCTCGACGACATCCGCGCCTGCATCGGCTGCAACCAGGCCTGTATCGGTCATTTCCACAAGGGCGTGCCGATCTCCTGCATCCAGCATCCCGAAACCGGGCGCGAACTCGCTTATGCCGAGATACCGCCCGCCGACACGTCCCGCCGCGTCGTCGTGGTGGGCGGCGGGCCGGCCGGCATGAAGGCCGCCGCCATCGCCGCGTCCCGCGGCCATCAGGTCACGCTTCTCGAGCGCGGGAAGCAGCTCGGCGGCCAGGCTCTCCTCGCGCAGCTTCTCCCCGGGCGGGCCGAGTTCGGCGGCATCGTCACCAATCTCGCCCGCGAGATGGAGAATGCCGGCGTCGACGTGCATCTGAAGACCGAGGCCACGCACGACAGTCTCGCGGACATGGCGCCCGACGCGGTCATCATCGCCACCGGCGGCACCCCCCGCCGCCCCGTGGCCGAGATTTCCGATGACGTCCACCTTCTCGACCCGTGGCAGGTGCTTCGGGGCGAGGCCAATGTGGGCGGCGCGGTGCTCATCTCCGACTGGCGCGGCGACTGGACGGGGCTCGGCCTTGCCGAGAAACTCGCCGCCGAGGGCCGCTCCGTCACCCTCGCCGTTACCGGCACCATGGCAGGCGAAGCCCTGCAATCCTACGTGCGCGACACGATGCTTGCCCGCGTGGCGCGGCTCGGGGTCAAGGTCGTGCCCTATGCCCGCCTCTACGGTGCGGACGGAGATACCGTTTATCTTCAACACCTTGCAAGCGAAGAGCCGATGATATTCGAAGGTATCGACACCCTCGTCACCGCGCATGGACAGGCGGCGTCCACCGCGCTTCTCGATACGCTCGACGGCGCGGCGTTCGAGGTGACGGGCATCGGCGATTGCATGGCCCCCCGCACCGCCGAGGAGGCCGTGCTCGACGGCCTCCGCGCAGGCGTCGCGGTCTAGAAAACCGCAACCCCGTCAGCTACTTAGCGCCGCAAATCGCTCAGAAGCTGCTTCGAAGGATAGCCGTCGGTCGCAAGGCCCCGCGCCTTCTGATAGGCCACGATCGCGTTGGTGGTCTCGGGGCCGACCACCCCGTCCACCGCGCTGATCGCGAACCCCTTGCGCTTCAGGAGAAGCTGGATCTCCTTCTTCTCCCGCTCCGAGGTCGACTCGTATTGCCGCGGCCAGCTTGCCTGGATCGGCGGTCCACCCCTGATCCGGTCGGCAAGATGCCCCACCCCGATCACGTAGGCATCGGCCTTGTTGTAACGCTCGATCACCCCGAAATTGTGGAAGATCATGAAGGCCGCGCCCTGCGGCCCGGCAGGCAGCAGGATCGAGCCGGGGCCATAGTTCGGCACCGGCCGCCCGTCGATGCCCACCACGCCCTCGGCGGCCCAGGCGGCGGGGTTCTGTTTCAGGCTCCGGCTTGCCCGCGCGGCATTGAACCCGCGCGGAAGGCGCACTTCCACGCCCCACGGATGCCCCTTGCGCCAGCCGAACCGCTTGAGATAGGCCGCCGTCGAGGCCAGCGCATCGGTAGGATCGTCCGACCAGATGTCACGCCTGCCGTCGCCCGTGAAATCAACGGCATAGGCTTCGTAGGATGTCGGGATGAACTGCGTGTGACCCATGGCCCCGGCCCAGGAGCCGGTCATCCGGTTCGGCGCCACGTCGCCCGACTGGATGATCTTGAGCGCGGCGATGAGCTGTTTCTCGAAGAACCGCCCGCGCCGCCCGTCATAGGCCAGCGTCGCAAGCGAGCTGATCAGGGGCATGTCGCCCCGCCGCGCGCCATAGGCGCTTTCCATCCCCCAGATCGCCGCCACGACCTCCGCATCGACGCCGTAATGCGCCTCGATCCGCTGAAGCGTGCGGCCATGCGCACGCATCATCTTGCGCCCGTTCGAGACCCGGCTATCCGACACGGCAAAGTCGAGATATTCCCAGATTTCCTTCTTGAATTCCGCCTGGTTGCGGTCCTTCTTCACGACGTCCGGGTTGTATTGCACGCCCTGGAACGCCCGGTCGAAGGTTCGCGCCGAGACACCGGCGGCCAGCGCGCGGCCGCGGAACCCCCTGATCCAGTTGGCAAATCCCGGATGACTGACCGAGGCCTCGATGGCGGCGCCGGGCTGCACCGCATCCTCCGGGCGCAGCACGGGCCGCACCCCGCCGAGCGAGACGAGCGTCACCGCGCCACGGCTCACCTCCTGCGCGTCACCTGCCTGTGCGGGCCGCGCGATGGGGCGCAGCGATGTCTCGATCGCGGACGCCGTGGTGGCCTCCGCGAGCGCGGGCGCGCTGCAGCCCAGTATTGCGCCCATCATGGCGCCGATCTTGCGTTTGCGTGTCATGCTCTGGCCCTTCCCTGTGACCTTTTTCCTCTGTCCCGATCGTAGCGCGAGACGCCGAAAATCGAAAGTGTGTTGCGCCCCCCGCGCGCAGACAATCGCCTATCTCCCTGGTCCGGCGCGGTTCTTTCCCGGGTTCGAAACCCGCGCGGCGCTTCCTATTTCTCGGTGAATTTCAACTCGATCCGCCGGTTCTGCGCCCGCGCCTCGGGGCTGTCGCCGGGGTTCACCGGCTGGTGCTCGCCGAACCCGTTCGCCGCCAGCCTGTCGGGCGGAATACCCAGGAAGTCGATCATGTAGCGCACCACCGAAAGCGCCCGCGCCTGGCTCAGCTCCCAGTTATCGGCGAACTGGCTCGAACTGCGGATCGGCACGTCGTCGGTATGCCCGTCCACACGGATGACCCAGTCGATCTCGGGTGGGATCTCGTCGGCCACGTTGCGCAGTATCTCGGCCACCTTGGCGATCTCGTTCTTGCCTTCGCTGGACAGCGTGGCCTGCCCCGGCGGGAACAGCACCTCCGAGGAAAAGACGAACCGGTCGCCCTCGATGCGAATGCCTTCCTGTGTCCCGAGAAGGTCACGCAGCCGTCCGAAGAATTCCGAGCGATACTTCTCGAGGTCCTTCGCCTGTTCCTCCAGAAGGGCGGCCTTCTCCTCCTGCAATTCGCGCCTGCGCTTCTCCTCGGCGGCCAGCCGCGCCAGCGCCACGTTGAGATCCTTGCCCAGCGACTGAAGCTGGATGTCCGACGTGGCCTCCCGTGCGGCGGCATCGTCCAGGAGCGCCTGCAACTCGCCCAATTGCTCGCGCAGCGCCTTCACCTGCTGGTTCAGGAGCGCCTGTTCGCGCCGGGCCTCCTCGGTCATGGCCTCCTGCTCGGCCAGTGTCTCGCGCGCCTTGGCCAGCAGCACGGCGCGTTCCTCGGCCTCGCTCAGACGGGTTTCGGCCTCCTGCTCGGCGGCAACCTTGGCGGCCAGCGCCGCCTTGAGCGCGGCACGCACCTCCTCCTCGGTCATGCTCAGTTCCTCGGCCGACGCCACCGCCTCGGCGAGGCGTGACCTCAGCGCGGCCATCTCGTCCTCGCGGTCGGCCAGTGCCTTGCGCAGCGCGGCGATCTCGGCCTCAAGCGCCGCCTTGTCATCCAGCGTCTCGGCATTGGCGCTCTCGACATCGCTCAACTGCGCGCGGAGCGCCGCGATGGTGGCGTCGCGTTCCTCCACGGCATCGAGCGTCGCCTGCAACTGTTGCGCCAGTTCATCGCGCCCCTTGCTCGCCTCCTCGAGCGTTTCGACACGCGCGCCCGCCGCCTCGAGATCGGCTTGCAGCGCCGCGATCCGCTCCTCGCGTTCCTCGCTCGCCAGCAGCGCGGCCAGAAGCCGGTCGTCCAGATCGTCGCGCGCCGTCTCCGCCGCCGCCAGAAGCGTCAGCGTTTCCTCGGCGCGCTTGCGTTCCTCCTCGAGCGCGAGGGTCATCGCGGTCAACTCGCTTTGCGCGTTGGCCAGCTTGTCGCGCAGCGCCTCCGCGGCGGCCGCCTCGGCAAGCCGCGCGGCCTCCTCCTCGCTCAACTCGGCCTCGAGCGCCTCGACCCGCGCACCAAGGGCCGCCTCGGCCTTCTCCGCTTCCTCCGAGCCGGCGCGCAAGTCGGCAATTAGCGCCTCCAGCGCCTCTCGCTTCGCGGCGGCGAGCCGCGCGGCCTCGGCCTGCGCATCCACCTCGTCGCGAAGGCCCGCCAATGCCAGTTGAAGCTGTTCCTGCTCGCTCAGGAGCGTCTCGCGCTGGCTCTCGAGGTCGGCGATGGTGCCGAGATTGCCCTCCCGCTCCGCCAGAAGGCTCGCCACCTGCTCCTCGAAGCTCGCGATCCGAGACGACGCGGCCGCGAGCGCCTCGGCCTGCGCATCCCGCTCGCCCTCCAGCGCGGCGATCCGTTCGGCCTGCTGCTCCTGCCTCTCCCGCGCATCGCTCAGCGTGGTGGTCAGCGCGCCCACCCGCTCGGTCAGCGTGGCATTGCGATCCTGCTCCAGGCCCAGCGCCCGGCTCAGCGCGGCGATCTCCGCGCCAAGCTCATCGAGCTTGCTCGCCTGCCCGCTGATCGTCTCGCGCAGGACGAACTGCACCACCATGAAGATCGTGAGCACGAACATCAGCACAAGAAGCAGCCCGGTCATCGCGTCGACGAAACCCGGCCAGATCGAGGCCTGGAACCGCTGTCCTGTCCTGCGGGAAAGCGCCATCCCTACCGCTCCGGCCCGCGCGGATCCGCATCGCCACCGCCGTCGCGCATGACGCCCCGGCGATCACCCATGATCCGCATCAGCGCGTTCAGGTCGGTGCGAAGCTCGGTCATGGTTTCCTGCCGTCCGGCGCTGATCTCCTCGAGGATACGCAGCATCTGGACGTCGATCGACCGCAGCCGCATCCGGCTTTCGGCGTCGAGACCGACGGAGCCGACCTCTTCCGCCCGTGCCTCCAGCCGCTCGATCAATGCGCGCTGCCCCTCGGCCACCTGCGCGAGCGCCCGCGCCTCGGGGCGGCTTTCGCCCATCCGGTCCGCCATCCGCTCGATCGCGTCGGCCAGCACGCCCAGCTTCTCGTCGACCATCGCGCGGCTGATATCGGTCTGGGTCATCATCTGGCCCAGCGCTTCCATCTGCTCGCTCATGTGATCGACCACGCTGCCCAGCACGTTCTGTTCAAGCGTGCCCTCGCCCTCATGGCTCGCGAACCCGACGCGGGTGATGGTCGACATCCACTCTTCCAGCTCGCGGTGGAACCGGTTCTGGCCGTGGCCCGCGAAGAGTTCGAGCAATCCCACCACGAGCGACCCGGTGAGCCCCAGCAGCGACGAGGCGAAGGCGACGCCCATACCGCCCAGTTGCGCCTCGAGGCCGGTCATCAGCCGGTTGAACACCTCGACCCCGCCCTCGCCGTCCTGCGGCGCGAGGCTTCGGATCGTGTCGACCACCGCCGGCACGGTCGTTGCCAGGCCGTAGAACGTGCCGAGAAGCCCGAGAAAAATCAGCATGTTGACGATGTATCGCGTGATCTCGCGCACCTCGTCTATCCGCTGCGCCACCGAGTCGAGGATCGACCGCGCCGAACTTTGCGCAATCTGCATCCGCCGCGTGCTGCGCTGCCGCAAGAGGCTCGCCAGCGGCGCCAGGAGCTGCGGCGCCGCCACCTCCTCGTGACCGGGACGCCGCGCCGCGAAATCCTCGATCCAGCGCACCGAGCCGATAAGCTGGAACACCTGCCAGAAACAGGCGACCACGCCGATCAGGAAGACGAAGAAGATGAAGCCGTTGAGATACGGATTGGCGAGGAAGACAGGCAGAACCCGCGGCAGTGCCACGAAAACCCCGAGCCCGGTCAGGACCAGCACGATCAGCATCAGCACGATCTGCCGGACGGGCGTTGAAAACTGCGGCTCGACCTCGCGGTCCGGCTGGTCCATCTGGACGCTCCCGACACGGATTTTCATTGCGCGAAGCCTACGCGCTATCGGCGTCCAATGAAAGGGGTCAGGCCGCGATCTGCCGGACTCGCTCCACCAGCCATTCGAGGTCCGGGTCGCGAATGCCGAGCTCCACGAGATGCGAGACCGTGTTGTAGAGATACTCGGTGTTCGGTCCCCGCCCGCCCACGGCGCGGGCGATGATGCGTGCCTGCTCTTCCAGATCGACACCGCCGCAATACTGGACATGCTCCGCATCGACCACGTAAGTGACCGCCTCGACCTGCCGCCCGTCATGAAGATCAAGCGGCAGAACCTTCTCCACGTAGGCGGACGAGATCAGTTCGCGCTCGCGCAGGTAATCGAGCGTCGCCTCCTCTCCGCCATCCGCGACGCGCAACCCGAGGCCCACGCAGAACTCCTTCGGATGCGCGTCGAGCGCCAAGACGAGGCCCGGATCCGTCTCGGTGCCACGATGATGGATCGAGCGCATGCAGAAGCTGCGGGAATAGCCCGGCAACGTGCCGATGACCCGTTCGGCCACGTCGAAACCCGGGTTCCACACAAGCGAGCCATACCCGAAAACCCACATCGCCATGATCCGCACTTGCCCCCTGTCTTTTGCCAAGCGCGCCCTATAAACACCATCACGACGCGCAGCGAAAGGGCCGAGACATGCGACGGATATTCACGATTGTGGTACTCGCCGCGCTCGCATGGGGGGGCTACTGGTTCTTCGGCTCCGACGCCGCCGAGACCGCCTTCGAGAACTGGTTCGAGGAGCGCCGCGCCGAGGGCTGGGTCGCGGAATACGACGAATTGCAGGTGCGCGGATTTCCCAGCCGTTTCGACGCCGGTTTCGAAGGGCTCCGGCTGGCCGATCCCGACACCGGCCTTGCCTGGACGGCGCCCTTCTTCCAGATCCTCGCGCTCAGCTACAGGCCCAACCACGTGATCGCCGTCTGGCCCGACAGCCATCGCGTCGCCACCCCGCTCGCCAAGTATGACGTGACAAGCGAGGACATGCGCGCGAGCCTCAAGGTCGAGCCGCAGACCGACCTCGCCCTCGAACGGCTGAGCCTCACCGCCAATGCCCTTTCGGTGCTCGAGGTGGGGACCGACTCGCCGGTCCGGGTCGAGGCGCTCTCCCTCGCCATGGAACAGACCGAGATCGAGGACGCACCGCGCTACCGGCTCGGCCTCTCTGCGCAGGATCTCTCGCCCGGCGCCGACTGGCAGGCGCGTCTCGACCCGCGCGACCGGCTTCCCGACCGCCTGGGCGACGTGCGCGTCGACATGACGGTCCTCTTCGACAAACCCTGGGATCTCGACGCCATCGAGGAGGCCCGCCCCCAGCCGCGCGAGATCGACCTGCGGCTCGCCGAGGCGACCTGGGGTTCGCTGCGCCTCGCGATCGCGGGCGAGGTGGAGGTGGACGAGAGCGGCCTTCCCACCGGCGACATCATGGTCAAGGCCCGCAATTGGCGCGAAATCCTCGAGGTCGCGCGCAATTCCGGGGCCCTGCCCGACGGCCTTTTCGAGCCGCTCAGCGAGGGGCTGGGCATGTTGGCACAGCTTTCGGGCAACCCCGAAACACTCGACATCCCGCTCGCGCTGCGCAACGGCCGCGTCTGGCTCGGTCCCGCGCCCATCGCCAAAGCGCCCGTCCTGCGGCTTCGCTGAGACCCGTCATCGGCTTGCGCAAATGCCACAGCGGACGACCTTTCTGACCGGGTCACCGGGTTTTCCGGCTCGCCATGCGCGCGCGAGGTTTGCTATGGCCTTCGGGCCGGGGGCCAACACAGGGAAACGAACCAGGATGCACCGCCTTCTTGCCGCCGTTCTGGCTGGCCTCCTTCTGACATCGACCGCCCCGACGATCGCCCCCGCCGAGGGTCGGAGCTATATCGGGCACGGTCGGCTCGTCACGAACGACCTTCTGTTCGACCGGCGCGACAGGTGGCGCACGGGGTCCGTGGCGGGAAGCTATGTCTGGGGCCCGGAATGGACGGGCGCACTTCCGCAGAGCTTCGGGCAAGTGCTCGAGTTCCGCATCAACGGCGAGATCATCGCCCCCGAGAATCTCAGCTTCCCCGCACCGGGCGACCGGCCCTTCGCGGGTGCGCTGTCGCTCGGCCTGCACACCCATCACCGGCGCGGCCGGACCGAGTTCGCGCTCGGCGGCGACCTGGTGATCACCGGGCCGCAGACGGGATTCGACCACCTTCAGGACGCGCTCCACTCGGTCCTCGGCGGGCGCAAGGTCACCTCGCGGACCCGTAACGGGCAGATCGGCAACGACATCAACCCCACCATCGTCGCCGAAATCGGCCACGTTCTCGACTTCGGCGACGGCGGCGCCTCGCTGCGCCCCTTCGTCGAGGCGCGCGCGGGGGTCGAAACGCTTGCGCGCGCAGGCGTCGACTTCAGCTTCGGGCGCACCGGGCAGAACGAGCTCCTCGTGCGCGATCCGGTCACCGGCCACCGCTATCGCTCGATCTTCACCGAGGGCCGGGGCCTGGGCTTCGTTCTGGGCGGCGACATTGCCAAGGTCGACCACAGCGAGTTCCTGCCGTCCAACCGCGGCTACGAGCTGACCGACTGGCGTCCGCGCATCCGTGCCGGCGCACATTGGCAGAGCCGTTCCGGACATCGCCTCTTCTACGGTCTCACCTGGCTCGGCAAGGAGTTCGAGGGACAGCGCGACTCGCAGGTGGTGGGTTCTTTGCGCATCAATCTCAAATTTTGATCTTCGCTCTTGACCGACATGGTTGAAGAATGAAGATCGCCTGTTAACCTCCCCGCATAAAAAGAATAAAAGGCAGGAAAGAGCAGGCATGAAAACGGGCTTTCGAGGCACGTTTGTCATTTCCTGGTCGCAAACGGAAGTGGACGGGTTTCCCGCCGACGGGCTCGGCGCGATATCGGTTGGGGTGACTTGGGCATGGCACGGCGACACCGTGCGGGTCGACGGGCCAAAAACCGTTCTGCGGCTGGACAGGGCAGACAACGGCGCAGGTACACGCAGGCGGGCCGCACGGATGGTGCGGCGCATGGTCGGGGCGGCGCTCACCGGCAGGACCGACCTGTCGCGGGTCGAGGTGGACGAACCGCTTCTCGATCACGGGTTCGTGGTCACGGACGGATCGCAAAGCTACACCGTCACCGTGATCGAGGTGGATGGCGGCACGCCGCCCCTCCTGATGTTCCACGACGAGATCCCTCCCAGGGATACCGAGATGTGGGTGGTGCATCACAGTCTCGACACCAACCACGCCCCCTCGGGCGGACCCGCCTCGGGCGGGGTCATCTGCTTCACTCCCGGCACACGCATCGCCACGCCCGACGGCCCCCGCCTCGTCGAGGATCTGCGCGAAGGCGACCGGGTCGCCACCAAGGACAACGGCGCCGAGGAGATCCAGTGGATCGGCCGCCGCCGCATGACCGGCGCGCGCCTCTTCGCGATGCCGAACCTGCGCCCCATCCGTATCGGGGCCGGTGCCCTGGGCCATCTCCGGCCGGATCAGGAACTTCTGGTCAGTCCCGAGCACCGGATGCTGGTGCAGGGCGACGTGGCGCGGGCGCTGTTCAACACCGACGAAGTGCTCGTGTCGGCCAAGGACCTGGTGAACCAGGAGACCGTCACCGTCGATCTTTCGGTGCGCGAAGTCACCTACGTGCATCTCCTCCTGCCCCGGCACCAGGTGATCTGGGCCAATGGCGTGGAAACCGAAAGCTTTCACCCCGCCTCCGCCGCGCTCTCGTCGCTGGCCGAGGACGACCGCGAGCGGCTCCTGGCGCGCAACCCCGCGCTGGAATACGAACCGCACGCCTATGGCGGGTTCGCGCGCCGGTGCCTCTCGGGGTCCGAGGCGGCGATCCTCACGCACGAGGCGGCCTGACGCGCCCCGGCCCGTCCCGCGGCGGCTCGCCCGCCTTTCGCGCGGATTCGCGAACGCGCCGTTGACACTGTCCGAAACCCCTATATAAGCCCGGCTTCATTGGTGTTGGTGGACCCCGCGAGGGGAACCCTGTCGCTCCGGCAAATCCGGTAGAGAGGACAACGCCCTTCACACGCCTTATCCCGTGAGGCGACACATTGATTGAAGGAGATCAGCCGTGACCAAACGCACGTCTGCCAAGTACAAGATCGACCGCCGCATGGGCGAAAACATCTGGGGTCGCCCCAAATCCCCCGTCAACCGCCGCGAAAACGCGCCCGGCCAGCACGGCGCCCGCCGCAAGGCCAAGATGTCGGACTTCGGTCTGCAACTGCGCGCCAAGCAGAAGCTCAAGGGCTATTACGGCGACCTGACCGAGAAACAGTTCCGCCGCATCTATGCCGAGGCGGAACGTGTGCAGGGTGACACCGGCGAGAACCTCATCGGCCTGCTCGAGCGCCGTCTCGACGCCGTGGTTTACCGCGCGAAATTCGTGCCGACCATCTTTGCCGCGCGCCAGTTCGTCAACCACCGCCACGTGCGCGTTAACGGCCAGCTCGTGAACATCCCCTCCTACCGCGTGAAAGAGGGCGACGTGATCGAAGTGCGCGACCGCTCCAAGCAGATGGCCGTGCTTCTCGAGGCCACGCAACTCGCCGAACGGGACGTTCCCGACTACATCGAGGTGGACCACTCCAAGATGACCGCGAAATTCGTGCGCACGCCGGCCCTTTCGGACGTGCCCTATCCGGTCATGATGGAACCGAACCTCGTCATCGAATTCTACGCGCAGAACTAAGGCCACGCGCCACGTCTGCGAGGGAAGGGCCGCGACGGGAGACCGTGCGCGGCCCTTTTGCCCGGGTGAGGGCGAAAAACCGGAACTATCCGCACCAATCTCGATGAAAAGTCACGCGTATGAGCCAACGGGCTTTTCCAGCCGCAAAACTGCCACTAGAACGGCGTTCGGGGGAGACATGGCCATGACGAAAATCACACCGCAGCCCGGCATCATGGAGATCGCCCCCTACGAGGGCGGGGCAAGCCATGTGGCGGGCATCGCCAATGTCGTGAAGCTCAGCTCGAACGAAAACCCCTTCGGTCCGAGCGACAGGGCCCGCGAGGCCTATGCCAAGGCGGCCTACAGCCTGCACCGCTATCCGTCGTCGGATCACGCCGCCCTGCGCCATGCGATCGCCGAGTTGCACGGGCTCGACCCCGCCCGCATCATCTGCGGCGCCGGAAGCGACGAGATCATCGCCTTCCTCTGCCAGGCCTATGCCGGCCCCGGCACCGAGGTCATCCACACCGAGCACGGCTTCGCCATGTATCGCATCAGCGCGCTGGCGGCCGGGGCCCTCCCCATCGAGGTGCCCGAGCGCGAGCGCGTGACCGACGTGGACGCGATCCTCGCCGCCGTGACCGACGCGACCCGCCTCGTCTTCATCGCCAACCCCAACAACCCCACCGGCACCATGATCGGCGAGGGCGAGATCGCGCGCCTGGCCGAGGCGCTGCCGCCCCATGTCCTGCTCGTGCTCGATGGCGCCTATGCCGAGTATGTCGAGGGCTATGACGGCGGCGCGGGCCTCGTGGACAGGCGCGAGAATGTCGTGATGACGCGCACGTTCTCCAAGCTCTACGGGCTGGGCGGCCTGCGCGTCGGCTGGGCCTACGGCCCGGCGCACGTGATCGACGTGCTCAACCGCATCCGGGGCCCCTTCAACCTGAGCGCCCCCGCGCTCGCCGCGGCCGAGGCAGCGGTGCGCGACACCGAATGGGTCGCGAAATGCCGCGCCGACAATACCCGGCTCCGTGCATGGCTGGCCGAGGCACTGGCCGAACACGGGGTGCCCTCCGACACCTCGACCGCGAATTTCATCCTCGCGCGCTTCGCCAACCGCGCGCAGGCCGAAGCCTGCGACGAGCATCTGCGCGCGGACGGCCTCATCGTGCGCCGCGTCGCGGGCTACAACCTACCGCAATGCCTGCGAATCACCGTGGGCGACGAGGCGAGTTGCCGCCGCGTTGCCCACACCATCGGTCAGTTCATGGGAGCAGGCGCGTGAGCGTGATCTACGAGCGCGTCGCTCTCATCGGGCTGGGCCTGATCGCGTCGTCGATGTTCTGGGCGATGAAGCGCGCGGGCGTCGCGGGCGAGGTCACGGGCTATGCCCGCTCTGCCGAAACGCGCCGCACCGCGCGCGAGATCGGCCTCTGCGACCGCGTCTGCGAGAGCGCGCGCGAGGCCTGTGAGGGCGCCGATCTCGTCGTGCTTTGCGTGCCCGTCGGCGTCATGGGCGCCGTCACCGCCGAGATCGCCCCCGTGCTCAAGCCGGGCGCGACGCTGAGCGACGTGGGCTCGGTCAAGCGCGCCGTGATCGAGGCGGTGTCCCCCCATGTCCCCGACGGTGTGCATTTCATCCCCACCCACCCTCTCGCCGGGACCGAACAGTCGGGCCCGACCTCGGGGTTCGCAGAGCTTTTCGACAATCGCTGGACCATCATCCTGCCGCGCGAGGACGAGGACGAGGCCGCAACCCGGCGGCTCGAGACGTTCTGGCAGGCGCTCGGCGCCCTGACCGAACGAATGGACGCCGATCATCACGATCTCGTTCTCGCCGTCACGTCGCATACCCCTCACCTCATCGCCTACACGATGGTGGGCGTCGCCGACGACCTCAGCCGCGTGACCGACAGCGAGGTCATCAAGTATTCGGCGGCGGGCTTTCGCGACTTCACGCGCATCGCGGCCAGCGATCCGACCATGTGGCGCGATGTCTTCCTGAGCAACAAGGACGCCACGCTCGAGATCCTCGGCCGCTTCACCGAAGAGCTCTTCGCGCTGCAACGGGCCATCCGCAAGGGCGACGGCGATCATCTCCACGCCTATTTCACCCGCACCCGCGCCATCCGCCGCGGGATCATCGAGGCCGGGCAGGATACCGACGCGCCCGATTTCGGCCGCGCGCCCAAGGGGAAACGCGCATGATCCGGGGCATCACCCTGATACTCTCGCTGACACTCGCCGGGGGCGCTTGGGCCAGCGCGCCCGATACCTCGCCCCGGCCGGTGGCAAGACCGGCCGCGCCCGCCACCACGACAGAAGCCCAGACGCAGCCCGCGGCATCTGCCGCGCCGCGTGTCGCGCGCATCCGCCCGCAAGCGCGGCCCGCGGCCCAGAGAACAGAGTCCACCGCCCGCACCGAACCGGCCCGACAGCCCGCCCAGCACCAGGTTGCGAATGCCGACCCGCAAAGCCCGCAACCCGCGCAGGAACCGCGGACCAAGGCCGCCGATCTCGATCGCCCCGGCGCGAGGTCGAAGCCCAGGTCGGGGTCCGAAAGCGGCGGTCTCCTCAGTTCGCTCCGGCCGCTCCTGCGCTCCGACAAGGTCACGAACGAGGCCCGCGCCCTCAAGCAGGCCCGCCAGAAGGGCGCCGTTTGCGGAGATGTCGCGATCCAAGGCACACCCATGGGCCGCGTGACCGGCCAGATCGGGGGCTGCGTGATCGAGAATGCCGTCGCCGTCCGCTCGGTCAGCGGCATCGGCCTGACGCAACGCGCGACAATGGACTGCACGACCGCCAAGACGCTGAAACGCTGGGTGGAAAACGGTCTCAAACCCTCTGTCGGCGGTCGCGGCGGCGGCGTGGCGAGGATCAAGGTCGCCGCGCATTACGCCTGCCGCGCCCGGAACAACCAGCGCGGCAGCAAGCTTTCCGAGCACGGCAAGGGCCGTGCCATAGACATCTCCGGCTTCCTGCTGCGGGACGGCACGGAAATCTCGGTGCTGAAACACTGGAACAGCAAGGCTTATTCGCAAATGATGCGCAACATGCACCGGACCGCCTGCGGGCCTTTCGGAACGGTGCTCGGGCCCAACGCGAACAAGTTCCATCGCGACCACTTCCATTTCGACACCGCCCGTTATCGCAGCGGCTCCTACTGCCGCTGACCCGTCTCAGAGCCGCCGCATCCAGAATTGCAGCGCATGGTCGGTCTCGCCCGGCTGGTCGAGATCCTTCCATCGGAAATGGGCCACCGCCCCCTCGACCGGCGCGTATCCGCGCTTGCGCCAGAACGGATCGAGCGGTTGGTAATCCTGCGGTTTCAACGGGTGATCGTCGGGCCGGATGACCCCGCAAAAGGCCGAGTATCGGCGCCCCAGGTCGCGCGCATGTGCCTCGCGCAGGTCGAAGAACCGATGGCCGATGCCCTGCCCCCGGTACTCGGGCAGAAGCACGCTTTCGGCGCAATAGAATATCTGGTCTAGCGCCGTATCCTGCCCGGCGAAAGCCGCCGCGAAATCGTCCGCGTGATCCTCCATCGGCGTGCCCGTCGAGGCCCCCACGAGCCGCGCTCCGTCGAACGCCCCCACGAGGATCGCGTCGGCGCTGTCGCGGTAGGTCTGAAGATACCGTGCCTCGTAGGCCGCGTCCCCGTCATAGAGATAGGGCCACTTGCGGAACACCTCGATCCGAAGCCGCGCGACATCGTCCAGCGCCGCACCGAGCGCCTCTCCCGAGAGTCGCTCGACCCGGATCATTGCACCTGCCGCATCCAGTCCGCGAGGTTGTAATAGGTGACAACCCGCGTGATCTTGCCATCCTCGAGCGAAAAGAACGACCCGGCCGGCAGGCGGTAGGTCTGGCCTCGCGCCTCGGGCAGACCCTCGTCGGTCTCGAGATAGGTGCCGTTGACGACGAACTCGGCCGCACCGCGCGTGCCGTCCTCGCCCTCGAAGATGACGAGATCGGTCAGTTCTTCGCGATAGGTGCGGCTCATATGCTCGCAGAAGGCCCGGAACTTCTCCTTGCCGTGGCGCACGCCGCCTTCGTTCACGTGATGCGCGACGTCGTCGGAGAGGCAGGCGAGCATGCCCTCGATGTCGCCCCGGTTGAAAGCGTCGAAATAGGCTTCGATGGTCGTGGTCATAGCGGCTCCTTCGGTGGCCCCCACCTTTCGGTGAGGTGCGAAATGATCTGGTCTCGGGTCTGCCGGTAGGCGGCGAGTTTCGCCTCCCGCCCTTCCCCCAGGCCCGTCGGGTCCATGATGGGCCAGTAGATGACGTCGAGATGGTAGAGCCGCGTCAGGTCGAGCGCGCGACGCTGGCTTGCCGGGCTGAGCGCCACCACCAGGTCGAAGGAGCCGAGATCGTCGCCCCATTCCTCCATCTCGTCGAAGCTCCGCACCCGGTGACGCGACAGCTCGACGCCGATCTCCTCGCAAACGGCGATGGAAAAGCCGTCGATGTCGAGATCGCTCTTCACGCCCGCCGACTGCACGTAGGTGCCGGTGCCGTAGAACCGCTTCATGATCCCCTCCGCCATCGGCGAGCGCACCGCGTTGTGATCGCAGCAGAAGAGCACCGATTGCGGCAGGTCTTCGGGCATCGCTCAGCCCCCGAAATGCAGAACGCAAATCAGGGTAAAGAGCCGTCGCGCCGTATCGTTGTCGATCTCGGCCTTCCCGTCCAGCCGTTCCTCGAGGACGCGCGCGCCTTCGTTGTGAATACCGCGCCGCGCCATGTCGATGGTTTCGATCTGCGCGGGCGCGAGGTTCTTGACCGCGTCGAAATAGCTCTCGCAGATGGCCCAGTAATCCTTGACCACCTGCCGGAACGGGCTCAGCGACAGGTGGAATTCGGCCGCGGGCGTCGCGTCCTCGGTCTTCACGTCGAAGACAAGGCGCTTGTCGCGGATCGACAGGCTGAGATTGTAGGGGCCCTCGGGCACGTCCCGATCGGCGCGCGCGGGCAGCACGAAGGTGTTGTCCTCCATGAGGTCGTAGATCGCCACCTTCCGCTCCTGCTCGATCTCGGGCGTGGGCGGCGGAAGGTTCGAATCGTCGAGTTCGATATGACAGATGCGGCTCATCGGGGGTCTCTCGAAATTGATGCCATTTGCCTAGCGCAGCGCGGCGCGTGGGGCAATGCCTACTCGTTCAGCCGGTCGAGCCGCACGCGCACCGAAAGCCCGTGCGCCTCGAGGCTTTCGGCATGGGCCAGCGTCTCGGCGGCGGGCCCGATCGCGCGAAGCGCCTCCGGGCTCATCCGTGCCAGCGTCGTGCGCTTGAGAAAATCGAGCACGTTGAGCCCCGACGAGAACCGCGCCGACCGTGCCGTCGGCAGGACATGGTTCGGACCCCCCACGTAGTCGCCGATGGCCTCCGGGGTCCACGACCCGAGGAAGATCGCACCGGCATGGGTGATCCGCTCGGCCAGCGCATCGGCCTTCGCGACGCAGAGCTCCAGGTGCTCGGGCGCCACCCGGTCCGAAAGCCGCGCGGCGGTCTCGAGGTCGGGCACCGTGATGACCGCGCCGAAATCGCGCCAGCTCCGGCCCGCGATGTCGCGCCGCGCGAGCGTCTCGAGATGGCGTTCGATCGCGCGGGTGACGGCCCGCGCCATCTCGGGGTCGGTGGTGATCAGGATCGACTGCGCGCTCTCGTCATGTTCGGCCTGGCTCAGCATGTCGAGCGCGACCCAGTCGGGATCGGCGGTGCCATCGGCGATCACCAGGATCTCGGACGGGCCGGCGATCATGTCGATCCCCACGCGCCCGAACACCTGCCGCTTGGCCGCCGCGACGAAGGCATTGCCGGGCCCGGTGATCTTGTCGACCGGCGCGATGGTCTCGGTGCCGTAGGCCAGCGCCGCGATCGCCTGCGCGCCCCCGACGCGGTAGATCTCGTCCACCCCGGCCAGCCGCGCCGCGAGAAGCACGAGCGGATTGGCCTGACCATCGGGCGTCGGGACCGTCACGGCGAGCCGCGGCACCCCGGCCACCTTGGCGGGGATGGCATTCATCAGGACCGACGACGGGTAGGAGGCTAGCCCGCCCGGCACGTAGAGGCCCGCCGCGCCGACCGGCCCCCAGCGCCAGCCAAGCGTCGCGCCCGCCGCATCGGTCCAGCTCGCGTCCTCGGGCATCTGCCGCGCGTGATAGGCGCGGATCCGCTCCGCGGCCAGCTCGAGCGCGGCGCGCTCTGCCGCCGGCACGCGGGCGACCAGGCTCTCGATTTCCTCCTCCGCGAACCGCATCGTGCCGGGGGTGAGCGTCACCCGGTCGAACCGTTCGGTCAACTCGATCACCGCCGCGTCGCCCCGCGCCCGGACATCCGCGATGATCGCCGCGACCGCATCGTTCACATCCGCCGCGTCCTCGCGCTTCGAACTCAGGAGCGCCCGGAATTCCGCCTCGAATCCTTCCGCGCTGGCATCAAGAAATACCGGCATGCCGACCCTTCTTCTTGCTGTAAATATCCCCGCCGGAGGCTCCCGCCACCGGCATCACGCGCCGTGATCCGGCACCTTGCGCGACGGCGCCACATAGGGCCGCGTGACGTCGCGCAGCCTCAGTTCCAGCGCCTCGACCGCAAGCCGGATCGCCCCGTCCCCGGCCAGCGTCAGCAGGACATGGCCCGTCCCGTCCTCCCCCGGCTCGAACGTTACCGAGAGAAGCGACAGGATCAGATCCCCGTCATGCCGGTCGATCCCCTGGCTTGCCACCCGCAGCACGTTTTCCACCACCAGAAGCGACTGCACACGCTCGGGCTCGTGCCGCTCCCGCCCGCGATCCTCCCAGCGGAAGCGGTTGAGCAGAAGTGCGAAGCGCCGCTCGCCCGCGCGCCACGACATCTCGGATGCGGGAAAGACCGCGTCCTGCGCCAAGGCCGAGAGCACCGAAAGGTCGTCGGGGTCCCAGGCCCCGAGATCGAGCGGGGCCTCGCGGCCATCCTCGAACCTCGCGTCATTCTCGCTCATGGCGCTTTCACCCTTTCGATCCTGGCGCCCACGGCGCGCAGCTTCTCCTCGACCCGTTCGTATCCCCGGTCAAGGTGATAGACCCGGTTCACGACGGTCTCTCCCTCCGCGGCAAGCCCCGCGAGGATGAGCGAGACACTCGCGCGAAGGTCCGTGGCCATAACCGGCGCGCCCTTCATCCGTTCCACGCCCGTCACCGTCGCGGTGCCGCCATGCACGTCGATCTCGGCTCCCATCCGCACGAGTTCGGGCGCATGCATGAACCGGTTCTCGAAGATCGTCTCCTCCAGCACGCTTTCGCCCTCGGCGGTGCACATCAGGGCCATGAACTGGGCCTGGAGGTCGGTGGGAAATCCCGGAAAGGGCTCGGTGGTGACGTCGACCGCCTTCACCCGGCCGTTGCGGCGCGTCACCTTCAGGCCCCGCTCGGTCTCCGTGACCTCGACCCCCGCCGCCTCGAGCCTTTCGCAGAACGCCTCGAGAAGATCGCGCCGGCCACCGATGCACTCGACCTCGCCGCCACAGATCGCGGGGGCAAGCATGTAGGTGCCAAGCTCGATCCGGTCGGTCACGACCGGGTGCGTCGCGCCGTGCAGGCGCTCGACCCCTTCGATCGTGATCTCGCTGGTGCCGTCGCCGTCGATCTGCGCACCCATGCGCCGCAGGCAGGTGGCGAGGTCCACGATCTCGGGTTCCCGCGCGGCGTTGCGCAGCACCGTGGTGCCCTTGGCCAGCGTCGCGGCCATCATCACGTTCTCCGTGGCACCGACCGAGGCGAATTCGAACTCGATCTCGGCACCCCGAAGGCCGTTCGGCGCCTTCGCGTGCAGGTATCCGTCGCGCAGCTCGATCTCGGCGCCGAGCGCTTCGAGCCCATGGATATGAAGGTCCATCGGGCGCGCGCCGATTGCGCAACCGCCCGGAAGCGAGACGACCGCGTGCCCCAGCCGCGCCAGCATCGGCCCCAGCACGAGGTTGGACGCCCGCATCTTGCGCACGATATCGTAGTCGGCCACGTGGTTGTTCAGGTCATGGCTCGACATGGCAAGGACCTGGCCATCCTGCATCGTCGTGACCTCGGCTCCGAGCGATCGCAGAAGCTCGGCCATCGTCTTGATATCCGACAGGCGCGGCGCATTGGTCAGCGTCAGCGGCTCGTCGCTCAGAAGCGTCGCGGGCATGAGCGTGAGACAGGCGTTCTTGGCCCCGGCGATCGGGATCTCGCCCGAGAGCGGGCCGTTGCCCGTGACGACGATACTGTCCATTGCCTTACCCTTTGTCCTGCTCGGTCTTGTTTGTCTTGGCCTTGCGGGCCCGGGCCTGTGCCTTGCGCCGCGCGAGGTTCGCCTTGAGCGCGGCCTTCAGCCGATCCTCGCGCGCCACGGCGCCGCCGGCCTTCGTTTTATCGTTGTCCCGCTTGGTCATGTCCACTCTCTACAGCACGGCTCGAAGGGGGTCCAGATTGGGGTTGCGCCGTGGAATGTTTGGAGCTATCAGCCGCACCACTTGTGCTGCTGTAGCTCAGTGGTAGAGCGCACCCTTGGTAAGGGTGAGGTCGGGAGTTCAATCCTCCCCAGCAGCACCATTCTCCGCCTTTCCGCTCCGCCGCCTGCCGTCAGGATGCGCCTGCGTCCTGTCCGGGCGACGCCGGTCGGCGAAGAACGCGCGCAGCATCTCCTCCGACGCCTCCGCCGCGATGCCCTCCACCACTTCGGGGACGTGATGGCATTGCGGATGCGAAAACACCCGCGCCCCATGCGCCACGCCGCCCGATTTCGGATCGCCCGCGCCATAGCAGACCCGCGCGATCCGCGCCGCCGCGATCGCACCCGCGCACATCGCGCAGGGCTCGAGCGTGACCCAGAGCGTCGCACCGGTCAGCCGCTCCGACGCCACCGCCGCACAGCCCTCGCGGATGGCCAGCATCTCGGCATGGGCCGTGGGGTCGTTCAGCTCGCGCGTCCGGTTCCCGCAGACCGCGAGGACGCGCCCGTCCGCGCCGACAAGCACCGCGCCCACCGGCACCTCGCCCCGCGCGCCCGCGTCCCGCGCCGCCCCGAGCGCTTCATCCATGTAGCTTCTGAACGCCATGCCTCTCCTTGCCCGCTCATCGCCGCTTTCGCAACCGCGCGCGATGGGCTACATCGCCCCCCATGTCCGACAGAACCCCTCCCGGCGACCGCATCGCCAAGGTCATCGCCCGCGCCGGTCTCGCCAGCCGCCGCGAGGCCGAGCGCATGGTCGAGGCGGGCCGCGTCGCGGTCAACGGCCGCGTGATCGACCGCGCCGCGCTCAACGTCACGGCAGGCGACCGGATCACCGTCGACGGCCGCCCCCTCGACGCGCCCGAGCCGCCGCGCCTCTGGCTCTATCACAAGCCCGCGGGCCTCGTGACGACCACGCGCGACGAACAGGGGCGCGAGACGATCTTCGACGCGCTCCCCGACGACCTGCCCCGCGTCCTCAGCGTGGGCCGCCTCGACATCAATTCCGAGGGGCTCTTGCTGCTCACCAATGACGGCGCGCTCAAGCGGCGGATGGAGCTGCCCTCGACCGGCTGGCTGCGCCGCTACCGCGTGCGCGTGAACGGCCGCCCCGACGACGCCACGTTCGAGCCGCTGCGCCAGGGTCTCGTCCTCGACGACGAGAAGTTCCAGCCGATGCAGGTCACGCTCGATCGCCAGAAAGGCGCGAATGCCTGGGCGACCGTCGCCATCCGCGAGGGCCGCAACCGCGAGGTCCGCCGCGCGATGGAGGCCGTGGGCCTCACGGTCAACCGCCTCATCCGCGTGTCCTACGGCCCGTTCCAGCTGGGCCAGCTCAAGCCCGGCGCCGTCGAGGAAATCCGCCCCCGCATCCTGCGCGATCAGCTTGGGCTCGACGCCCCCGAGGAGGAGACGAAGGGCACGAAACCCCGCGGCAAGGGGCAGAAGGCCGGGGCGAAACCGGGATCGAAACCCGTCCCTCGCCGCCGCCGGAAGTAGCGCCATGTCCCTCGTCGTCACTTGGACGGCGCCACGCTCCAACTCCGCCGATACGCCCCCGGCGACATGCCATAGCGGCGCCGGAACCTCTGGGCCAGTTGCGAGGTGCCGGAAAACCCCGTCGCGGCCGCGATCTCCCCGATGCCGAGATTTGTCTCGTTGAGCAGCGCATAGGCCCGCGCGACCCGCAGGTCGATGTAGTATTCCACCGGCGAGACGCTCGTATGCTGCCGGAAGAGCCGCTCGAGCTGGCGGCGCGAGATGCCCACCTCGTCGGCGATTTCGAGGATGTCCACCGGCGTCTCGATATTCTCCTGCATCATGCGGATCGCGGCGATCAGATGCGGATTGCGGCTCCCCAGCGCGGCCGAATAGGCCGAGCGCTGCGCCACGTCCTGTCCGCCGCTCCGGGCATGCAGGCACATGTCGGCGACGATCTGCGCCAGGTCCTTGCCGTGATCGCGCTCGATCAGGCTCAGCATCATGTCCGTGGCCGCACTTCCCCCGCCGCAAGTCAGAAGGCCCCGGTCGGCCTCGTAGAGGTGGCCCGTCGGCGTGAGATCGTGAAAGATCTCCTGGAACGCGGGCTGGTTCTCCCAGTGAAGCGTGAACCGCCGCCCCCGGATCACGCCCGCGCGCGCCAGCGCGAAGGCCCCCGTGCAGATGCCCCCCACCTCGCAGCCATGCGCCGCCTGCCGGCTGATCCACGCGACCGCACGCGACGAGACGGTGGTCGCGGGCTCGATCCCGGCACAGACGAAGGCCGCCGCCTGCCGCGGCACGTCCTCGAGCGCGCTGTCGGGGGTGATCCGGACACCGCAGGAGCATTGCACGGGCTGGCCGTCCTCGGTCATCAGGAACCAGCGATAGAGCGCCTTGCCGCTTACCTGGTTCGCGATCCGAAGCGGCTCCACCGCGGCGGTGAACGCCAGAAGGGTGAGTTTCGGCAGAAGCAGGAAATGATAATCCCGCGGCGGCCCGTCATAGGCCACCGAAAGGCTCGCCGCGCCCTTGGGGATGAAACTGCGATCGATCATGCGCTGATCTACCCCCAACGCGGTGTCGCAAACAAGTGCGTTGACGCCGCTCATCACGGGCGCGACCCGCCCGATTTTCATCCGTCCGGTATTATTCTTTGATTCAGGTTCGAACCAAAACCCTGTAAACCCGTTCAAGGACAGTGAACTTCATAGCGGGAACCGACCGACATGACCGACCTTCTGACCCTGGAGAACCTGGGCAACCTTCTGATGCTCTGTTTCCTCCAGGCGGTGCTGGGCTTCGACAACCTTCTCTACATCTCCATCGAATCGCAGCGCGCGCCCGTGGCGCAGCAAAAGGCGGTGCGCTTCTGGGGCATCGTGCTGGCGGTGGTGCTGCGGATCGTGCTGCTCTTCGTCATGGTCCGGCTCATCGACGCGCTGGCCGAGCCGTTCTTCGTCCTGAACTTTCCCGGCATCCTCGAGGGCGGCGTCAACTTCGCCACCTGCGTCTTCGTCTTCGGCGGGGTGTTCATCATCCACACGGCGGTGCAGGAAATCGCCCACATGCTCACGATCGAGAACCTCGGCACCGACATGAGCGACCAGCGGGGCAAACCCGCATGGAAGGTCGTGACCCTGATTGTCATCACGAACCTCATCTTCTCCTTCGACTCGGTCCTCTCGGCGCTCGCGATCACCGACGTGTTCCCGATCCTGGCTTTCGCGATCATCCTGTCGGGCCTCGCGATGCTCGTTCTCGCCGACGGCGTCACCGCCTTCCTCGAGAAGAACCGCATGTACGAGGTGCTCGGCCTCTTCATCCTGCTCATCGTGGGCGTCGTCCTGCTGGGCGAGGCAGGTCAGGCCGCGGCGCACGCCATGCATGACGACAGCCTCGCCCTCAGGGTCTTCGGCTACGAGATCGTGCCGATGTCCAAGACAACCTTCTACTTCTCGGTGGTCGTGCTCGTCCTCGTCGAGGTCATCCAGTCGGGCTACACGCGCAAACTCAATGCCGAGCGCCGCAGCGGCCGGCGGCACTGACCGGATGGAGGCGCGCCGGGCACGCCCCGTTTGCACTGGCAGCGGCGCGCGTCCATCCTTATGTTGAGGCCCGGAGGTCACGATGGCGAGACTGCTCTTTTTCGGACTGCTGGTGCTGGCATTCATTGCCTGCCTCGTCATCATTGTATCCGCGGCGACCCGCGCCCTCGATGCGGGCGGGCGCGCGCTCGGCACGGCCGCCGCATCCGGCAGGGGAGAGATCATGGTCCCGACCACGTTCCAGAAGATCGCCTACGCGGCCCTCGCGATACTGCTTCTCGGGGTCAGCGTCGGCTGGCTCGGGGGCATGTGACGATGGCCCGGCGCTTCGGCGGAAAATACAGTCCCGACGGCGACGCCGACGCCGACGGTCCCGCTCCGGCGGCGGGCTCCGACATGACGCCGCGCGTCAACCCGGTGGGCGCGCGGGCCAACCTGCTTTTCGTGCCGCCGATCCTGCTTCTCTTCACCACGCTCACCGATGGCCCGGTGCCGATGACGCTGGGCCTTGCCGGCGCCGGTGCCCTGACGCTCGGCGCTTGGCTCCTGCGCGGCGGGCTCGAGGCAGAGGCGGCCTATCACACCCGCAAGATCGCGCGCCGCCCGGCGCTTCCGCGCAAGATCCTCGCGGCCTGTCTCGCCGGGGTCGGCGCGGCCCTTGGCGTCATGGCCCACGATGGCGCCGTGACCATTCTCGGCCCGCTGCTCTATGCCGTCGCCGCCGGCGCGCTTCACGTGGCCGCCTTCGGCACCGACCCCCTTCGCAACAAGGGCATGGAAGGCGTCGATCAGTTCCAGACCGACCGCGTCGCCCGCGTGGTCGACAAGGCCGAAACGCACCTCGCCACCATGCGCGCCGCCATCGAGCGTACCGGCGACCGGCAGGCCGAGGCCCGCGTCGAGCGCTTCCAGTCAAGCGTGCGCAACATGCTCCGCACGGTCGAGAACGACCCGCGCGATCTCACCGCCGCGCGCCGCTATCTCGGCGTCTATCTCAAGGGCGCGACCGACGCGACGCTCAAGTTCGCCGAGGTCTACGCCCGGTCCCGCGACAAGGCCGCGCGCGACGACTATCTCACGCTTCTCTCCGATCTCGAGGAGAACTTCTCGGCCAAGACCCGCACGCTCCTCGAGGACAGCAGCACCGATCTCGAGGTCGAGATTTCCGTCCTCCGCGACCGGCTGAAACGCGAAGGCATCCATTTGAACCGCGATTGATACCGCACCCGATTCGAGGAAAGGGAACCGCCCCATGTCAGATACCACCCGCGCCAAGGCCGAGGCCACGCTTGCCGAAGTCGAGGAGGTCAGCGCCGTGATCCTGCCCGAACCCAAGGACGCCAACGCCGTCGTGCCACTCAAGGATGCCGACGCGCCCACCAGCGCCGAGATCAAGCGGCGCATGGACGAGATCGACATGTCCGACACCAACTCCATCGTGTCCTTCGGATCGGCCGCGCAGGCCGAGTTGCAGCAAATCTCGCAATCCATGCTCGAGGGCGTGCGCAACAAGGACGTGGGCCCCGCCGGTGACAGCCTGCGCTCCATCGTCACCACCATCCGCGGTTTCTCGGTCTCCGAACTCGACGTGCGCCGCGAACGATCCTGGTGGGAGAAGCTCCTGGGCCGCGCCGCGCCGGTCGCCAAGTTCACCGCCCGCTTCGAGGAGGTGCAGGGCCAGATCGACCGCATCACCGACGAGCTTCTCAGCCATGAGCACACGCTCCTGAAGGACATCAAGTCGCTCGACCTGCTCTACGAGAAGACGCTCGATTTCTACGACGAGCTGGCGCTCTACATCGCGGCGGGCGAGGAAAAGCTGCGCGAGCTGGACGAGAAGGACATTCCCGTTAAGGAGTCCGAGGTCGAGGCCGCCCCCGAGAAGGACCAGGTGATGAAGGCGCAGGAACTCCGCGACCTGCGCGCCGCGCGCGACGATCTCGAACGCCGCGTCCACGACCTCAAGCTCACGCGCCAGGTGACGATGCAATCCCTGCCCTCGATCCGCCTCGTGCAGGAAAACGACAAGAGCCTCGTAACCAAGATCAACTCCACCCTCGTCAACACCGTCCCCCTCTGGGAGACGCAGCTTGCCCAGGCCGTGACGATCCAGCGGTCCTCCGAAGCCGCCACGGCCGTGCGCGAGGCCAACGACCTCACCAACGAACTGCTGACCGCAAACGCGCGGAACCTCCGCGAATCCAACAAGATGATCCGCGAGGAGATGGAGCGCGGCGTTTTCGACATCGACGCGGTCAAGAAGGCCAATGCCGACCTCATCGGCACGATCGAGGAAAGCCTCCAGATCGCCGACGAGGGCAAGGCGAAACGCGCCGCGGCCGAGCAGGAGCTCAAGAAGATGGAGGCCGAGTTGCGCGACACGCTCGCCTCCGCCAAGGCCCGCCGCGACGGCACCGGCGACACCGCCGGCACGGCCGTGCCCAAGGCGTGATCGACCGCCGCGCCATATCCCGCGCTCTTGCGGGCGCGGTCCTCGTGGCTGTCGCCGCCTGCACCCCCGTGCCCGAACGGCCCCAGGTCACGCCGCAGGCACGGCCCGCGGGCCTCGTCCCGCCCAAGCCCGCCGCCCGCCCGGGCCCTTCCGAGCGGAGCCTCGCGCTCGCCCGCCGCTACGAGAAGCTCGAGATGCATCTCGTGGCACAGGGGCTTCTGCGCACCGATGGCGGCGGCCCGGACACCTACTATTCCGACGCCGACCTCCTGCGCAATTTCGAGCGGATCGTCTTCTACGACGAACACGACGTCGGCGGCGGGGTTCAGCGCGCCTCGAACCGCCCCGGCGTCCTGCGCAAGTGGGAGGGGCCCGTGCGTCTCTCGGTGGCGTTCGGGTCCGGCGTCGCCCCCGAGCAGCGCGCCGCCGATCGCGCCATGGTCGCGCGCTACGCCCGGCGCCTCGCACGGGTCACGGGCCACCCGATCGCGATGTCCGACGACAATCCGAATTTCCAGGTCTTCTTCATGACCGTCGATGACGGCGACGAGGCGCAGGCGATGCTGCGCGCCATCTCGCCCAACGTGAACGTGGCCACGCTGTCGCTCGTGGGCAACCTGCCGCAATCCATCTACTGCCTCGTCACGGCCTTCGGCGGCAACGAGAACCGGGCGAGCTATGCCCGCGCGGTGGCCTTCGTGCGCGCCGAACACCCGCCCCTGATGCGCAAGGCCTGCGTCCACGAGGAGGTGGCCCAGGGCCTCGGCCTCGCCAATGACAGCCCCCGCGCGCGGCCCTCGATCTTCAACGACGACGACGAATTCGCGCTTCTCACCACCCATGACGAGAAGCTGCTCGAACTCCTCTACAACCCCGCCCTCCGCCCCGGCATGACCATCGACGAGGCCCGCCCGATCCTGCGCCGCCTCGTCGCTGGCGAAGACGGCACGATCTAGACAAGGGAGACCCCAATGGGCATTTTCGACTTCCTCTCAGGCGAATTCATCGACGTCATCCACTGGACCGACGACACGCGCGACACGATGGTCTGGCGGTTCGAGCGCGAGGGCCACGAGATCAAGTACGGCGCCAAGCTCACGGTGCGCGAGGGGCAGGCGGCGGTTTTCGTCCACGAAGGACAGCTGGCGGACGTGTTCACCCCCGGTCTCTACATGCTCGAGACCAACAACATGCCGATCATGACGACGCTCCAGCACTGGGACCACGGCTTCCAGTCGCCCTTCAAGTCCGAGATCTATTTCGTCAACACCACCCGCTTCAACGACCTGAAATGGGGCACGAAGAACCCGATCATGCTGCGCGACCCCGAATTCGGGCCGACCCGCCTGCGTGCCTTCGGCACCTACTCGGTGCGCGTCTCCGACCCCGCACGCTTCCTGTCGGAGATCGTGGGCACCGACGGCGAATTCACCCGCGACGAGATCAGCTTCCAGATCCGCAACATCATCGTGCAGGAATTTTCCCGCGCCATCGCCTCCTCCGGCATCCCGGTGCTCGACATGGCCGCCAACACGCGCGAGCTCGGCCGGCTCGTGGCCGAGGCGATTTCCGCCACCGTGGCGGAATACGGGCTCACCATCCCCGAGCTCTATATCGAGAACATCTCGCTGCCCCCCGCGGTGGAGAAGGCGCTGGACAAGCGCACCTCCATGGGCCTCGTGGGCGATCTCGACCGGTTCACGCAGTATTCCGCGGCCGAGGCCATGACCGAGGCGGCCCAGAATTCCTCGGGCGGCGGCATGGCCGCGGGCCTCGGCGCCGGCATGGGTCTCGCCATGGCGCAGCAGATGGGACAGGGCGGTCCCTGGGGGGCACGACCCGCCGCACCCGCCGCATCGGCCCCGCCGCCCCCGCCCCCGGTCGAGCATGTGTGGCACATCGCCGAGAAGGGCGAGACCCACGGCCCCTATTCCAGGGCCCGTCTCGGGCGCATGGCGCAGGAGGGCACGCTCACCCGCGACACCCATGTCTGGACCCAGGGCCAGGACGGCTGGATGCGCGCGGGCGACGTGCAGGAACTGGCACAGCTCTTCACGGTCCTGCCGCCCCCGCCCCCGCCCGCCTGACACGGCGCCGTCTCCCTCGTTCTTTCCGGTTCCAAGTACCCAGAATCCGACCGTCACAGCCCATGCCTACGACCGGCCATTCCCCGAAACCCGTCGCACATCGCTTTCCCTGCGACAATTGCGGTGCCGACTTCCGTTTCGACCCGGAGGCGGATCGGCTTGTCTGCGACCATTGCGGCAACACCGGCGAGATCGAGACGCCGACCCCCACCCGCGCCATCCGCGAGCTCGACTTCCGCGCGGCCCTCGAGGAACAGCTTCCGGCGCAGGAAATCGAGGAAACCCGCGTTCTCAAATGCCCCAATTGCGGCGCCGAGGTGGAGTTCGACGCCGATACCCACGCCTCCGAATGTCCCTTCTGCGCCACGCCGGTCGTCACCGATACCGGGACGTACCGCCATATCAAGCCGCGCGGCCTGCTGCCCTTCGCGCTCGATGAACGCGCCGCGCGCAAGGCCATGACCGACTGGCTCGGCCGGCTCTGGTTCGCCCCCTCGGGGCTGAAGGACTACGCGCGCAAGGGGCGCCCGATGCAGGGCATCTACGTCCCCTACTGGACCTTCGACGCCGACACGAAATCGGACTACGCGGGCGAGCGCGGCACGGTCTATTACGAGACCCGCACCGTCACCCGTAACGGCAAGCGGCAGCGCGTGAAGGTCGCCAAGGTGCGCTGGCGCGGGGTCTCGGGGCGCGTCGCGCGGTTCTTCGATGACGTGCTGGTGCTGGCCTCCACCTCGCTCCCCAAGAGCTATACCGACGCGCTCGAGCCGTGGGATCTCGCCGCGCTCGAGCCCTACCGGCCCGAGTATCTGGCCGGCTTTCGCGCCGAAGGCTATACCGTCCAGCTTGCCGAGGGGTTCGACGAGGCGCGCGCGCATATGGACCGGGTCATCACGCGCGATGTGAAATTCGACATCGGCGGCGACCGGCAGCGCATCCACCGCATCGACACCAACGTATCGGCCGTGACCTTCAAGCATATCCTGCTGCCCGTCTGGCTCGCCGCCTACAAGTATCGCGGCAAGAGCTACCGCTTCGTCGTCAACGGCCGCACCGGACGGGTTCAGGGCGAGCGGCCGTGGTCCGCCATCAAGCTCGCCATCGCGGTGGTGCTGGGCCTCATCGTCGCGGCGGGGGTTGGCTACGTGATGGCGATGTCGGGATAGGGTCGGGGTGGCGGGCTGATCCGGTTTTAGCTGCAAAGCTGCCCCTCGCATGGAACGCAGCGAGTGGCGGGAAGGAGCCCTTCCACGACATCCGGATTGAGCTGCCGGAGCATATAAGAACCGACCCCACGCAACATCGGAAGATGTGGAACCGAGCCTTGGCGGGAACATTACGGGATGGAGGAGGGCAGCATCATCAAACCGTTCTGGAGCCTGTCCGCGGCCGGCTTCGCCGCAACCGCCGTCGCCTTCGGGCCTGGACGCATGGGGTTTGGCCTGTTCGTCCCCGAGTTCAGGTCGGCGTTCTCTATGTCGACCTCGACCGTCGGCTTCGTTTCCAGTCTCAGCTTCCTTGGTTTCTTCATCGGCCTTCTGATCGCGCCAGTTCTCCTTGCCCGGCAGGGGCCGGAATCCCCGGTGTTGGTCGGCCTGGCTGCCGCCACGGTCGGAATGGGAGTCGTGGCCTCCGCGCCGAACGTGCCCGTCGTGGCGGTCGGGGTGTTCCTCGCGGCTTCGAGTGCCGGCCTTGCCTGGACCCCGTTCAACGACGCCATACACCGCAAGGTCAAAGACGATGACCGGCCGGGCGCGCTGTCGGGCGTCAGCACCGGCACGGGCGTCGGGATCGTGCTGGCTGGGCTCGCGGCGCTCGTCATGGTCACCGGCGGCTTGTCGTGGAGAATTTGCTGGGCGTTCTTTGCGGGGGCGAGCGCCTGTGCCTTCCTTGGCAACTGGATCGCCTTGAGGGGCGTCGAGAAAGATCCCGAAGGAAGGCAGGAGAAGGAGTGGAGGGATCTGGCTGCCACCGCAGCGATCCCACTCTACGCAATTGGCTTTGCCTACGGCACGAACTCGGCGATCTACATCTCCTTCGCCGCCGATCACTTGGTCGAGGCCGGCGGTGTGCCGGGCGTTCCGGTTGGCGTCACACCCGCGCTCGTCTACATCTTCTACGGTCTGTTCGGCCTCGCCGGCCTTTTGACCGGACGCATCAAGGATATGATGGGCCTGCCAATGCTGCTGCGTGTTCTCATGCTGGCTGGCGCCCTGTCCCTCGCTCTCGTGGCGATCGCACCGGGGACCTGGGCCGGGTTGATATCGTCGGCCGGCCTGCAAGGCCTCCATGTCATGATGACGAGCGCGGTTCTGGCGTTCTGGTCGGAGCGCCTGTTTCCGTCGCTCCCGTCGCTCAGCTTCACGGCTGCGCTCTTGGCCGCCGCGGCAGGCAGCGTCCTGGGACCGGCTATCACGGGGCTCGCGTCCAGTGCCTTCGGAGCCGACGCGATGTTTCTCGGCACAGCCGCACTGCCAGCGGCCACGGCAATTCTACTGCGCAACCGCCATGCTCAGGAGCGTCCGGCAAGAACGACATCGCCGACGTCTGCATAAGTCGCTTCCGGCCTTCGTCTGACCTGCGTCCAGACGCCTTTTTGAACGGCGGAAAGGTCCCGTCACCGGACCGACATCCGCAGACCCCGATCCTTCGCACCAATCCCCTCACCCGCCCCCCGGCTTCCGGAACAGGCGCGTCTGGTCGAAGATGCGGTCCAGCTCCTCGTAGCGGTCGCGCGCCTCGGGCCAGCGCGCCTCCTGCACCGCCGCGATCATCGCCTCGAGAAGCATCATGGTCGCGATGTTGCTATCCCACCCCGAGGGGATCTCGACCCAGCAGGTGAAGGCATGGTCGGCCACCCGCGCCACCGGCGATGTCCACTGGTCGGTGATCAGCACCACCTTCACCCCCCGTTCCGACGCCAGTTCCGCCAGCCGCAGCAGGTTCTGCTCGTAGCGGCGGATGTCGAAGATCAGGAGCGTATCGCCCGGCCCCATGTCGAGCACGTAATGCGGCCAGGTGGCGGCCGACGAGGTCATGTGGACGACCCCCGGCCGGATCGCCTGGAAATGGGTGAAGGCGTAATCGGCAAGGCTCCGGGTGATCCGCCCGCCGACCACGTATAGCTGCCCCTCGCTCCCGGCCAGAAGCGCCACCGATGCATCGAAACTCGCACTGTCCACATGCGAGAAGCTCTGCGCGAGGTTATGCGTCACCGCCTGCGCGAACCGGTTGAGCAGATGCGTCTCGGGCGCCTCGGTGGCCCAGGCCGCGCGGCGCTGCGTCGGACCGGACACCTTGGCCTGCAACTCGTCCAGCAGCGCGCGGTGGAACTGGGGAAATCCCTTGAACCCCAGCTTCTGGACCATGCGCGCGACCGTCGGGGTCGAGACATCCGCATTCGCCGCCACCTCGGTGATCGAGGCAAGCCCCGCACCGGGATAGTCCTGCAGGAGCGCGTTGGCGAACTTGCGCTCCGACGGCGTCAGCCCCTCGTATTCGGCGCGGATGAGGTCGCGGACACTGGGGCTTTTCTCTGGCATCGGGATGACCTGCGGCTCGCCTGTGTGAATATATTGACACATCGCGCCCCGTGTGAAAACATTTTTTCAGACAGGGGAGGGAACGCGGTGCAAGACGCGGCGAAACACGATGAAATGCAGGCCGTGGAGCGCGTCAACACCGATGGCGCGGGGCCGGCGGTGATTCTCTGCGAACACGCCTCGAACCGTTTCCCGCCCGCCTTCGGGACGCTCGGCCTGTCCGAGGACGACCGCCAGAGCCACGCCGCCTGGGATCCGGGGGCGCGGGCCGTGGCGCTCGGGCTGTCGCGGGCGCTCGATGCGCCGCTCGTCGCCTCGACCGTTTCGCGGCTCGTCTATGATTGCAACCGTCCGCCCGACGCCCCCACCGCCATGCCCGCGCAGTCCGAGAAGATCGCCGTGCCGGGGAACGCCGGCATCGACCCCGCGGCGCAGCAGGCGCGCATCGACGCGGTCTACACCCCCTTCACCCGCGCCGTGACCGACCTGCTGGCCCGTCGCCGCGCGGCCGGTCGCCCCACCGCGCTCGTCACGATCCACAGTTTCACGCCCGTCTTCAACGACCGCCCCCGCGCGGTTGAGCTGGGCATCCTGCACGACAGCGACACCCGGCTCGCCGACGCGATGCTCGACATGGCGCACGCGCTGCCCCACCGCCGGATCGAGCGCAACGCGCCCTACGGCCCGCAGGACGGCGTCACCCACTCGCTGGCGCTCCACGCCCTGCCCAACGCGCTGCCGAACGTGATGATCGAGATCCGCAACGACCTGCTGCAAACCCCCGAGGACGAGACGGCCATCACCGGCGAGATCCTGACGCTCCTTCGGCCCGCCCTCGCGCGCGTGGGCCTGGACAGGGAGGGCGCGCAAGATGCCTAAGGCGATCCTCGGCTATATCCGCGGCATCGACGCGATGAACCGCGTCATCGGGCGGATCACGATGTATCTCATCTTCGCGCTGATCGGCGTGCTGCTCTGGTCCTCGGTCTCCAAGACCTTCTTCGTCCCGTCGCTCTGGACGCTCGAGACCGCGCAATTCGTGATGGTGGCCTATTACGTGCTGGGCGGCCCCTACTCGATCCAGATGGGCTCGAACGTGCGGATGGACCTCTTCTACGGATCGTGGTCGACGCACACCAAGGCCTGGGTGGACGCTTTCACGGTGCTCTTCCTCATGTTCTATCTTGGCGTCCTGTTCTACGGGGCCGTGGGCTCCACGGCCTATTCGCTGGGCTATTTCGGGACCGAACCCTTCTCGTTCTTCTGGGATCTCCTCGTCACCCTCGTCACCGACGGCGCCGATGCCGCGCGCGAGAAGATGGGCTACATGGAACGAAGCTCGACCGCGTGGCGGCCCTTCATCTGGCCGGTCAAGGCGATCCTCTGCGTGGGCGTCTTTCTCATGCTGCTTCAATGCCTTGCGGAGTTCTTCCGCGATATCGCACGCCTGCGCGGGGTGGAGGTCTGATGCCCTATGAAATGATCGCCCTGCTGATGTTCAGCTCGATGATGCTGATGCTCCTGACCGGGCAGCGCGTCTTCGGCGCCATCGGCTTCGTGGGGGCGGTGGCGGGGCTGCTGCTGTGGGGCACCGGCGGGGTGGACGTGCCCTTCTCGGCGGCGATGAAGCTGATGAAATGGTATCCGCTGCTGACCTTGCCGATGTTCATCTTCATGGGCTACGTCCTCAGCGAAAGCCGCATCGCCGACGACCTCTACAAGATGTTCCACGTCTGGATGGGGCCGGTGAAGGGCGGCCTCGCCATCGGCACGATCGGCCTCATGGTGCTGATCTCGGCGATGAACGGCCTTTCGGTGGCGGGCATGGCCATCGGCGCCACCATCGCCCTGCCCGAGCTTCTGCGCCGCGGCTATGACAAGATCATGGTGACGGGGGTGATCCAGGCGGGATCGTCCCTCGGCATTCTCGTCCCGCCTTCCGTGGTGCTCGTCCTCTACGCGATGATCGCGCGGCAACCGGTGGGTCAGCTCTGGCTCGCGGGCGTCATGCCGGGCCTGCTGATGGCCACGCTCTTTGTCATCTACATCTATGTCCGCTGCCGGATGCAGCCGCATCTCGGTCCGGTCCTGCCCGCCGAGGAACGCGATCTTCCCATGTCCGAGAAACTGCGCCTCCTGCGTGCGGGCCTCCTGCCGCTCATCATCTTCGCCACGATGATGATCCCTTTCGTCAAGGGCTGGACCTCGCTCGTCGAAAGCTCGGCCATCGGGGCGCTCGCGGCGTTCCTCGCGGCGGTGCTCAAGGGGCGCATGACCCGCGAAGTGTTCGAGAACTCGGTGCGCAACACGCTGGGCATCTCGTGCATGTTCATGTGGATCATCCTCGCGGCCCTGGGCTTCGGCGCGATTTTCGACGGGCTGGGCGCCGTGAAGGCGATCGAGGATCTCTTCACCACGCAACTCGGCCTCGGTCCCTGGGGCATCCTCATCCTGATGCAGCTCAGCTTCATCCTCATGGGCACGTTCCTCGACGACACCGCCATGCTGGTCATCGTGGCGCCGCTCTACGTGCCGCTCGTGGGTGAGCTCGGGTTCGACCTCATCTGGTATGGCGTGCTATACACGATCACGACCCAGATCGCCTACATGACGCCGCCCTTCGGCTACAACCTCTTCCTGATGCGCGCCATGGCCCCGCCCGAGATCGGACTGCGCGACATCTACGTGTCGATCATCCCCTTCGTGCTGGTGATGGTGGGCGCGCTGTCACTCGTCATGATATTCCCGCAGATCGCGCTCTGGCTGCCCGAATACATCTACGGAAAATAACCACCAAGAGCCCCGGCCAGGGGACGTCACCTCAACAAAGGAGAGAAGACCAATGACCACGAGACGCAAGTTCCTCCAGACCGCCGGTGTCGGCGCCGTCGCGGCCCCGCTCGCCGCTCCCGCCATCGCCCAGTCCACGATCACGTGGCGCCTGCAAACCTATGCCGGCGCGGCGCTGGCCGAGCACGTGGCGAAACCCGCGATCGACATGTTCAACAAGATCGCCGGCGACCGCATGCAGATCGAGCTCTACTTCGCCGATCAGCTCGTGCCCACGGGCGAGCTCTTCCGCGCCATGCAGCGCGGGACGATCGACGCCGTCCAGTCGGACGACGATTCCATGGCCTCGCCCACCGAGGTCACGGTCTTCGGCGGCTACTTCCCCTTCGGTTGCCGCTACTCTCTCGACGTGCCGGTGCTCTTCAACGAATACGGGCTCGACGAGATCTGGAAGGAAGAATACGCCAAGGTCGGCGTGCAGCACATCTCGGCCGGTGCCTGGGATCCCTGCCACTTCGCCACGAAGGACCCGATCAACAGCCTTGCCGATCTCGAAGGCAAGCGCATCTTCACCTTCCCCACCGCCGGGCGCTTCATGTCGCAATTCGGCGTGGTGCCGGTGAACCTGCCCTGGGAGGATATCGAGGTCGCCGTCCAGACCGGCGAGCTTGACGGAATCGCGTGGTCCGGTATCACCGAGGACTACACCGTGGGCTGGGCCGACGTGACCAACTACTTCCTCACCAACAACATCTCGGGCGCCTGGATCGGCCATTTCTTCGCCAACCAGGGCCGCTGGGACGAACTGCCGGAGGATCTCAAGACCCTCTTCAAGGTCTGCTGCGAACAGTCCCACTACTACCGCCAGCACTGGTACTGGGGCGGCGAGGCCAAGCTGCGCGTTAACGGCGACAAGCTCAAGCTGACCACCATCCCCGATGCCGAGTGGGAGAAGGTCGAGGAAGCCGCCGAAGTGTTCTGGGACGAGATCGCCGCCGAGTCCGAGGTGAAGGCCAAGGTGGTCGGCATCTTCAAGGAATACAACAAGACCATGCGCGAGGCAGGCCGCCCCTATCGCTACGGCGTGACCTGATCGCATAGCCTGATCCGGCCCGGACCCCGATCCGGGGCCTCCCTGACAGCACGGGAGGTCCCGGACCAGGTCCGGGACGGGCTTTCCCTGTTCAATCCCTATTCAAGAGGCCGCCATGCCCGCACAGCTCAGCTTCGATGATCTGAAATCCCGCGTCTCCGACGGCGACATCGACACCGTTCTCGTCTGCTTCGTGGACATGCAGGGCCGGCTCATGGGCAAACGGTTCCACGCCGGGCATTTCGTGAACGGGGCCTACGAGGAAACGCATTGCTGCAACTACCTGCTCGCCACGGACCTGCCCATGTCGACCCCCTCGGGCTACAAGGCGACCTCGTGGGAGCGCGGCTATGGCGATTACGTGATGAAGCCCGATCTTTCGACCCTGCGGCCCGTCCCATGGCTCGACGGCACGGTCATGGTGCTCTGCGACATCCTCGACCATCACACCCACGAGGACATCGCCCATTCCCCCCGCGCCATGCTCAAACGTCAGCTCGCGCGGCTGTCCGACATGGGGCTGGAGGCGATGATGGCCACCGAGCTCGAATTCTTCCTTTTCGAGAAAAGCCACGACGAGATTCGCAAATCCGGCTTCCGCGACCTGACCCCGATCTCGGGCCATAACGAGGATTACCACATCCTCCAGACCACCAAGGAAGAACACGTGATGCGCCCGATCCGCAATCACCTCTGGACGGCGGGCATCCCGGTCGAGAACACCAAGGGCGAGGCCGAGCTGGGCCAGGAAGAGCTCAACATCAAATACGCCCCCGCCCTCGACACGGCCGACTACCACACCATCGCCAAGCACGCGATCAAGGAGATCTCGTGGCAACAGGGCCACGCCGCCAGCTTCCTGCCCAAGCTCCACGCCGACAAGGTCGGAAGCTCGAGCCACATCCACCAGTCGCTCTGGCAGGGCGGCAAGCCCGCCTTCTTCGACGAGAGCGACGATCTGGGCATGTCGCAACTGATGAAACACTACATGGCCGGCCTCCTGAAATACGCGCCCGACTGCACCTATTTCCTCGCGCCCTACATCAACAGCTACAAGCGGTTCCAGAAGGGCACTTTCGCGCCCACCCGCGTCATCTGGTCGGTGGACAACCGCACCGCGGGCTTCCGCCTCTGCGGCGACGGGACCAGGGCCATCCGTGTCGAGAACCGCATCGGCGGGTCGGACATCAACCCCTACCTCGCGATGGCCGCGCAACTGGCCGCCGGGATCAAGGGGATCGAGGACAAGCTCGAGCTGGCGCCCGCCTTCGCGGGCGACGCCTATGCCGACGACGCGGGCGCGATCCCCTCGACCCTGCGCGACGCGCGCGAGGCGCTTCTGGGCTCGGACATGCTGCGCGCGGCCCTGGGCGACGAGGTGGTCGAGCACTACGCCCGCGCGGCCGAGGTCGAGATCGAGGATTTCGACCGCGTGGTCACCGATTACGAGATCGCGCGCGGATTCGAACTGGCGTGATTCTGGATATTTCCGGCAAGATGAAGGACCTGCCATGACGACCCTTCAATGTATCTCTCCCATCGACGGCACCGTATTCGCCGAACGCGAGACGCTCACGCCCGACGCCGCGTCCGACGCGGCGCGGCGCGCCCGGGCGGCGCAACCCGCCTGGGCCGCGCGTCCGCTTCAGGAACGTATCGACCTCGTCATGGCGGCCGTCGCCGCCGTGGGCGCGATGAATGACGAGATCGTCCCCGAGCTCGCCCGCATGATGGGCCGCCCCGTCCGCTACGGCGGCGAATTCGGCGGCTTCGAGGAGCGCGCGAGCCACATGGCCCGGATCGCCGAGGAGGCGCTCGCCCCCATCGAGGTGGGCGAGGACGCGCGTTTCAAGCGCTATATCAAGCGCATCCCGCAAGGTGTGGTCTTCGTCGTGGCGCCCTGGAACTATCCCTACATGACCGCGATCAACACCGTCGCGCCCGCGCTCATCGCCGGCAACACAGTGATCCTCAAGCACGCGACCCAGACCCTCCTGGTGGGCGAGCGCATGGCGCGGGCCTTCCATGGGGCGGGCATCCCCGAGGATGTCTTCCAGAACGTCTTCCTCGACCATGACACCACCTCGTCGCTCATCGCCTCGCGCGCCTTCGACTTCGTCAACTTCACCGGCTCGGTCGGTGGCGGGAAGGCGATGGAGCGCGCGGCGGCGGGCACCTTCACCGGGGTCGGCACCGAGCTTGGCGGCAAGGATCCGGGCTATGTGATGGAGGACGCGGACCTCGACGCCGCGGTCGATACGCTGATCGACGGGGCGATGTTCAACGCCGGTCAATGCTGCTGCGGGATCGAGCGGATCTATGTCCACGAAAGCCTCTTCGACGCCTTCGTCGAGAAAGCGGTGGCGATCGTGAACGGCTACACGCTGGGCAACCCGCTCGACGAGGTGACGACGCTCGGGCCCATGGCGCACAGACGGTTCGCCGACGAGGTGCGCGCGCAGATCGACGAGGCGGTCGGCATGGGCGCGAAGGCCCATATCGAGACCTTCGCGGCCGACGATGGCGGCGCCTATCTCAGCCCCCAGATCCTTACCAACGTGACCCACGAGATGCGCGTCATGCGCGACGAGAGTTTCGGCCCCGTCGTCGGCATCATGCCCGTCAAGGACGATGACGAGGCGATCCGCCTCATGAACGACAGCCAGTTCGGCCTCACCGCCTCGCTCTGGACGCGCGATCTTGCCCGTGCCGAAGCCGTGGGCGACCGGATCGAGACCGGCACCGTCTTCATGAACCGCGCCGACTATCTCGATCCCGGCCTCTGCTGGACCGGGTGCAAGGATACCGGGCGCGGCGGCGGCCTTTCGGTCATCGGCTATCACAATCTCACCCGTCCGAAATCCTACCATCTCAAGAAGGTGACATCATGAGCCTCGTCGGAAACTGGTCCTACCCCACCGCCATCAAGTTCGGCCCCGGCCGGATCAAGGAGCTTCCCGATGCCTGCGCACAGGCGGGGATCACCAAACCCCTGCTCGTGACCGACAAGGGCCTTGCGGGCCTTCCGGTCACCGCGCAGGCGCTCGACATCCTCGACGCTGCGGGACTTGGGCGCGCGATCTTCTCCGAGGTGGACCCGAACCCCAACGAGATCAATCTCGAGGCCGGGGTCGAGGCCTACAAGTCGGGCGGCCATGACGGGGTCGTGGCCTTCGGTGGCGGCTCGGGGCTCGACCTGGGCAAGATGGTGGCCTTCATGGCGGGCCAGACGCGCCCCGTCTGGGATTTCGAGGATGTGGGCGACTGGTGGACCCGTGCCGATGCCGACGCGATCGCGCCGATCGTGGCGGTGCCCACGACCGCCGGCACCGGGTCTGAAGTCGGCCGCGCAAGCGTCATCACCAATTCGCAGACCCATGTGAAAAAGATCATCTTCCATCCTCTCGTCCTGCCCTCCGTCGTGATCTGCGATCCCGAACTGACCGTGGGCATGCCCAGGTTCATCACCGCGGGCACCGGTCTCGATGCCTTCGCGCATTGCGTCGAGGCGTTCTCGTCCCCGCATTATCACCCCATGAGCCAGGGCATCGCGCTCGAAGGGATGCGCCTCGTCATCGAGAACCTGCCCCGCGCCTACGAGGACGGCAGCGATATCGAGGCGCGCGCCAACATGATGAGCGCCGCCGCCATGGGTGCCACCGCCTTCCAGAAGGGGCTGGGCGCGATCCACGCCATGAGCCACCCCATCGGAGCCGTCTTCAACACCCATCACGGCACCACGAACGCGGTCTGCATGCCCGCCGTTCTCGACCTCAACGCGCCCGCGATCGCCGACCGGTTCGACCGTGCCGCCTCCTATATCGGGGTCGAGGGCGGCTTCGACGGCTTCCGCACCTTCGTGCAGGAGTTCAACGACAGCTTCGGCATTCCGCGCAAGCTCTCCGAGATGGGGGTAAGCAAGACCAGTATCGACGAGCTCGTGACCATGGCGCTCGACGATCCGTCCTGTGGCGGCAACCCCGTGCCACTGACCCGTGAAAACCTCCATCATCTGTTCGAGGCGACGATCTGAGAGTCGCGCCAGGTGATGTCACCCTGACCGACCCGGGTTTCGATCGGGTTAACGCGGCGCGCTTGCGCACCGACGTGATACCGACGTGGATACCGACATGGATACCGACGTTGGGGGCGGCGCCGCGCTGCCCCCGACATCTCGTGCCCATGTCCAGATGTGGTGGCTTCGCTCAGGCCGGCACCTCGGCCAGCAATTCGCGCCAGCGGTGACAGGCCACCTCGTGTTCCGTCCCCGCATGTTCGAGCGCCGGCTCGACCTCTCGGCAATGGTCGATCGCGTGCGGACAACGGGTGTTGAACTTGCATCCCGGCGGCTGATTCATGGGCGACGGGATCTCCCCCTCGAGCTTCTGCGCGCTGCCCCTGTCGTCGGGATCGAGCGAGGGGATCGCCGAGAACAGCGCCTTGGTATAGGGATGCTTCGGCTCGGCGAACAGGGACCTCGTGGGCGCCGTCTCGACAAGCCGACCGAGATACATGACCGCCACGTGATCACAGCTATGCGCCACCACGCTCAGGTCATGGCTGATGAACATGAAGGTAATACCGAGGTCGCGCTGCAACTCCTTGAGAAGATTGAGAACATCTGCCTGGATCGACACGTCGAGCGCGGCCACGCTTTCGTCCGCCACCACGAATTTCGGCCCTGAGACCAGCGCGCGGGCGATGGAGATCCGCTGTCTCTGGCCACCGGAAAAGGCATGTGGAAAGCGCCTGAGATGTTCGAGGTTGAGCCGGCATTTCGCCGCGATCTCGCGCACCCGCGCATCCGTCTCCTCGCGCCCCTTCGTCAGGCCCATGACCTCCAGCGGCTCCGCGATGATATCGCGCACGGTCATGCGCGGAGACAGGGCGGCATAAGGATCCTGGAAGATGAGCTGCGCCCGCTTGCGATAGTCCTTGAGGTCGTTTCCGTCCAGCGTGGCAAGGTCATACCGCACCTCGCCATCGTCGTAGGTCGCCTCGCCGCCGGTGATCGGCACCGCCTTGAGAAGCGCCCGCCCCAGCGTCGTCTTGCCCGACCCGCTTTCCCCCACGATGCCGTAGAATGACCCGCGCGGGATGTCGATGTTGACCTTGTCGACCGCCTTCAATACGCGCTTGCCGAATAGCGTCCCGCCGATATTGAACCCCACCGAGAGGTCCCGCGCCCTGATCAGGTCGTTGCCGCTCATGCGTCCTCCCCCTCGTAGATGTGGCACGCAACCTCATGATCCGGCTCGGGTTTTCGGATAATCGGCTCGCGCATCCTGCACACGTCGCCAAGGTATTTCGGACAGCGCGTATGAAAGACGCAACCCGAGGGTCGTTCCAGCGGCGAGGGAATGTCACCGGGCACCGGGACCAGCGGCGCATCGAGATCGTCGAGCGTCGGCAGGGCCGCCAGAAGCCCTTGCGTATATGGGTGTTTTGCATCCCGGATGACGGGCCGGACCGGCCCTTCCTCGATCAGGCGGCCAAGATACATCACCGCCACCTTGTCGGCGGTCTGCGCCACCACGCCGAGATCGTGGGTGATGAAGATGATGCCCATGTGAAACTCGTTCACGAGGTCCTTCATCAGGTCGATCACCTGCGCTTGGATCGTGACGTCGAGTGCCGTGGTCGGCTCGTCCGCGATAAGCAGCTTCGGCCGTGTCGACAGGGCCATCGCGATCATCGCCCGCTGCCGCATCCCGCCCGAAAGCTCGAATGCATACTGGTTGAACCGGCTCGGGGCATCCGAAATCCCGACGCGATCCAGCATCTCGATCGACACCTCCTTGGCCTTGGCCTTGGACATGTCGGAATGAAGCTGCAATTGCTCGACCATCTGCTTGCCGATGGTCAGCGCGGGCGCGAAACTCGCCATTGGTTCCTGGAAGATCATGGAAATCGCCCCGCCCCGCACGACCTTCAAATCCGACGGACGCCGCAGCGACAGCACGTCGACCGGCCCGGTCTCCGTGTGCAGCGTGATCCGGCTTTCGGGGCTGTAGACCGCGTTCCTGGCGTTGAGATGCATGAGCGACTTCGCCGTCACCGACTTGCCCGAGCCGCTTTCGCCGACAAGGCCCATCACCTCGCCCCTGTCGAGCGTGAAACTCACGTCATCCACCGCCGTCACCAGCCCCTCGTCGGTGCGGAACTTCAGCGTCAGGTTCTCGACTTCGATCAGCGCGCTCATCTGGAATTGTCCGAATAAGGGTCGGCAGCGTCCCGCAGGCCGTCACCGACGAAAACGAAGGCCATCACCAGCGCGATGAAGAACAGCACCGGGATGAAATACCATTGGTAATTGAGCAGGACGTCCGCGCTCGTCGCCTTCTGGAGCATGACGCCGAGGCTCGATACCGGATCCTTGAGACCCAGCCCGATGAAGGAAAGCGCGGTCTCGCTCAGCACCATGTAGGGAAACGAGATCACGAGGTCGACGATGATGTAGCTTGTGAAGCTGGGCAGCAGGTGCTTGCGGATCACGTGCCCCGACGACGCGCCGCAGAGCTGTGCGGCCAGCACGTATTCCTGGTTCCGCTCGGTCAACAGATGCGTGCGAACCCGCCGCGCAAGCGTGGGCCAGCCGATCAGGCCCAGGATCATTGATATGTAGAAAAACCTCGCCTCCGCGGTCATCTCGGGCGGCATGAAGGCCGCCACCGCCATGAAGAGCGGGATCGCCGGCACCGTGCGCACCGCGTCGGTGATCATCTGTATGACCCCGTCGATCCATCCCCCGTAGTACCCCGAGATCCCGCCGATGATGAGGGCCAGAACGAAGGCGATGAAGACCCCGATCGTGCCCACCTGCATCGACGTCCAGATCGCGTGCAGCGTTCGGCTGAAGATATCCTGCCCGTCCTCGTCGGTCCCGAAGATGTGAATCTTGGCGTCCTCGACCCCGAAGAGATGCGTGTCCATCGGGATGAAGCCGAAAAGTTCGTACCGGTCGCCCTCGACGAAGAAGCGCAGGTAGTGGCGCTTGTCCTCGTTGACCTTCGTCACCCAGCGGAAATTGGTCGCGATCGAGCGTTCGCGCTCGACCGCGTGGATGAAGGGGCGCGCCGAGCAACCGTTCTTGTCGCAGAACTGCGGCAGTTGCGGTGCGCCGTTGGTATAGTCCCTGTCCCGGCCCGCGATGGTCGGGTCATAGGGCGACAGGAACGGCGCGAAGAGTCCCGACAGGACCAACACCACCAACACGATGGCCGCAACCATCGCCGCGCGCTGCTTCTTGAACCGCGCCCAGATGAGCTGGCTCTGGGAGGCAGTGAAATAGGCCTCCTTGGCGCGCCGTTCGACCGCGTCCTCGGTCTCGACCACCTGCACATGAGGTCCGGTGGTTTCGGCGAGGTTGGGCTTGAGGGGATCGGGGGGGTTACTCATGGCCGCTCACCTCAGGATGCTCTTGCGGACGCGCGGGTCGATCACCGCCAGAAGCACGTCGGTCAGGAAATTGAGCGTCACGATCGACGCCGTGAGAAGGAAGATGATCGCACCGGCAAGTTGCTGATCGTTGGACCGTGCCAGCGCTTCGATCAGAAGCGCGCCCGCGTCCGTCATGACCAGGATCAGCGCGACGATGGGCAACTCGTTGAAGATGCGGTTCAGGTCAAACCCCAGGCTGTTGATGATCGGCCCCAGCGCGTGCCGCGCCGGGTAACGCCAGAGAAGCCTTCGCCCATGTACCCCCCGCGCCGCGGCGGCGGTGACGTAGAGCTTGCCGATCTCGTCCGACATGAGCGCCCGCACGGTCTGAAGCGCGAAGGCGGTGGCGGACCATCCCAGGATGAAAACGGGCAACCACGCGTGTTTCAGCAGGTCCACGAACTTGTCCCAGTCCCAGGGCGCATCGCGGTATTCCTTGCTGAAAAGACCGGTCAGCGTCTCACCGAACCAGACGGTCGAGATCAGCATGATGATCAGCGCCAGGAGAAAGTTCGGCATGGCAAGGCCAAGGTAGCTGAAGAGGCGAAGACCGTTGTTGAGATACGGGTTGTTCGTCGCCGCCGAAAGGATCCCCACGGGGATCGCGATGGCATAGGCAAGGGTAAGCGACGCAAGGCAGATGCCAAGCGAAAGCCAGAACTTCGATCCCAGAAGCTGCGCGATGTTCACCCGCAGGATGCAACTGTCGCCGAATTCGCCCTGGAACGCGTTCACGATCCAGAGGCCCCACCGCGTGAGGAACGGCTGATCGAGGCCCAGGCGCTTGCGCTCGGTCTCGATATCGGCGACCGAAATGCCCGAGCCTTGGGTGTTCTTGAAAGCCAGATACCGCTCGGCGCAGTCTCCCGGCACAAGCTCCATCAGCGAGAAGACCACCAGCGACACGATGATCAGCGTGATCATGGCCATGATGGCTCGTGTCACCACGAAGCGGCTGAAATTCAGCATCGCGTTTCCCTGTTGTCCCCGGGGCGGGTGCATGCCCGGCCCTTGTTATCGTTGGGAGTGCACCGGGCGAAACGAGCCGCCCGGCGCAGGTATCCATTTGACCGGCCTACTCTTCGAGCCACCACTGCGTCGCGCGGTAGGGGTAGGTGCGGTAGTATTCGTAGGAATGCGTCTTGAACTCGGTAAAGTTCTTGAGCCGATCCGAGTGGAAGATCGGTGCCGGCGCATTGACCGTCCCGATGAAGAACAGGTTCTCGGTCATGTTCTTCACGAGACGCTCCCCGAGTTCCTTGAACTCATCGCTTTCCTGGTCGGCGGACTGGAAGGCATTGATATCCTCGATCAACTGCTTCACGTCCTCCGGCGGCTCGACGCCCGCGGCGCCGTCGCTGTCGACCCATTCGGCCCAGAGCATGCCGTTGCGGTTGCCGAAATAGTTCTCGAAGGGCGGCACCCAAAGCTCGTTGTTGCCAAGGACGATCGCCATCGGCTGGCCCTTGCGCCACATCGACACGTCCAGCTGGTTCGACGACTGGGCCGAGCGATACTCGTCCGGCGTCACCTCTTTCACGACCGAATCGATCCCCACATCCCGCCAGTACTGCGAGACAAGCTCGACCGTCTGCCCGGCGACGCCTTGCGTCGAATAGTTGAGGTTCAGGACAAGCTTGTCGCCATTGGGCAATTCGCGCATCCCGTCGCCATCCTTGTCAACGACACCGAGCTCATCCAGCCGCGCCTTGGCCCCCTCCGGGTCATACTCGGCCATGTAGCTTTCCCATTTCGGGTCCACGAATTCCGGCAGCGGCGAGAAGCCCACATATTGCTTGGGCTTGCCCTGTCCGAAGAAGCCCGTTTCGTTGAGCTCCTCCCGATCGATGGCCAGAGACATCGCCTCGCGGAACTTCACATCGCCGAACACCTCGCGCTTCTCGGGATCCTCGTGCGTGACGTTGAAGCCGAAGGCACTCATCGTGATCTCGGGTTTGAGCTGGATGCCATAGCCGCCCTTCTCCTGGTTCTCGAGCAGGATCGGTGCGGATTCGAGTTGCAGCGATTGAGACTTGTAGTCCACTTCGTTGTTCACGAGCTTGAGGATGCGAACCTCGTTGTCGTTGATGTAGACCTCGTCCTGCTCGCTGATATACGGAAGCTGCTGGCCCGTCGGATCGACCTGGAAGAAATAAGGGTTCGCGACCAGGTGGCGCCCCTCGGTCGTGTCGGTCACGTAGATATGGCTCTCGAGCGTGGGATAGGTCGCCTTAGGCAGATCATCCACGAGTTCGGGCTTCGACAACATCGGCGTGGGCGTGTCCGTCCAGTCCGAGTTGCCGTAATAGGCCTTGATCGCGTCATAGCCGTTCTCGAAGCCCAGGCTTTGCGCGTAGCTGTCCGCATCCTCGCTCACGTCCGGGTGGAACTTGCCCAGGAAATGCTTCGGCTGGAACGGCTGCGAGTAATGCGTCGCGAAATGCGCCAGCAGCCCCGGCTTGGGTGCGGGCAGCTTGAAGATCACCGTGACGTCGTCGGGTGTCTCGACGGTCATCGTCTCACCGCCGACGGTGATGTAGTCCTTGGGCGTTTCGAAGATGTTGGTGTCGAGCATCAGGTTGTCGTGATAGAATTTCACGTCCGCGCTGGTGAACGGCTCCCCGTCCGACCACTTGTGCCCCTTGCGCAGCGTTATCGTAAGCTGGGTGAAATCGTCATTCCATTCCCATGATTTCGCGACATTCGGCACGATGGTCTGAAGGTCGTCGGAATAGCGGACGAAGCTCACATGCCGCACCGAGAGGAAGTCGGACGTGCCCGCTTCGGTCGCGTTCGACAGGACGTCCAGGGTGCCGCCATACTCGCCAATGCTGTTGTAGGGCACCACGACAAGCGGCTCTTCCGGCAGGCGTTCGGCCAGGGGCGGCAGATCGCCATTCCCCTTGATCTCGGAATTCAGCGCCTCGATATCGGGGTTGGTCGTGAACTCCATTTCGCAACCGGCGGCCTCCTCGAAGGCGCTCAGCTCGTATTGCTGCGGGTAGGCGCCCGGCGCTATCCCCTGCATGTCCTCGAGGGTGATCGCCGGGCAATTGGCCAGCGCCGCCGCAGGCAGCGCGAAGAACGCCACCCCTGACAATAAAATCCGTTTCATATCCTCTCCTGTTCCTTGGTCGGTTGATTTATGGCGGGGGTCTTCTGCCCCTCGTTCTTCGACCGTAAGCCGCGATGCTATGCGGCGCATGGTCGACTTGAATACGTCCAGTTGACCCGAAGGCTTAGGGCCAGCCGTCCTGATCATCCAGTCTCTTGCGTTTCTCCCCCTTGTCGAAACCCCGGTCCTCGCCCTCCGAAAGCGGCCGCGAGCCACGTCTCTAGGCCATCGCCGGAACGCGTCTTGCTGGGTTTCCCGAATGCCTCACGCGCGCTGGCCGGCCCGCTCGCGGATCGTCCCTTATCCGCGGCGAACGCCCTCCGCGGTGATCATCGTTCTGGCGAACCGCCCCTCGGCATGGCGCATGCGATGGTTCAACATTGCTTGCGACATTTCCAGAAGAATCTTGTCATCCGCCTCGGCGATGCGCTCCTCGCCGGTGTTGTCGCGCTCCAGAAGGACGGGCGGCAAGCCGCCGTTGAAGTGCACGAGCGCCCTGTCGCGCGTGCGCAGAATCGCAAGGTTCGCGTCATCCGCGCCCAGCCCCAGCGCCTCCTGCCAGAGGGTCGGATCGACCGGATCGCCGAAATCCAACTCGGAAAAGCTGTGCGTCCGCCACCCGTCGGGCTGCACGCCCTCGAGAAACGGCCGCAGGCTCACGCCGTCCATCGTGTCGGGCACCTCCTGGCCGATCAGATCGAGGATCGTGGGCGTCACGTCGACCGATTCGGTCATCGCCTCGACGCTTGTCCCGAACGCCTCCGTATGGCGCGGATCACGGACGATTAGCGGAACATGATAGGCCGCGTTGCGATATGTCATCTTCCCCCACTGGTGATGATCACCCAACATCTCACCGTGGTCCGCTGTCAGGATGATGAGCGTGTCGTCATACTGCCCTGTCTCCCGCAAGAAGGCGATCAGGCGCCCGATATGGTCGTCCACCTCCCGCGCAAGCCCCAGATAAAGCGCGCGCAGCATCCTGACGGTTTCGTCATCGTCGGGCAGATCGGGAAATCCAACGACATTCGACGCGATGCGCTTGGCCTGCAGGGTCGGCGCGTTGAAGGGATGGGCCGAAGCCTCTGCGTCGCGTGGGACCGGGCGATGCGCCGGCGGGACCACACCCCGATCCACGCAATCATTGTAGGGCGCTGGCGCGACGAGCGGTGGATGCGGCCGGATATAGGTCACGTGGGCGAACCAGCCAGGCGGCCGCACTCGCAGCTCCTTGATCACCCGGTCAGTCAGAAAGGCCGTATCGCTGTCCTCGGCGGCATAGAAGGCCGGCGCATCCGGTCGGTCTCCATCGGGACGAAATATCTCGGGATATGGCGGCACCGCGTGGCCTTTCGCCGCAAGGTGCGCACGCCAGGGCCAGCTTTCCTCGAGCCGCATCTCGACCGCCTCGTCGAACCCGGCAAGCACTTCCTCGTAGGTATGAAGGCGCGGGTCGTTCGGATCGTGCAGGCGCGGGTCCGCGGTGACGTCGGTATAGCCATAGAGAAGCGGCGCATATCCCGCCTTGCGCGCCTCGGTCGCGATGTTCGGCAGATCGTGCCGCAGGGGCGTGCCGTTGCGCACCGCACGATGGTTCATCGCGTATTGGCCCGTCAGGATCGAGGCTCGCGACGGGCCACAAGGGCAAGTGACCGTATGGTGATACCGGAAACTGACAGCCTCATCCGCAAAGGCGCGCAGGGTCTTGAGATCGGCCGCCTTGGCAAGCGGGCCGAACAGGCAATCGGCGCGAAGCTGGTCGATGATGACGAAGAGGACATTCATGCGGTCGGTCACGGTGGGCTGGCTCCGGCTTTTGCGTCGCGGGTCAGCAAACCCGCTCGCCGGGCCGGCATCAAGGGGATTGTGCGGGCCTCTCCGGGCGCCTTGTTCGTCCTGCCGTGTTTCCACAGACCCTTCGTCTCGGGAGCCCGATATCCGCAAAAACATGCAAATTCCCACATTTCCCCTTATGGCGATCTCGACACCCGCAAAAAAGGGTCTATTGTGCGGTAACACATCCATAACTCACGCCACGATGATCAAACCCGCGGACACCCATGCCACCCATCGCGAGGTGGAACTTCTCGACACGCTGCGTGCCTGTGGCGGCTCGGCCCGCACGGCCGCGCTCGCCGAGGAGCTGGCCGTGTCGGAGGAAACCGTGCGGCGCACCGTCAAGTCGCTGGCCAAGGCCGGGCTGGTGCACCGGGTGCATGGCGGCGTCTACCTCGCCAATACCGACGCGGCCTCGCCGGTCATGTCGCGGCTCGAACGGAACGCGGCGGAAAAGGCGCGCATCGCCTCGGCCGCGGCACGTCTCATCCCCGATGGCGCCTGCGTGTTTCTCGACGTCGGCTCGACCACGGCCTATGTCGCGGAGGCCCTGCGCGATCATCGCGGCCTGACCGTTGTGACGAACGGGCTTTACGCCGCACAGGCGCTCGTGCGCCGAAACGACAACATCGTCTGGCTCGCGGGGGGCGAGCTGCGCGAGGCGGAACTGGGAACGTTCGGCGCATCCGCCGAAGCTTTCATCGGCCAATTCAACATCGACATGGCGGTGCTGAGCGTCGACGCAGTCGATCCCGTCTCAGGCTTTCTTCTCACCGGCGCAGCCGAGGCCGAACTTGCCCGGAGCGTCACTGCCCGCGCAAAACGCTGCCTCGTCGCGGTGGGCCACACCAAGTTCGGCCAGACCGCCCCGATGGTGGCCTGTCCGCCCGAAGCGGTAGACCTTCTCGTCACCGACGCCGAGCCCAGGCCCAACTTCCGCGAGCGGCTCGAGCATTGGGACATCGAGCTGGTCGTGGCGAAGGCGAAGAAATGAGAGGGGACGACTCATGGCGCTTCTGAGCTTCCTCACTCAGCTCGCGGGTGCGACGATGCTCCTGCTTTTCGCGGTGCGCATGGTGCGCACGGGTATCGAACGCGCCTACGGTGCCTCGTTCCGCCGCACCGTGACCGCGGCGCGCAACCCCGTCGGCGCGGCGGGCGCCGGGATGATCATGGCGATCATTCTCCAAAGCTCGGCGGCGGTGGCGCTTCTCGTGGCGGGCTTCGCGGTCTCGGGCGGCCTCGGCTTCGGCACGGGCCTCGCGATGATCCTGGGGGCCGATCTCGGTTCGTCCCTGCTTATCCAGGTGCTCTCGCTCAAGCTCGACTGGCTCGTGCCCGTCCTGCTGGCCGGCGGTGGCTTTCTGTTTCTCAAGTCCTCGCGCCGCGGTCTCAAGCAGGCGGGGCGGATCATCCTCGGTATCGCCTTCATCCTGATCGCGCTGCGTTTCCTGCGCGAGACGATGGACCCCATCCGCGACAGCAGCTTCCTGCCGGCCATCGGCGGCTACCTTGCGCGGGACTTCATCACCGCGTTCCTTACCGGGGCGGCATTGGCTTTCGTGATGCACTCCTCCGTCGCCACCGTGCTCATGTGCGTCACGGTCGTCAGCATAGGGGCGCTTCCGCTGAGCGTCGGCATGTCCCTCGTCCTTGGGGCGAACCTCGGCTCGGCGCTCATCCCGGTCTGGCTCAGCCGTGGCTTGCCGCCCATCTCGACACGCCTGCCGCTCGCCAACCTGATCCTGCGCGGGACATTCGCATTCATCGCGGTGATCGCGGTCAACCGCACCCCGATCGTGAGCTACCTTCCCGACATGAGCGCGGGCCAGACACTCATCGTGCTGCATATCCTCTTCAACGCGTCGTTGCTTCTTACCCTTCCCTTCTGCGCCCGCCTCGAGGGACCACTGCGCCGTGTCATGCCCGATCCGCCGTCACAGCTTGACGACGTGCCGATGCACCACCGCTCGGTGCTTGACGAACACGCGCTCGCCTCGCCCGCGCAGGCGCTCGCCTGCCTCCGGCGGGAGGTGCTGCGCATGACGCAGGTGCTCCAGGAGATGGTCGAGCCGGTCATGAACCTATATTCGGAGTTCAGCACCTCCGAGATGCGCGCGATCCGGGCCAAGGACGAGATCCTGAACACCGCGCTCGATGACATCCGGCACTATGCCGCCGAGATGCACAAGCACGAGATGCCCAAGCGAATGCGCAAGGATCTGCGCGAGCTGATGGAATACGCGATCGCGCTCGAGGCGGCAGGCGACATCGTCGTGAAGCGGCTGACCAGCCTCGCCGCGGACAAGTCCGAGCAATCGCTCACCCTTTCCAAGACCGGGCTCGACGAACTGACGGCGATGCATGATCGCATCCTGCAAAATCTCGCACTCGCATCGAACGTGCTTATCTCGGGCGACGTCGAAAGCGCGCGGTTGCTGCTCGAGGAAAAGACCGAGATGGCAAGACTCCACCGCCAGACGCGAAAGAAACACCTCAAGCGCCTCAGCGCCGGCAGCGGGATCAGCCTCGACAGCAGCGACATCCATCTCGAGACCGCGAATGCGCTCAAGGACATGAACAGTCAGATCGCCTCGCTCGCCTACCCGATCCTCTATCGTGAGGGGCAGTTGCTCGATACCCGCCTCGTTACCACGATGCGGCCTGAACATTCGGAGGAGGAGTGAGAGGATGCGGCTCCAGGGGAAAACAGTCATCATGAGCGCGGCCGGCGCGGGCATCGGCCGGGCGAGCGCGCTTGCCATGGCGCGCGAGGGCGCGACCGTCCACGCGACCGACATCGACGCCGGCGCGCTCGACACGCTCGCGCAGATGCATGAGAACCTCCGCTGCTCGGTGCTTGACGTGACCGACGCAGGACAAGTGGCCGCCTTCGCGGAAGCCGCGCCCGCTCCTGACGTCCTCTTCAACTGTGCGGGCTTCGTTCATGACGGCACCATTCTCGAGGCGAGCGATGCCGATTGGGAGCGGACCTTCGCGCTCAACGTCCGCGCGATGGGCCGTATGATCGAGCTGTTCCTGCCACGCATGGTCGAGAACGGCGGCGGGTCGATCATCAACATGGCAAGCGTCGCCTCCTCGCTCAAGGGCGTCACGCGGCGCTGCATCTACTCGGCGTCCAAGGGGGCGGTTCTGGGCCTCACGAAATCCGTCGCAGCCGACTTCATCCGCGAGGGCATCCGGTGCAACGCGATCTGCCCGGGCACCGTTCTCACCCCTTCTCTCAAGGCGCGCATGGCCGCCGGTGGCGACTACGATGCGGCCTACGCGGCCATGCTCGACCGCCAACCCACGCGGGAGATGGCGAGCCCCGAGGACATCGCCGGAATGGTCGTCTACCTCGCGTCCGACGAAAGCCGCGTGGCCACGGGTCAAGGATTCGTCGTCGATGGCGGATGGTCGCTATGAGCGGTTCGGACGACCGGATCGGCCTCGTGGGTCTCGGCGCGATGGGCGCGGGGATGGGGGGAAATCTCCTCGCCGGAACGGGCGAACTTCACATCTGCGCCAACCGTACCCGCACCGTTGCCGATCACCTGGTGGCCCATGGCGCGACCGAACACCCCGACCCGCAAGCGCTTGCTTCCGCCTGCGACGTCATCCTGCTTTGCCTTCCTGATTCCCACACGGTCGAAACCGTCATCGACGCCATGCGCCCTGCCCTGACGCCCGGCATGGCGGTGGTCGATACCGGCACGTCCTCGCTCGCCTCGCTGGTAGCTCTCGAGAACACGCTCTCCGCGCAAGGCGTCGCTTTCGCCGAAAGCCCCCTCACCGGCGGCGCGGCACAGGCCCAGGAGGGAACGCTCGGCGCGCTCGTCGGCGCCGCTCCCGATGTCTTCGGCCGCATCGAGCCGATCTTGGGCCACTTCTGCGGAACGGTGCAGCATTTCGGTCCGGTCGGCGCCGGGACGCGCGCGAAGTTCGCGAACAACTACATGGTCATGGGCATCATCGCCCTGGTCATCGAGGCGTTTCATATGGCCGATCTGAACGGCACCGATCCCGCCAAGCTCTATGATGTGGTGACGCGAGGCTCCGCCGACTCCGGCGCGCTGCGCCGGATCATCGGAAACGCTCTCGAAGGCGACTATCGGGGTTATCGGTTTTCGGTCGGCAACGCAGCAAAGGACATGCGATACATCATGGAAATGATGGACGACCTGAACCGCGACACGACCCTCGCAAAGGCCGTCCAGGCATTTTTCGAGGATGCCACGAGGGCCGACCTTTCCGACCGGCTCGTCAGCGAGTTGATGGACCCCGGTATCCGCGCGCGCCTTTTCGGCGGCTGATCACCAGCGCTGTGGTGGTGCGAGCGGCTTGCCCTCGAGGTTCAGATCGCCCGACACCCTGAGCCGAACTTGCGCGGCATCCGCCAGCGCCGTGCAATCCGCCAGCGCCTCGCCAAGGCGCGCATGGCTGAACTCGGTCAGAACGCCCTTGGCAAGCTCCTCCTCGTCCGCCTTCAGCAGGATTTCAGCGGCCCGTTGAAGATCAGGCAGCCGCGCGTTCACATCCCTCTCGACGGCGCGCCAATGGTCCCAGACCTCGCCCAGGAGCGGGTCGATCTTCTGAAAGGCCAGATGCATGAGCCGCTTGAACTCCCGCACGGCGGAGGTGCCCGTCTCGACACCCTGCGGTATCTGCGAAACCGTGTCGGGGTCCTTGTCCTCCTTGCGACAGTCCAGGAACCGATGGCTTTCCCCGGTGGTCAGGTAGCGATGTTGCCGGTAGGCCGCCGGCACCTCGTCCATCCCCATGAACACCGGCAAGAGCGGCGCCGTCACCGGTCCGACGGCTGCGTGCCACATCATCCGAAGCGCGGGATGGGACGGATGCACAAGAGGCACGACCTGACCATACCCCGCCGTATCCCCGGTCAGCGTCTCGGTCGAGATCGACCAGAACACGTCCTCCAACGTGATCTTTCCCGGCCGCGCCGCACGCCGCGTCATCTCGTCCTCGACCCAGGCGAGACCCTCCCAGCGACCCTTACCGTCGCCATAGACCGCGTTCACGTCGAAGGCACCACCGCTCCACCAGCCTTGCTCGCGCGCAACGTCATGGAAATGCGGCGGGTAGAGGAAGTCGTCCCCCGGCGCGCCCGGCACCTCGCCGATATAGCCGGGGCGCGAGGCGCGGATGCTGTCCGGGCCCAGCCGCTCGGCGCACCAGAGCCCGCGCCCACCAGCGAACTCGATCACGACCCAGGCTTCATCCGGGTCCGCGATCATGTGCGAATTGCCGCCATAGGTCGAATAGCCATGCTCGGCGATCAGCGCGCCGATGATCTCCACGCCCTCGCGCGCCGTGTGCGCGCGCTCGATCACGATACGTGCAAGGTCGGAATAGTTGGGTCCCGTCTGATCTTTCGGCGTCATCTCGATCAACTCCGCCCGCGAGGTCGACCAGATGTCGCGCACCGCGACTCCGTGCTCGTTGAGTCCGCCATTGGTCAGCGGTGCGGGCACGCCGAGGTAATAGCTGTAGCTCACGCGCATGTTCCGGGCCGTGACGGGCGCCTGCGGGATCTCGGTCAGGCGGCCCGGCATGTCGGCCTGCGGGGTCACGCCCACCGTGATCGTGGCCCCATCCTCATGGCTGGCGCGCGGCATGATCTCGAGCCAATGACTCGACGGCTCGTCGCCATAGCCCGCCAGGTAGGGGATGCCGTCGGCGGTGTGGTTCCGCCCGATATAGATGCCATAGCTCATCGGATGCTCGTCGTGTTGATGTCAGGTCAGCGGAAAGAAACAGGCGTGGCTGCGCCCGTCGTCGGACTGGAAATGCGGAGGCTTCTCGCGGCGGCACTTGTCCTGCACGTAGGGGCAGCGCGTGCAGAAATCACAGCCCTCCGGCCGGTTGAGAAGGCTGGGCACCTCGCCGGAGATCGAGACATGCGCGCGGCGGCGGTCGGGATCGGGTTGCGGCACGCCTTCGACGAGTGCTTGCGTGTAAGGATGCAGCGGACTGGCGAAAACCCGGTCGGTCGGCCCCTCCTCGACGATTCGTCCCAGATACATGATCGCCAGCCGGTCCGCGATGTGGCGCACCACGGGCAGGTTATGGGTGATGATCAGGTAGCCCAATCCGTGCTCGGCCTGCAGATCGGCCATGAGGTTCAGGATTTCGCCCTGCACCGACACGTCGAGCCCCGCCGTAGGTTCGTCGGCGATGATGAGCTTGGGGTTGAGCGCGAGTGCACGCGCCACGCCCACGCGCCGCGCCTGTCCACCCGAAAGCTCGTGCGGATAGCGCGACAGCAGCGGCTTGGGCAGGCGGACCATCTCGGCCAGCCGCTCGGCCTCGGCATCGAGGTCGATGCCGGTGATACCGTGGATCTGGTAGGGTTCGGTGATGAGCGCGCGCACCGACTTGCGCGGACTGAGTGACCCCACGGGGTCCTGGAACATCATCGCCATGTCGCGCCTGAGCGGCTTGAAGCGCCGCTCGGCCATGTTGCGTATCTCGTTTCCCTCGAACAGGACCGATCCGCCCTGCGCCGGCGTCAGGTTCAGGATGGTGCGCCCCAGCGTCGTCTTGCCCGAGCCGCTTTCCCCCACGAGACCCACCGTTTCCCCGGGCCTGACCGTAAGACTTACGTCGAGCACCGCGTCCACGTGGCGCTGGTCTATCCCGTTCAGCGCCGCGCGCAGGCGTCCCACGGTCTGGAACTGCACATTGAGGTTGCTCACCTCGAGAAGCGGCTCATCGCTCTTCTTGGCCTTCAGCTTTTCCTCGACGTCCTCGCCGCGATAGACCGTGAGGACGTCCGGCGGCGGGGGCCAATCCGGGTCCGCGTGCGGACCGCCCAGCAGGTGACACTTGGCAAAGCTCGCTTCGCCGCGCGCGATTGTTGGTGGAACCTCGTCACGACAGACCTCCATCGCCCGCTGGCAACGCGGCGCGTAGATGCAGGCGGGTTGCGGGCGCGCGAGATCGGGAATGTCACCGGGAATGACCGGAAGCTTGCGCGACACGTCGTCGATCCGCGCCGGGTCGCATTCCAGCAATGCGCGCGTATAGGGATGCTGCGCATTGTGGAAGATCTCGCGCACGTCGCCCGCCTCGACCACGTCGCCCGCATACATCACCACCACGTCATCGCACAGCTCGGCGATAAGCCCGAGGTTGTGCGACACCACCACGACCGTGGCATCGAGCTCGCTCTTCAGCTCCTGCAGAAGGTGGATGATCTGCGCTTCCATCGTCACGTCGAGTGCGGTCGTCGGCTCGTCCGCCAACAGGAGCTTGGGACCGGTCAGAAGCGCCATCGCGATCCCCACCCGCTGCCGCATTCCGCCCGAGAAATGGTGCGGATACTGATCGATGCGCCGGTCAGGGTCGGGAATGCCGACCTTGCCCAGCATCTCGACCGCCGCCTTCCGCTTCTCGGCGGCGCTCATGCCGGGGCGGCGGTAGAGGATATCGAGCATCTGGCGACCATAGGTCAGGACGGGAATCTGGCTCGTCATCGGATCCTGGAAGACGACCGAGATTTCCTCGCCGCGCGTTGCGCGCAACCGGGCCTCGCTGGCATGAAGCAGATCGCGATCCTCGAACAGGATCTCTCCGCTCGTCACCTCCGCGTTCTGCGCAAGAAGGCCCAGCATCGCCCACAGAACCGTCGATTTGCCCGACCCGCTTTCGCCCACGATGCCCACGATCCTGTTCTTGCGGATCGGGAAAGAGATGTTGCGCAGCGCCTTGATCCGGCCGCGAGATGTGCGGAAATCGACCGACAGGTCGCGCACGTCCATCAGGATATCGTTGCCCTCGATCATGTCCTTGGCCATGTCAGCGCCCTTTCGCCATACGCGGATCGAAGATGTCGCGCAGGGCCTCGCCCAGGAAGGTGAAGCCAAGCGTCGTGAGGATGAGCGGGATGCCCGCTGCCACCACCATCCAGGGCGTGTCGCGAATGACGAGATACCCCTCGTTGAGGATCGTGCCCCAACTCGCCGTGGGCGGCAGGACGCCAAGACCGAGGAAGCTCAACCCGGCCTCGACCGTCACGACCACCGGCACGTCCATCGCCGCGAGGATCAGCAGGGGGCCGACCACGTTCGGCATGATGTGATGCCACAGCAGGCGAATATGCCCCGCCCCGAGCGATTTCTCGGCGAGGATGAACTCCGAGTTCCGCAAGCTCATCGTCGCCGTCCGCGCCACTCGCGCGTATTGCGGGATCGACGTGATGATCACGATAGCCAGAACCAGCTCGAGGCTCGGCCCCGTGAGCGCCACGGTCGCGAGCGCCAGCACGATCGTCGGAAAAGCGCGCACCGTGTCGAAGAGAAGCAGCAGCAGGTTGTCGAGCCAGCGCGGTCCCGCGCCCGCGATCATCCCGAGGACCAGTCCCGTGACAAGCGCCACCGACACGCCGATGGCCGCGATCTTGAGCGCCACGCGCCCCCCGTAGAGCAGCCGCGAGAAGGTGTCGCGCCCCAACTGGTCGGTCCCCGCGAGGTGATCGAGCGTGGGCGGCGACAGGCGCGCTGGAATGTCGAGCGCATTGGGGTCATAGGGCGCGAGCCATGGCGCGAATATCGCGCTGGCGAAGAAGAGCAGCACGAGGATCAGGCCGGTCAAGCCCTGCCAGTTACCCAGGAAAGCCTTCAGCTTCTCGCGCCGTTCGCGCCCGGCGCTTTCCCGCACCGCCGCCTCGGTAAGGTCGTCGGGCACGCTCGCATCGAGCTGCGGCGCCCCGGTTTCGGTATCAGAGCGATTCACGGACACGGGGATCAAGCCAGGCTATGAGAATATCGGAGAAAAGAACGACGAGGATGTAGAGTCCCGTGGCGACAAGGACCGCGCCCTGGACCACCGGGAAGTTCCGCGCCATGACGGAGTCGAAAATGAGCTTGCCCACCCCGGGCCGGGCAAAGATGATCTCGGCGAAGACGGTAGCCGAGATAAGCCCTCCGAACCCCATCCCGATCAGCGTGATCGTGGGCAGGATCGCCACCCGGAGCGCATAGCCATAGACCACCTTGCGGGGACGCAGTCCGAAGGCGCGGGCCGAGCGTATGTAGTTTTCGCCCATGACCTCCAGCATTGAGGCGCGGACCATCCGCGCGAGATACCCCACCCAGCTCAGCCCGATGGCGAATGCCGGAAGGATGAGATGGGTAAGCTGATCGCCCAGGTCGCCCGGCTCCCCGGCACCGATCGCCGGAAGCCAGCGAAGCTCGACCGCGAAGATCAGGAGCGCCCAGATCGCCACGAGGAACGAGGGTAGCGCGATACTCCCAACCGACAGGACGCCGGTGATCCGGTCCAGCAGGCTGTTGGGCCGCACCGCCGCCAGGCACCCGAGCGGAATTCCCAAAAGCGCGGCCCACCCCATGCTCGCGAAGACAAGCGCCAGTGTGAATCCCAGTCGCTCGAGGATGATCGCCGCCACCGGCCGATCCGAGAACACGTCGAGCCCCAGGTCGCCCGTCGCGGCATTGCCGACGTAGATCACGAATTGCTTCCATATGGGCTCGTCGAGATGCATCTTCTCGGCATAGCGCGCCACCGCCTCGGGCGTCGCGCGGGGGCCGAGAGCGATCGTCGCCGGATCGCCCGGAATAAGGTGCAGGAGCGAGAAGAGCACCAGCACCACGAGGCAGATGACGACGACCGCAAGGCCCAGGCGTTTTATGAGATAGACGACCATCGCGTTTCACCGCTGCCCCGGCCCAATGCGCCTCGCGCGCAAGGCCGGGGTCGCGGTCTCGACCATCAGACCATCTTGAACCGGCGATAGTTCAACTCGCCCGAAGGCGCCGCGTTGATCTCGATCGTGTCGACATGTGCATAGGCTTCCGGTTCGTGGTTGATCCAGACATAGGCGCCCGTGTTCTCCATGATCTCCTGCATCCGCAGATAGATCTCGCGGCGCTTGTCCTCGTCGTCCTCGGCGATGCCTTCCTTGTAGAGGCGGTCGTATTCCTCGTCGGTCCAGCGCTCCCAGTTCCAGATGCCGACTTGGTCCGAGACGAACCACTGCGTCGCCTCGTAGGGGTCGGGCGTGGTGCCGAAGCGCATGAGCCAGAGCTCCAGTTCCTTCCAGGTGTCACCCTTGCTCTCCTGACCCATTTCCCAGAAGGGCCCGCTGTCGAGCGGCATGACCTTCACGGTAATCCCCACCGCGGCGAGGTTGGCCTGGATGATCTGCGCGGCCAGCATCCGCTCCTGGATGTTGAGCGTGCGCAGCGTCAGTTCGAGGCCCGAGACACCCGCTTCGTCCAGAAGCGCGCGAGCTTTCGCCGGATCATAGCTGTAACCGGACTGCTCGCGCTGACCCAGCAGGCCGGGGCAAATGATCCCGTGCGATTTCGTGGTGGTGTTGGAGTAGGCCCCGGCGAGGATCGAATCCACGTCGACCGCATGCTGGATCGCCTGCCGAACCTTGAGATCCTGAAGTTTCGGATGCTCCGTGTTCATTCCCATCCACATGTATTGAAGCTCACCCGCCGTGGTGACCTTCACGCCCTCCGGCATGTCTGCAAGATACCGCGCCAGCGTATCCGGGCCAAGCTCGGTGCTGTCGAGCTCGCCCGCATCGAACGCCAGTTCCGACGCTTTCACCTCGGTGATCACGTTGGCGATGACCTTGTCGAAATCGGGCTTCGGACCGGTCCATTCGGGGTTTCTCTCGAACAGGACGCGCTGACCGGGTTTGTAGTCATAGGTGTAGGGGCCGCAGATCGCCGGGAAGTCGATGGTGAACTTGCCCCCGGCCTCCTCGGTCGCCTTCTTGCAGACGATGGCTCCCGGCCCGTGGCAGAGCGTCACCATGAAGAAGGGTGCGAATGCCTGCGTGAGCACGATCGTCCCGGTCAGGTCGCCGGTGACTTCGACACTGTCGAGCGCCTCGAAATACCCCGCCCAGTCGCCGTCCTTCATACGCTCGTAGGAGTATTTCACGTCCTCCGCGCTCAGCGTGCCGAAGCCGTTCGACCACTTGAGACCCGGTTTCAGCTCGAAATCGATATGCGTGGGATCGCGCAGTTCCAGCTTCTCCACATACATCGTCGGTCGCCAGGTGAAGCTGCCATCTTCCTCGACATATTCCGCGAGGAACGGAAGACACTGCTTCTGCGCCTCGACCTCGGTGCCACCCACCATGTAGGCCGGATCCAGGATGGCGTTGTCGCCGTCCTGCCGCACGCGCAGCACCTTCTGCCCGTTTTCCTGCGCGACCACCGCGCCGGTCCAGGCCGGTGCGACACTCAGCGCGCCGAAGGCTGCCGTCTTCCCGAGGAACTGGCGGCGGGTTGTGTTGAACGTGGTCATGCAAGATCTCCCATGTGTCTGTTCTTCTTTTTCGTTGTTCGTGATTATCCACGGCAGCCGGAATTTATCCATTTCGCACGCTTTCGCGATGTGACGCATTTCGGGCGAGGATTCGCGACATCATACCATGTTTCTCGGGATCGCCTCGTCCCATTCGATCTCCTTGACCAGGCTATCGCCCTCCCATGCGCGCAACTTGGCCACGATGTAGAAATTTTCGACATCCGAGGTCATCGTCGTCTCCGTCTCCGAGCGCGCGGACCAGTCGTCCCGCTCGAGTCCGATGGACCACCGGAAATGCGCGCGCGCCCTGGTCACATCGTCATGCGGGACGGTGAAGGTCTCGTATCCCTGTTCGTGAACCGTCAGGCCGTTATCCTCCAGGCGGTATCGTCCATCGCCATCGCCGATCTGCAAGCGGGTCTCGTTCGCGGCGGCGTCTTCCACGATGAGGTAGCGCAAATCGGGCTCCTCGAGCTGTTCTATCCCGCGCTGCGGCGCCGTCTCGACCTCCTCGAAGGGCGGCAACGCAGCGTCGATCTCCCGCCTTGGCCGCAGCGGCAGGTCGAGCGAACTGCCCTCGGCGTGCAGGATCAGGCGCACGGGTTCGGGCGCGGGCCAGATCATCGGGAAGTAACTGGTAGAGATCGCAAGACGCAGTCGATGCCCCTCGGAGATTCTCTGGGCCACGTGCTTCATCGGGATGGTGATCTCGTAGATCTCGCCGGGCTCGAGCGGCTCGGGTGCCTCGTGGCCGTCGCGATGGGTGAGGTTCAGGACACCGAAGGAAACCCGCGTCGACCGGCCATCGGGATCCACGTCGCACAATCGTGCGGCCAGTTGGGCGACCGGCTTGTCAACGCTCACCCGCAGCCGGACCTGGGCATCTCCCGCGAATTCAAGCGCCTCCTCGAGCGGGACGGTGTCGAAACAGAGGCTTCCCGCGTCCTCGGCACGCTGATCGACCGGGGCATCGCCCGGCGCGGAATATGCGCACCACCGGCCCGACGCCATGCCCACCGTGGCCGGCGACGTGATCGCCACCGATCCACGCTTCCTCGGTTCCGCCCGGTCGAGCGATCCGTCCGACCCCAGGTGGAACGCGGTGCGGCGGATGTTCGGCGAGGGCCAGGACGGCTCGGCGATCCATCGCCCCGGACGATGCCCATACCAGCCCCGCGGCGGCACGCTGTCCTGCATGTAAAGGCGCAGTTGCGGCTCCTCCATGATCCCCGTGTCGCGGCCCTTCATCCACTGGTCGAACCAGCGCACTTCCTCCTGCAGGAACCCGATGGCCGGCCCAGGCTCTCCGATATGTGGATAGCGATGCGCCCACGGCCCAACGAGACCTTTTTTCGGACCTTGCAGGTTTTCCATCAGGCGAAAGACCGCCCTGCAATAGCCGTCGGCCCAGCCCGAGACGGCATAGACCGGGATCTGGATTTTCGACCAGTCCTCGCAGATCGAGCCATGCTTCCAGAACTCGTCGCGTGTCTGATGCTCCAGCCAGGTCTTGAGCCACAAACCGCTTCCCTCGAGCCGCTCCATCCACATCTCGCGCCACTTGTCGCCCACATTCGCGGGGTCTGGCGCCAGGCTGTTGCGCGCGAACATGATCGAGGCCCAGCTCGGATGCTCGCCCAGGACGCAACCGCCCATGTAGTGAATATCGTCCGCGTACCGGTCATCCGTCGAACAGAGCGTGATGATGGTCCTGAGCGCAGGCGGCTGCATCGCGGCGATCTGCAGTCCGTTGAACCCGCCCCACGAAATGCCGATCATCCCGACATTGCCATCGCACCACGGCTGATCCGCGATCCACGCGATCGCGTCATAGCCGTCCTGCAGTTCCTGCGCGGTATATTCGTCCTCCATCAAGCCTTCGGAATCCCCCGCTCCGCGCAGGTCGAGGCGGATCACCGCGTAACCATGCCCGGCCAGGTAGGGCTGCATCGGCGCGTCGCGCCCGGTCGTGAAATCGTTCTTTCGATAGGGGAGGTATTCGAGGATCGCCGGCACCGGCGCCTCCTCGGCATCCGCGGGCATCCAGATGCGCGCGGCCAGCTTGCAGCCATCGGGCATCTCGATCTCGGTATGGTGAATTTCCTTCACCGTGTTCTGAAAACGATCCACCTCGGTCATGTCCATCCTCCGCCATTCATGTGAAGACCCGCGCCGAATTGCGCCACCAGGCCAGCGTCCGTCGTACCCCGGCGACTCGCAATTTCGCGCCCCTTCGCGACTTGACACTGAACCCGCTTCGGTATGCAGTCCGGCCATGTCCGACGAGTTTGAAAGAAACCTGGCGCTCCTGTGCGGATACCAGCCCTCGATCGCCGAGGTCTGCCGCAGGATCGGACTGAACCGGCAGCAATTCAACAAGTATCTCGCGGGTCACTCGCGTCCCTCGCGGCACAACATGCGTCGCATCTGCGATTTCTTCGGCGTGACCGAGGCCGAACTACTGTCGGATCCTGCCAGGTTCGAGGACATGATCTCGCTCAAACGCAGGCCCATCCGGCACGGCGGCGACAAGGCGCTGTTTCACCTCGAGCAGCTTTACCGGCGCAGTCAGAGCCTGGAGAAATATGTCGGCTATTACTTCCGGTATTTCTATTCCTTCGGCAACCAGGGCAAGGTGTTCCGGTCGATCGCGTCGATCCATGCCGAGGACGGGCGCTATTTCTGGAAGAACATCGAGCTTCTGCGGGATCCCGCCACCGGGCGAAGTCGCGGGCTCAACAAGTACGAGGGCGCGATCTTCTACCTCGCCGATCGCATCTACGTGACCGAGTATGAGACGCTCGAGAAGAACTCCGTTACACAGATGACGCTCTACCCCAGCCATCAAAGCCGTCTCGGCACCCTCGTCGGCATCCAGACCGGCGGCCCCACCCGGCGCGGGCGCAAGCCGGGAGCATCGCGGGTGGCGCTGGAGTATCTCGGTCGCGACATCGACCTGCGACAGGCCTTCCGCCGCATAGGTTTGTTCGACCCCGCCGATGGCCACATCCGGCAGCAGACGCTCGACCTCATCCGCAACGACCTCGCCCCGGGCGCCTTCGTCCTCGACGTGGAAGAACCCTGACGCCCCGCTATCGAGTCTTGCCCGCCACGTACCCGGCATCGGGTCTCCTCTCTGCGACGGCTTTGGACGTTCAAGGTTCGAACCGGACGGACGGCGAGAGCTGATCAAGAGCGTCGAACTTAACGCTCCCTGTGCCGATGACCTTGATCGTTCCGATGGCGCTGTCTAGCGTGCCACCAATGCCCCTCCCGCCGAGAGAGAGAAATCACCATGAGCCGCGATCCGCTTCTCCAACCCTACACGCTCAAGCATCTCACGCTGAAGAACCGGATCATGACCACGAGCCATGAACCGGCCTACCCCGAGGACGGGATGCCCAAGGAACGCTACGCCGCCTACCACGCCGAGCGCGCGCGCGCCGGCGTCGCGCTGGCAATGACGGCCGGATCGGCCGCGGTGTCTCGGGATTCTCCGCCGGTCTTCAACAACATCCTCGCCTACAAGGACGAGGTGGTGCCGTGGATCCGGCAGTTGACCGATGCGTGCCACGAACATGGCTGCGCGGTGATGATCCAGCTCACTCATCTTGGCCGCCGCACCGGCTGGAACAAGGGCGACTGGCTGCCGTCGGTGTCCTCTTCCAAACACCGCGAACCGGCGCACAAGGCGTTCCCGAAACTCGCCGAGGACTGGGATATCGAGCGGATCATCTCCGACTTCGCCGATGCCACCGAGCGCATGAAGGAGGGCGGCATGGACGGGATCGAGTTGCAGGTCTATGGCCATCTGCTCGATCAGTTCTGGTCGCCGCTGACCAACGACCTCGACGGCCCCTATGGCGGCGCCACGCTCGAAACCCGCATGGCCATGCCGATGGCCGTCCTGCGCGCCATCCGCGATCGCGTAGGTGACGATTTCATCGTGGGCGTGCGCTACACTGCGGACGAGGCGGCGACCGGGGGCATCACGCCCGAGGAGGGTCTCGAAATCTCCCGCCGGCTGGCCGACAGCGGCATGGTCGATTTCCTGAACGTCATTCGCGGCCGCATTCACACCGATCCTGCGATGACGGACGTGATCCCGATCCAGGGCATGAAGAGCGCGCCGCATCTCGACTTCGCCGGTGCGGTCCGGAAGGCCACGGGCATGCCCACCTTCCACGCGGCGCGCATTCCGGACGTGGCCACCGCCCGGCATGCCGTCGCCGATGGTCTTCTGGACATGGTGGGGATGACCCGCGCGCACATGGCGGATCCGCATATCGTCAAGAAGATCGTCGAAGGGCGCGAGGAGGATATCCGCCCCTGCGTCGGCGCGACCTACTGTCTCGACCGCATCTACGAGGCGGGCGACGCGCTTTGCATCCACAACCCGGCAACCGGACGCGAACTTTCCATGCCGCACACGATTACCCCCGCCGGCACCCGCCGCAAGGTGGTGATCGTCGGCGCCGGTCCGGGCGGGCTCGAGGCCGCGCGCGTCGCCGCCGAGCGTGGTCATGACGTGACCGTCTTCGAGGCGCAGCCCGATCCGGGCGGCCAGGTCCGACTGACCGCGCAGAACAAGCGGCGGCGCGAGATGATCGGCATCATCGACTGGCGCATGGCGCAATGCGCGGCGCGCGACGTCACCTTCCATTTCAACACCTTCGCCGAGGCCGGCGACGTCACCGCGCTGTCGCCCGACATCGTCATCGTGGCGACGGGTGGACTGCCCAACATGGAACTCTTCGAGACCGGCGAGGAGCAGACGCTGGCCGTCAGCGCCTGGGATCTGATCGCGGGCGACGTCAAACCTGCCGAGACAGTCCTGATCTACGATGAAAGCGGTGATCATCCCGGCCTCATGGCCGCCGAGGTGGCGGCAGAGGCCGGCGCGCGGGTCGAGGTGATGACTCCCGACCGCACTTTTGCCCCCGATATCATGGGGATGAACCTCGTGCCCTACATGCGCAGCCTGCAGGACAAGGACACGATCTTCACCGTCGCCCGCCGGCTTCTCGACATCACCCGCGAGGGGAACCAGCTCAAGGCGACGATCGGCACCGACTACAGCGACCATCGCGTCGAACAGTTCTACGATCAGGTGGTGGTGAACTATGGAACGCTTCCCATGGACGAGCTCTATTTCGCGCTGAGGCCGCTGTCGTCGAACGAAGGGGCCGTTGATCACGACGCGCTCACGTCCGGGCGACCGCAAAAGGTGTCACGCAATCCCGACGGCAGTTTTCAGCTCTTCCGCATCGGCGATGCGGTCAGCGCGAGAAACACCCACGCGGCGATCTACGACGCGCTGAGGCTGATGAAGGATCTGTGACCGGGCGGAGCGTCCGGCAGTCCGTGGCGCCGGCGATGTCCCGAGCTAGGCGACTTCCCAGGCGGTCTCCCACGGGCCGGCTTGTGCCACGGCAGCGCCGTCGAACTTGACGCCCGCGTCTATCATACGGGAATCCGCCGCGATATCCGCGGACGGCACGGCCCAGTTCAGCCCGTCACTGTTCCCCCGGAAATGCAGCCCGACCACGCTTCCGCCTTGCAGGTCCACGACCGGCGATCCGGAATTGCCGGTCAGGGTGGAACTGTCATGTCCCAGCGCTCGAACCGTCTTGCCCTGGAAGGTCTTGACCTCGACGGCGTCGATGAAGCCGGGCGAGACGTGTTTGCTGTCGAATGCGCTGATCAACTGCTGCTGAACCGCGACATCCTCGTCCGGGTTCAGGGCCGGATAGCCGACGATGGCGACCCGGCTGTCGAGCGTGGACGCCGCATCGCCCACCGAAAGCGCCAGCGGATCGACCCCGTCCAGCCCTCCCTCGATCCTCAGGAGCGCGAGATCGAACCAAGGATGGATCATCGCGATTTCGGTGATGGTTCTCGTGGAACTCGGGTCGCTGTCCCAGCGATCCCGCTCCCGGCAGAAATTCACCCGCGCCGAATAGCCGAATCTCATGAAATTCCCGATTCCCCGCACCGACATCGAGAAAACATCCGCCACGTGCCGATTCGTCAGAATCAGGTCCTCCGCCACGAGGAAACCGCTGCCATAGGATTTGAACTCCGCCCCGGAACTGTATTCGATGCGCCCCGTTGCCCTGCACGCCGCCTCGAGCGTGCCTTGCGCTGCGTCTTCGTTGAGGTCGAGCCAGAGCGGATGGTCCGTCTGTTCCGGTCGATCGTCTACCACGGGGATCGCGGGCCGCAATTCGGGCGATATGATAGAAAACAGAATGAGTTGCTCGGGCTCGTCCAATGTTTCTCCAGCCCGGAACCGTTCCACGACGCGCTCCAGTCGCGCGACGTCGATCTGCTGAAGCCGTCGGCGCGCGACCAGCTCTCTGGGCCGGGTGCCGCCCACCCTCTTGAGAATGCGTTTCTGATGTTCAAATCGGCGATCGGCCATGACCGTTTCCTTCAATCTGAAATAAGTTTCTTTGTCGCGAAGCGATTCTCGCGTAACGTGTAAGCATACCACATCGAGCAGGTCGTTCTGCCTCCCATCCGCGCGCGGCCGGGAGGATCAAATCCTATACCCTCGAGGTATGTCATGACCCGATTCTCGCCGAATTTATTTCGTCTGTCCGCCGCTCTTGTCATAGTGTTTTCAACATCTTACGGAAAAGCGGCTACCGCCGCCGACCAAGGCGCACCTTCCGCAATGGAATGCGTGGCACAACATGAACAATTCTCCGATCTGGATCTCGAGCGGACCGTCTGCGCCGATGTCGTCGCGCTGGATCAGCTTCTGGTCTACAACCGATTTGGCTCGTTCAATCCCTACGGAATGATCTTCGCGCTCCGGCGCGATGTCGCCCCGATGAGCAAACTGCCCGAGCATATCACGGCTGACGCATGCGATACGCTTCTGGGAACCGAGGCCGGAGGGGGCGTGCTCGAGCCCGGCAAAGTCCGGCTGAAGGATTGCAAGCGCCCACGGCCGCTGACGCTGCGTGCGAATGTCGGCGATCTGCTGCATGTGCGGCTGGACAATCTTCTGCGCGAGAGCGCGCCGGGGATCTCGGAAACCTTCTGCCGCACGCCGGAAAACGAAAGCAGTGGAGTGCTGAGGCGCCTGCGGGATTGGGTGAGCCGCGGCGACGAGACGCAGGTCGGTCATGGCGAGGCCCTGTGCGACGAGGCGAAGCTGCCGCAAAGTCCCGACCCGACGGCCGAGGGCGGCGACTGGCCCGCGACGCGCACGGTCAATTTCGCTATCCAGGGGTTGCGCGCCGTCGTGCCGGGTGGCGGCACGCCGGATGACCGCTGCGTCGGGCTGAAACCCGTGCTGCAGGGCGATCCGGTCGACTGCTATTACGCCGTGCTGCGCGAAGGACCGTATTTCCTTGCGTCGACGGCGGCGCCATCGGGTGGCGAGGGCGACGGGGGATCGCTGACGCACGGGCTTTTCGGCGCCGTCGTGGTGCAGCCGTCCGACACCGACTGGTATCGCAGCCAGGTCAGCCGGGCCGCTTTCGACACCGCCTGGACGGTCAGCCGGCTGGGCGATGGCCGGCTCGACGCCGTTTCGGATGCCGGCGATTTGTCTCCCTACGAGGCGGAAGACCCCGACACCGACGTTCCCATCCTGAACATGCTCCAGGAAATCGAGGACGACGCATATCAACTCGTTCATAGCGACCTCAACGCGATCATCCACCGTCCGCCGGGCAACCGGGACGATGACGATGACGAGGATGGGGATGACGATTACGCCGCGCGCGAGAAGAACGGCGAAGAGGGGAAGGACGACGACGATGATGATGATGATGACGACCGGGATTCCGGTGACGACGGCGACGAGGGCGTCGTCTATCGCGAGTTCTCGGTCTTCTTTCACGACGAGCTCAAATCCTTCGTGACCCGCAACTACGAGGAGCTCGGCCTCTTCGCAGAAGGGCAACTGGCCGGGGTGAAGGACGGGTTCGCGATCAATTACGGGGCCAGCGGCATGGGGGCGATGGTCGTCGCCAACCGCAAGGGCATCGGACCCGCCGCCGACTGTATCGAATGTCTCTACGAGGAGTTCTTTCTCACCTCATGGGCCAACGGTGATCCCGCCCTGCTGGAGCAATTCAGCGACGATCCCTCCAACGTCCACCATTCCTACCTCAACGACCCGGTCGTTTTCCGAAACTTCCACGCCGGGCCCAAGGAAACCCACGTCTTCCATCTCCACGCGCATCAATGGTTCAGCGGGAACGACACGAACCGCGGCGCCTATCTCGACTCCCAGACGGTCGCGCCGCAGCAGGGGTTCACTTATCGCATCTATGGCGGCGGCATGGAGATCTACCGTCGCGGGCAAGACGGCGAAGGCGGCTGGTACGACACGCTGGGATCGGGCAATCGCAACCGGACGGTGGGCGACTCGATTTTCCACTGCCATCTCTACCCCCACTTCGCCCAGGGCATGTGGGAGCTTTGGCGCGTCCACGACACGCTGGAAGACGGCAGCCGGAAACTGCCCGACGGTCAATCCGAACCGGGCCTTTCGCTGGCCGAGATGGCGCAGGAGGTCCGCGCCATGAGCCGGCCCGGCTCGGTCGATCCCGTGACCGGTGCATGGAACGCGCCGCAAACCGACGCGGACGGCGAGCCGGTCGCGCGGGCGCTCGGCACTCCGATTCCCGCCATCGTGCCGCTTCCGGGTCAGCCCTGGCCCGTGCTCCCCACCTATGGCGACCCCGACACGCCCGCGGATGCCGAGGTCGTCGATGCGATGCCGGGCTATCCCTTCTACATCGCCGGGCGCCCCGGCCATCGCCCCCCGCAGCCGCCGATGGACATCGCCCGCGACCCCGTCGACGGACCCGGTGACGAGTTCCTGGACGGCGGGCTTCCGCGCCACGTGGTGGCCTCGGGCAACCGCAAGTTCCCCTTCGATATCCCCGACCTCGCGCCCGACCCGACAGCTGGCTCGCTCGAAGAGGCCTGGAACGGCGGTGCGAAATCCCCGCGCGAGATCCGGCAGGAACAGATCGTCGCCAAGGCACTCGCCCTGGGCGACATGTCCATGAAGATCGACACGATGACCCTCGACCTGCTCGAGTATGACGGCACCCCCCTCGAACGGGCGGCGATGGCATTCCACCACGACGGCGCGGGCCTGACGCTCAAGGCCGCGGACGGGTCTCCCACCACGTTCGACCCGACCGGGGGTGGCTACGCGTCGCCCGGCGGGCTCTACGCGGTGAACGGGGCGCCGGGCAAACCGGGCGCGCCCTATGCGGATCCATGCGGCGCGCCGGATTCCTACGCCAATGTCTCGGCCTCCGGCGGCACCTACGAACACCAGGGGCGCACCGTCTTTTTCGTCGATGGCGATGTGGATCTGACCACCACGGTGATCGCCGAAGCCGACCGCAAGGAAGCGACCGCGCTGGAGGTGACGCGCTGGGTGAGACGCCTGGCGCCGGATGCCGCGCCGGCAGACCGGCCGAGGCTTTACACGGTCGATGCGGGGGGCGACCAGGTCGAGATCACGGGGCCCGTGCAGATCGCCGAGGCCGATCCCCTTGTCGCCGGCACCGACCTGGCCGGGATCTTCACAGCCGAGCCCGCGGTTGTCGGCTACCGCCGTTACGAGGCGTCGGCGGTGCAGCTCGACCTCGTGACCAATCGCGCGGGCTGGCACGATCCGCAGGCGCGCATCAACGTGCTGACCGCCAATTCCGGCGGATACAAGGACGACACGCCGGCCGGTGAAGGCCGGATATCACCCGTCATCAGCGCAAGCGAAGAGCCTTTTTTCTTCCGTGCCGTCTCGGGCGAATGCATCGAGTTCCGGCACACCAACGAATTGCCGAAAGAGCTCGAACTCGACGACTTCCAGGTCAAGACCCCGACCGATACGATCGGACAGCACATCCATCTCGTGAAGTTCGACGTCACCTCGTCCGACGGCTCCGGCAACGGGTTCAACTACGAGGACGGCACCTTCGCGCCCGACGAGATCGCGCTGCGGATCTGCGCGGCCAAGAACGCGGGCATGAGCACCAATCCGAACCGCGCGCCCTCCGCGCTGGAACTGCGCGAACTCGATGGGCTTTGCGTACAGGAGGATGGCGTCTGGCATGTCGCGGATGATTTCAAGGATATCTGGAGAAGGGAACTCCAGGCCGGCGAGAACCGGAAGCTGTTCCAGACCACCGTGCAGCGCTGGTTCGCCGATCCGATCCTGAGCGCGACCCGCGCCGATGGCGAGGGCGACGGCATGGCCGACCGGACGCTCAAGACCGTCTTCAGCCACGATCATTTCGGCCCCTCCTCCATCCAGCAACACGGCTTCTACACCGCGTTGGTGATCGAGCCGCAGCGCTCGCGGACCTGTCCCCCGGACAGCGCCGGGACCGGGACCGGATGCACCGATCAACGCAACGACCGCGCCCTCGTCGTCGCGGACGACCGCGACGTGGGTGTCCGCAAGGTGATCTTCGATCCCGACGCGGTCGACACGTTCGACCCCACGCTGCTTGATCCCGATGTGCTCGCATCGCTGGGCGGACCGGCCAGCATCGAGGACCGGACCTACCGCGAATTCGCGCTCGCCGTCGCCGATTTCGCGCTGCTCTACGATCCACGCGATCAGCTCACCGTTGCCGAATTCGAGGATGCCCTCGCACCGGAGCCGGGTCTCGGGGCCGACGAGCAGGAGGGCCATTCGTTCAAGGGCATGGGCACCCTGGTGTGCGAGGCCACGTACCAGGGCGATCCCGAGAAGCTCAAGGATGTCTGCGGCTCCGCGATCGAGGTCGATGGCTCCCGGCCCGACGTTCTCTTCGCGCCGGGCGGGAATGCCCCACCGGCATGGATCGCGAACGGTCGAGCAGGCGACATCAAGGGCGTGGCCGGCCTGCCGGACCATGACCTTTCGCCCGGCGCCGCCATCACCGCGAGCGAGCTGGAGGGTCTGAGCGCCCATATGCTGGCCTACCGGCAACGGGCCGCGGGACATGATCCGCAGGCCAATCCCGATGCGCCGCTTGCCAAGCCCGTCGTCGCACCGCAACGCCCCGAAAGCATATCTGTCGACCACCATGACCCCTATCTCGTCAACTACCGTGGCGAACCCATACCTCTGCGCATCGGCGAAGGCGCTTCGGCCAGTGAAAGCTGCGCGCTCAAGGCGCCCGAAGACTGGGTGTCGGACCTTCAGACCGGCGTAACCGACACCTGTTCGGTGCGAAAGCAGCGCGCGGGCGACGCAGGCGACATGGCGAATGTCTTCCTCTCCCAGGTGCATGGCGACCCTGCCACGCCGATCTTCGAAAGCCTGTCCGGCGACAAGGTGCAGTTCCGCCTGATCCAGGGTGCGCAGGAAGTTCAGCATACCTTCAAGCTCGAAGGCTACACTTGGCCCCGCCACGTAGATCAGTCCTTCCCGACCGGTTTCCCCGGCCTCGACGACATCACCCCGGACGGAACGCTCACCCATGCCTGCGCGCGCCTGGATGCCGCGAGGTCGGGCCGGCCGGACCAGTATTCCACCTGGCTCCGCCTTGGCCCCGATGCGTTCGCGGACGGAAGCGATCACGACTACTGGTCCGAGCACGAGAGCTTCCTTGCCGAATGCTTCAACGCGACGGGCCGCATCCCGGCACAGGAAGTCGGCATCTCGGAGCATTTCGAGTTCCAGGGCGTGTTCCGGCAGGAGGCGTCCGGTCTCGAAGCGGCGCAGGCCACCGAGGACCGCCCCTCGGACACGCTTCTGCATTTCGGCTCGATCGACGCGCTCTGGAACGGCGCCTGGGGCATCTTCCGGGTTCACAAGAGCGCCGCGGAAACCGGGCTCGTCGCTCTCGAGGGCGGCAGGGAAAGCGCGCTCGGACCGGACACCTTCCCGGCCACGCAGGTCTTCGGCTGTTCGCAGGACGCTCCCCGCGTTCACGCCGCCGCCATCGCCATCGAAGCCGGCACAGTGTTCGGCCAGCTTGCGGAAGCCGGCGATTGGGGCACTCCTTACGGTCCGCGCCATTTCGACCGCAACGGCCTGTTCCTCGCCCTTGTCGACCCGCGTATCCTTCTTGATCCCGACGATCCGGGTTCCGTCACACCGTCGGAACTGACCGATACGCAAAGCTGGCAGGATATACCGCTCGCCGTCATCAAGACGGCCATCCTTGACAAGTATGATCGCCCCGAGCCCTTCGTCCTGCCGCTCAACGCGGGCGACTGCGTGAAGCTCGTCGTTCTCAATGCCTTGCGTGACACGGGGGAAGGCGATCCAAGCGGGCTCCCGGACGATCTCGGTGATGCCCGGATGCCGCCCATCGTGCCCTTGAACGTCGAACCGGTATGGCAGCAGATTGCTGGCGGCGAGAACAGCCCGGCCACGTATGAGCAGGTCGAAACGGTCAACATCCGCCCGTCCTCGCGTCTGGCGCTGACCATCCCGCTTCCGATCCTGAACCATCGCCAGAATGTCTCGACACCCTTCGGCGGTAACGGAACGTGGGCGCTTGCGGGGATATCCCCGGACCCGGACGCGACCTTGTCGCTCTGCAACGTGCCGGGCGGCGGTGGCGCACCGGGCGCCTGTATCGACCAGCCCGACCAACCGCGGGAGAGCCAGATAGAACTTCTCACGTTCTATGCCGGGCGAGCCTCGGCGCCCAAGGATCTTGATTTCGATCCGCTGCCCGGAGTGTCCGACGCCTTCGAACCCGCATTCACCTCCGGCGATCCGGCCTGGACACAGATCCGGTCGGCCGCCGAAGCCGAGGGCTTCGCGGCATTCGGCGAAATCAGCCCAAGCGAACAGCCGGATGCCGTCTTCCGCGTTGCCGGCCGCCCGGTGGATATTGGTGTCCTGGTGATGACGGGCGGCACGCCCCAACCCCAGGTCCTGCGCAACGTCCTTCCCGCCGGGCTACACCCCGCCCTGCAATCCCTGCTCGACGACCTGACGGACGAGGCCGAGGCCGAGATACGGGACCGCGTCCACTTCATCCCCTACGCCTATGGCGCCCTCCCCATCCAATCGGTCGGCGACATCGTCGGTCACGCGACGCACGGCCTATTCGGATCGGTCAACATCATGCCGCAAAGCGCGCGCCTTCAAAGCGGACAGACCCTCACCGAGATCTCGCCGAATAACTTCGTCGTCGCACCCGTGGCGTCAGCGCCGGTCTGGAGCAGCCGCATTGAAACCACGTTCGATGGGGAACAGCACCAGATCCGTCAATTCACCCTGTTCTGGCAGGATGGCCTGAACCTGCGCGACAGCGACTCCGCGGATGTGTTCAACGGCTTCCTGCCGCCGGGTGAAACCACGCCCACCACGCCGCAACTCGTCGCTGAGTGCGAGGTCTGCGACGACAGCTACGACCTCGGCGACCAGGGCGTGAACTACCGCAGCGCCAGTTTCGCGCGCGAACTTCGCGGCGTGAACGGGAACGGGCCGACGGTCGAGCGGCACTACAATCTCAACGCCCTGGATTTTGGCGACGGGGTATTCCGCGCCGACGCGGCCACCCCGGTCCTGCGGGCCGAGGCCGGGGAGGAGGTCGTCATCCACCTCGTCCACCCCGGCGGGCGTGCGCGGCAACGCGCCTTCGTGACGGTGGCGCAGGATTACGACGATCTCTTCCCGGGCTTCGGTTTTCCGCATTCCGCCCTGCTCGCGCCCGGCAAGTCGACCACGGCCAGCCTGACCGAGGTGATGCGCGAGGGATGCTATGTCTGGTTCGACGGGCCGCTGCACCTGCGCTCGGGCGGCACATGGGGGCTGCTCGACGTTGTGCCGGCGGGAAGTATCGGGGATGCGGATGTCACAAGTTGCCAATAAAACGGCCACGCTGCTGCTTGCCGCACTGATCGCCCTGCCGACCGTCCCAGGCGGTGCAGCCGCGCAGGACGCCCGCGCCAGCCTCGCCGCCGCGCTGGACTTCTTCGACCCTGTGACGCGCCGGTCGATCCGGCCCGAGGCCAACATCCCCTTCGGCGTCCGCGTCTCGCTGACAGATGTCACGACCGGCCGCGCGCCGCGTGGCCTGACCCTGGCCGGCTGGGTCCGACCGAAAGCCGCCGGCAATTCCTCCTGCGAAGCGGCGGCCCAGGCGTTTCGGGTCACGTCGCAACCGCCTCTCGGATCATTCGATCTCAACGGCATCCTCGTCGTCACGATGAACGAGGACGCAAGCATCGGTGTCATCGATCCGAAACTGAACCTTCGGTCGTCCAACATGATCGCCGCGGCCAATCTCGATCGGCTGCCTTCGGCCATGGCGGTCGATCCGCGCAGGTTCAGCGCCCATTTCGTGACCTCCGGGCAGACAGGCCTGGCTTCCGTGTCGCTCCTCACCGGAGAAACCGATCGGCGGTTCGAGGACATGCCCGCACTCTCGGACGTCGCCGCCAGCGCGGAAAGCGGCACCTGGGTCGGGCGCATGGACGGCGTGATCTTCCCGCTCGACGCGCCCCATGGCCTGCGGCCGGTCGGCGAAGGCCCCGTGTCCCTTCGCACCGCGGCAGAGCCGGAAAGCCCGCTTCTGGCGGCGTTCACGTCGATGGGCGGTCTGCTCGTGTTCGACGGTGCGACGGGCACCACGCTGCTCGATCTGCCCCGCATGACCCCGCTCACCGACGTCGCCTTGCTCGCGGAAGGGTCGGTCATCGCGCTTCCCGAAGGGGGCGATCTCGCCCGCATCATCTATCGCGACGCACCGGATCGCCCGGTTGACATCCGCTTGGGCTTCGGGGCGCGCCGCATCGTGGCCAGTCCCAGTGGCCGCCACGCGATTGCTTACGCACCCGGCGGTCCCGCCGCGGTCATAATCGACGTCGCAAGGGCCGCAGTCGTCCAACCCCTGCAACTGACCGATGGCGTCCTGAGCGACGTGGCCTTCACCGACGACGCCGCCTACCTGCTCAGCCTCGATGGTGGCTTTGCCGGGCTGATCGACCTGGCCTCGGTCGCGCCCGGCCGGGCCGCGCAGATCCGCAAGATCGACCTCGCCCGGAAATCCGACCGTCCCCACGCGGGCGCGGGATTGCTCGTGCCGCTCTGGCCATCGCCACAGGTCATCGCGGTTTCGCCAGAGACGCAGACCGGGTGGTTGCTTCACGACGATCAGGCGGTCGGGGAAATGCCCCCGATGGATTCCCTGCGACTTCGCGGAGGCGTGCCGGCCCGCGTCGCCGTCATCGACCGCAGCCTCCGGGAGACGGAGCCCGGCGCATTCGAAACCGTGACCTCCCTGCCCGGCGGTCAGCAAGAGCTGGTCCTCACGACCGGCATCGGAGGCATGACCGCCTGTCTCGATTTTCGCGTGCGTGGCCCGTCCGCCACCACCAGTGTCGATCTCATCACCCTCGACCTCGAGACCGGGGGCGCGCACGTCGTCCCCGGCAAGGACGTCGAGCTTTCGCTCACGTTCCGCGACAGGTCGGGCGACGTCATCCGGGTCGAACACGCCGAGTTCCTCGTCGCCAGCCTGTCGTCCTCCTGGATGGGTCGGATGATCGCCCGGCGCGTGCCCGACGGCTCGCTCAAGGGACAGGTCCGGTTTCCGCATCAGGGCCCCTATGCCCTTCACCCGGTCGCGCTGCCCGAAGACCTGCAACTGAAAAGCGCCATTCTCATCGAGGTGCCGTCATGACCCGCAAGATACTCCTCCTCGCCACGCTCGCCGTCGCGTCGATGGCCGCTCTCGGCGCCGCGATCCACGCGGCGAACCCGCGAGCGCCCGAGAATTTCCGCGAAGCCAGCATTCAATTGCCCAACGCGGACATGCTCGACGCGGCCGCCCGCCCCTTCGCGCTGCGCGACGACATCGAGCAGGACGCGATCGTCGTGATCAACTTCAGCTACACGACCTGCGATTCGATCTGCCCTCTCGGCAACCAGATCCTTCAGTTCGTTGATGACCGCCGGCACGAGGTCACCCGCCCGGTTCACCTTCTGACCATAACCATCGACCCGGCAAGCGACACGCCCGACAAGATGCGCAGAACTGCCGAGGCCTTCGGTGCCAGCGAAAACTGGCATTGGCTGACTTCGTCCCCGGCCGTGATCGCCGATATTCTCGAGGCCGCCGATGCCGATGTGACCGACATCGAGCTTCACGATCCGGTCTTTCTCGTCGGCGAGATGGAGACGGGCCGCTATTTCCGCTCGCTATCCATGCCGGACGCGGATGAAATCCTGGCGATGCTCGGCCATTTCGATGCATGAGACGGCTGTGGACCGCGATACTGGCCCTTCTGCTGGCCCATCCGGTCGCCTCAGACCCGCTTCGCGAGGGGCGCGCGGTGTTCCTCGGCCTGCCGGACGCGCCGGGCCAGGTCGCGATCGGGCGCGACACGGCACCGGTCGCGCGCTTCCCCTGCCATTCGTGCCACCGCCGCGACGGGCGCGGTGGCGGCGAGGGGGACGCTCCTCCGATCGCCTGGGAGGAGTTGACCCGGCCGACCGCCGCGCGTCCCGCCTACGATCCCGAAAGCTTCGCCCATCTGCTCGCGACCGGCGAAACACCCTCCGGCCGACAGCTCAGCCGCCTCATGCCCAGCTACCTGCTGGAGCCCGAGGTCATCGCGGCGTTGATCGGATATCTCGGCGCGCTCACCGCCGAGCAGAAAACGGGGATCCATCACGACCGGATCATCTTCGGCGTGCCAGTCGACGCCGAGAACCCGGCAAGCGGCCAACGTCTCGCTCGGGCTCTCGAGACCGCGCTGGCCGCGAAAATGCCCCCCAACGGGCTGCATGGCCGCCACGTGGAAATTCGCCCGCTCGTCGGGACGGCGCAGGAGATACTGGACCTTGGCAAAACCGAGGTCGTCGCGATCCTCTCGCCCCCGCCGTCCGCGAAGATCGACCTTTCGCGTTTCACCAAGGCAGGCGTGCCGGTCCTCTTCCCCCTCGAGGCCGTGACGGAAAGCACCGATCCCACCCTGCTGCGAAGCCTCTACGCCTCGCGCGAGCGTCTGGCCGAGCGCCTCGTCCAGGGGGCCATCGCCGACGGATGCGACCATCCGCGTATCGCCGCCGAGACCAAGGTCCGCGCCACCGATCTACTGGCCCTATTTCCTGACCGTCACCCTCTTTCCTCCGGCGATACGCCGGATTGCCTGCTCATCACCGGCGGAGACGCCGCTAGGGGTATGCGCGACGAAGCCCGGACCATCTACACGACCGGCGACATCGCGATCGGAACACCGTCGCTGTTCCGAGCCCATCGCGGAAAGATCATCATCGGCCGCCACGAAACCGCGGCCCTCGAGCTTGCCCTGACGAGAAATATCAGCACCACGAGCGCGCACGCGACCCTGGTGTCGGAAATTCTGCACGACGCCCTTCTCGCCGCCGGTCGCGATCTGACCCGGACAAGCCTCCTGTTGCATATCGGCTCCGTCTCCCGGCCCGACCTCGGACTGACCTTTTCGCAAGGTGATGCCTTCGGATCGAAGACCGTCACACTCCAGACCTTCACGATCGCAGACTAGCCTGAGTGCCCGTTAGCGACACCACGGTTTTCCTATGCGGCGCCGTCTGTCACCGTGGCCGCTGCACGGGTCCGCCAGCCCGTCAGGTGATCGAGGATCGCGACGAGATAGGCGGCGGTGAAGGCACCCGCCAGCGTCAGCAGAACCCGGCTGACCACGGCTTGCCCCAGGTCCTGCGTGCTCAGCGCCCCCGCGATCAGCGCAAGAGCCGCCGGATAGGCGTTCTGGTAGGCCATGTGCGGCCGCGGGTCGTGCAATACCTTGGTGCCCACCCAGAGCCCCGCGAGAAAGACGAGACCCAGAAGGATCGGCAGCTTGGGCGACAGCGGGTAGACCGCCACCACCGCCACGGCCAGCGCGCTTCCGTAAAGCGTCGCGCGCATGCGTTGCCGCGCCTCGAAGAAGACCGCTCGCCGCGTCGGAAAGACCAGCACCATCGCCGCCATGATCGCCAGCATCATGTCCGAGGGTGGCATCACCGCGTAGAGCCAGAAACTGAGCGCCAGAAGCACGCTCGCACGGATCGCGGCACCCATCACCGCATCACCGCCCGGCGGGACGGGGGTGTCGACCTGCATCTCGCGTGTGCGCGCGGGTACCAGCGCATAGGCCAGCGGGATCACCACAAGCGCCACCAGCGAGGTTGCGAAGAACGCGTCCCTCAACACCGCAACCGCAGCGCTACCGCTCATGCCCACGACCGAGAACAGCACGGCCATGATCACCAGCAGCATGCCGAACGGCGCGCCGGTGCCCAGGATCATCCCGAAGCCCAGGAAATAGACCAGCCACATCGTCCCCGCATAGACGACCGGCAATGGTTGGAACACGTTCACGAACCACGCCATGAGTGCCGCCATGACACAAACCATGACCGGCGCCGCGATCACCCTGACGGGCGCGAATGCCTTGCGCTGCCCTGCAATCAGCCCGACGGGCAGCGCCGCCATGACCGTCGGCATCGCGGGGTCCAGCAGCGCCACGGCGCCGAAGGACAGCGCCCCCGTCAGGCCCAGCCTGATGCCGTAATGCGGATCGTCGGCGACGCTGGGGCGGGGCGGGACATACATGGCTCAGTGCAGGAAACTGGCCCAGGAGCGCAGCCGTTGCATCCCCCGTGCAAGAAGGGCGAGCGGCCCGCCCTCGCTCTCGGCAAAGATCACCACGTGGGCCTTGCCGCCCACCCGCGCGGCATAGGGCCAGTCCTGCATACCGCCCTCCAGCTCGATCCGCACGGGGATGCTGCGCGCGGGCTCGAACCACGTCTTGGAGGACTGGTTCACCACGAGCCCGCCCTGCACGTTGCGGCCCGGCGCGATCCCCCAGGCAACGCTCTGGACCCGCCCGCGAAATATGCGGCCCGGCAGCGCGTCGAAGAGGACATGCGCCGGATCGCCCGGCTCGACCTTCTGCAACTGGTTCTCGCGCAGGTCCACCGTGATCCAGCCGGCCTCGGCGTCGATGAAGGTCAGCGCAGGATTGCCCGCCGCGATGAACTGGCCTTCGGCCAGCGTCAGGTTGGTCACCGCGCCGCGGTGCTGCGCGCGCACTGTGGTCGAGGCCAGATCGTATTGCGCCTGCTCGAGCTGCGCGGCGGCGGCCTGGAAGGCGGGGTTGTCCTCGCCTTCGGGACCGAGCTGTGCCTGCGCACTCTCGAGGTTGGCCTCTGCCTGGTCCAGCGCCGCCTTTGCCTCGGCCACGGCGGCGCGGGCCTGGTCGCCGCGCGCTGCAGCGACAATGCCGCGTTCCTCCAGCTTGAATGTGCGTTCGGCCTCGGCGCGGGTATTGTCGAGCGCGGTGCGAGCCTGCGTGACGGAAGCCTGCGCCGCCACGATCGACGCGCTCGACGCGTCCACGTTCTGGAGCGCGCTCGCGACATTCGCCTCGGCCTGCCGCACGGCCAGCTCGAAGGGCCGCGGATCGAGCGAGAAAAGCGCATCGCCCGTCTCGACGATGGCATCGTCCGCCACGTGAACCTGCGTCACGGTCCCCGAGACGCGCGGCGCGATCTGCACGACATAGGCCGAGACGACGCCCCGCGCACTGCCGGGCACGCTGCGGTCCATAACCGCATAGATCGCCGCGACGACGATCAGCAGGAGGATCACACCGACCGCAACGATCCGTGCGCTCGTGGGCCGACTGGTCGGGGTTGTGGCTTCACTCAAATCCGGTCCTCTCGCGACGCCGCGCCGCACGGGCCCAGATTACCCAACCCCGCAGCGCGCGCAAATGCAATCGCGTGTAACCTTGCCGCTGGTCGTTTCGCCTCAATCGGCCTCGGCGCCGCTCTCACGCAACCCTGCGACCGTATCCGCATCCACGGGGGGCGCGGAGTTGCTCCACCCGCTGCGCACGAAATTCGCCAGCGTCGCCACCTCGTCGTCCGACAACCGGTCGGCAAAGCCCGGCATGCGCAGACGCATGGGTCGTATCTCGGTCGATGGCGTTTCCGCACCGTGCAGGATGATATTTATCAGGCCCGTGCCTCCCGGCGCGTTGACCAGCGAATTGCCATCGAGTTCGGGAAACACCTCGTTCCCGCCCAGACCATCGACGAAATGGCAGGCATTGCAGTTGTCGAGGTAAAGACGCGCGCCCAGATCCATATCCGGATCGGCGGAGGCAAGCAGCGCCTCGGTCTCGCCCGACGTCTCGGGGCGCGCCCGGGGGGTCTCCGGCGCGGGACCATCGCGGCCGATATGGCGCAGATACGCGACCATCGCGGCGACATCCTCGTCAGTCAGATATTGCAGGGATTCGCCCACGACCAGCTTCATTTCACCGCTCACGCCGGCATGGTTGTTGCGCCCGGTGCGCAGCCAATGGGCCAGTTGCTCGGCGGCCCATTTCTGGGGCGCGCTGTTCGGCTCGCGCAGGTCGGGCGCGTGCCACCCGGCGATCTCCCCACCGGCCATGAACCGGTCATCCGCCGCCGTGTATCCCGCCTGCGCGAAGAGAGCGGTGCGCGGGCTGTGACAGGCGCCGCAATGGCCCGGCCCTTCGACCAGATAGGCGCCGCGATTCAGCTGCTCGTCATCGAATTCCGGCGTGAAGCCGGCCTCGCCCAATGCCACCCATTTCCACGCCCGAATCCCCCAGCGCTGATTGAAGGGGAAGGTCAGGTTGGTCTCGGTGACCGCATGGCGCACCGCGGGAACCTCGTCCATGAAATACGCGTAAAGTGCGCGCACGTCACGCTCGCTCAGCTTGCGGTAATTGGCATAGGGCATGGCCGGGTAGAGATGTTCGCCATCCTTGCCGATGCCGTCGTAGAGCGCGGCGCGGAACTGGTCCAATGTCACGCCGCCGATGCCGGTGTCCGGATCTGGCGTGATGTTGGAGGAATATATGACACCCATCGGACTTTCGATCGCCCGCCCGCCGGCAAAGCGTTCGCCCCCCTCTGCCGTGTGACAGGCGGCGCAGTCGGCCAGTTGCATGGCATATTCACCGGCGCCCTCCGGCACCTCGTAATCGGCGGGCAGATCGGCTTGCGGCGGCGTCGTCTGAACCGGCCAGAAGATGAACGCGGCCAGCGCCACGATCCCGACAAGGACAAGCGCGGGCAGAATGCGGAGAAAAGTCTGCATGATCGTATCTCCTCAGACCAGGGGCCGCGGATTGGTCAGGTAATCCTTGCGGATGGCATCGCTTGCCCAGTAGGCCAGCGCCCCGACGACGCCGGTGGGGTTGTACTGGATGTTCTGCGGAAACGCCCCTGCCCCCATGGCGAAGACGTTATGCACGTCCCAGCATTGCAGATAACGGTTCAGCACCGAGGTCTTGGGATCCTCGCCCATGATCGTGCCACCCACGTTATGCGTCGTCTGATAGGGCCGGATGTCATAGCGCGCGCCCTCCTGCTTGTAGCCCGAGGCCCACGAGGTGGGGTTCATCGACTGTGCGATGGGTTCGATCTGGCGGCGCATGAACTGGGTCATGCGGATATCGTTGTCCTTCCAGTCGAAGGTCAACCGCATCAAGGGGCGGCCATGCGGATCCTTGTAGGTGGGATCGAGATCGAGATAGCAGTCGCGATAGGCCATGTTCGACCCGTGGCTGCCGATCGACATGGAATGGCCGTACCATTTCTTGATCCCCTCCTTCCAGCCTGCGCCCCATTTCGGCACATCGCCGGGCACGCGCATCGACCGGATCGGCTGCCCGTTGGTCTGGCTGGTGCTGATATAGCTGCCGCCGATGAACCCCTCGGCGGCGAAATCGATCTGGTTGATGGCGTAATCGTCGATGCAATAGCCGTTCGACCCGGCACCGACGAAGGGATTGAATTCCACGTCCTCGAAGAACATCGAGGTGCCACCGCTCATCTGGTAGGCATAGTTCTTGCCGGTCACGCCCTCGCCGGTCCGCGGGTCGTAGGGCTCGCCCAGCCCCGACAGCAGCATCAGGTGGGTGTTGTGCAGCTGATAGGCCGCAAGGATCACCAGGTCGGCGGGCTGAAACACCTCTTCTCCGGCCTCTTCGTCCCAATAGGTGACGCCGGTTGCGGTCTTGCCATCGGCGGCCTTTTCCACCTTCAGGACCTCGCAACGGGTGCGATAGCTGAAATTGGGCCGGCGCTTCAGCGCGTCCAGGATACAGGTCTGGGGGGAGGCCTTGGAATAGTTCAGGCAACCATAGCGTTCGCAGAAACCACAGTAGTTGCAGGGGCCAAGCTGCATTCCGTATTCGTTGACATAGGCCTCGGACGCGTTGGCGGCGGGGCGCGGAAACGGGTGCAGACCCATCGCCTCTGTGGCGGCCTTGAACATGCGTCCGTTCAGGGTCTGGGGCAGCGGAGGCATGGGAAAATCACGCGACCGCGGCGCCTCGAACGGGTTGCCGCCGGGAATGATCTCGCCGTTGATGTTGCCCGCCTGGCCGGCGATCCCGGCCATGTACTCGAACCGGTCGAAATGCGGCTCGAGTTCTTCGTAGGTGACGCCCCAGTCCTGGATCGTCATGCCCTCGGGAATGATGTCCGCGCCGAACTCTTCCTCCACATAGGACCGCAGGCGGAACTCCTCTTCCATCGCGCGCCAGTTGTGGCCGTTCCAGTGGATGCCCGCACCACCAACGCCGTCGCCGGGCAGGAACGACCCGAGCTGCCGATACGGCAGGGCAGTGTCATCAAGGCCGTGCCGCAGGGTGATCGTGGAGTTCCTGGGCTTCTGCATGAAGCCGTAGCGGATGCCGTAGCGCAATTCGTCCGCCACGTCGGGATACTGGAAATCGGGAACCGTGTCGCGATCGGGCCCGCGCTCCAGCGCCAACACCTCAAGGCCCTCATCGGCCAGTTCGATCCCCAGGATCGAGCCGGTCCAGCCCAAACCGACGATCACCACGTCCTTGCGCTTTTCTTCACGTGCCATGGTTCAAGCCCTCTCGCCCGAGATGGAAACCGGCCCCAGCGGATAGGGCACGTCGTCCTTTGACGGGTCCGTCCATTCCAGGAAACTCGCCCGCGCGCCGGGGAACCCGATATGGACCCAGGACGCCATGCCGTGATTGCCGCCGTGACGCGGATCGGCGAAATAGCCTTCCTTCGTATTCTGAAGCAGCAGGGCAAAGAAATCGCGCAGTTCCGGGGCAAGCGGCACGTCGCCCGCCTCCAGCGCGGTCAGCGCGGCGTCCTGCGTGTCCGCGTCGAGATCGGCAAAGCCTGCGCCATGCTCCGAACTGCACCACTCGTTGAATGCCGCGATGCCTCCCCGATACACCTCGGCGGGGCTCAGCGGCGACTGGTATCCAAACAACGGTGCGGCATCCGGCTGATGCGGGCCCTCCATGTACCAGGTGGCGGCCTGCCCGAACTCGCCCGCCATCTCGCGGTCGATGAAGACCGGCACGCGGGTCTCGAGCGCGCCGGGGCCGTCGCCCTCTGACGGGATCAGCCGCGCGGTGGCCGCCATCACGAACGCCCATTCGCCCGCGTCGAAGAATTCGGCCTCATACTGCTCAAGCGGAACCGGCGGCTCCTGCGCGGCAAGGGGCCGGGCAACCGTGGACAAAGCCGCACCGGCGGCCCCGCCCTGGAGGAACTGTCGGCGAGTTGATCGGAAATCGCGGGTGGACATGGAAAAGCTCCTTCGGAGCCGACGCAGGCAGGACGGCGCTGGCAAATTTCTACCAGGCTGCGATATTACGTAACGGAAAGCAACCGGAGGGTGTTCGGTCGCGAAAACCGGGCGTTTCGGCCCGGGGTCAAGTCACGCTTGCCGGAATGTCAAGAAAATCTCCTTGAAAGAACAAATAGTTCTCTCGGCTTACAACTGTAACGCCCGTCCCCGTCACCCGCACTTGCTGTAGCCGCACGCGCCGCAGGTGAGGCAGCCTTCACTCATCCGCATCTCGTACTCGCCGCAGGCCGGGCAGGCGGCGCCGCGGCTGCCGGGAAGGTTCACGACCTCGGCACGCGGATCGGTCTTGAGGCCCATCCCCTCGCCCTCGAGAAAGCCGATACGGATCATGTGCTGTTCGAGAATGCCGCCGATCGCCGCGAGGATCGAGGGCACGTATTTGCCCGCCATCCACGCACCGCCCCGCGGGTCGAACACGGCCTTGAGCTCCTCGACCACGAAACTCACGTCGCCGCCGCGCCGGAACACCGCCGAGATCATCCGCGTGAGCGCCACGGTCCACGCGAAATGCTCCATGTTCTTCGAGTTGATGAACACCTCGAAGGGCCGCCTGTGCCCGCCCAGCACGATGTCGTTCACGGTGACATAGATCGCGTGGCTGCTGTCGGGCCACTTCAGCTTGTAGGTCGCCCCCTCGAGCTCCTGCGGACGGTCCAGCGGCTCGGCCATGTAGATCACATCGCCATCCTCCGATACGCCCACGCCCCGGACCTGATCCGGGGCCTCCTCGGTCTCTCTCACACTCAGCACGCTTCCCGTCACCTCGTTCGGCCGATAGGTCGTGCAGCCCTTGCAGCCCAGGTCCCAGGCCTGCATGTAGACGTCCTTGAAATCGGCGAAGGAGATGTCCTCGGGGCAGTTGATCGTCTTCGAGATCGACGAATCCACCCATTTCTGCGCCGCCGCCTGCATGCGCACGTGATCCATCGGCGCAAGCGTCTGGGCGTTCACGAAATGGTCGGGCAGGGGCGCGTCGCCCATCATGTCGCGCCACATCTGCACGGCGTAATCCACCACCTCCTCCTCCGTTCGGCTGCCGTCCTTCTGAAGCACCTTGCGGGTGTAGGAATGGGCGAAGACCGGCTCGATCCCGCTCGAGACGTTGCCGGCATAGAGGCTGATCGTGCCCGTGGGGGCGATCGAGGTCAGAAGCGCGTTGCGGATGCCATGCGTGGCGATGGCTGCGCGCACATCCTCGTCCATGCCCTGCATCGTTCCGCTGGCAAGATACGGCTCGGCCTCGAACAGCGCGAAGGCACCCTTCTCGCGCGCAAGCTCGACCGAGGCGAGGTAGGCCGCCCGCGCGACCGCGCGCAGCCAGCTTTCGGTCTGCGCCGCGGCTTCCTCGCTGCCATAACGCAATCCCACCATCATCAACGCATCGGCGAGCCCGGTGACGCCGAGGCCGATCCGCCGCTTGGCCTTCGCCTCGGCCTCCTGCTCTGGAAGGGGAAAGCGGCTCGCATCGACGACATTGTCCATCATCCGCACCGCGACGGACACCAGTTCGGCCAGTTCCGCCTCGTCCACCCGCGCGTCCCCACCGAACGGGTCGCGCACCAGCCGGGCGAGGTTGACCGAACCCAGAAGACATGCGCCATAAGGCGGGAGCGGCTGCTCTCCGCAGGGATTGGTGGCCGCGATCGTCTCGCAGTAATGCAGGTTGTTGGCGGCGTTGATGCGGTCGATGAAGATGACGCCCGGCTCGGCGAAATCATAGGTCGCCTGCATGATCCGGTTCCACAGGTCGCGCGCCTCGAGCGTGCGATAGACCTTCCCGCCGAAGCTGAGCTCCCACGGCCCGTCGGCCTTGACCGCCTCCATGAACGCATCCGTAACCAGAACGCTCAGGTTGAACATGCGCAGGCGCGCGGGATCGGCCTTGACCGCGATGAACTCCTCGATATCCGGGTGATCGCAGCGCATCGTGGCCATCATCGCGCCCCGGCGCGATCCGGCGCTCATGATCGTGCGGCACATCGCGTCCCACACGTCCATGAAGCTCAAGGGGCCGCTCGCATCCGCGCCCACACCCTTCACATCCGCGCCCCTGGGGCGGATGGTCGAGAAATCATAGCCGATCCCGCCGCCCTGCTGCATGGTCAGCGCGGCCTCGCGCAGTGCATCGAAGATGCCGCCCATGTCGTCCGGAATCGTGCCCATGACGAAACAGTTGAAAAGCGTGACCGACCTCTCGGTGCCCGCCCCCGCGATGATCCGGCCCGCGGGGAGAAAGCGGAAATCCTCGAGCGCCTCGTAAAAGCGGTCTTCCCACGCCTCCGGCTCCGCCTCGACCGCCGCCAGCGCCCGCGCGATACGCCGCCACGTATCCTCGACCGTGGCGTCGCGGGGCGTGCCGTCCGCGTCCTTGAAGCGGTATTTCATGTCCCAGATCGACTGGGAAATCGGGGCGGCGAATCGGGACATGCGGGGGCCATATCTGGGGTGAACAGAAGGTAAACAGACTACCCCTTGCGGGTGGTCCGGTCAACCGTCCCGCACCGTGCCCGGAGGGTTCCGCGTCCTGAAACCTGCGCCTCCGGCGGGAGTATTTGAGAGCAAGATGAAGCGACGGGGCGGGACAATTTAACGCTAACACCACCCCCGGGCCGCGTTTTGCACCTTTCAGCCTGCGCCGCCCCCCTCTATATCCCGGCCCAAAGCCACCATCGAGGAGCACGCCATGACCATCAAAGTCGGGATCAACGGGTTCGGCCGCATCGGCCGCTGCACGCTCGCGCATATCGCCCAGTCCGGGCGCGACGACATCGAGGTCACGAAGGTCAACGCCACCGGCCCGCTCGAGACCGCCGCGCATCTTCTCAAGTATGACAGCGTGCATGGTCGTTTCACGAACCCGATCGCGCTCGGCGACGGCACGATGGATCTGGGGCGCGGCCCGATGCAGATGTTCTCGACCTACGAGATGGACGAGCTTGACTGGTCGGGCTGCGACGTGGTGCTCGAATGCACGGGCAAGTTCAACGACGGCGAGAAGGCGAAGACGCATCTCGAGCGGGGCGCCGGCAAGGTGCTCCTCTCGGCGCCGGGCAAGAACGTGGACCGGACCGTGGTCATGGGCGTCAACGACGGCGACCTGACCGCCCAGGACCGCATGGTCTCGAACGGCTCCTGCACGACGAACTGCCTCGCCCCGGTCGCCAAGGTCCTGCACGAGGCGATCGGCATCGAGAGCGGGATCATGACCACGATCCACGCCTACACGGGCGACCAGCCCACGCTCGACCGGCGGCACAAGGATCTCTACCGCGCCCGCGCGGCGGCCATGTCGATGATCCCCACCTCCACCGGCGCCGCCAAGGCCCTGGGCGAGGTGTTGCCCGCGCTCAAGGGCAAGCTCGACGGCTCCGCCATCCGGGTGCCCACGCCCAACGTCTCGGCGGTAGACCTTACCTTCGTGGCGTCCCGCGAGGTGACCGAGGCGGAGGTGAACGCCGCCGTCGAGGCTGCGGCCTCGGGCCCGATGAATGGCATCCTGGGCTACGACCCCGAGCCCAAGGTCTCGATCGATTTCAACCATACCGAGGAAAGCGCGATCTTCGCGCCCGAACAGACCAAGGTGATCGGCGGCCGACTGGTGCGCGTTCTGGCCTGGTATGACAACGAATGGGGCTTCTCCGTGCGCATGGCCGACGTGGCCGTCGCGATGGGCAGGCTTGGCTGAGGACCGGCGCTTCTTGCGCGGATGCGTCCCGTCGGGCATACCCGGCGGGACGTTTCGCATCCGGGGGGCGCCCGCGCCATGACCAACCGCATCGCGCTCGCGCTCGGGCTCATCATCTTGGTCCTTCTGGCCCTCGACCGCAGCTACCAGGACTGGGCCGGCACGCTCTTCGTTGCGCGCAAGTTCGCGGACATGATCGAATGGCTGGCCTTCTGGCGGTAGATCGAGAAGGCCCTACGCCGACCCGTCGAATTTCTCTCGCAGCGCCTCGCGCACGGCCGGCGTCACGAACTTGCGCACGTCCCCGCCCAATCGCGCGATCTCCTTCACCAGCTTGGATGCGATCGCCTGATGTTCCGCGTCGGCCATCAGGAACACCGTCTCGACCCCGTCATCGAGCGCGCGGTTCATGCCGACCATCTGGAACTCGTACTCGAAATCACCCACCGCGCGCAGCCCGCGGATCATGATCTGCGCGTTCACGTCCCGCGCGCAGTCGATCAGCAGGTTCTCGAACGGGTGCACCACGATCTCGATGCCCGTCTGCTCGCCGAGCTTGGCGCATTCCGCCTCGATCATCGCGACCCGTTCCTCGAGGCAGAACAAGGGCCCCTTGTCGCGGTTGATGGCCACCCCGATCACGAGACGGTCGACCAGGACCGCCGCCCGCCGGATGATGTCGATGTGGCCCAGCGTGATCGGGTCGAACGTTCCGGGGTAGAGGCCGATGCGCATCTGGTCGCTCCGTTTCGATGGTCCGGCGCAGGCAACACCGAGACGCCCCGCATTGCAAGGGGCCACGCCCGGAAAATTCCGGGTTTCCGGGGGTGAAGCCCGTCACGATGCCCGGCGCGTCACCGCCCCATGATCATCCCTTCGAGCGCGTCTTTCTCCATCGAAAGCTGGCTCAGCCGCGCCGACACCACGTCGCCGATGGTCACGATCCCCGCCAGCTTTCCGTCCTCGACGACCGGCATGTGGCGAAAGCGGCCCTCGGTCATCCGCAGGAGCACCTGGTCGGAGGTATCCTCGCGGCTGCAACAGACCGGGTTGCGCGTCATCAGGTCGGCCACCTTGTCCTCGAGACAGGTGGCACCCCGTGCGGCCAGCGACCGCACGATGTCGCGCTCCGACAGGATGCCCTCGATCGAGCTGCCATCGGTCGATACCACGAGTCCCCCGATCCGGCGCTCCGCGAGGATCGCCGCGGCCTCGGAAATGAGCATGTCGGGCGTGGCCGTGATCACCTTGCCCCCGCCCTTGCCGCTCAGTATCTGGCTCACAAGCATAGCGTCTCTCCCTCGTGGTTGCTGGGTGTCAAGCGTCGTGCATCCCCCCCCACCTGTCAAGCCAGCGCCTCGAGCCGCGCCACCTCCCGCCGCATGCCCTCGGCCAGCGCCGCCGCGAACCGGTCGAGCCGCTCCAGCCGCAGGTTGTCGGCATGCCGGATGAGATAGAAGCTGCGCGTCAGGCTCACTTCGTGGGTCAGGATTCGCTCCACCCCCGGCGCCGAGGGAATGGCGAAGTCATGGACCACGCCCACGCCTGCGCCCTGCCGGATCCAGTTGAGCTGCACCGAGACCGAGTTCGAGGCCAGGTGCACCGCGTCAAGCCCCGCCTCGCTCAGGTAATCGAGTTCGCGGTCGAAGATCATGTCCTGGATGTATCCCACGATCCGGTGCCGCGAGAGGTCCCCGAGGGTGCGAATCGGCGGCGCGGCGTCGAGATAGGCGCGCGAGGCGGCCAGATGCAGCCGGTAATCGGTCAGCTTTTCGACCCGAAGCCGCCCCGCCGTCGGCGCGCTTACGCCGATCGCCATGTCGGCCTCGCGCTTGGACAGGTTGAAGACCCGCGGCAAGGCCACGATCTGCACCTCGAGATCCGGGTTCTGCGCGGCGATCGCGGCACAGACCTGCGGCAGGAGGAAATTGGCCGAGCCATCCGGCGCCCCCAGCCGGATCTGCCCCGTGAGCTGTCCGGCCTCGGCATCCAGTTCCTCGAAGGCGCGCGCCATCTCTTCCTCGGCGCGCGCGGCCTGCGCCATAAGGCGCTGGCCCTCGGGCGTGAGCGCGTAACCCTGCGGCGACCGCGCGAAAAGCAGCGCACCCAGGGCGCGCTCCAGCCGGGCGATGCGCCGGCCCACGGTCGCCGGATCGACCCGCAGGCTCCGGCCTGCCCCGGTCAGGCTCTCGGCCCGCGCCACGGCGAGAAACACCTTCAGATCGTCCCAGTTCGGTCTCGCCATCCGCTCTACCTCCACACGTGCGTCTTGCATTTCTGCAAGACCCCTTTTGATGCATTGCCTCTTTTCCTGTCAATTCTGCAACGCTACCTTCTGCGCGACAGTTCTCGAACCGAGGAGACCGACCATGCAGGACCTTCATCATTTCATCGACGGCAAGCGGACCAAGGGCAATTCCGACCGCTTCTCCGACGTCTACAACCCCGCCACCGGCGAGGTGCAGGCACGCACCCCCCTCGCCACCGTGGCCGAGCTCGACGCCGCAGTCGCCTCCGCCGCCAAGGCCCAGAAGGAATGGGCGACCGTCAACCCGCAGAAGCGGGCGCGGATCATGATGGAATTCGTCCGCCTGGTGAATCGCGACATGGACAAGCTCGCCGAGGCGATCAGCCGCGAACACGGCAAGACCCTGCCCGACGCGAAGGGCGACGTGCAGCGCGGCATGGAAGTCGTCGAATTCTGCATCGGCGCGCCGCATTTCCTCAAGGGCGAGTATTCCGGTGACGCCTCCACCGGCATCGACATCTATTCCATGCGCCAGCCGCTCGGCGTCGTGGCCGGTATCACGCCCTTCAACTTCCCCGCCATGATCCCGATGTGGAAGATGGGCCCCGCCCTCGCGGCCGGCAACGCGGTCATCATCAAGCCCAGCGAACGCGATCCCTCCTGCCCGCTCATGCTGGCCGAACTCTGGCAGGAAGCCGGACTTCCCGATGGTCTTTGCCAGGTCGTCAACGGCGACAAGGAGGTCGTGGACGCGATCCTCGACAACGACACGATCCAGGCCGTCGGTTTCGTCGGCTCGACGCCGATCGCGCAATACATCTACGGCCGCGCCTGCTCGAACGGGAAGCGCGCGCAGTGCTTCGGCGGCGCCAAGAACCACATGATCATCATGCCCGACGCCGACATGGACCAGGCGGCGGATGCGCTCGTGGGCGCGGGCTACGGCGCCGCGGGCGAACGCTGCATGGCGATCTCGGTGGCGGTGCCGGTGGGCGACGAGACCGCCGACCGCCTCATCGAGAAGCTCGTGCCGCGCGTCGAGAAGCTCAAGGTCGGCCCCTACACCTCGGATACCGAGATGGATTACGGCCCCGTCGTCACCGCCGAGGCCAAGAAGCGCATCGAGGGCCTCGTGCAATCCGGCATCGACCAGGGCGCCGAGCTCGTCGTGGACGGACGCGGCTTCTCGCTCCAGGGTTATGAGGACGGCTTCTTCGTGGGGCCCCACCTCTTCGACAAGGTCACGCCCGACATGGACATCTACAAGCAGGAGATCTTCGGCCCGGTCCTGTCGACCGTGCGCGCGGGTTCCTTCGAGGAGGCGCTCAAGCTCGCCTCCGATCACGAGATGGGCAACGGCACCGCGATCTTCACCCGCGACGGCGACGCCGCCCGTGAATACGCGGCCCGTGTCAACGTGGGCATGGTGGGCATCAACTTCCCCATCCCCGTTCCGCTCAGCTACTACACCTTCGGCGGCTGGAAGAAATCGGGCTTCGGCGACCTCAACCAGTATGGCCCCGATGCCTTCCGCTTCTACACCAAGACCAAGACGGTCACGTCCCGCTGGCCCTCCGGCATCAAGGAAGGCGGCGAGTTCCACTTCAAGCTCGCCGACTGAGCGCCGAAACCGTCCCGTCCGATCAAGGGCCCTGCCACGCGCGGGGCCCTTTTTCCTTCCTTCATCCCGCCCAGATATCTCCGCCCGCTGCCGGCAGGCGCGCACAACCGCAATGAGGGGAAGCGCGGAAAGTTCGCGCCAATCGTCTTCGACTGCCCCGCCGGCGCGACATTTTCCCTTGGCAGCCCCCGGATTCCGCGCTTTCCTGAGCGGACCCCGACGGAAGGCATGCCATGGCGATCACCGAACCCGACTTCACCATCGGCATCGAGGAGGAATATCTCCTTGTCGATCGCGACAGCATGGCGCTCGCCGAGGGGCCGCCCGACCTGATGGAGGCCTGCCAGTCCGAGCTTGGCGAGCAGGTCGCGCCCGAGTTCCTCAATTGCCAGATCGAGATCGGCACCCGCGTCTGCGCCACCGTCGGCGAGGCGCGCGAGGATCTGCGCCGCCTGCGTGCCTGCGTCTCGAAACACGCCGCGAAACACAATCTCGCGCCCATCGCCGCCTCCTGTCACCCGTTCTCGGACTGGCGCGATCAGAAGAACACCGACAAGGACCGCTACAACACGCTGAAAAGCGATCTCGCCGGCGTGGTGCGCCGGATGCTGATCTGCGGGATGCATGTTCACGTGGGCATCGACGACCCCGACCGCCGCACCGACCTGATGAACCAGCTCAGCTATTTCCTGCCGCATCTCCTGGCGCTCTCGTGCTCCTCGCCCTTCTGGCAGGGACAGGATACCGGCCTTGCCTGCTACCGGCTCACGATCTTCGACAACCTGCCCCGCACGGGCCTGCCGCCCCGGATGGACAGCTTCTCGGAATTCGAGCGCTCCGTCGCCACGCTCGTCGATCTGGGCGTGATCGAGGACAGCTCCAAGATCTGGTGGGATCTGCGCCCCTCGTCCAAGTTTCCCACCATCGAATCGCGCATCTGCGACGTGCAGCCCCGG